>CAZGOA010000003.1:96476-168845 GCA_964527425.1 uncultured Gammaproteobacteria bacterium | reverse complement strand
ATAGTGGATTATCAGTATTTTTTGCAGAGGAAAGTAAGCCAGGATGAGACTGACTAATTAATTTAAACAATGTACGTACATATTTTTTTTTATGATCTCGATCTGCGGTTAAGTTGAATTTGTTATCTATTCTATCATTAATGTATTTCTGTATTTGAGAGACTGCATCACCCCAGATTTGTTGATCTTGTACTGCATATTGATTATCTGTAATAGTATTATCAGATTCGTACTGTGTAACGATTGAAGTAATACCGTCTTTTAGTTCTCTTAGTTTTGTGCCCTTAGTATTAAAAACATTAAACATTTTATGTGCAATTTCTTTAGCCTGAATGATTGTTGGAGGTACAGCAGATTGTATTTCCGAATCAAATTGAACAATAAATTTTTTCTCATCATTAGGATCTACCAGCCAAGAAGGTACTGGTTTATCATCTTCTAAAGAAGTTGGTATTTCATCCTTTAACCACTCTGGCATGTCATCAGTTGTATTTTGTGTGCCTGTTTCTACTGTTGAATTTCCATCTCCCATAGGGTCACTATACAAATATCATTGTGTATGGTCAATAATGAAGTGATGGAAGAAGACATCCTTGGCATAGATGAAGCAGGTAGGGGGCCGTTGGCAGGTCCTTTGGTTGTAGCTGGCGTATATCTCAGTTCTATACACCATACAGAAATACTTCAGGCATCAATTCCTATTCGAGACAGTAAAACCTTGTCAGAAAAACAGAGAGAAGATGTGTTTGGCTATATAGAATCTTCGGGAATAATCTACAGGACGTTTTGTATAGATGTCCCTCAAATAGATGACAAAGGTATAGGCAGGGCAAATACAGAAGCGATTAAACAAGTAATTTACAACGTTCCGATCCCGGATCGGAATATACTACAGGTTGTGGTGGATGGGTATTTTCCTCCTGAAAAGATTGCAGTTGACGGATTTTCTATTTCTACTCAAGTAGATGCGGATGCTACTGTCTTGCCAGTTATCCTAGCGGGTATTGTAGCCAAAGTTACAAGAGATCGAATCATGAAACAAATTCATGAAGAGTTTCCTGTATATAATTGGACGCGTAATAAAGGGTATGGAACAAAAGAGCATATTCAAGCCATTATTGATAATGGAAGTACTCCGTATCACCGAACATTGTTTGTAGAAACTGCATTGAAACATGTAACTTCATAACTTATTACACTTAATAATACTGTAATCATTGAAAAGAGAGTGAAAAACCACTCTCTTTTCACCTGCTTACGAGGTTTTGGTTCTTATGACGGCCAAAAGAACAGATCAAGTTTTTTTGACTAATTTATATCCTCGGGTGATAACTGTTACAATCTCGTATTCACTTTCCTGAGTTTTTAGTTTTTGTCGTACTCTGGCAACAAGTCGATCAACGGCCCAGTCAGAAACTCCTGATTCTGCATATTCAGGCCAGACTGCCTCAACAAGATCTTCTCGTTCACAGAGTTCACCTTCATGCTGTTTTAAAAAGGTAAAGAGCAAATGTTCTTTTTTGGTGAAATCTTTAGTTGCACTATTTGTTTTCTGTCCAATCCTGCGGATAATTGCCTGTCTAAGCAGGGGAGAAAACACAACAGGTTTTTCTTCTCTCACCGTGACCATGCCGGTGTTTGTCAGATACGGATAGTCTTTGAGTTTTTCAAGAGATTGGTCTTCTGAGGCCAGCTGATGTAATCCAGTTAGTTCTTTTTCAGTCAGACTATCAAGAAGTTCTTCAGATTGCAGTAAGGCTTCTTCATTTGATAACAAAAGCTCAATGAGTTCTGGTCGTGTTTGAGGGACTTGTCCGGCATCTTTGAGTTTAATCATAGATAAATGGATAAACTGGACATGACCACCTGTAATTTGTAAAAACTCGTCACGGATATCATCTTTCAGGTTCAGTTTATATCGGTCTTCGAACGTATGAAGTATTGTTGAGGCATCGTCGTGGGTTGCCGGTTTTAAATACATGTCCTGGCAGAATACTGACATACTCTGTTTAGTAAACACATCCGGTCGCAAGTCTGTTAACGGCCTATAACTAGTAAATATGTATGAAAGTTGCGCATTGGCATGATCTCTCAGACTTTGGAGATTTTCAAAGAAAGCTGAGGTAGCGGCTTCTTTCATACGGTCAAAACGATTGAATACAATAGTGATGTAAACCCCACTGTCGACGACCATATTGAGTACTTTTCGTATACTGTCTATAGTAACGAAGAGGTCTTTGAGTTGAATGCTCTCTCCAAAATATTTTTGTGCCTTTTCTTTTACTTCATCCTTTACTTGAGAAGTCTCTAGTGCATCTACAATACGCTTTAAGGTTAGTATCCAGAAAGGATCAATTTCTCGTTCGATGAGGTCATTTAAGTCAACGTGTATGAACAGTCGTTCTTGAATATCTGGCAACGCATCTGCTGAAGCAAGTGAATGCTGAAAGAAAAAACGTAAAAAATTGTTAATTCCAACTCGCTTCATGCCAATGAGATTGACTGAGTTGTGATGCTTGAGATGATCAATGAGTGTGGCTACATCCTGGGCGCGGAATTGGTTGGGATAGGTTGCTTCAGTACCAGTCATTGGGTCATTATATCGATGAAGAGCAAGAAAACACAAATAGAGAAAGAAAAATATCACTATGAGTTTAAGGTAGTGTAATTGAACTTACATTGTGGTGAAAAAGTTAGATTGAAGTCAAGCATGTCATATCAAGCAATAGTAATATTTGTTAATGTCCGAACAACTATCATTACCACAAGACGAAGTACTTAGTACGAGTTACAAAGACCTAGTCACAGATGAAGGTAGGTATAATGATGCAGTGTTGAGGGAGATTGGGCAAAAATCGTCTCAAGAATCACCCCTTACTATTGTTGTGCATCCTTTTTCTGTGCTAAGAGTTCCTCGTAATCAAGAAGATACTCAAAGGTACAACTCGTATATGGATTCACTTATGGGGGTTATCAGCGGTGTATCTGAACGGTCTGCGCCAATAGTAATTCTCCAGCCTTACCCGTATGAGATATATGCTTCCGAGCGTCCATCACGGTTTTCTCATAGAGATCGCACATCAACCGTACTAGTCAATACTGCAAAGCGTGAATTTACTCGAGATTGTTTGCTTCAAAATATCCCAATTTCTGAATGTTATATAGCAGTTACTCATCCTGCATCACCAACGCCTGCAGTGGATATGATTTCGTATGGAAGAAATTATGACTATTTGACAAGAATTTTTTGCCAGAAACTTGCAGATCAAGGCATATCTGATGTTGTAATTGCAGGCTGCTATTATAATCCATCATTATGTGGGCCGTCAGGAGGGTGTGTTGCTTTTTTAAGTGAAAAATTTGAAGAATTAGGAGTTACTGTTTCTATAACAGCAACGTATCCCATGAGTACTCCTGGCTAAGTAAAAACTATTAGGTACATTGAATGATTTTGTCAGATAAATGTCATAAAAAACAATATGTTTCAGTCAAGCTGGTAACACTAGTGTCTTATATGATTGCCTGTATCCTATGAAACCAATTGAATTATTACCATATTCTGCAGTTCATACAGACATGGGTGGGGTGACTCATCAGTTTAGTATTCCTACGGATAGAACACCTCAAGTGAGAGTTTCTGAGCAATCAACGTCGGAAAAAGATGCAAGAGTAGATTTTATATTTAAAATGTTACAGACAGTAAATACAGAAAACGTCGGTCTAGAAACTGAGAGATTATTACAGATTTATGGAGAAGAACAGTTAAATCATATGCTGCAAGCAGATGGGCTAGCGTTCGATATAGATCACACGATTTCTCATGACCCAAGACTTCTTGTAACAAAAATAAATAAATCAGGAACGTCTGAGAGAACATATGAAGTTGATGATAGTCTGCTGCCAGAGGAGGAAAAGGAAAATTATATGATGCTGGCTGCGTTAGCGCTGTCAGGTAAACATGTATCCTTATTAACCGGTAGAGATATCATGGCATTTCCTTCTGCATTATATGTACAGCAATTGATGTATGAATTTATTGATGAACACAATTCCTTAAAAAAACAGGGAGATCCTCGCGCAATATATAATTTTTCATTTGTTCCTACCAGTGATAACGAACACTATTATCGACCGACTACCATAGATGGAACTACTCCTGCGCTGGTTATCTTGGGCACCTGTAACGGTGCTCAACTCTTTGATGTTTTGGATAATTTTAAGATTATCAAACACCATACCATAGAAGATGAGTTTTGGCTTTCTCTGGCGGAAAATCCAGAGATTGTATCGATGATTCAACAATCCATGGATCCAAAGCGTTTAAATCAAATGGATAGTGCTTTTTCACTTTCAGATGATCGAGATGAGATAGAACAACAATTAGATGATGTAAGCAAAGCAATATTGACGTTACGGAGAGCTGGAGCAAATGTTTCATATAATCAATCAAAGGTAAATTTCGTTTTTAATATACATAATATTGTCAATGGGGATAAAGATGAATTTGGGCATACGGAGCTACAACGTTTGTGGCAATGGCATACTGGCGTGCTCATTACCGAAGAAAACAAGATTTCCATGAAAGATGCATTCATTAACTTGATGCATAATCTTTATGGCGGGAAAATATCTATTGCCGGGGCAGTGTCTAACGGACAGCGTGTCATAGATGTGAATCCACTTGATATAAATAAAGGGAGTGCATTAAGAGAAATCCAAACATATGCCGAAATGCTTTATAATTGCTTTGGTAGAACTAATTTAACTGGAGTAGTGCTTACCAATGGTGATAATCATGGAGTGGGAGAAAACGATTATCAATTGTTGTATAACGTTAAAGGCTCAGTATCTTGCTCTGGAGATCCGAAGAAAGGCAGTCCTGTAGGAGCTGAGTATCCGTTGCTTCTAAGAATACTATACGGTGGTAATCCAGATTGGAATGGCGAAGAGAAAGTGCGAGATAAGATGAAACCATTTTCAGTTTCGTACACCAATCGGTATCTTCGAGACATCCTGTTTGCAGCAGGTATAATTAATCATTCAACAGCATCTCAATTGAATTGATATCTTTCACGAGTTACACTACCAGTATGAACCAACAAACGCTCCAGGAAATTACAACAATGTGTGTTCACGAGTTAGAATTTGGGAAAGCCAAAAAGCCTACAAGTTATCCGTACATCCCTCACACATTTTCAACGAGACCTTTAGTAAAAAAGGGCGATACATTTCAGGTATTAGTAATTGGTGGCAGTGTCTATAAGTCTGCACTTGTCAGGAAAGAAAATGGTGATTTAACGATTCTTTCTCAGGAACAAGGTCAGCAACCACTTTTTGATACCGAAAAAACATTTTTATCATTTATTGCAGATACGGTGAATCCAGATGTTTCTGTTATTGGATTGAATTTTGCCTATGCACTCGATCCTATTTTTGAACGTGGAAGACTTGATGGACTTATGGTGGGTGGGAACATGAAAGATAATGCATTTGCAGGGCTGGAAAATAAAGCGTTGGGTAAGACTATTGAGGAGTATCTCTTACGTACACGTAAGCAAAAAGTAATTGTATCGGCAGCCAATGACACAATTTGTCTTTTATTATCAGGTTTAACCCAATACAGCTGGGATCAGGTAGCAGCAGGTATTGTGGGTACAGGGATGAATTTTGCGTTATTTGAAAACGAATCAACGATGATCAACCTGGAATCAGCTCATTTTGATAAATTTGAATTGAGTGATGAGGCAAAAAACATAGATATTCATTCTCAAAATCCGGGAAAAGCACTACTGGAAAAAGAAATTGCTGGAGCTTATTTGCATAAACTATTTAATCAGGCAGTCAAATCACGTCATATCAATTACGATGTGCTTACTTCAACTGAACAAATAGATGAAATTGCCGAAAAAGATACCGGAGAAGCAGGGAAGCTTGCTAATTATCTACTCGATCGATCCAGCATGCTGGTTGCTACACAAATAGCCGGTATTACTAGATTTTTAGGGAGAGATACTTCATTTGTAATGGAAGGAAGTTTGTTCTGGAAAGGATACAGATATCGAGAACGGGTCAGCAAAGTCGTCAGAAAACTGTTGCCGCATACGAATGTTTCTTACATTAACATTCCGGATTCTGGAATATTTGGTGGAGCAAAATTAGTGGCATGAGCGAAGGCAATTCAGAACTATATCCCAATGTAAGTAATGCTGGAAAAGACACAGTACATCATTTCACTACTACATTTGGAAATTTGGGTGAGTTTGATGCTCACTTGTTAGTTAAACACAAAGAACTTGCGGATATTTTACCTTATTTGAATATTACTCATCTGGGAAGTCGTGTATTCCAGTGTGAATATCAAGGACTAAAGCTTATTGCTAAACAAGCCCCATATGAGCGGCCCGGAAGCTGGAAAGTTAATGATCCTAAGGGTGAATTTACAACAGCTCGTGATATTGAACAATATTGTGATGTAACCGTATTTGATGTTCGAGTTCGATCAGAACGCCCATACGGGTATGTAACTGATAAAGAAGGAAAAGGGTATGTGATATTTGAATATATCGATGGAGCTTTTTCAGATAACGCAAAACGAGAAGTGACGAAAGAATGGATTATGAGATCAAATCCTGAATTTAAACCTGAACAAATAGAGGTAGAGATGCTTTTTCGGAATAGACAGGTAGATCATCTCAGGCAGATGATTAATAAAGGTACAAAAATGTATTATGAAGATAACAATTATGATGATGGTGCGTTGGTAAGTCCTCAGGTAGGCGGACCTATTGAATTTGTACGGGTTGATTTTGAGCACGTCTGGGCACCTTGGGGACCATTTAGTAGTAAATATATGTCAGATGGAGATTTAGAGTTTATTAACAGGTGGTATTTGAGTGTACCGCATGAAACCGAATTATACGGCCAGATGACTACTGCACAGGTAGATCATTTTCAATCTCTGGTAAAGGCATATCTTTTTAAGATTCAGAGCATGTTCGGAGAAGAAGAGTACAAACGGATTACCGGACCGAGGAAGTCATTGTAAATTAGAGTTAATTTTTACTTATAAAAAGTCCTGATTTATACGTTTTAGATTGCTAACAATCGTATTGATCATTATTTGTTCGATATCTGATCGTTGACCGTCTTTATTTTTGTAAATATGAAAATGTAATTCTCCACGAGACAAACCGCCGTTTTCAAATCCTAACAGGTAGAGATAGTCGTGGAGTTCTTTTTCGTTCTCAAACTGGAATTCTAAAGGCTTTACAATTTCATTGAGAGCTCTTGTAAAGGAATCTCTTATTGCCGATTGTTCAACGTGGTCATCAGGTAATGATACTAAATGTTCATCCCAACTATGTAAGCCAGTCCTATAAGTTCTTTTTATTCCTTTTCCATCCCAGGAGCTATTTTTTTGAGAAGGGTCATAATTAAATGCTATACCCCGTTTGATAAAGATGAAATTATTGTATAGTTCTGTAGCGAATTTAACATATGAAGCATCATCTGTTAATGAGTTAACTCTATTAAAAAGATACTCTGTATACGAAGGTATTTGTGTTGATTTTTCTCGATTAAATGAACGTTCAATTAGCGACATAGATTGTTAATTGTTTGGCAGGTGATGAATACGAAAGCTAAGCAACTGCGACTTTTACTCCCGGTCCCATGGTAGAAGAAAGGGATAAGCTAGAGATTTTGTTTTTACCAATAGCAAGTATGATTGCTTCAATGTTCTCTTGGAGTTTTTTTGCATCAAATGAAACTTTTCCTATACCCATATGGATAATCAGATTATTTGGCTCTGTTTTAAAATTAACTTCTCCGCCTTTTAACTCTTTTGCCCTTTTTTCTGGATCAGGGGAGACTGTGCCGTTTTTAGGATTAGGCATAAGGCCTTTTGGACCCAATACGCGAGCAAATTTGGCGAGTTTTGCCATCATTGTAGGATGAGCAACTAAAACATCAAATTCGATTTTTCCAGTCTCAAGTGTTTTTATTAAATCATCATCAGCGATTGCAACTTTGACTTCTTTACCAGTGCCGTGAGGGAGAATTGTCACTCCTCGGAATTCAGTTTTCCCTGCTAAAGTAAGAGGATTTAAATTGATATGGATTTCGATAGTTCCATCAAATTTAGTTATACTTGTTTTCTTTACAAGTTCTGTTGCTTCTTTAATCGAGTAGAGTTTAGTTTTATCGACTAATTTCGCCACTTCTTGGTATTTTTTAGATTTTACTTTGGGTTGTTTTGTCGATTTTGGTGCGTTTGATTTTTTATCCTCTGTTTGAGGTTCTAAGGCAGCAGAAGTTTCACCTTCTGTTGTAGGTTCTTCTTTTTGCTTTTTTGCTTTTTTAGCTTCACGACGAGCCTGACTCTTTTTCTTTTGCTCTAGTTCTTCTGTTTCGTCGCCAATAATGACATGTCGTACTTTTCCCATAAATTATCCTTTTTATTCAACTTGAATCCCCATACTTCTGGCTGCTCCTTCAACCATTTTCATGGCTTGAGGAACATCGGAAGTATTCATGTCTGCTAATTTGTCTTTTGCGATTTGTTCTACTTGAGCTTTCGTTAACTTTCCACCTGATTCTCGACCTGGTTTGCCTGAACCTTTAGAGATATTCAGTGCTTTCATAATCATGGCAGATACAGGTGGAAGTTTGGTAATAAAGGTAAACGTTCGGTCTTCATAGACTGTAATGACAGCTGGAATAATTTGACCTTTTTGTTTGGCAGTTCTGTCGTTATACGCTTTGATAAACTCCATGATTGGTAAACCATGTTGTCCAAGAGCTGGTCCAACGGGAGGAGCTGGTGTTGCAGATCCTGCAGGTAAATTGAGCTTAATAATGGTTTTTACTTTTTTTGCTGCCATATCTATTTAAAATTGAGATATTTATATATCGATTCAGAATCCGGGAATTGTAAGAATAGAAGTAGTTAAAAATGCAAACACTATCGAAACCAACGATTCCCGGTTTCTCCCTCAAATGATTGAGGTTTGTGTAGTATATCACAAAGAATTTGACAGGTAAAGGCTGACGTGTCCTTTTACCTCGAATACGGTTTTCAACCGTTCATATACAGTAAAATATAGTTATACATACCAGTATTAATTGCTATAGTATGATATACTTATTTCTTATTCATTTATGCATATTCCTGAGCTTCCATCGGTACCTGATCAAACAGACAATAATAGAAATTTCTCATTTGATTGGTTAAATATTGAAGATCCCGTTACAAGGGGGAAAATTATTGAAAATATAAGGAACGTAACTTCTTATTATGAGGTACTTTCTGCTCGTAATTTCTTGTTTGTTGATGAACCAGTGTTTCAGTCTTTTTTTGAAGAATTAGGGCGTGGGATAAATCATGTGAAACCAGATAATGAAGATGAGAGTATTGTACCGTATATAGTTCATCGTGAAGAGATTAAAGCAGGTGGAGGACCATTAACAGAAAAAAAGAAGGCAGAGATATTAATTAAGTACAGTAGCATCGTTACTGATTTTTTTAAGGGTAATACAACATTTTCACAAAGGAAAATAATAGTAGCAAATTTAACATACGTATTGCAGGCCTATGCTCGCAGTAAAGGACAAAAATTTATGGATGTGTTTAGAGAAACACGTATTCAGGGAATGGACTTATGGGTAACTGTTAATAATTTATACAAAGCTATACATAAAGAATCTATAGGTGCAATTCCTGAAGAAAAAAAACAAAAGCTGTTTGCGATGATGGGTTCAGAAAATCTTTCGTTGACTTCAGATTTAACTATTGAATTATCCGAGGAGTTTGATGACGGAACAATTGTACAGGGAGAGGATTCATATAATCCGACGCCGGTACCAGTTGATAGTGAAGGGTATTTAGTTATTCCTTTCTCAAGTTCAACTACCTTGCCAGAATGGCAATCGCGTCTGTTTGTAGGGGAAAGATCTGTCGGGTACCTTAATACAAACGTTGATGTTGAAGAACTCAAGCAGTTATTTCGTTCAGTGTCACCAGATCCTCTTGTTTGGGCAAATATACTTCGATTGTTTGAGATACATGCAAAAAAAACTAGCTTCAGCAATGAATTATTAAATGAAGTGTTTAAACAGCATGAATTAATCGCTGAAAATTTTATTAAAATTTTTCATATAATGACGTCTGCATCAAATAATAGAAAGCGATTACCTGAAGGAATACTTCAGGCTATTACTGATATTCAGCGTAAAGCTCAATATCAGGTTGGATTTAATAGATTACTAATACTTCAAGGAAGAATGCGTCAAATGTTGCCTGAAATGACAGTGAATGATCGTTTAAAATTCACTTATGAACTGATTACCTCTTTGGGATTTCGCATTAATGATCAAACGTATTAAAATGTGTCGTTCTTTATAATTTAGATACCTGCAAGAAATCAAGTTCAACTGGCGTTTCGCGGCCAAATATTGATACCAGTACTTTGATTTTACCCTTGGCTTCATCTATCGAATCAATTGATCCAAGAAAGTCTGCAAACGGTCCATCAACGATTTTGACCGCTTCACCAACCGAGAAGGAAGCTTTGTATTTAGGCGCTTCTAATGCCATGAATTTCAAGATAGTTTGAACTTCTTTATCTGAAATTGGTGTCGGTTTGGTACCAGCTCCGACAAATGCTGTAACACCCTGTGTTGTACGCACTGCTAACCAGGTTTCGTCATCCAGAATCATTTTAACTAAGATGTACCCCGGGAAGATTTTTTCCTTCTGTTCTTCTTTTTTTCCGTGTTTGACGGTGACAATATTTCTTGTTGGAACAACAATTTCAAAAATTCTGTTTTGAAGCTGCATGGTTTCAATACGTTGCTTCATAGTGGTTGCTACTTTGTTTTCGTGACCAGAATAGGTATGGATGACATACCATTTAGTGTTTGGCGATTCTGCAGCTTGTGTCGTTGTTGTCTGTGACGATGTATCTGTAGATTCTGTTTGAACAACTGGTTGTTCAGCTTGAGATTGTGTGTCGTTTTCTTCTTTGTTTGGTTTAATTTTTTTGCTTGCCATAGATGTGTATTTAGCGGAAAACTATTCTTGATAGGTTAATAAATAAAATATCAAGTCCGCCTACAAAAAAGCCAATAGCGGCTGCTACGGTTATAACCACGAGGGTTAGTTTTATTGTTTCTTGTCTTGATGGCCAGGTAACTTTTTTCAGTTCTGCCCAAACTTCCTGCACAAATCGAATTGGTGGAATTGATTTGACTTTGGTTAAGCTTGAGTTTGCCATAAGGTCTATAAATAACAAAACACCCCTTTGAGGGGTATGTCAATAGTATCAATTTATAAGATAAAAGTCAAAGCTTGTTTTGACAGCTTTCAAAGCTATAGACGTGGTCTAGCTCCGCCACATTGATAGCTACCGCCAGTACAGTGTTTATAGACAAACTCTCCATATGAACATCCTCCCAGACGAGGTATGCTGACTGAGCTGCCATAATAACTATCTCCACCTAAGATTATTGCGTTTTTTTGTGATTCAATTGAAGCATTCTCTGATAGTGTTTGTGCTATACCTAAGTTTCGAGCAGTCCAGTAGCTTGCTTTTGATTTATATAGGTCAATAGCCACAGATGCTGCAAATTTTGCATCACACGGGCTAGGCTGACTGGAATTGATCGGCCAATTATTTGGCCATGCATCCGGACAGTATCCAAGTGAGCCGCAACGTGGACAAGTAGTATTGCCGTTCCCATCTATACCTGTTGTAATTTGAAACGGTCCGGCAGCGCTGCAGGCATTAATGGTACAGGATGTTGTTGGAGTCCAATTTGGATTCTCAATATAGTTTACAGCCTGCAAAACACACGCAGGGGCTTTTCCTCTACTGGCCTCAGTCATAGCTGCCCCAAGTGGAGTAGAGTCAAGAGGAACGGTAACAGGGAGTGAAACTGGCGATGTTTCTCCATTAATTGCCCAGTCACTGGTGTTTGGTGTAAGATTTTCAGAACAGTGTTTATACCATTCAGGCGACTTGTATGGTACAGAACTACACAGCACTTTGTTGTATCCATCTTCCATACCTTTACCATCCTCAACGACCAAGGCTATTGTATTAAGACCCTCAACATTGCCGCCTGTCGAATACGCATTTTCCATTCGAGCATTGCGGGAAAAATCCGGAAGCACCTGGTAGGGAAGTCTGGCATTAATGTAGTTTTTCCCATCGACTTTATATTCTGGAGGTGTAAAGTCAGAAATATACGTTTCCGAAACGAGTCCAAATCCAGTTTCAGCATTGGCAGTGATTTGTTCAGTTGAAGGATCAGGACTTAAGTCAGCTAAAATTCTTACTAATAAGTCGATATTGTTTTCATTAAACTGAATTTCACCAGCGGATGGTGTTAGCTGTGTTTGAACGGACTCTCCAGTATTTGATTGATTCGGCACTGTTCCAGGTGCAAGAATTTGTGGTGGCCTTCTTAAATTTGCAACATTACCCTCACTTGGCGTTAATTTACAGTTGGCCGAGACTGCACAATAGACAGTATTTAGAGATCGTAACGGTTTTGCCCATTCCACATTGGTGGCTGGTTGAGCAACAGTTTTTCCATCAATAACTTGTTGGGTTACTACAATTTGGTTGGCAGTACCTGTTGTATCCAGTTGTTCTCTTTGAGTATATACTGAAGCTCGTATAGAAGCGGGGGCGGATTCGGTATCAAGTTTTATACCAATTTTTCCTGGGGATGGAAGTTCTTCTTTTTGAGTTAGTACTTGATATTCACCCGGAAGTAGTTGAGGCAAGGTGTCTGCTAACACATTCTTTTCAAGAACGAAATCAGGAAGAACGCCAGGGCCATTCGGTCTGATTGCCGCAATGGCAGCTGAAACTTGGTCAACAAAATAATTTGCGTCACCATAGAATACTTGTGCCAGTCCCGATAGTGCTGCGGCAGAATTATACAATTTGGTCTGACGAATGTTTAAATTAACACGTTCGTTTTGATCGCCTTTATCAGCAAATATCGGTGTTTCACTTTCCGATACACATCCTGTTAATCCATCAAAACTTCCCACTGGTCCTACATTTGTTGGACGCACAGGTGGCCCAGCCCCCTTACTTTTAAGTGCATTGAGCACTCCGGTTGCACTGTAAATCCAGGGATTTCTGTCTCCGCCTTCATCTGGATTGTAAGAGAAAATAATGGCTGACTTTACAGAGTCATTCCAGCTTGGTGTCTGAACTGAAAGATAATCAATAATCTGGGGGGTGTTTTCTGCGTATAACACTCCCGGATCACTGGTGTTTCTGACACCAGTTTCAACTATATAGAGTCCTTTTGTAATGCTTACTCCCAATAATGGCAATTGGGTAAAATCACCTTGTTTTACTGGGTGAGCGGCTGTATTGAGTGACAGTCCCGAATATTCACCGTACATAGATACTGCTGTTCCATCATAGCTATCCCAAGGGATTCGTTGCATAAATGGTCTTTGTGCTTCAGCCTTATCAGATAGAAATCCAGGATCAACAGTAGGGGATAATAAAACTATTTTTGTGCCTCTTACATCGGCAATTTCCTGACTAAGCGTTGTTAAATAGGTTTGGAGATTATCAAATGCTGTTTCATTAAACCGTCCGGTTGATCGCTCTGCAAATCCTTCAACAGGGTTATTAATTTCATTGGCAGGAACAAAGTACACAATATTTGGTGTATTTAGGGCTCTGAGAGCCTGTCCCCAGTCTTTAGCCAATTGAACAGCCTGTTCTGTTGTGCCTACATCGCCTGCCTTTAAATAGGCTCTAATCATTAGGTTCAGATTGGAGGTACTACTATAAGCAGTCTCCATGCGTGCCACATCTGCTGGACATCCGAGTGCATACACCCAGGAGCCCGGTCCAAGTGCAGCTGACACCAATGGGAATTGATCATAATATGGTCCAACGTTAATACCACCCTTCGTAGCAATTACAGATGTGGTGAAGAAGATTGTCGTATAAAGCAATACGACGAATTGTAGAATTCTCTTTTTCATGTGCACTAATAATACCAAATTATACCTGTAGGATATAGACAAGACAATAATTTCACAACAGGTAGCACAGCCTCTAGTATTTCCGCTCCCGGATCGGTAGCCTCATCCGCTCCCGGATCGGAAGAAACGATTGAAAAAAATTGATTGTTTTCGTTGACATTCTTTCTCGTCTGTAGATACAATCCATGCATATGGGTCAAAAAATTAGAAAGGCAGTTATTCCTGCTGCAGGGTTTGGTACCAGATTTTTACCTCAAACTAAAGCGATGCCAAAGGAAATGCTTCCGATTGTTGATAAACCTATTATTCAATATGTGGTGGAAGAATTAGTTGAGTCGGGAATCACTGACATAATTATTGTCACGGGATATCACAAACGAACAATTGAGGATCATTTTGATAGACCAAGCATGGAGTTAATCGAGAATCTTCGAATGGGGGGGCCCAAAAAGCTTCCACTTCTGCATGAGATCGAACATATTTCTGATCTGGCAAATTTTATTTACATACGTCAAAAGGGTCCATACGGCAACGGAACGCCGGTTCGATGTGCAAAGCAAATTATTGGTGATGAACCGTTTGTAGTGATTTGGGGCGATGAATTTATATATTCTGATCCGCCAAGAACAAAGCAATGTATTGAGGTGTTTGAAAAGTATGGTGATCCTGTTATATCTGCAGTGCGTGTTCCGCATGATGATGTCTCACGGTATGGAATAGTAGATGCCCTTAATGTTGAAAGAACCACATGGCAGATCAAAAGTCTGGTTGAAAAGCCATCAACAGATGAGGCCCCTTCAAATCTGGCGGCTCATGGATGTTATGTTTTAACGCCAGATATTTTTCCGATATTAGATACTTTAAAGCCGGGAAAGAGCGATGAAATCTGGCTAACAGATGCTATTAGAGAACTGATGAAGAAACGACCTGTCTATGCGTGTGAAATAGAAAATGGCACCTACTATGACACTGGTAATAAATTAGAATATTTAAAAACCGTAGTTGAATTTGCGCTAAAACACAAAGAATTAAATGGTGAATTTAAGCAATATCTAAAAAAACTTAAACTGGATAGTTAGTTGCTTCATTCTTCGTATTTTAGTAACGTAATAAAGAGTATATATGAAGACTGCGCGCAAAGTTAGTTTATTTACTCTCACTTTTTTTTGGCATGGTAAACATGAATGGATTCATATATTGTTGGGAATGTTGTGGTTAGTCGTTTTATCATCAATGACGTCATTTACAGTAAGTAGTTATCATATTTTGTTAGCAATTGCAGGAACACTCGCTCCGGATTTAGAGCATATTATCTATTTATTTATTAGAAAAAGAAATTCAATGTATACAAAGACAGTCATTACATATCTTCGAAAAAAACAGATTGTTCAACTGATTCGATTTTTCGAAAAAAATCACAAGCATGAGACATATTTACCGTTTCATCATATTTTAACGCCCGTCGTTTTTTTATGCATTTGTGTTGTCGCATATCAAATAGATAACTTTGGGGCTTTAGTGTTTATGGGAGCAGGCGTGGTTCACTATCTTTTTGATATCATAGATGATCTTATTTTCCTGCGGAGGCTGAATCCTAATTGGACACGCGGAATACATCATGTTACTAAGTTACGAAGATCACAATAAAAAGTATACTTATGCAGTAAGATAAATACATGCCTCACATTTCTAAAAATTTAACACTGCATTTAAAAGAACAGCATAATATTTCACCGTTTTCTTTATATCTTCGTGAGATTGTCTATGGAGGAACAGATGGGATCATTACAACATTTGCGGTAGTTGCAGGATTTGCCGGGGCCGAACAGTCTATGATGGGGAGTCTTCCTGTGTTAACAGTTCTTATTTTTGGTTTTGCAAATTTATTTGCTGATGGGGTTTCTATGGGGTTGGGTAATTTTCTAGCCACCCGGTCTGAGCATGATGTTTATAAAAACGAAGAGGGAATTGAAAAAAAAGAAGTTGAACAAAACATTGAGTCTGAAATACTGGAAACGCAGGAAATATTTCAACAAAAAGGATTTTCTCCGGAGCATGCAAGACAGCTTACTGCGATTATTTCAGGGAATAAAAAATATTGGATTGATTTCATGATGCAGGAAGAATTAGGGTTAAAAAATCCCGAAGGGGAAAAACCGGAACGAATGGCTGTCGCAACATTTATATCGTTTATTTCGTTTGGAGTTATACCCCTATTGCCCTATATATTCTATTCAGATCATCAATATATCCTTTGGTTTTCTATAACTTCTACTGTTTGTGCATTATTATTATTGGGGTATTTACGATTTCGCGTTACCAGACAATCTGTAGTTCGTACATTAAGTGAATCGTTATTACTCGGAGGCTTGGCAGCATTCGTTGCGTATCTGGTGGGGAGCTTGTTTAGACTCTAATGAGAATAAATCAGGTTTCTAATGGACAAACAAATAGATTAGCGCAGGTGTTTTTTGAAAAACTCCACTGTTCTTTGCATCGCCTGATTAAAACTTGCTCCTTGAATATTATGCCCTCCTGATTGATATTCATACAATTCGTGAGTGACAGATGTTTGCTTTAGCAAGTTAGTAAGATTGCGGCTGTAATTGATACTGACAACATCATCATTTACTGCATGATGGATTTGTATAGCTCCCTGAATATCAGATACATAATTGACCGGAGCAACCTGTTTCCAAAAGGAACTTTCTTTAGATGGTTGGCCATATAAATTATTCAGTTCCTGTCGTCGTTGTTGTCTTTGAGAGTTATTTGAAGGAGGGCGATAACTGTTATCATCTATGCCATACTCTGCTAAATCTGTATAGGTATATACTGCCCCGGCCCAGATAACGATTGCAGGTATTGCTGGTTTCGCCGCAATACTTCTCATAGCAACATTTCCTGCCATGCTATGACCCCAGAGACCTATTGCTTGTGCATTTACAAAATCTGTTTTTTCGAGAGCGGAATATGCATGAAGGACATCACTTATATAATCTGAAGAATAATACGCGCCACTTGCTTCACCTTGAGAAGAACCATGTCCCCTTAGATCTATTTTAAATACTACAAAACCGTTTTTTGCTAAATAATCTACATATGCATTGTAATTTGAGGTTGTTTGATATTGTGCTGGAGGGATGTATCCATGAATGAAAATTATGGCTGGAAATCCTTGTTCTGGTTGTTGCGTGGTTGGCTTGGTAAGTTGAGCATTGACGGTTAATCCATCTGATGTATAGCTGGTTAAATAGGATGTATATGCAGAGTAGCGGTTATGAAGCGTTAGGGGACCTAAAGAGCTCTCATACGACTTGGTACGTAAATAGGGAATAGTAAGTTCTTGGAAAGGAAAAGGGGTTGGGGTCGGTAGAGTGATACTGGGTATGACAGACTGCACTGTTTCAGGGGTTTCTATCGCTGATGACGTGCGTTTAGCCACGTAAAAAAATACTCCGGAAAGAAACACTCCTACAATAAGAATGATGACAATAATTTTAATATGCATATTAAGCGTCTTGTATATAGTAACGCACTGGCCATGAATTGTTCAGCAATGAAAATAAATATGAAATATCCTCATCAGTATGTCGTATACAACCAGATGAACCCGGATTATCTTTTGTTAATTTTGAGGAATCAGAGGCTACACCATGAAGTCCAAATGGACCTGGGAGTTCCCAATTGCATTGACCATTACATTCTTCATAGGGTGTAGGCCCAAATGGTTCTTGATCAGAATGTGGTATATCGAGCGTTAAAAAATATGGTGCAGTATCTGGATGGTCTTGAGTGGAAAACGCATTGACGATATTCCAATGTTCTCTCCCGAGAAGAGTAGGCAGAGGGGTAGGTTTTTCCCCTGGTTCACCTGTTTTGACAGTAAATTGTTTAATCAGCGTGCTGTTTTCTCGCTCTCCTGGTATTCCATAATAGAGAAGTTCTTTATTTGATGATCGATACAGCATAAACCAATATTCTTTTTGTGTTGCAGGCTGTTCTCTTGATTGAAAAAACGGAATGAACAAAAATAACGGTATACTTATAGAAAAAAATAGACTGAAAAATAATATTCTTCTGATCCTGCGCTTCATCCTTTAAAAAACTCCTAAATAAGAATCCCATAATAGCAAATATATCTGAGGTATATCTACTATTTCTTTTGATATACTACCGCTATGAATATTGCTATACGACTTCTTAAAAAAACGGATAAAAAACAGTTTATTACGATCTGTCTTGAATATGTAAAAGAGTGTGTTGTTCAAGAAAGAATATATCCCGTTGCCTTTAATTCTGATATTGGTGAGCACTACTTTAACCTTCTAACAACGCATCAAGAGTATATTGTCTATGTTGCAGAAGAAGAAAATTTGCTGGTTGGTTTTGTAATTGGTGAAATACATGCATATAACGAATCAGAAACGTTATATTATCAAGGGACAAAGCGCGCAGAAGCATGGGATCTTTATACCAGCATGGAATACAGAGGACAGGGTATAGGAAGTGCCTTATTGAAAGCGCTGGAAACGGAGTGTAAACAACGAGGATGTCAGCATATTATTCTCAATAATGTAGATAACGAAAATAAAAAAGCACAAGAACTCTATGTAGACTTAGGATATTCTCCCTGGGTAGTCAGATTTTATAAATCCTTATCATAAAAACTACTTTGATTATGGAAAAAGACGATAATTGATATAGTTTATAAATTCTTATGAAACGGAATATTGTAATTATCGCAGCAGTTTGTATTGTAATTTTGGCCTTCTTTTTACGATTTTATCGATATCCTGATAGATGGGGACTAGCCTATGATCAAATACATGATGTCATGATTGCACGGTATGCAATCGAATCGAGGCAAATTCCGCTGCTTGGGCCATTTTCTTCTGCAGGTCCATTTCAGACAAGCGGCGTTTGGTATTGGTTTATTATGATTGGGTCGGTCTTTTATCTTCCTTCTCTTATTAGTCCCTGGATATTTTTAACTATTTGTTATGGCATGTTTGTCGTGGGGTTAATGTGGTTGGGCTATAAGTTAATCAATACGTCTTTTGGCCTTTTGTTAGGGTTATTTACGGCTGTTTCAACAGCTCAAATTGCCCAATCTGTTAATCTAACCAACCAGTCACCTTTATCACTTGTTTCACTATGTTTATTACTATCTCTTTTCTTTTATGGTAAAACAAAACAATTGAGATTTTTGTTTTTCATGGGTTTTTTTGCTTCTTTGGGTGCAACGATTCACTTACAAGGAGTTTCATTAGTGGTGTTAATATTGGTTTCAATGGTAGCATTCGGATTTTCTGGGTTAAAAGGGCTGATTGCTTTAGGTTTGGGATGTTTTGTCCCGACTATTCCTATACTGCTTTACGATTTGCGTCATGATTTTATGAATCTTCAAAACATGAAGCACTATATTCTTTATGATCAGTACAATATTTCTCTAGAAGTACTCAATAGACGGTGGAAAACGTTTATCAGTGTTTTTATGCCTGCAGAATGGGGACATATTATCGGAGGTAATGCGGTACTTGGTGGTATGTTAATGATCGGCAGTTTTTTAGTAGCACCTTTTTTAAGAAGTGGAAGTGTTCAAAAGAAATTTGTTCTAGTATGTATTGTTAGTTTGGGGATTATGATCGGTATAGCACGGTACACTCGTACCCCAATTTTTTCTAGTTATCTAGTATCGATGCACCCGCTCATACTTCTTGTTTCTACAGCAGCAGTATACAGAGTCATCCAGAAGCAAAAGTGGATCGGAATCGCACTTGCTCTTATTGTGCTCTTGAGTTCTTCTTATCGAACAGTTAAAGAACTTTCACAGGGAACCAACAGGTCAGATCAAAGAACCAGATATTGGTTGGAAATAATAAAAGATAGATTTCCTCAAGATAATTTTTCAGTCTATGTTCATAAAAAAGGATCAGCAGTTGAGGGAATGATGTTAAGTACGTATTTAGATATTGAGGGTCGTATTGCTTCAGATGCTACAAAATTAGCAGTGTTATCGTATCCATTTGTGGGGACTGTAAGTGGAACTTTACTTATTCATGATGAAAATAAAGCCGTGTTTGATGTAACTTCATCATCGAGTAGTATGTTGAGAATGCTAGATTGGAAGCGGGTACATCCAGAGGATATTTATAACGAAACACAATATTGGGTAGAACTAGAAGAAGCCAAGACTTTATAATTTAAATTGTCGTTGAATTGATAGGTAATTCTTCAAAGATAGTATTCATTGCCAGTAACTGATTAATATAGAGTACTGTGGAAATTAAGATAAACCCAATGAACGTATCAGAATATGGTGATACGATATTGGCAATTCGTGAATGATCTTCTTGTGGAGCAATTTCAATATCTTCTGATATAACTTGAGAGGAAACGTATGTTTTTAAGCGATTAATAATTGTTTTTGCAGCCGTTTCTGAGAGTATGATTGTTGTCTCTCCATCTTTTTTGTTCATTATTTTAATAATCATTTGTTCAGAATTGGGTTCAGGTTGCAATACTATAGTTTGTTCTGGAGTAGATGTTGATTGTAAAGCAATTGTTTGTTCTGGTGTAGATATTGATTGTGCGTCTAATGTTTGTTCAGATATTGGGAGAATATAATCAATAATAACAACTTCCTGTTTCGTATCTGGTGTAAAATATCCTGAGATAGTTTTCTCTTGCGCTCCACTTGCTGTTAAAAATTGTTTAATAAGCTGCAGAGGCTTGCTGGTTGTAATCTCCAGTGTGGGTTTAAACTGATTTGATTCTTTAGGTACTTGTTGTGTTTCAGTAGAAGTGCTTGAATCTATTGATGGTTGTGGAGTTAATTCTGTAAGAAACTCAAATAACATATATTTTGCTTCTGTATGAGTTTGAATCATTTTTTCAAAAGGGGTAGAAGTGAGCGGTTCATCTGTTGGCGTTTCTCTCGAAATGATGGGACGCACTGGTGTTTCTCTGCTGTACCGTTTACGGGAGATTTTTTTTGGCGGTTGGTATTGATCTGGCACTGTTAACTCCCAGTCGTTTTCCTGAGGTGTAATCCAGTTAGTAACTTGTTCTCGTGGTATAAATAGTAGTTCAGTCGATTGAATTCTTGTTTTCTCTCTTGTTTGCTCTCTTGATACTTGTAGAGGCAAGTTTCTCTCTACTTGAGGATTTGGCTGAATTGTAGAGTGCAATGACACATTTGTTTCTTTTCGCCGGGCTTCTGAGGTAAAAACGGGACGAGACTGTTCCTGTTGCAAATGATGTGATTGTACCTGTTCTTGAAGCGGTAAATCTTGTGGTCTTTCTTGAACAGAAGGGTGAAGTTCTGGCTGTTGAACAATTCCGCCGACGAAATGCGTCGGAGTATCTTGAGTGTGAACTCTAGTGTTTATTGAAGGTTCCTCGGTAGTTGCAATAGGGTTGGGCATTGTAGACATCTTTGGGTTTTCAGGAATCAGCTTTGGTGCTGTTTGAACGATTGTCTCTAATTGGTTTCCCTGTAATACTACAAGTGCAATTTCTCCACGTTTGTCGATTTGTCCACTAAATGTTGCATCAATCTCAGGTTTATAAAATGCAAAATTGGCAACAGGTTTTCTTTTGATATGTGGAGGAATTGATGTGTCGTCCGGATCGTTCCACGTAGTCACTTTATCTTTAAAACCACCTTTTGTTAATGCGATAGATACTTCAAGTCTATGCTCTACAGGTACTTCATCTAAGTTAAATATATTACCAATAAAATTAATTCCATCTGGACTGATACTACACCCTTTGCAGTTTTTCCCAGGACACAGTTCACACATACTATTGGGTCTGAATGGTTCTGCTTCATCTGCAGGAACTTGTGGGATTCTGTTGGTATCAATTGCTGAGAGATTTTTTAAGTGAGCTGGTCCGTAATATATCTGCTGTTCAGGTTGCTGCATACTATTCTGTTACTATACCTGAATACAATAGGTTAAAACAATTGTTATTTTCTAAGTGCAAATTCATAGATAGTATATATTGCTCTTGGTTCCAGCTGTATGAATCATAGATTTCTTATGTATGATAGTGGTTAGTATGCAGAAATAGAAAAGTAAACTAATGCTATACTAAAATTATGCATCTTGATCGTCATCCTGAGAACCCAATTCTGCAAAAGAATCCTGATCGTGTTTGGGAGGCAGGGTCTGTATTTAATCCGAGTGTATTGTATGAAGATGGCGTGTTTCGATTGGTTTATAGGGCTACAAATGACATTAAAAATTACGAACAAGGTGGCTATATGTCAAGTATTGGCTATGCGGAAAGTACTGATGGTATTCATTTTGTACGGCATGATGAGCCTCTTATTTCTCCCGATAAAGACTATGAGAGTATCTTGGGTTGTGAAGATCCCCGAGTGACAAAAATCGATGATGAATATTTTATGTTTTATACGGCAGTTGGGGGCACTTGGGAAAAGTGGGAAGTGCGTATTGCTCTGGCTACGAGTAAAGATTTTAAACACTGGAAAAAACATGGAATTGTTGGTCCTCGTCATACGACTTCAAAAGCTGCAGTGTTGTTTCCTGAAAAAATTCATGGACATTATCATATGTTGTATACATGGATGGCTGACAGTCCATTATCCTCAATTATGCATGCAAAATTTGACGATATTGAAGAAGTAAAAAGACCTCCATCTGCCTTTATGGCACAGAATATTGATGAATACGAAAAGAATGTAGTATTTAAGCCACCAGAGTCAGTATTCAGAGGCGCTGAGGTTGGTGCTGTTCCAATAAAAACGGATCTTGGGTGGGTATTTATTTATTGTCCGGCTAATAAAGCTCATCATCCTGAATGGACGATTAATGCTGCATTATTAGATTTGCATAATCCACATAAAGTATTAGCCGTTACAGAACATCCATTATTACATCCAGAAACAGAAGCAGAAAAATCAGGGGTAGTAAATAATGTCACCTTTCCTGAAGGAGCAGTTATCGTAGAAGAAAAGCTCTATGTTTATTATGGAAGCGGTGATCAGGGATGCTGTCTGGCTACCTGCAATTTCCACGATCTTCTTTCTCATTTAGAATCAAGAAGGTGATTTATTGATTCGTTACTTCAATAAAATGCAGAGCTTGAGTTTGATCTTTCCTGTAAATCGTTTCTAACTTTCTATCATGTTCATGTAACTTCATTTCGCAGTCACCATTTACCACAAGTAGTGTAGCACCCTTTATTTCTATATCATCAGGTTGTGGACAGGGGTGGGGAATAAACGTAATAGTATCAAGCTGTGGTATATATAATGAACCATGGGTAAATTTTCCTGCAAAATGACTATCGAATCGGTTCATCTGATAAAGTACATAGATAGGAAAATCTTCAAATGTCGTTGAGTAAATATGTTCATAGTTGGGTTTTAGCTCTATGAGTCTTTGAGCTCCCTGCCATAGGCCATCACCTCTCAAGACACTTTTATACGATGGAGAAAGATACAGATAATGATGCCAAAAGAGTATTAGTTCTACAATTAACAGCACAAGACTTAGAATAGTAATTGATTTCATAAGTATACTTTTTTGCTGAATGAGCAGGTTAAATCCTATTGCAGCAAATAGTATTAAGGGGATACTCAGCAGAAGACTTCTATGGATATTCGGAATGTCATCTGCAGTGAGAGAAGCGGGGAGTATACTTATAATGGAAAAAGCAAATAAAAGTATATTAATTTTTTTGTACTTTTTACCTTCTAGTAACCCCCATAACATAAAGAATCCAAACAAGATTGGTAAAAGCCCGAATGATGGAACACTATATCGCTCAGGTTTCCCACCGTATAAGAATAAAAATTGGGGAGAAACATATGTTGCTGAATTAATAATAAATTCCCGGGCATAAGCCGTTATTCTGTTATGAAATAAATATGCTATTCGTGCATTTCCGGGTCCATGCGCTTGAGCATAGTTACTATTTATTGCATTGATATTTTCTGCAATATCTTTATTTGCAAAAAAAGAAGTTTGATTAAATCTACCTCCACCAAATGGAGTTTGTATAATTAGAACCGTAATGATCGTAAGAAGTATTGCAACAACTATTTGCGGTTTTTTGTTGCTAGTTTCTGTTGGATACAGAAAAAAAAGCCATGCAATTAGCGGGCTTGTAAGTCGAAAAGCAGGGTAGAAAAAATATGTTAAGAAAAAAAGTATGCCACCAAGATAGATTTTTTTAGAAGAAGGCTGCAAAAAAAGGTACATAGCAAAGAGAAAAAGTGTTAATCCCATAATACCTTCTGATTCTGCACGCGATAAGAGAATATGCCAGGGGGTTATAGCTAGAAAGAATGATGAAAGATAAGCTATGGATTCTTTTTTAGTTAAAGAATAAACAACATAAAAGAGAGGAATAACAGCCAAGGCACCAAATACAGCTGGAACAATCCGTAATGCAAAGACAGTCGTTCCAAAGATGTATGTTGCTGCTCCTTTTAGATACATAGGAAGAATTACTCGATAATCACCAAATTTATCAAAGTAAAGTAGAGGGAGAGTGTTCCCATAAATATCCTTACCATGTTCCAAAATAAATCTCCCTACATACCCACTAACTACTTCATCTGTAAATACACCATTGGGCAGAGTTGATAGCCATATAGTCCGTAAGATTAACGCAAGAAAAAATATTAAAAAGAGTTTCAAACGCATAACTATAAATTCTAACAACTATTGTATCAGGATTTTTACGAATTGGTCAGATAATTCAGGTTGATGGATATAGCTTTAAGAATTCTTACGCAATAGACTAGTATATGAATGTTGTAAGTGTATGTTTATTTGGCATTTAAGATTAACTAGTAAATTATTCAGTTTTGAAAGATTTCAGGAGATTAAGATAGGTATTCAACTCTGATTGCATATCTGCGTTATTTGCATACCGATATTTTAACGAATAGTATTTGCCATTGTTAAGAAAGACTGTTATTGTAGCATTCTGTCCTTCATAACTATAATCATACTGAATCGCTTCTTGGCCATCCACTGTAGTTTTTATTTTGTTCTGGGCTATTTGTGGAGCTAATGGGTCTTTGTTAAAAACCTCGTCAATTGTTTTTTCATTTGAGTTTTCTACTCTTATTAAAATCTCAACTCCCTTTTCTAATATAGGATAGCCTTCAGATAACTGATAGTCACTACTTCGGATATTATAATCCTCATATTCTTGCTTTACTTCTGATGGTATTGGTTCGGTCGAGCCGTTCCAGTTTACAGGATATTCTAAAGTGTAAAATGCTTTGGGATGTTTATATACATTTACATCATTCATACTGTTAGCAGAACTTGGATCAAGGTTTGAATCGGTTTGAGTTAGAGCAGGTTGTACAGATGCAATAGTGTTGTTATTTAGAGTTTGATTCGTTGAGCAATTTTTTTGTGTTCCTAAATAATATGCACCACCTGAGACGATGAATAAGAGAATTAAGACGCCTAAAATAGCCGGTAGGAGAGTTCTAAGATTATTAGTTGGATATTCTGGAATTGAATTTTGAACAGGATTTGTGAGGGAATTTCAGGCTCAATAGTGTTATTCAATTCCATACATAATTATTGTTCTAAATTTAGTATAAAAAAACAAGATGTATGCAGATTTACAACTCTTATCGACTAAAAAATTTGTATATAGAGCTAGTAGGTGTAGATGTAGGGGTAATTTTTGGAGTTGCAGTAGGAGTCACTGTTGGTGCTGTACTTGGTGTAATTGTTTGATTAGGAGTTGGACTAAGTGAACACACTTTGCAATCCTGTTGTGCATAGACTAGCCATACATTTACCGGTTTACAAGAAGTTTTCGATCCTTGTTTAAATGATTGTTTATTTTCACATGTATAGTTAATGTATCTAAAATTATTTTTCCCACAAGGGGTGCTGTATTGAATGGTATTTACTCCATCAATACAGTATGAGGGTGTTGGTGTAGGTGTACCAAAAGTTCTGGTTGGAGTAATATATTTTGAAGGAACCGGTGCATTTAATGAAAAGGAATTATCAGTTGCAAAACTTAAGACATCTAAAGAATGTTTTGAATTAGCTAAGAAAAATACACTAAAAATAAATACAGATGCAATAAATGAAAAAAGTAATAGTATTTTATTACTGGTTTTAAATTTTTTTGGGGCAGATTTTTTCACAATTGTTTATTTTAGTCTATAAAGTGATAGTGCTGATGTCAAATTTTTGTGCTTACCTCAATAACCCTATTCAAATACCATTAAGCAAAGTTATTAACGCGTTTAATATGGATATAATTAGTTTTTAAAATAGCTTATCTAATTAGTTAATTCATTTGGTCAGTGAGTCAAAGGAAGTGTAAAAATACCTGTACGAAAAAATATAATTGTAAGGCATCTAACGTTATATTAATTGGTTCACATAATCAACACTTAAGCATAGATTATGGTGGTACCAAATTTTTTCCCTCTTTGTGATTCATGAGGTTCAAAAGATGTACACTCATGAAATTCGTAGTGCATACCCCAGTTTTTTAGCATGGCTTCAGTTGTTTTGTGTAATGTTGGAGAAATACCATTAAAGACTAACGCTTTGCCTCCTGGAGCAAGAAGGCGGGGAAGTCTTTTAAGAAAAAATGGCCACAAAGGTCCGTTTGTATCATCATAAGCACTAAATACACTTGTGATGAGCATAAACTGTTTATGTAATTCTCTATTTCTAAACAGTTTTAAGTGATGCAGATGATGGAAAATTACGTGATGCTGCCCATGTAACTTACCAAGTTGTAGACCATTCCCATCAACTATATTCAGAGGTGTATTCCGTTCATCAGAAAGATGCGGTTCAATATGGGGGAATAGTACTTTTAATTTCATGAGTGCATATCCAGCCCCTCCGCCGATGTCTAATACTTTAATGTTCCTTGTTGGTAAGTTGTCAATAATGTCTTCCAGTGTTTCTCTTGTATTCCCACAGAGCAAGTCATTGTACTGATCGAGAGTACGACTTAAAAACGATCCTGGACTAATGTGGGTGATGCTATCAACAAATCCTAATTTGTTGCGATCACAAAATAGGTCTGCATCTGCATAAGCTTTTTTCACTGATCCGACAAGATCAGAATATGTGTATGTAGATTGTTCCATAGTCATTAAGAATATGAAATAAAAGTATACCATAGTTTTCGTAAATATACTATAGGACTATGTCTCACTGGGTATTACAGAAGGATATTTATATACTGTTATTATTACGTTTTTAGGCTATGTAGAGGGCTTATTAAATTACTTTAAATTGTGTTATCAAACTGATTTTATTGATGCACCGTATAAGTTGTCAGTATAACTCCATTCTTATATTTTTGAGACGTTTGGGCAATAAGATGTTGTGGTTTAGTTTCAAGAAAAAGTGGTATACCGGACCCAAGAATGACTGGCATTGTGAAAATCTGATAGTCGGTTACCAGATTATGTTGCATGAAGGTTTGGATTATATGAGCTCCACCGACAATCCAAACGGTTTTATTGGGATCAAGATCTTCATAGAGTTTTTTTGAAAAAGTTGGCATAAATGTAATATCTGCGTTTTGCGGTTTGTTCATTGGACGTTTCGTATGAATATACGAAATTTTATCGTTATACGGGTAATTACCGAAGGAAAGCACCTGTTCGTAGGTTATTGAGCCCATGACGATGATATCTATTGACTTGAGGAATTGATTGTATCCATAGTCGATCGTATTGTACGAGTCAAGCCAGGAGATGCTTCCGTCTTTTGTTGCAATATATCCATCAAGGCTTTGTGCGATATACAGTATTACTTTAGGCATATTCGCAGTGTATCAAGTATGCTAAGGTTTAAAAATGGAGTAAATGTTCAACCTCGGGTCTTAGTGGGATTGTTACAACAATATTTTTTATTTTTTTATTTATCCCAGATGTAGATAATACAAAAACTGCTTCGAAGTACCGAGCGATTGTGGAGACCGCTTTTAATTTGAATATGTATCTAAATTAATCTACTAACTCAGGTGTGATCATTAGGCGTATTGTTTGTGCAATATTAAGGCTATTTTATGCCATAAATAGCCGTTTAGCTGGCAGGGCTGGAGGGAATCGAACCCGCATTGGCGGTTTTGGAGACCGCTGTCCTACCATTGAACGACAGCCCTATAGAACTTAATTTTTTTAGAATGATTAGTTAATTATATCAGTATTTTATAGGGATAACATCTGAGGAATATTAGTGTTCATATAGGGTATCATTGGGTCTATTTAGTATTCTTAAAACTTATCTGTTATCATGACACCATGAAACGTCTTGTTCTCGTATTATCGGTCATGGGTATATTCTCTGCGTTAGGATTTATATTGTTACAACAATATAATCAGATTGAGATAAAAACAGATGAGTATACAGCAGAGATTCTAAAAACAGATAAAGAATGGAAGGAACTACTCACGCAAGAACAATATTACATCCTCAGAGAAAAAGGAACAGAAAAGCCTTTTAGTCATCCAGAAATGTTAACTAATCATGAAAGTGGGACATATGTTACTGCTGATTGTAATGAGCCTGTATTTCGCTCAGAACAAAAATATGATTCTGGTACAGGATGGCCAAGTTTTTGGGCGCCAATAGACGAGAACGCTATAGTATTACGAGAAGACTATAGTTTAGGTGTAAAGCGCATTGAAGTAATTGGTAGAAAATGTGGTGGACATTTAGGACATCTGTTTGATGATGGACCAGAGCCAACTGGAAAGCGATACTGTATAAATGCGACCGCGTTAAAGTTTATTCCAGACGAGAATGTTGAACTATAATGAGGAATATAACGATAAGGATGAAATAATATTATTAAATGTTTCTCCATATCCAGCAATGTAAACATCTTTTTTTAACGCTGGATGTGTAAAAATAAGTTTATCTAGTGGTGTTCCATCTTTTTGTGAGGTATCGTGATAAAGAAATGCAGAGACAGTGCCAATAGCTCTTTGCTCAATTTTGTCATCTGTTAATGGAATTCTGGGAATATCTTTCTGGCAAACTAAGATTATTGATTCATTAGTGTTTTCTTTATTCACTAGTGTCGCTCCACCTGTCTCAATATCTATTTTATTGAATTTATCAGGGTAGGAAAAAGAAATTCCGCATTGCTTACTTTGGTACATAACAAGTTCGGGAGTTGGAGTAGTAAGTGCTTGTGTTGGTGTAGTCGTTTGCGTTTGGTTAGTATTGGGTAAAGCACTTCTTCCAATGTTTACGCCTACAACGATTGCGGCAAAAATTCCTAAGATAACAATGAAATAAAACGTATTCCGATGCATACTCTCAGTATAACAAGTACAAAGGAAAAATGAACTAATTTAAAACAGGGGAATTAGTCTAGTTTATTTGATTCTTTATGTTCTGTATGCTTTAAGCATTTTTTGCAGTATTTCACTAGTTTTAATTTTTCTGGTGTATTCAGTTTACTGCGTTCTGTTAAGTAATTTTGACTTTTACAGACTGTACAGATAAGTGCAACTAATATGCGTTGTTCTTTTTTTGCCATAAATACATTTTTTGGATTGGTGAAAAAATAGATATTTAGTACTTATCCAAATTCTTCAACAATAGAGTGATTATACCCTAAATAAGAAAACTCTCCAAGAGGGAGCGTTCTGTGGTTCTTATTCTATCATTGTATAGTGTTGTATTGTAGCCAGTATCGCTTGGGCAAACAGCATTTTCCCTTCATCAGAGGGATGAATATTATCTCCTGGATTGATAAAAACGGTATTTCCGGTTCCTGTATTCGTAAGACTTGCAGTATACGCATCAGCTAAAGGCAGTTTTTCGCCATTTGCAAATCGTATAGTAGATTCTAAATAAGATTTGATAATAGTTGTCTTTGTCTTGCGTTCTTCAGGAGTGAAATTCAGTCCTAAAGCACCTTGTGTAAAGGTTGTTTCATTTGGGGCTATCGTTGCGGCAATAATTATTTTTGCGCTAGGAATAGTTTGCTTAACTGTATCAACTGCTTTGGCTAAAGCCAGCCAATGGGTATCAAGAGCTCCAGCATCAAAGGGATATGGATTATATCCGAATGATTCAATGATAACGATATCTGGCTGTTGTGATGCTAATGATGAAATTCTATTACCTAAATATTCATAGTCAGAAGTAATGCGCTCTATGCCGTAATCGATATTTGTTCCACCAGCTCCATAATTAAGAATATCTGCCTCAACATGAGGAAAAGTATCTTTGAGTATTTGTTTTAATGCAGGAAAATCAGGTCCGAGAGTATCAATCATAGAATCACCCAGAAGCGCTATCTTTACCTTTTTAGTTGGCTTATTGTCGGAGGGAGTATCTGAATCTGATATTCCAAGGATATTAACGGATTCACTTATCATGCCGAATGTCTTAAGTGGTTTATTAACAGCATATAATGAAAGCGGAGAAATAATCGTCTCGGCAGCCAAAATAAAAAAACTAAATAGGGACAGAATACTATTCATAGTAATAATTTAGTATACCATGGGAGCCTAGGGCGGGAATCGGACCCGCGACCTTTTTCTTACCAAGAAAATGTTCTACCACTGAACTACCTAGGCGTAGATAATGATTGTAACAAAGGGTTAATAATATCATCAACCACAAAAAAAGGCCGCTGGCTTTTCCAACGGCCTTTAAACAGTGTCTCAATTAAGGTAATAAGAAAGTTCTATTGCAGTTTGAAACGTTTCCGTTTGCATCTCGCAATTCTGTCGTTACTTTAACAGGAACATTTGCTCTCAGTTTTAGACCTTGAGTGGTACATCTAAATGTATTACCGCCTCTTTCTGTATTTGCACTCATTGTCGGTGTAACTACTTGAGTTGCTAATACTTCATTATTTGCTAAGGTTGCAGTTAACGTACAGGTAACTTGTCCAGCTGCAGTTGGTGATTCACCTGCTGTTGTCAGGTAATAGTTCTCTGGAACACCATTTACAGTGTTATAAAACTGGTCTGTACATGAGAGAGCAGTAATTGGACCTGGTGCAGTTGGCGCTGCTGTTGGAACAACTACAGTTTCTCCTAATACTGGTTGTTGTGGTGTTTCACTTGTTCCCTTCGGCATTAAGATAAAACCTGCAACAATAATCGCTGTTATAATAAGTCCGCCAAGAATATAAAAAATAATGGCATTATCTTTTTTTTGTGGTTGAGGTGTTGGTGTTGTTTCTTCCATATGTTTATCACTATATGAATTGAACTCGGAACTTGTCAAGCATGAAATAATTTATCCATATATGACAACCTAAATTTTATTTTTTATAGTTTGATTATTCATTTTTTGAAGTTTGTGTAGTGAGATTAATAATTGTTTCATGGAAAAAGATAAGACATAATAAGGTATTGTTTTTTACCGGTGCATCAAATGATTAAAAAATATTTAGTATCGAGAAATGGATTAATAGTAGTAATTGTTTGTGTTGTGTTAGTTGTTTTATTCAGAAATAATTTTACTTCTCGTAACCAAACTAGTGAGCATATTGTTTCTAAGGCAACCATATCTGAAGAGATTGTTGCAGCAGGAGAAGTCAGTACTTCCGGGTATCTTGCTGTTTATTCATCATCCACAGGGATTATAGAATCATTGTCTGTACAAAATGGCGATCAGGTTGTAAAAGGGCAAGAATTATTTACTATTCAAAGTTCTGCAAATGATATAGAGAGATCTCAAGCATACGCAAGCTATCAAACTGCATTGACGCAGCTTAATGCTGTAAAACAACAAAAAATTGCCAATCAAGCATTGCTTGAAGATGCAAGGGGTTCTGTTATCGATGCATCGTTGGACGTGACGCAGATGAAAGATCGAAGAAATACTGGCCGCACTAATCCAGCTACTGGACTTGCATATACGCAAGATGAAATTGATAGTATTGAATCTGCATATACATCCGCTCTCAACGCGTTTTCTTCTGCAGAAAAAAGTATATAAACAGTGATAGTGCCATTGAAACTGCTCAAAGTGCTCTTACTGCTGCACTTTATGCTTATCAGGCAACCTCCAATGGAAAAATAAAAGCACCAATAGATGGAGTTATAAAAAATCTTTCGGTTGATAAAGGAACTGCAGTTATGGCAAAGACCAGCGGACAGCCATTGGCGTATATTGCTCCAAACAATTACGCAGGTACCATCGTTGTTATTCAACTGAGTGAACTTGATGTTGCTAAACTTACGCAAGGAGTTGAGGCAGAAGTAGTATTTGATGCGTTTCCAGATAAACAATTCACAGGTATAGTTGAGCGAATTGATGAAGTTGGAAGCAAAAGTAATAGTGTGGTTTCGTATACAGCATATATACGTATACAAACAACAGATCAGCCAGTCTATGGCGGCATGACTGCAACTGTTTCAATTCAAACTAACACACGGGAAAATGTATTAGTTGTTCCAAACAGAACTATTAACAAACGCGATGAAACCTATTACGTAACAGTAATAAACGGCCGCAACAATGCAGAACAAACAATCACGCTTGGTGTTAAAAATGGTGAATTTACTGAAATAACTTCTGGATTAACTGAAGGGCAACGAATTAAACTCCAATAATATCCATGATAGAACAAATTAAAAAGCTGAACATATCTCTTAAAGTTGGATTTTTTTTAGCAATTCGAGAAATAAAACGAGCAAATATTTGGGCAACACTGCTTATTACTTTGGTAATGACATTGACGTTTCTAAATCTTATTGTAATTCGCGGGATATTAGTAGGGCTCACTCAAGGTTCTGTCGTGGCATACAAAGAACGCTATACCGGCGATGTTTTTATACGTACACTTGATCAAAAACAGTATATAGAAGACACACATCTGATTCAGGGAATCTTAAACACTTTACCGAGTGTTAGTTCATTTAGTATGCGTTATGTTGCAAATGGTAAAGCCGAGGCAGATTTTAAAAAACTAACAGTACCTGATGAAGACGAAGACTCAATAAATGCTGTCGTTGCAGGTATAGATCCGGTTGCAGAAAATACGACCACAGGTTTGGCTTCAAGAGTGATTAAGGGCAGATTTTTTCAGGAAGGATCTCGTGATGAAATTATTGTGGGAGCATCACTCCTTGAAAAATATACGTCAACGAGTGGAGTAGGAATGTCTGTACTTAAAAACGCAGATGTGGGTTCCAAAATTAGACTAACAATAAATAACGTATCACGAGAAGTAACTATTATCGGTGTTACCAAAGCAAAAGTTCAGGCAATTGATAGTCGGATAATTATGATTGATCAGCAATTGCGTCCCATGATTAACCGCAATGATTTCAATGTAAATGAAATTGCAATAAAAACAACATTACCTCAAGAAGACAAATTTGTTAAATCAGTGATGATTGGGAATAATATCGATTCATTAGGGATTGTTCAAACATGGGAAGAAGCTCAACCACAATTTGTTAAAGATATTACATCCACGTTTAGATTATTGGGAGATGTCATTGGCAGTATAGGACTTGCTGTTGCTTCTATAACAATATTTATTGTCATTTTTGTCAATGCAATTACTCGGAGAAAATATATTGGAATTTTGAAAGGGATTGGTATTGATGGGTTTGCAATTGAATCTTCGTATATATTTCAGTCATTATTTTATGCAGTTTGTGGAACATTTATCGGACTTGTGATTGTCTATGGTTTGATTGTTCCATATTTTGCAAATAATCCGATTGACTTTCCATTTTCTGATGGGATTTTTATAGCGGACGTACAAGGTGTATTTATCAGGGTTGGACTATTATTAGTTACCACCATTATTGCAGGATATATTCCAGCTAGAATTGTCGTTAAACAGAATACACTCGATGCAATTTTGGGGAGATAATATGATAGAAGTTAATAAACTTGTCAAAACATATACAACCGGTAATACTTCTGTTCCGGTACTTAAGGGTTTATCGTTTTCTATACAACGATCTGAATTCGTTGCTATTATGGGAAAATCAGGATCCGGGAAAAGCACACTTTTATATCAGATGAGTTTATTGGACGTGCCGACATCTGGAGAGGTGGTTTTGGATGGTGTTCAAACAAACGCATTTTCAGAACAAGAGAGGGTTTCCTTTCGGCTTAAGGAACTTGGGTTTGTATTTCAAGAATATGCATTAATACCATCTCTTACAGCAATTGAAAATGTAATAACCGCCCTGTTGATGAGGAATCATTCACTCGATAGCTCAATAAAAATGGCTACAGAAACACTTGAAGGTGTCGGGTTAGGGGACAAACTGAATAATACTCCAAGCCAGTTGTCTGGAGGTCAACAGCAGAGAGTCAGCATTGCTAGAGCAATAGTTCACAGGCCAAAGATACTATTTGCAGATGAGCCAACTGCAAATTTAGACAGTCAAATATCCCGTCAGATCCTATCGATATTTCAAGAGTTACATCGGAACGGACAAACAATTGTAATGGTGACACACGAACAGGAATATGCCAGAGTAGCAGACAGAATACTTACCTTAGAAGATGGTATCATCGTGAGTGATAAAAAGAATAAAAAATAATCTCGTTTGCACCTAGCCGAGTAAGTTTTCTTCAGCAGCTATAAGTTCATCGATATAAAAACCTGAGTCGTGTATCTGTAACATTTGTTTCCATTTTTCTGGTAAATTGTTACAAATCAATGCAGTTTTTTGAGAGGATGCATTGATGTGAACAGTTGGGAATCCCATTTTCTGGCAAAAATCTAGTGTACCTATTACGAGTTGTTTGCCAAATCCTTTGCCTCTAAATTTTGGGAAGGTATATAAAACGGCAATTTCAGGTTCTGCGGAATATTGAATTGACTTTGTCGCAATCAAAGCAAATGAGACGGGAGATTCTCCATGCGAAATTAGTAATCCGATATCACATGCAGATAGATGATTATTATCAATAAGAATACTAGCGACACGATGTAAATTATTTCTGTCGAGTACCTCTCTAAGTTGACTTGCTTTTAAGAGTTTATGGGTTGGGTGTATTGGAGCTTTTTCTGTATTTGTCATAGAGTTTGTTTGGAAAGTAGATTTTATTGAATTGATAATATAGAAGCAAGAAGTATGGATTAGATTGTGACTATTGTGCTGGGACCAGGATTCGAACCTAGGTAGCCCGTTAAGGCGTCAGATTTACAGTCTGATCCGATTGACCACTCCGGCATCCCAGCGATTAAAGTATTATAGTGCTTCTGTGAATGAAAAGGAAGGTTGTTTCAGGCATTGATCTAATTTTGTTGCTAATTCAGATACAGTCTGAATGCGCTGATCATATTCTTGATGTAAAGCCCATCGCAATACCTCTTTTAAGTCAGATTCATTAAATATGTCTTGGTACTGTTTCTTCAATGTAAAATCGATTGATTTGAATATGAATGCTTCAATAGTAGATTGTTCATCCGAATCGTTTTCAACAGATTGATAGTAAGGTTCATGTAGCAGTTGATAGAGTATATATCCAATTCCATATATATCATCAGCAAATCCATACAGACAGGAGCGGGTATGTTCTATTGGTGTTGCATATTTTGTACCTATAGGAGTTCGGCTTCTGATTCTTTGTAGATAAGGTGGAATATATGCACCAATAGAAAAATCAATCAACTTTAAAAATGGTCTAGAATTTATTGATTGAATGAGAATGTTTTCAAGAGTTATGTCTCCATGGACAATACGTCTGTTGTGGGCATGTGATACTGCAGCAAGTAATTGCTGGATAATAGGAACGATATCTTTTGGGTTTTGCGTTGTATTCATATAGTCATCTACTGTCTGGTTATCTTTTACGTATTCAGTCAGTAACACTGGTTGAAGCGGATTATCTATGATTCCTATCCCGAGATATGTTTCGATATTTGGGTGTTGTCCGAGTTGAAGCAACAGCCCTGATTGAACCAGTATTTGATTATGAATTTGATGAGGAGTTCGTTTGAGTAGTTTCCCAACGATTTCTTGCTCACCATCTTTGATGAGAAATACTATACTGAACGGTGATTCTCTAATGGTGGAAGATGCTGTACCAATCCTCTCTGAAGGTTCAAAAACTCTATGCTCATGATTATAGGGATTATAGTGATAGAGTGGATGTGTTACTGGATGAAATCTTACTTCTATAACTGATCGTTCTGAAATATCAAATCCAGTTGCGTCTACAGGTCTTGGAGCATAGATTTCCATGCCTGTGTATTATAAAAAATAGTTTACAATGTCAATATGACAAGAAAGACTCGACTGAAAGCCAAAATGTTGCCATATTCGGAAACAGTATCAGCAATAGCGGATGTTTCAAGGTTATCAATTATGTATACATTGGCATTCCGGCCTATGGATGTAAGGGAAATTATAGATATCACTGGGTTTTCCGGTGGTCTGATGTCTCACCATTTAAAAGTACTTTATGATGCCGGGTGGGTAAGTAAAAAAAAGTATGGTAAACGAGTTGAATACTCATTAAGTGGTAAACACATGAATATTCTTGAAACGATCTTCAAAGATACACCATTTCTAAAACAAAAAACCTAACAATTTACACTACTTCAATTCGTTCAGTGCTGTTCGGTTGGAGCCGAGACGGGGATTCGAACCCCGGACCTACTGTTTACAAAACAGTTGCTCTACCGCTGAGCTATCTCGGCAAACGCTTATGAAACTAAGACGTTAGGATAAGAAATTGTATCAATTTGAAACGAAAGGAACAAGAAAGAATTAAAAGAGTGAAAAATTAGTACGCCCGAGTGAGTTGAAGGTATTTTCTCCGATAAAATATTTCGGAGAGACTGTTTATACTCCCACGGGAATATAAAACTTAGTCTTGTTCCCACCAATGGTGGGTACCTCATTGGAAATGGTTTGTGGAAGAAAATATTCTCCAACCAACCACACGGGCATCTTTATAGTACTATGTTTCTTTGAGAAGTCAATAAAATGTTTGTGAGTTAATTCCTAGGAACATTGACCGATAGAAAGAAATGTTTATATAAACGGAGCGCTGGGTATAAATAGTTGGAGTAATACATTAATAGGGGGGCCTATAAGTCTTGCAATAGGAGCAGCACCGCCTGTTAATGGTAATAATAAAAAGATTAAAAAGATAAATCCATACCGTTCAAGTTCATACCATTGTCGTGCTGTTTCCTCAGGAAGTATCCCTCCAATTATTTTAAACCCATCAAGTGGATGAATCGGAATAAGATTAAATACTGCTAAAACGACATTAATAGAAATCAGAGATGTTAAAAATCCCAAGAGTAGGGAAAACATAAATTGACCTAGAAACGTACTTAACACAAATCCAATGTCAGAAACAAGTAAATGTAGTACGAGAGAACAGATTGTAGCAAGGGCAATATTGGAGAGTGGGCCTGCAATAGAGATGATAGCTGCATCCCTTCTTGGGTGTCGAAGATTAAATGGATCAAATTCTACTGGTTTTCCCCAACCAAATCGAACTAAAAGTAACATGATTGTGCCTATGGGATCTAAATGAGCTCGTGGATTAAGTGTTAGTCTTCCCTGCAATCTTGGCGTTGGATCCCCAAGTCTATCGGCCGCAAATGCATGAGCAAATTCATGAATTGTTATCGCGATAACAATAGCTACAAAACTTAATATAAATGCAATAGGGTTCGATAAAGAGTCAAAGATCACAGACTTTTATGATATCACACATTGCTATATACACAAAAGTTTACTATAATAATGGTTCTTATGGCATACCGTTGTGACATTTGTGAAAAAAAGACCCATTCTGGTCGTATGAATAAGCATCACCGAGGTGTTGCAGGGCAACGCTGGACTCATAGAGCTCAGAGAGTTATCAGGTCTTTCAAACCAAATCTTCATTGGGTAACATTACCTCTGGATGGTACGATGACGAGGATGAGAGCATGTACACGTTGTATTAAACGAATAAAATTTGATAATGCAAAATCTGCTGCAGAAGCTACTCCTTTAGTCGCTACCACCTGATTATTTCATCCTGAGTTATTTCAAGATATTTTTAAAAAGAAGCGTTATTACATTCCTGTACTTTTGCAAACAAATTCAACGCATCCAGTGTCTGCGCGTTGATATGTCCATTCTCCGCCAGGACAATCTTCTGGACGAGGAAGAGTTTTTATGTCCGGACATTGAAGTCCTGCTTTTGCCCGTAATGCTCTGGCTTCATCACCCATGGTTAAGGCAACAATAACGATAAGTACAAAAGTCAACGTTAAGAAAATCACAAAATTCCAGGCAGAAAAATCTAATATTTTATTACGCGTTTGTTTTGAGGGGGCAGTTTTCTTTTTCATATAGATTTTTTAAAAAAATTAGTTCTATATTAAATCTATTCGATGTAGAACAATACGTCAAGTAATAGCTTAAATACTATCAAAATGCTCATGCTGTTTTCGTTTGATTAGCATTCGGTTTACTAATTTTGTCGCTTCTTCTATAACTGCTGGGATAATTGAAAGTAGTAATAACTCAAAAAGTATAGTAGGTGAAAGGGGGACCATATTAAATACATGAGGTATCAAATATACAATAACAACCCAAATTCCCATAGACAATGGAATTGCCAGATTCATCAAATAATTTGTAAATATTCCATACTGAAAAACAGATTTTGTGAAACTTCTTGCTGTAAATCCACGAATTGATTCATGAAATACAAAGAACGTAAACACAATAGTTTGTGCATATTCGATACCTTCAGGCAAAAATTTGTAGAAAACATACGAGATTACCGCTGTTGCTGTTAGACCTTGAATAAGAATTCCCCGCATCACTTGAGGTGACATAATTCGTTCTGTTTTCTTTGTTACTTTTCTTTTTGTTATATCTGGATCTTCTGGTTCTACCGCCATTGCCATTGCAGGTAATGCATCTGTAAGCAAATTTATTATCAGTAACATGACCGGTGTTAAAGGGTTAGGTAAGTTTAAAAAAACGGCTACTAAAAATACTCCTACTTCTACAGCATTTCCTGACAGGAGATATTGCAAATACAGTTGTGTGCGTAATTTAACTGTTCTGCCTATTGCTACTGCACGTATAAGAGCATCATAGGCACCGGTAATAACTACATCTGAAATATCTCTAGTAACGTCCATACCATTACTCATTGCTATACCAACATCTGCTCTTTTAATTGCTGCTGCATCATTGACACCGTCGCCTGTCATAGCTATACGAAATCCTAATTGCTGGTACATTTCTACAATCATGACTTTGTGTTCAGGACGCACTCTTGCAAAGACGCGAGCTGCCTGAAGTGTTTTTTGTGCATCAGGCAGTTGACTTCTGGCAAACAGATCATCAAGATCGTTCCCTGTTAAGACGAGTTCTGTATGTTCATTGGTGATTATTCCTGCTTCAAGTGCTATATATCTGGCAATAGCAGGATGGTCACCTGTAATCATTAACGGTGTAACACCTGCACGTTTTAGAGCAGTGACTGTTTCATCAACTGTTTCTCGCAAAGGATCCATAAGCGCTACAAGCCCAATGAAGGTGAGATTATCTTCTGTCTCAGTTCGTTTTTCAGGATCAACTGTTCCGTTATGCACTTTATCGGCTAATGCCAATACTCTAAATCCTTGTGAGGCTAAGTGTTCTGCCATTTTGAGGGCTTTTTGTTTTTCATTATCTGTAAAGGATGTATTTCCTGTAATATCAGTCGTACACAAGGGGATTAAAATATCGGGGGCACCTTTACTAAATAATCTCATTTGTCCTTCATGTTTTCTGACTACAGACATTCGCTTGTGATCACTATTAAAAATATATTCAACCATTCGTCCTTCTAATTCATAGCTGTATCCGTGCTTATCTAAAAACGCAACCATTGCCTGTTCTGTAGGTCCCTTGTTGTTGTTACAGAACTTAATAATGTCAATTAATCGTTTGTAGTTTGTATCTTTTTTTAAGGTATCGTCTGTGGCTTTATAGAGTTTTTCACTTAAATATATATTGACAACGTGCATGCGTCCTTCTGTAATAGTTCCTGTTTTATCAGTAGCTATATGAGTAATAGATCCAAGTCCTTCTGCAGCAAGTAATTTTTTGACAATTACTTTCTTTTTCACCATTTCTTTTACTGCTAATGCGAGAGTAACAGTCATAACAGCGCTGAGTCCTTCAGGGACTATGGCGATGGCAAGAGAAATAGTCGTCAGGAGTGAATCAATAAAACTTTCATTATGGTAAACAGTTAAGACCAACAAAATAATACCTACAAGAATAAGGCACGAAATTAATAATATATGTCCGACATGTTCCAGCTCTTTTTGAAGTGGGGTGAGCCTTGTGTCTTGTGCATTTAAATAGGTTGTGATTTTGCCTAATTCAGTGTCTGCACCGGTAGAGATAACAACTGCTTTTATGGTTCCTGCAACTACAGATGTTCCAGAAAATACCATATTAATTCGATCTCCCAGTGCTGTTTCTTCTTTGAGAAGTTTGTTATGTTTGCTGACTGGCAGTGATTCTCCAGTAAGGGGAGCTTCATCTATTTTTCCTGCCCGACTTTCAATTACTCTGGCATCAGCTGCTACTTTGTCACCTTCATTGAGTACGAGAATATCTCCCGGGACAATAGATTCTGTTGGTACTGTCGTATTCTTTCCATCTATAAGTACCGTGGTTGTATTACTTTGCAGTGTTTTGAGTTTTTCGAGTGATTTTTCTGATTGTTTTTGAAGAAACACACCGATACCCGCCATGAATAAAACTATGCTGATAATAAGTGCTGATTCTACTCCGCGGTGTGTTAATCCTGCGATAACTGATGTGCCAAGAAGGAGCAGCACGATAGGGTTTTTAAGTTGATCTACAAAATCCTGAATAATACTCGGCTTGGGTGCTTCAGGGAGTTTATTTGGACCGTATTTTTGAAGACGTGTTTCCCGTTCATGCTCAGATAATCCATTTTTCTCGTCTACTTTTATTTGTAACAATATTTCTTTTATATCAAGAGCATATGCATGTTTCATTATAAAAATTGTATAGACTTTAAGTGATTATTACAATTTATTTTCTGTGGTTAGTCCTGGATATATTTGTTGATTTCAGAGAAAAGAGTGGGTAATTTACCTTCTAACTGAACTGTTTCAATAGTTGTTTGAGCGTCAGTTGTTGTAATAGAGCGTATATTCATTCTGGTAGGGTTTCCCTTAAAAGGTACTATTGTCCATACGCCGGGCCACGGTGAAAGAGCTCTAAAGAAGTGATCTAAAAACACAGATGATTGTGTATAGGTTTTTGCGAGTCCTGTTATATCTAGTTGTTTGGAAATATGTGCGATTGTTGAAAGTTCTATAATTTGTTCTACAGCAAGTGGTTGTTTGTTTATTATCCTGGTACAGATACCCCACGGAAGAAAGCCATCTTCTTTTTGTAATCTCCGTGCATAGGTGGCAGAAGCTGGATCTTGGGGCATTGTGTTCAGTGATCCGTTAACATAAGAAATGAGCACTTCAGAAAGCAGTTTGGCTCCAAGCGTAAACAGTGTTTTTCGTAATGGCTCTCTCTGATGGTTGGACGATATGAGGATTGATTGTTGTGCGAGTATTTTCCCCTCATCGAACTGTTTACTTAAACTAACAATACTAACACCTGTTTCTGCATCGGATGCTAATATTGACCAGGGGATTGGATCAGCACCACGCCAACGAGGAAGCAAAGATGGATGGATATTAATACCGCCAAATGTTGCAGATTGTATACTATCCCAGGGTATGAGTTGTCCATAACTAGCACTGATAATCAGGTCATAGCGGTTGCGTTGAATGGTGCGTATTACGTCTTGTTCATCTTCAAATTGAGTAGGGCTTCCATTTTTTGTTTGAAAATGTAATACCGGGATCGAGTGTTCTTTTGCCCATAATTCTACTGGTGTAGAAGTTATAACATGTTTTCTTCCGATTGGTCTTGGAGGTTGAGTAACAACGGTATGTATATCTACTGAATAGTCAGAGAACGTCGCTTGAGTAATTGCATCGAGAATAATGACAGAATCACACGAACTTCCGAAAAAAAGAATATCGAGAGCTTTCATGCAATTTGTATCTCCTGCAGGTATTCCTTTCCTTTTTCATCTATTTCTGTTTTATACAATGTTCCTTTTTGCTCAATGACTCGTTGAGTGAATAGTATGCCATTAATATGATCTGTTTCATGCTGAATGATGGTTGCTAAGAACCCTTCAAATAATTCTTCATGTGAGTTGCCTTCTATATCCTGATAACGGAGGGTTACTGATTGAGATCTGCTGACTGGCCCCCAGATTTCAGGTATAGACAGACAACCTTCTAACGGTTTTTCTTTATTTTTTTGAGATTGGTCATATGTTTCATTTGAATAGCCGATTATTTCAGGGTTTATGAATACACGAATAGTATCTTTAGAAGTAGGTCTTGTAATAAAAATTCTATATGATTGACCAACTTGTGGAGCTGCCAGTCCTACGCCTTTTGGTTTTTTCGTCGCTATAAGAGCCTTTTCCATTTCACTTACGAGCAATTTTATTTTTTTATCAAATACTTTTACAGTTTGTGCAGGTGTATGTAACACTTCGTTAGGGATAGTTACTATTGGCATTGTCATGAGAGGATTATATCGCAAACTGAGCTGAACGATAAACGGTAAAAGAAATGTGCTGTTATTGAGTATTTGTAGGAATGGGTTGTGCGATTCTTTCTTTGAAATCTTTATCGTTTGGATCTACAGTTTTAAGGTAATCTTCTAATATTGCGCGGGCCAAACTGGGTTGTTTTACTTCTTGATAAAAAATGTACAGTGCATAATAGGCATCTCTATAATTTTTTTTGAGTTGGATTGTCTGTTTTAGTAATTCTATCGCTTTTTCATTTTCACCAATTCTTCCGTAAAGTACTGCTAAATTATAGGTAATTTTGGGATCAAAGGGGGATAATACTAAGGCTTTTTGCAATGATTCAATTGCAGCAACGACAAATTCTTGAGTAACCTCTGAAAAGCCAAAATATATTTTTGTTCTAGATTTCCAAAAATTCACATTATTTGGAGAGATTGCGAGTGCTTTGTCACTGGCTAGTAGGCTTTGTTGAGCTAATGATGATGCAGTCGTTGCATCTCCTGATTCCATTGCGGCAATAGATAAGCCGCTGAGTGTAACTCCCAATTCATCATAATATATGGGTTCTGATGGCCGCAGTAAGAGTGCTTGGCTGAGTGATTTATATGCTTCACCCAATTGTCCCTGGCGGGATTGGCGTTGTCCGAGTGCAAAATAGGTATCTGCGAACCAATAAACCGCTATATACCCTAAACAAATAAATCCAATAAGGAGTCCAACAAAACTTAAGCCCGCCGAAACGCCAAAAGGAAGTTTTTTCATTTCTATATGAATCTTTCTTGTGTCTTTTTGAATGAGCGCAAATGCAAATGCAGGAAATAAGAATAAAAATAGTTGTATGATAACGACCGAAAATCCAAAGAAATTCGTAATGAGTATAGAAAACCAGCCTGAGAATAAGGCGATTTCTATTATGGAAATATCTTGTTGATGATACTTTTTTATTACCGGGATTGTTTTTAATTTAAACCACGAAATAAAAGTGAATATGATTGCCATGTAGGAGAGAAATCCTACTATGCCTGTTGTTGTCAGGTAGTTGAGATATTCGTTATGTGCCTTGTTATACAGAAAATCCCATTCACTTGTAAGGTTATGTTCAATTCCTTTGTGCCTGAAAAAAGCAAACGCGAATGTCTCTGTACCTGTACCGATCAGAAACGCTTTTTGACTGGAACGCCATGCCGTTAAAGCTCCTTGCCATACGTATTTGCGTATTGTTCCTGATTCTGTTCCACCAGATTCAATTAAGGTAGTTGTTTGAACTTCTGGTTGTTGAGGTGCTTCCTGTGTTTTAGAAGACGAAATGAATTGTCGTACACCATCAAGAGTAAAATATTTGTCATACGTTGGAATACTTGTTTTAAAGAACCCAGCTAGGAGAAAAAATAGAATAAAAGGAATGAAAAGCATTGTGACAACACTTTTTTTATTAGTATGTTTTAAGAGAAGCAAAGTGAAGAAAATAAGTAATGCTACGCCGAAACCTAGAATGCCCGAACGGGATTTTGTAAATAGGAGGGTTACAAAAAAAACAGTAGATATCGTTATCCAAATAAGATACGAATTATTAAATATACCTCGTTTATCTTTGTTAATAGAAGAAAGTGCAAACGCAAGACTCACTGGAATAAGTGCTCCGATATATGCAGCTAACCAATTAGGCTGGCCGAGTGTTGAAAAAATACGATTTTGAACATCTTGTACCCATATAGATTTATCAATACCAAGTCGTTGGAGTATTCCATAGAACGAAACAACAACTGCAGCACCGAGTATAGTAATTAAAAGATTATGAATTGTGCGTTTAGTAAATGCAGGTTTTACAGAGTCATCTTCATGACCTATATTGCTTAAAAAAGCATAATATAAAAGAACGTACGTAAAGATTGAAAGCATTCCGCCATTAAACCTGCTGTAATAACCAAACCAGGAAACATGTGGATCCATCGAAAACAGTGAACTAATTAACTGTGAGGTTACAAAAAGGAAAATTGGTATATCAAGTGGGCTCCTTCGTATAGATATGGTTCTGGTAATACTCATTTTTACCATCCATGCAGACACGATAATGATCGTAAGCCCGTAAGTTATGAGCATTTTATTAAATTCAAACAATTCATAATTCCACGGGGTGAGGATGAGGGGTACAAGAATAAAAAGGAGAAAAAATGAATATCGTATGACTCTGTTCGTTATCGAGATAAGATTCATAATAACTAGTATACCGGTTTCAACAATAAATCCAAGAAACAAGATTATTAAGGAGGAGTACAGTATCAAATGTACTTGATATTCACAGAGTTATCCGAAAGTAAATGCAAAGAGCTCTGTGTTGTCGTCATCAAAAACAAGTTTGAGTATTGCTGGCCCAGCAAATTGTTGGTTTACCAGTTTATACAATCGATCTTCAGTTATTTGAGCAATACCATCTTGCACATCTTCTCCAGCCATATCAGACGAAATTATTTGATCGTTTAAGTAAACCCGCACTGTGCTTTTGGTACCATCTTTCGGTCGCATAACAAGAAATACTTCTTTTGCATCAAAGTGAAGAATGAGTGAAGCATTGGTGTCTGGCTTTGCATGTTCACCACTCAGTGTCCAACTTCCTTCATATCCAAAATAATTTTTTGGGGGAGAATTTGGTGATGTATATTGTTGAACTATATTTTTCAATACACGTTCAGGTGAAATAAGATTTTGAATGCGCTCGTAACCTAAATACAGTTCCGGTGTTCTTGCATGGAGATCATATTCAGGGTTTTTAATAGTGGTATTTATTGTTGATCCGCGTTCTTTTAAGAGTTTTTGTATTGCTTGTTCTGTTTCATCATAGGCGCCTTCTCCAAAGTGGGTATATCTGACGTAGCCGTCTTTGTCTACTAAATATTTTGCAGGCCAAAATCTATTGCTGTAATCTCTCCAAATGCCAAATTCGTTATCTTGAACAATTGGATAGGCTAACTGAAAATCTGAGGCTGCTTTCTTAACATTTGCCAGTGATTTTTCAAATTCAAATTCTGGTGTATGCACACCAACAATGATTAACCCCGTATCTTTATATGTTTCATGCCATCTTCTTAAATAGGGTAGTGTACGTATGCAGTTAATACAGGTGTATGTCCAAAAATCTACAAGAACCACATTTCCCTTTAGATCTTCCAGTTGCAGTGGTTCAGAGTTAATCCATTCTCCACTGTGATTCGTAAATCCTGGTGCTTTGAATAAACGTGGAAGAGAAGTTTCAGTATTCATCGGTTTTCCAACTTGTGGTCGTATTGCAGAATTAGTTGGCATTAATTGATTTAAGGCGCGTTTTACGATCGCGTTGTCTTCAAGAGCTGTAAGGCCTGTACCATACTGAGGGAATGCTGTCAGAATGTATGTTTGGACAGTGCGGTCTATATTAAAAAAGATTCCTATAGCGGTAAGTACCATAAGTACACCAAATCCTCTTTGAATTTTGCTTGTGTTGTTGAGTAACCAGGTATTTTTTTGAAGAAGTTGCCTTCCTCCATAGGTGATGGCAAGCATTGGCAAAGCAGTTCCTAATGAATATGCAAGGGTAATAAGTAGTGCACTACTGGTGACCTGACTGGTCGCAGCAAGCGTGATGACAGAAGCTATTATCGGCCCAACACATGGTGTCCAGATAAGGCCAAGACTTGCACCAATCGGGATACCGCTTAAGAAATCATTTGATTGATTGTTTTTTGATGTTTTACTGCTAATAAAAGATGAAAGTTTTGAAAAGACTTGCTCCATCAATACTTGAAACTTTGGCAGAAAGAGACTTATTCCAAAAATAATTAACGTAAAAACCGCGATGTAGCGCAGTGAGTCTGCTGAAATACCGGTAGCTTTAACGATTGCAGAAAGGAAAAGCGTAAAAAAGGTAAAACTTAAAATAAATCCAGTGACGATTCCTAAAGGACGTTTTCTGCCTCCAGTTAATGAACCTGACAAAACAATAGGTAATACAGGCAGGATACACGGAGAAAGTATAGTAATTATTCCACCAATAAAAGCAAAGAGAATAAGCACGATCATATAGATACTTTGATTATAAAAGATTATTTTTTAGTTCTTGTATATCACCACCTGACCATTTGGTTATTTCATTTCCTTGTTCATCAACTTGTACAAATGTATGTTGATAGGTTATCCCGTACTTTCTTTTAAGCTCTGATTCTTTGTCATAATCTGTTTTGAGAATTACAACATTTGAAGGAATTTCTTGTATTTTTGAAGTAAATTGTTCATTGGCAGTTTTACAAGTTGGACACCATGTTGCGTGAAAAAACAGTACCCGTTTTTGATTTGAAGCATCTGCATACGCTTGTGCAGAATAAGGAATGTAACTTCCTGGTTTTTCCATAACGGAATCATCTTCCGGCATAGCCTCACCAGATGGTTTCATCATGGAGTCTTCAGGCGTCGTTGAATCGTCTTTTAGCATGGTTGTGTCATCTTTTTTCATCATGGTTGAATCTGGTGCAGATCTTTGCATAAGGAAAAAACCAACGACTCCACCTATAATTACTAGTCCAATAATCGGTAATACATTTTTATTCATATAACTCCTTTCAGATTGTTAAGATTCTTATAGAGTAAAACGGATAATGTATAAATGTCAAGTTAACTTTACACATAGTTAAATCACAACGAAAGTAAAGTATGTTATATCAGATGTACTTTGGATTGTTATAGTAGTAAAATTGGCAGATGGAGCAACTGATTCATCACAGTTCGCAGAGAGAAATTCACAGAGACGTTGATAATGTATTGATGGTACTTGAATATGTGCAAAAATTATTTGAACGCATCGAAAAAGACGCTGATAACACAGCTTTTATTGACTTAAAGTTCTTCATTTCACAAATGACATTGCCTGTACCTTATAATCGGGTTTTAGAATACGGCAAAGCAGTTGATTCTTCGGAAATTAAAGAACAACTCAAAATTCAATCAGATACAAGTATGTTCTATGAAGGAGTTCTTCGTGCAATCAGATTGAATGGTGCTAAAGTGTGGCATACAGAACCTGACCAATTGTTGATTAACACATTTTTAGGTGCTGAGCCGTTGGATGCTGATAGTACGAGTGTTGTTTCAATGTACAATGGTAAAAAGTATGTCCGGGTAGTGTTGCCGCCACCAGAAGTAATTTTTGTGAGTACTGATTATGAAAAAATCAGACATTGCTCATTGATCTGCCTGGAAGAGTTGCTCCATATCAGTCAAATGCAGTCAGGTACTCGACTGCTCCATAGTCTTGGTATTGCCTTACTAACAGATGAGTTTTTGTTTGCAGAAAAGCCTGAATTATTAGCAAAGCTTTTAGAGTCAGATGTGACTCAGTTGTTTTTGCAGGTGTTTCCTGAAATGCGCCAACAAAAATGGAAATGGTATCAAGACAGAATAGATGCTCCACAGGCAGATATCCACTATCCGTTATCGCAGAATGAACTGGTTGTAAACGGTTATATTTATGCATCTTTATTAGGCATAGAAAAAGATTATTTTAATCAATTGATTAGACAAGACAAAGATGCCTCGATGGACACATCGCCAGATCTGCACTCAGTATTTAGTGATACAATAGTACGTCAACAGACAGCAAAATTTATAATAACTGAACTCTATGATGACTTTATACTTTCTGGGTTATCTATTCCTGAACAGGAGAAACTTCTAGAAACTGAATTTAGTCGATCAGGTATGACCTTGCAGTATCTGGAGCACATTATTGCACATGATCATTTTTTAACTGGTGATATAGTTCTTGATTATGGTAAAGATGAAACCGTTTGGCTGCAGAGCCTTAAAGATCATCAGGGAATACTCAATCGTATAGTGCGGTTTTTGCAAAGCCATAAAAAGAAAACTCAATCGGTGTTAGGCTTGAATTCAATCAGGGATTCTCGAGAATTGTTGCAAAACATTGCTTTGTTGCCATTCAGGTAATTTACTTTATATTTAACACTATTCTCACGATTATTTTTGTAAGTATCATTGTGCCCAGAGCTCCAATAAGCCAGGGATCGGGTTGTCCTTGTAGTTCTTTAATGATAATAGCAATTGCCAGCACTGCTGAACCGGTAAGAAATGATATGCGTCCTGAAATTAAACTATGCAGCTGTTCTCGTTCGTCTCGAGGCCTTTCCAGAAATACCAGAGCAGCAAAAATAAAATATGTAGCTGTAATAAGGCAGACCAACATCATTAAAACTGGTGAAGGCATCCAAAAATTAAATGGATTTGCAGCGAGTATTAGAAAAAGTATAACGAATACTGCAGAAACAATTTGTAACATGATATTTTTATTCATAATGAAAAAAGCGCCTCCACGCGTGTTTTAAAGGTTAATGCGAGTTTAAGTGCTAGCTCTATTGATGGAGCATAATTTCCTTTTTCGATTGCAATAATCGTTTGTCTTGTAACCTTAACCTTCTGTGCTAATTCTTCTTGCGTTAGTCCTGCATTTATTCGATGTTGATAAATAGTATTTTTTACAACCGGTGACATGTTGTGTGCATTATATCAATCTTTTTCTTATGCTAGAATGAACAACACATGATAAACACGTTTTTAGGATTATTTTCGTATGATTTGGGAATAGATTTGGGCACTGCCAATACCTTGGTATATGTACGAGGGAAAGGAATAATGATACGAGAACCATCTGTTGTTACTCGTCATATAAAAACAAAGCAAGTATTAGCGATTGGTGCAGACGCCAAAAGAATGCTCGGGAAAACACCACAGACAATTGAAGCAATTAGACCACTGAGAGATGGAGTTATTTCTGATTTTGACGCAACCGCAGCTATGTTAAAGCATTATATTCAGTATATTCATGAATCACCGAGAAGATCGTTTTTTCCCAGAATCCCTAGACCAAAAGTCGTTATTGGAATCCCATCAGGTGTTACAGAAGTAGAAAGACGTGCTGTACAAGAAGCAGCCTTGCTGGCTGGTGCACGAGAAGCATATTTAATAGAAGAACCAATGGCAGCTGCTATTGGTGCAGGGCTTCCTATTGAGGAAAGTAACGGGAGTTTTATCTGCGATATCGGAGGAGGAACAAGTGAAATTGCAGTAATGAGTCTGGGTGGAATGGTGGTCAACAAAAGTATTCGAACTGCTGGAGATGAAATGGATGAGGCAATCATGTTGTATTTACGTCAAAAACATAGTTTGCTTGTAGGAGAAAAGACTGCTGAAGACGTAAAACTTACAATCGGTTCTGCCTTTCCTGTAAATTCTGTTGAACGTCAAACAGTTGTACGAGGAAGAAGTGCAGAAACTGGTTTGCCAACTTCTTTGCGATTATCTGAAGCAGAAGTAAGAGAGGCTTTATCATCTGTATTGCAGGAAATTATTGATGCAATCGCTCTAACAATAGAAGAAGCTCCACCTGAAATGATGGGAGACATTATTGAACAAGGTATTGTATTAGCAGGAGGCGGCGCCTTGATTCAGGGAATTGATAAATTAGTTGCAACAGAACTAAAAATGCCTGTATGGATTGCTGATGATCCATTAACTGCGGTTGCGAGAGGTTGTGGAAAGCTTCTTGAAGATGAAGAATTGCTAAAAAAAGTGAGAGTGACTGGAAGAAAGTTGTAAATAAATTATTTCAATAGTAAGAATACTTTATTTTTGATATAAATAAAGAATCCATGCCCCGTAAAAGAAGTGAACCAGTACATTTCAATTATCGTATACAAACGATAATCTCTCGAATATTTGATCCTCCTATAATTATTGCGTTATTAACTGTTGTAGCTGTGTTCTTAAGTGATTTATCTAAAAGAGGAATTATTTTTTTTACTTTTTTATTACCGTTTTTATTTGGACTGCCGTTAGGATACTTTTTATGGAAACTTAAAACACATCAAGTCAGTAACTGGGATATTACAAACAGGAAAGAGCGCATAGTACCGTTACTGGCTTTTTTAGGATTTTTAGTGCTAGATATTATTGCCGTTTCTATTCTTGATAATCCCTTTTTATTGAATGTATTTGTGTTATATTTTTTATGGGTACTCGGATTTTTTTTAATAACGCTGTTTTTTAAAATATCTGGTCACACTGGTATTGCAACATTAGCTGCAGGTTTATGTGTCTTATGGTTTGGATGGTTGGCATGGCCAGCATTTTTGATCGTTATGGTCGTTGCCTGGGCACGTGTATCAAGAGGTGATCATACGATATTGCAAGCAGCTGTAGGTATTATATATTCATTAATAATTCTTGAAGTATGGACGTCGATTCTGCCTCATTAACGCCCATTATTGTCTATGCGGTTTGGAAATACGTTTTCTGATAATCTTATTATTCAATCAAAAGTATCATCGAGGATACCCAAATCTCGTCGTTCTCATTGGTGGCAAGGAGCCGGAAGAGTGTTACTGCTGGCAATAGTACTGTGGGGAGGACTTTTTATTTTAGCGTCTAGGCTTTTTTCTTTAACTATTGTTGAAGGTCATAGATTTAGAGCATTAGCAGATAATAACCGTACTCGTGATTTAATCCGTCATGCTCCCCGCGGTATTATTTATGACAGAAAAGGCACTCCGTTAGTTGAAAATATTCCTCGTTTCAGGTTGTTATCCCCATGCAAGAATAAACCAGCAACACTATGTATTACACATATTACTGAAGAACAAGGTAAGCAAATGGAACTAGAAGGCTTACCAGCACAGCATTTTTTAGAAGTTGATTATGTGCGTAAGTATACACATCCTGAATCTACTGCACATGTTGTTGGGTACACCGGAGAAATAAACAGTGAAGAACTGGAAGATGAATATTATCAACTCAGAAAATATCAAAAAGGTGATCAGATTGGACGATCTGCAGCAGAAGTAGTATTTGAAGACAGGCTTCGTGGCAGAGATGGAAAAGAATTAGTAGAAGTAGATGCCAATGGAAGAATATTGCGAATATTAGGGAGAGATCAAGAACTTTCTGGTGAGGATATTTATTTATCTATAGATGCTGGCCTTTCTGATGTCGTTGCAAAGGCCTACCCCAAAAACGCTCGAGGTGCAGTGATAGTGACTAATCCTGCCACAGGCGAAATATTGGCGTTATTTTCCAGTCCTACGTTTTCACTGAATAATTTTTCATTAGGTATGTCACAGGAGGATTATGATGAATTTATGAGCAATACGGATCGTCCGCTGTTTAATCGTGCAATTGGTGGAGTTTACCCGCCAGCCTCTACATTTAAGGTGGTTACCTCGTGGGCAGCTTTAGAAGAAGGAGCAATTACTAAAGATACACTTATTGAAGATACTGGTGTGATAACGATTGGCCCTTTTAAGTTTCATAATTGGTACTTTACACAGTATGGTGGGAAAGACGGCATGGTTGATGTTACGAAAGCAATTGCCAGAAGTAATGATATTTTTTTCTATAAAATTGGGGAAGCATTAGGTATTACTAAAATGAGAGAATGGTCACAAAAAGTAGGGCTTGGAGGGAAACTGGGTATTGAATTGCCGGGAGAGGCAGAAGGCGTATTGCCCGGTCCAGAATGGAAAAGTAAACAATTTACAACGAAGCTGGATTTGGAAATGAGGAATAACGAGTGGTACGTGGGAGATACCTACCATATGTCAATTGGTCAGGGATATTTATTAACAACACCTTTGCAGGTAAGTAATTATACATCCGCTTTAGGAAATGGTGGGCATTTTTGTACACCTACTATTTTAAAAGTAACTGGTAAGAGAGATAGCAGCAATTGTCATGACGTACCACTACACGAAGAAACACGCAGGCTTATTATTGAAGGTATGAGAAAAGCATGTGAACCTGAAGGAACGGCTTATCCGTTATTTAACTATTCTGTACCTTTAGATTCTCAAAGTGCAAGTGAATCAGCAAGGAGACGTATTCCTGTTGCTTGTAAAACAGGTACAGCAGAATTTGGATCGCCTCAAGATAAAACACATGCTTGGATTACAGTATTGGCACCAGTTCCTTCTGAGTTTATTGACAAAGAAAGAATTTCAGATGAAGAGGTAGTATCGGGAGAACCAGAATTATCAATCACTGTATTGGTAGAAGAAGGTGGAGGAGGTAGCGATGTGGCTGCTCCTATTGCAAAAGCTATATTAGATTATTGGTTCACGCGTTAAATACGTGTACTTCTTTTTTAGATTTTCAGATATGCGTATGATTGAATAGTATGAGAAGTGAATCTTCTTATTATATTGCTTTTAGCGTATTTCCAGGGATTGGTCCTGTTCGCTTTCGTTTATTACTGCAGGCATTTGGTTCAGTTGTACCCATTTGGGAGGCCTCAAAAAATCAGTTGCTAGAAGTAGGATTATCTCCTGCGTTAGTAGAACGATTTGTTTCATTTCGTAGCAATTATTCATTTGATATATATGAAACAACACTACAGAAAGAGGGCGTTCGTGCAATTAATACTGGAGATTCTCTTTACCCTAAGCAATTAGCATCAATATCTGATGCGCCAATTGTTTTATATGTAAAAGGAGAGAATAGTAAGTTACTTACTAACGATAAAATGATCGGTGTTGTTGGAACAAGAAAAATCAGTTCTTATGGGCAACTTGTCACAGAACGAATAACGACAGATCTGGCCCAATTTGGCTGTTGTATTGTGTCGGGAATGGCTTTAGGAGTAGATGGTGTTGCACACAAAACTGCGTTAAAACATAAAGGCAAAACGATTGCTGTATTAGGATGTGGTGTCGATATAATTGCACCATCTTCACACAGGCAATTATATACAGATATTTTGAATAACGGAGGATTAATCGTTTCTGAAATGCCGTTAGGTTTAAGACCTGATAGGGGATTATTTCCTGCAAGAAATAGAATAATTAGTGGTCTATCACTTGGAATTGTCGTTATGGAGGGTACGAAAACAAGCGGGTCTTTAATAACTGCCAGATATGCCGCTGAACAAGGTAGAGACGTGTTTGCTGTTCCTGGTCCTGTTACGAGTGTTCAAAGTGAGGGTCCGCATATGCTCATTTCCCAAGGTGCTATCGTAACGTGCAGAGGTGAAGATGTTATTCGCGCTTTAGGCATAAATACTACTATACAGAGTATGAGTAGTAATGATGTAATAACTCATACGTCTGATGAACAACCGATCATCGATGTTTTAAAAAAGGAATCAATGAGTGTAGATCAAATTATTCACCACGTAGGAAGTTCTATTGAATCTATTCAGCCTGTATTAACTGCATTAGAATTATCAAACATCATTCGTCGAGATGAAATGGGAATATACCACTTGACGAACTACTAGCCTTGACAGGTATGCTAAAGTATTAATTTATGAATCTTATTATTGTTGAATCACCAACAAAAGCAAAAACCTTAAGTAAATTTCTGAAAGGTAAATATTCTGTAGAAGCAAGTGTAGGACATATTCGTGACCTGCCTAAATCAGAATTAGGAGTTGATACAGGTAACGGTTTTATACCCCGATATATTATCCCAAAAGATAAACAGAAACGAGTTTCTGAATTAAAAGCTATCGCGTCAAAGGCAGATTCAATCATTCTTGCTACTGATCCTGATCGCGAAGGAGAAGCTATCGCATGGCATGTCGCTAATGTACTGCAGTCGATAAAGGCGAAGGGTCGAAAGACAAAGCAACAGAAAGATGAACAGGAGAAACAAAAAGCAAATATAGAAAGTTATAACCGCATCGTGTTTCATGAGATTACTGAAAGTGCCATTCAAGAGGCTTTAAAAAATCCACGCACAATAGATATGAAACTGGTCGATGCCCAGCAGGCGCGCCGGGTTCTAGATCGTTTAGTCGGTTATAATCTTTCTCCGTTGTTATGGAAAAAATTATCCAAACGCTGGTTATCTGCAGGAAGAGTGCAGTCAGTTGCAGTTCGTTTATTAGTTGAAAGAGAACGAGAGATTGAGAAATTTATCAAAGAACAATACTGGACAATAGCTGGGTCATTTTCAGTGGGAAAGAGTAAAATTATCGCTGATTTAGTAAGCAAAGATGGAATTAAATATGAAGAAACGGTTACCCTGCAGTTATTTGATGGATCATATTCTACATCAAAAACCTCTATTGCATCAGAAGAACAGGTTAAACAGCTAATTACGGATTTTAAAGCACCATTTATTATTAAGTCAGTAGATAGGCGTGAAGTAAAACGTTCACCACCAGCACCTTATACCACGAGTACTTTACAACAGGACGCTGGACGTAGGCTTTCTTTTTCGTCAAAGAAAACTATGCAAACTGCTCAACGTTTATATGAAGAAGGTTTTATTACCTATCATCGTACTGATAGTGTGAATTTATCTCAGAAATTTATAGATGATGCAAGAGAATTTATCGCAAAAGATTTTGGAAATTCTTATCTCCCTGAAAAGCCAAGAACATACACAACAAAATCTAAAGTTGCTCAAGAAGCTCATGAAGCTATTAGACCTACGAATACTTCTGTTTTTTGGTCTTCATTAGAAGGTAAAAAAGAGCTTAATCGAGATCATGTTCGCTTATATGAACTTATTTGGAAACGCTCTATTGCTTCTCAAATGAAAGAAGCACTGTTTAATTCAACAACAATAACTGTATCTAGTTCGAATGGATATCAATTTCAAACAAAAGGATCAGTTATTGTATTTGATGGATATTTAAAAGTTTCGGGGAGAGATTCTGAAGATATAATTATCCCGGAAGTTATAGAAGGGCAGAGTGTAGAACTTTCATCAACCAGTCATGAAGGTCATCAAACGTCGGCTCCTCCACGATATACAGAAGCAAGTCTTGTAAAAACATTAGAAGAAAAAGATATTGGAAGACCAAGTACGTATGCTCCGATTATCTCTACAATCATTGAAAGACAATATGTGACCAAAGAAGATAAGAAATTAATTCCAACAGAATTGGGGAAGTCAGTATCTGACTTCTTAGTGCAATATTTTCCAGAAATAATGAGTTTGCCTTTTACAGCTGGAATGGAGGATAAGTTGGATGCAGTCGCCAATGGAGAAAGAGAATGGGTGCCCGTTATTCAAGAATTTTATCAGTCGTTTGAAAAAGATATACAAACTACAGAAGATATTGCAGAAAAAGTAAAAGTAGTAGAAGAAACAATTGATGAACAGTGTCCTGATTGTGGTGGTCAATTAGTTATAAAAATGGGAAGATTCGGGAAATTTATTGCTTGCAGAAATTTTCCAACATGTAAATATACCCGTCAGTTCTTGGAAAAAATAAATATTCCATGCCCAACATGCGGGAGTGAAATGGTTATGAAAAAGACAAGAAAAGGTAAAATGTTTTATGGATGTAGCAATTATCCAAAATGTACCTTTGCAGCTTGGAAGAAAGAAGATATTAAGTAAGTATCCTGCACCCGTTTACCATGAGAGGGCATTATTATTTTATACTGTTATTTATTTTAGGGTGCATTGTTAGAATCGTTACTATTTCCTATGCATTAGAATATCGAGAAAATACAGATATTTTACGGTACAAAGACTGGGCACAAATAGCATTTATTCACTCCTTCACAGATACTTATACGCATCCTGAATATTTAAGTTTTGGAACATACGCAAACAACTTGCCGCCGTTATTTTTATATTGCCTCTGGCTTATGTACATGATTTGGATACAGATAGGTAAAGTGTTATTTGCTGTATTTGGGATAATTCCTGGATCTAATACGTGGATAAATGGCCCTTTTTTAACCGTATTATTTCGTATTCCTTCTTTTATTTCTGATTGTATTATAAGTGTGTTTCTTTATTTGAGCGTACTCCGATTAACGAAGCATCGCGGACGATCTTTACTGGGTGCTTCACTGTTTCTATTCAATCCAAGTGTGATTTACAATAGTGCCTTTTGGGGACAGATGGATAGTGTAAATAACGTTTTTTTTATACTTTCTCTTTACTTTTTTATTTCCAAAAAATTTATTTTATCATCTCTTTTTTACCTGTATTCTTTATTCGTTAAACTTTCGTTGATCATTTTTGCACCTTTTTTTGTATTATTCTTATTTATTAAGAAATTTAGTGTTAAAAAATGGATTGTGCTACTTTTCCTTGTTTTACTCTCTGTTATCGTTATAACGCTGCCAATTACGACTGATATTTTTACATGGTATGCACATTTTATACGTGCGCACGGTTCAGGCGAAATGAACAATATAACAGCATTTGCTTTTAATGTTTGGTGGGTTGTATTTCAGCCAACGATCGTTTTTGGAAATGGTCCTGACTTATTTTCGCTAAGTTCTGTTTCTTTAGAACATTCTCCGGAAATTAATACAATATTGTTTTCATTATCTTTGCAACAGATAGCAATGTTTTTTTACGGTCTCTTTATATTTCCAATATATTTTTTTATATACAAAAAAAGAAAGCTTGTTAATAATCATACATTGTTTACCTTCATGAGTGTTATTGCGTTTACAGGAATTGCATTACTGTCCTATTTATTATTGCCTAAAATGCATGAGCGATATTTATATCCTGTTTATATACCGCTTATATTAACTGCAAGTCTCGGGGTATCGTTATATTATGAATTAATTTTACTGACATTGTTAAATTTTATTAATTTAGTTATCGTATGGCATCCGATGGCTTTACCTGATATGTGGTATTCCCTGATGAGAAGTCATACGTTTCAGCAATCGATAGCAATTTGTACAGTGGTAATAGGCTTTTGGATTTATTATAAGTTGTTACGGACTCTTATTCGTTTATGAAACATTTAATGCCAGTACTTGTTGCTCTGTTACTAACCATTGGAGTATTTCATCGATTTTTCTTTTTTGGTGAAATTCCTATGCCAGGGAATTTTATGGTATCTTTTTACGAACCCTGGAAATCTGAAAACACTATTAATGGCGTTCCTACTATACCTCATAAGCCCATAGGTGATGATATATTTAGACAAATATATCCGCAGAAATATTTAGCGATTCAACAATTAAAAGAAGGTCTATTGCCCTTATGGAATCCTTTCAATGGAGCAGGCCAACCATTACTCGCTACTTTACATTCTGGTTTTTTAAATCCTTTTTCATTGTTACTGTTGGGTGGGGTAGTGGGTTGGGCCTGGTATATAATTATTCAGTTTCCATTGTTATTTTTATCGACGTATTGGTATACAAGATCTATAGGTTTATCAAAACTAGCTTCTCTGATTTCCTCGAGTGTTTTGTGTTTTTCTGGATTTGTCATTGGAAGAACAATTTATGGAGATTATATTTATGCGCTAATTACTCTTCCTCTATTATTATCAGGCATTGAATTACTAGTTAAAAAACAGGTCCAAGGTAGTGCTATGGTAGTACCGTTTTCGGCTTGGTTTTTATTGGTGAGTGTACAGCCTCAAATTTCAGTATATATATGTGCTACTGTTTTTCTATACGCGTGTATACGGTTATGGAAACATATAAGTATTATACGGGGTGTACGTGTTTCTACGTTATTATTGTATACAGTATTCGTATTAATTGGTTTAGGCTTATCAAGTATCCAGTTGCTGCCCACCTTTGAATTATATTCTTTAGCAAATGTAACTCAGATATCGTCACTATTTATTTTTGAGAAGTTTCTTGTGCCTTTTTCGCATCTTTTTACAGTTTTAATTCCGAATTTTTTTGGTAATCCCGGGACATATAATTTCTGGGGTTATACCGATTACATAGAAACGCTAGCTTCGGTTGGAACGGTTCCAATACTATTTAGTGTAATTGCTGTGTGGTTTTTATTTAAAGATACTATCGTAAAGTTTTTTACAGTAATGACACTTCTTACTTTATTGGTTTCATTTACATCTCCGTTAACATCACTACTGTATAATTTGCCATTACCAATTATAAGCACGAGTATTCCCACAAGGATCTATATACTAACAACGTTTAGTATTGCTATACTTACCGGTTTCGGAATACAACATATACTTGAGATCATCCATAGTAATCAAATAAAGAAGATTCTGTTTATCTGGCTTAGTTTTCTTTTACTAGTATTACTGCTCGTTGGTTTATTCATCTTTAATATAAGTTGTGTAAATCAAGTTAATTGCATGAATGTTGCAATTAGAAATTTAATTCTAGAATATACGTTTGTGAGTTTGTTTATACTATGTTCTGTAATCAGTTATTATTTTTTTCCCAATAAAAAAATATATATCGCATTGAGTTGTTTGCTTGTGGTGATATGCAGTGGTATATACAATGCAAATAAATTTTTACCCTTTTCCACTAAGCAACATATTATGCCTTCCCATCAGATAATGACTCAGTTAAAACAGCTTTCTCCGGTTCGAGTTAAAGGAGAAAAAGAAGCACAGTTTTCCACAGATTTTGCTACGTATTATGGATGGTATGACAGTAATTATTATGATCCATTATATATTCGCAGGTATGGAGAATTATTCTCATATGCTCACACCGAAAACAAAGAACGTGGTCTTAGTCGCAGCGATATCATTATGGATAGTTATACAGAAAATCAAGACATAATCGATAGGTTAGATCGCTTATCCCAATTAGTGTCTATTGGATATGTAGTAAAAAAATCAAGTGGACTAAATACGCAAACAGTATGGAATGATGAAACATGGACCATCACTGACTTTGCTAGTAGATTGCCCAGAGCGTATTTATCTAGTAATGTAGTAACGAAAACAGAAGATGAACTATTAGCATATGTATTCTCAAATTCTTTTGATCCACACAAAACTGCAGTTGTAGAAGAATATATCGAATTCGTTAATTCTGATAAGAATATTATTCCAGTAGATGTTGATGAGTATTCCTCACAAAACATTGTTGTTAATACAAATTTACAAGAACATAATTTTTTGGTATTGACGGATACGTATTACCCTGGGTGGAGAGCGTACATAAATGGAAAAGAAACGAAAATATATAGGACTAATTATGCCTTTAGGGGAATTCTTGTGCCTAAAGGAAGTAATAGAATAGAATTCATATATAGACCGTTGAGTTTGTATTTAGGAATACTCTTATCTGCATTCACTTTAAGTATTTGGATACTACTAGTAATACGTTTAAGAGATAAGAACTAACATATGAAAAAAATAATTGTATTTTTTGTAATGATAATAACCATTACTGTATTATTTTTCTTTTATAAAAGTAAATCGATTATTACTCCAGTTCCTCAAGGATCTGGTGTACAACTGATTTTGGTCTCTCCAACAATTCATATCAACAATTAAGAGTCTTAAATTGATATAATCAGCACTATGATGAAAATGAATGCTAAGCAGTTGCGTACTACAGAAGTGAATCCAGATGTAATTAAAACAATAATTAAGAATCCAGTAAGTATAATATTAGACAATGTTCTGGATACGTATAATGTAGGAGCAATTTTTAGATTAGCCGACGCTGTTGCAGCCCAAAAAGTATATCTTTGTGGAGATACTTTAACACCACCAAACTCACGAATAAAAAAGGCTTCTATTAACACATGGCAATGGGTTGAATGGGAATACTGCAAGACAGCGTTAGAGGCTGTTGATCGCTGCAAAGCTCAGGGAGCAAACATCGTTTCTGTAGAACTTGACGAGAGAAGTGTGTCTTTTCAGCAGGCAAATTATGAATTTCCTATAGCGATTGTTGTTGGTAATGAAAGCAATGGTATTTCCAGGGAAGTATTAGATGCAAGTGATGTAATTGTTCAAATGCCTATGTGGGGAATTAACGTTTCATTAAATGTAATGGTGTCGTGTGGAATCGTACTCTATGAAATTATGAAGCGTATCAAACGGTGAGTATATTTTTAGTGTATTTGATAAACATAATACGGATCTTCAGAATATATGAGTTCAACATTTGCATGTTGAGGAATTGCTGTTAACTTATCTGTTGAAACAATAAAATGTATAGAGTTGTGTTTAATCTTGGTAATACTATCATCAATTAAATTTGAAGAGTCGATTGTTGAACTATATTGTTTTTCTGCTTTTAATATCTCAATAAGTAGCATTGCCCGTTCAGATAAGTTTAAGTTGAAAAAATCGATATTTTGAGAAGTAAAAAAACTTCTTTTGTTTGCAAAATAGGACATTAGTGGTTCTGTATTTCTAAACCAATTTATTATACTGAGTTCATCATGATTCATAGTTAAAGGTGGCAATTCCAGCACTGTATCATCGTAAGTACCAATCATAGAGAGTTTCTTCATAACGGTATATTTAGGAGTGATTAATACATTGTTTTCACCCGCAATAACATGAGACTTAAAAATGAGCGATTTCATACTGTCATATGTAGTGGGGAGTGTCATTATTCCAATTAATACTATTAAAAGAAATGTTAACTTTAAGTTTTTGATTCCACTAAACAGTCGTGCAAAACCCATTCCGGCAAAAATCGAAACAAACAGGGGGTAATACCAACCAAATTGAATAATTTCAAACACTTTGCCGCTTTGAATAAAAAAAAGTGGAATGACTATAGAAACACATGCCATTGCAAACAAAACAACATCAAAATAATTTAATCTAATGCGTCTTCTTAATAGAAAATACATAAACAGTATAAAACCTATTAATCTTGTACCCAGATTACCAAATAAAAATAAAATAAGTCCATGTAATTCAACGGTAATAATTCCTCTCATTACAGATAATTGCTTATAGGTATACATTTTTTCATGAAATCCATACCATGGAAGACTAAATTCTAAAACAGCATGAGGAGCCCACAAGGGTTGATAAAAAAGTCTGTTTCCTTGTCCCGAGAATAATAAAAATGTACAAGCTGTTAAGATGATGCTACTCATAAGAATGAGTAGATGTTTCCACTTTTTGGTAAATAGAATATGTATGCCTATCATTCCTAATCCGGCATAAAGTAATAACCCGCCGTAAATTTTAAACATCGGAGTTAATCCAGTTGCAATGGATAAAAGCCATAAGTAAGCAGCTTTTTTTGTGGATACATAGTCCAGTAAATTGGTTAAAAATAATAATATGAAAACAAATGATGTTGCGTATGGTCCATTAAGTAACGCAGTAACTGGCTGATCGATGCCCAGACCAGCATTAAGTGATACCTGATTATAACCAAATAAATGAAACAGAAATGCCGCACTACCCCCAAACAATACGAAGAAGAGAATCCACCATCCACTTTTCGAATTTCCTCTGACTGTTCCTAAAACATATGTTCCCAATGCCCATAAAAATCCTATAAGTAGGGGGAAAAACTGAAAATGCAGTCTATGTATGGGTATAGTACTTACTTGATGAATTTTGGCTATTAAAAAATCGTGAAAAAAGTGATAACCAATTAAGGGGACGTTTGAAAACCCTGGATTATCAGGTGGAAAACGATGTACCATTTCAGAAATATATGCCAGATGAATAACATCATCGCGTTCATAAACAAAATTATTCTGCCATATACCCCGCGTAGTAATTATTAAGCTGAAGACAAATCCAATAAGCAAGAATGGAAATAATTGTTTAACACTTGTTAATAAAGAAGACAGAATATTTCTATTTTTATAAACTAATAATAGTACTACAGCAATATAGAGGTATTGAAATAAGTCAGTAATATGTATCCAGGAAACTAAATATACTAAAAAGGTGTATGCCAGCATGCCACTCGTTATTGAATAAAAAAATTCTTTCAGAAAATTGTTATGAATATTAAAACCTATCAGAAGAAGCCGTCCGGGAATATAAAAAAGGAGTATGACTGTTACAATGAAGCGAATTGAATCAAAAACAATAGATAAAAAGTCGCTCATTTCAAAGAGCATAGCATAATCTGAAGAGCGTAAACAGTCTATCCATTAGACCTATTATTAAATAACATTTAGAATACAACACATGAAAACTAGAGTTCTATTTATCTTAGTAAGTGCAGTATTATTCATATCCTTTTATGGATTTAGTGCAGTTGTAAAAAATGGATTCTTCAATCAAATTAATTTCGATTTTACTGTGCGTTTGCAAGATAATATTCCATCAAAAATGGATGAAATATTTGAAGATGCAGGTTTTTTAGTAAGTCCTACAGTGTCAATCTTTTTATGTTTATTTATTACAATACTATATTTTTCTGGGAACAGGTTTAAAAAAATATATCCGGGTGCATTATTAATACCGTTATTATTTTCACTGATGATAGGTGCTGAAATGTACGGTAAGTCTAAAGTAGAAAGTCCGGCTCCACCATTTTTTATGATTAAAAACCCAATCACTATTTTCCCAAAATACCATGTACAAGAAGAATATTCTTATCCATCTGGACATGCCTCACGGTCTTTATTTTTTGCAGTTTTATTTTCTTATTATTTTTTGCGAATAAAGAAAAAATTATTTTTTTTGTTTGTAACAGGGATATCAATTGTGTCAGTTACAACTATTAGTATCGGAAAGGTATATTTAGGCCATCACTGGCTTACTGATATTATTGGTGGATGGATTATTTCTCTCGCTTTTATATCACTTTGTATTCCACTATTACAGGCTGGTATGGATAGAACTTATTTTTTTAGAATAAAAACTCTCTAATTTTCATACATTTGTGTATAAAGTGTGTTATAATAAAAATATAACCTTAATAAGTGTTATCAATAATAAAATCTATATAACTTAAGTGTTATTTAAGACTTGACCCAAACTACTTGAAGCTATATAATTTACTCTTGCAATGAAATGTTAGATCACAGCGTGTCTTCTCTTTGAAGCCCCGGCCAGTGGTCGGGTTTTTTTGTCTTTAGTTTTTAAATTTAGTTAAAGTTAATACGTTGACTAATATTTAAAAGCTAGAAGACAATAGATTAGCTCTTTGACAATCGAATGGTGATAGGAATGTTTTTTCTTTGAGAGTTTGATCCTGGCTCAGGATGAACGCTGGCGGCGTGCCTTAAGCATGCAAGTCGAACGGGACTTGTGTGTTGCATTAGGAATTCGATGGCACGAGCCGATGAAAAACTCAAAAATGTAATGTCGGACGTGATTTTTCGATTTTCTTGTGCAACGCACGAGTTCAGTGGCGGACGGGTGAGTACAAGCAAGGAACGTACCCTAAAGTATCGCATAGCTCGTCGAAAGACGGGGTAATTCGGTATGTGGATGTAAGTCTAAAGGGATTAACCTCCCGCTTTAGGAGCGGCCTTGTACCTATCAGCTAGTTGGTGGGGTAAAAGCCTACCAAGGCTACGACGGGTAGGGGGTGTGAGAGCATGACCCCCCACAATAGCACTGAGACACGGGCTATACACCTACGGGTGGCAGCAACTGGGAATCGTTGACAATGGGCGAAAGCCTGATCACGCGACGCCGCGTGTGGGATGAAGGCTCTCGGGTCGTAAACCACTTTTGCCAAGTTTCCGAAGCTTGGCGAATAAGCATCTACTAACTACGTGCCAGCAGTCGCGGTAATACGTAGGATGCAAGCGTTATCCGGATTCACTGGGCGTAAAGAGTCGTGTAGGCGGTCTTTCGCATCGTGCGTGAAATCACGGGGCTCAACCCCGATGGTGCGCACGAGATGGGGAGACTTTTGAGGGTATGAGAGGAAAGGGGAACTTATGGTGAAGCAGTGAAATGCGTTGATATCATAAGGAACACCAAAGGCGAAGGCACCTTTCTGGAATACACCTGACGCTGAGACACGAAAGCTAGGGGAGCGAAGCAGATTAGATACCTGCGTAGTCCTAGCCCTAAACGCATGCCTGCTAGATGCCCCAATAAAGAAAAGATAAATTAATAATTTGTCTTTTGTTTTTTGGGGTGTCGTAAGCTAACGCGTTAAGCAGGCCGCCTGGGGAGTACGATCGCAAGATTAAAACTCAAAGGAATTGACGGGGACCCGCACAACCAGTGGAGCGTGTGGTTCAATTCGAGACAAAGCGAAGCACCTAACCAGGGCTTGACATGCTACCGTTTTAACTATCTAGAAATAGACGGCTATCCGCAAGGATGGTAACACAGCTGCTGCATGGCTGTCGTCAGCTCGTGCCGTGAGGTGTTCTCTTAAGTGAGACAACGAGCGCAACCCCTATCTGATGTTACAAGTGTCATCAGAGACGGTCTTTGGTTTACCAAGGAAGGAAGGAGGGGATGACGTCAAGTCAGCACGGCGCTTATGCCCTGGGTCACACACACCCTACAATGGCGAAAAACAATGGGATGCGAGGCAGTAATGCCAAGCTAATCTCCTGTAAATTTCGCCTCAGTTCAGATTGAGGGCTGCAACCCGCCCTCATGAAGTCGGAATTGGTAGTAATCGCAGATCAGCAGGCTGCGGTGAATACGTTCTCGGGTCTTGTACACACCGCCCGTCAAGCCAACAAAGTTGGAGGCGGCCGAATACCGCGTATGCGGTAGAAGCCGAATTCAGCGATGGGGACTAAGTCGTAACAAGGTATCCCTAGCCGAAGCTGGGGATGGATCACCTCCTTTCTAATTTAAAACTGAGCTCGCAAAGCAGTGATATCGAGATGGAAGATCTTCGTCTTGATCACTCATTGAAGAGTGAGGACAGTTTTGTACACGCTTTAAGAGAAGCGTAAATAAGTTGTACAGATCAATCTTTGTGTGGTGTACATACAAAGAAGTACAACGCTCTCAGATTTCATTCCAATCACCATTCGGTTGTCAATAACAATAAACCCTCTCGATGAGGGTTTTTTCGTATACGTATGACACAAGACAAAACAGTATTATCCGTTAAAAAATTAACAAAGGTCTTTGCCAATTTTACAGCAGTAAAAAACGTTTCCTTTTCTATAAAAAAAGGTGAAATTGTAGGCCTTTTAGGACCTAACGGCGCGGGTAAGACTACAACAATACAAATGTTGCTTGGGCTTATGAAACCGACAAGCGGAGACATTCGATTTTTTGGAAAATCCATGGCGCTTAATAGAACTGAAATACTGGGGAAAATTAATTATATGTCAGGGTATGGGAAAATGCCGTGGTCACTTACAGTCCATGAGAATTTAAGAGTTTTCTGTCATTTGTATAGTATCGTTCATGGCGAAGAAAAGATTCAAACACTAGCCAAACGATTTCAGATGATTGATTTACTGTCAAAGCGATTTCTTGATTTGTCTGCAGGTCAAGCAACACGGGTTAGCTTAGCAAAATCATTTCTTAACGACCCTGAGCTTGTATTGCTTGATGAGCCCACAGCCAGCCTTGATCCAGATATCGCCTATTTAATACGAGAATTTATCATTGGAATGCGTAAAACTCACAAAACCTCAATATTGATCACTTCTCATAATATGAAAGAGGTTGAAGAATTATGTGACCGGGTTATTTTTATGAATCAGGGTCGAGTTTTTGCTACCGGTACTCCGAAACGGCTTGCAAAAACGTTTACTCATTGTGAAGTGTCACTCTATGTTTCTGACGGCTTAAAGCGTGTGCAATCTATCCTTTCAACCATGGGGTTAGATAGTAAAGCAACTCGACGATTTATCACAGTAACCATGGAAGAGGAAAAGATCCCTGATTTTCTTCATGCCTTAAGTTCGAGAGGAGTTTCTTACCAGGATATCTCAATTGATAAGCCTTCGTTAGAAGATTATTTTCTGTCTGTATCTACAAAAAGGGAGGTTGATAATGTCAGCTAGAAGAATTTATGCAATGCTTTTGCGGCATTTGTATCATTTCCGGCATAATCTCGATAAGTTGGTTGACGCTTTTTATTGGCCAGTATTAGATATTGTTGTTTGGGGTTTGACATTTGCAGCTCTTGAACGATCTGGTGATGTCACAAGCGCATATATTTCCATGATTATATTTGGAGTAATTTTGTGGTATGTGTTGTGGCGAGGTCAGTACGAAGTGACAGTTAGTATTCTCGAAGAATTTTGGTCTGAAAATCTGGTGAATCTTTTTAGCACACCACTAAAGCGTAGCGAATGGATGGTGTCGTTATTCCTTTTGGGAATACTGAAATTAGTGCTGACGTTTGCAGTAACTTCAAGTATTGGATTATTATTGTATCAAGCGAATGTTTTCCCCTTATTTCCTCAGTTTCTTATTCCTATAGTTATCCTGCTTCTGACCGGTTGGGTTTTTGGACTTCTTGTTGGGGGTCTATTTTTACGTAAAGGAACAAATATTCAATCATTAGCATGGGCAGGTGGGTTTATTCTGATGCCGTTTTCTGCAGTGTATTACCCTCTGGAAACGTTACCCTCTTGGGTGCAGGTTGTTGCTCAGTTTTTCCCATCCCTTTATGCCTTTGAAGGTATGCGAGAGATTATGAATTCAGGTCAATTTCCGCATGACTGGCTTGTCAGGGCATTAGGTTTGCTTGCCGTGTATGGAATTATTTCTTCCGTATATTTTGTCCGGTCATTTGATGCTGCGATTGTAAAGGGCTTGTCACATCTCAAGTAATGCAAAAGCTTCGCGTTTATCTTGCTCCATTTGTACAACTAAATCTTTGAGTGAATCAAACTGCATTGTTTTTCTAATAAAGTGGGTTAACGTCACACGTAATCGTTTGCCATAAAGGTCTGGTACGGGATGCAGTATGTGTACTTCAAACAGTGGCGTTGTTTCATTAAATACAAGTCGAGGACCAAAATGGAGTACACTCGGGAGCATTTCATTTTTGAGCAAGACACGTGCAGCATACACACCATGTTCAAGATTAAGCGGTGCGTCAAGGCGCAGATTTGCTGTAGGAAAACCTAATTTAGTACCATCTCGATTTCCACGTTCAACAATGCCGGTTACAGTTACAGGTAAGTTCATGATATCCGGGTACTTTTGACAACGCCAATCAATAACAATGCTATACCAATAATTTGAGGAAGGGTAAGAGTTTGAGGTGCGCCGTATGGATTCAATGAAGTAATTCCAATCAAAATGCTTACTAACGGAAACATCAGTTCAGCAATTGTGGCAACATGAGCTGGAGTTCTTTTTAATCCTACATAATAAATTCCTAATGCAGCTGCTCCTGTGGTCAACGCTATGAGGAAAAATCTTCCTAATTCAACAGTAGACCCAATACCACTAACCGGCTGACTCAATATGTTGCCTACAAGAAACGCTAAGGGTATAGCTAACACAAAACGAATGATTGTGCTTTCCATTACAGTATATTTTTTTAACACTGTTTTACTTACAATAGTTCCCACAGCCCAACAAGTTGCTGCCCCTAAGGAAAGTAACACGACCAGTTCTTTACCAGCCAAATTAAATTGAGGGATTAATAAACCAAAACTCATTAAATATCCTCCAAGCAAAGCAATTGCAGCAGAAACGAGAAAATTTTGAGTTATACGTTCTTTCAATAGTAGCCAGGACAGCGTAATAACAATAAGTGGTTGAAGTTTTTGTAATAAAAGAGGAGTGATAAAATCTCCGCTTGCAAAACTTGTCGATAATGCCTGAGTAAACAAAACAGTTCCACCTACACTGCTCACTAAAGCGAGTAAGAAAAACCAGCTCCAATCACGTGCCTTCAAAGAGAAAAATTTTCGTATATTACTGGCTAGAAACGGGCTTAACACAAACAACCCAATAACATGTTCCCAAAATACTATACTAATAGGAGATAAACTTTGTGTTAATGGCGTCCTAATGAGTGCATCAATTGCCCACAGCGATGCAGCAATCATAATAAGTACAACAGAACTGTTCATGTATGCACAGATTGTATCAAAAATAATGAAGTGATAAAGGAGAGAATTAGTAAATTGACATTCGTTATGCTTATTCCATTATAATAGTCCTATAGGTGAAATATATAGAATTTCACCGGGAGGAATTATTTTATGGCAACTTCATCGACAAAAAAAGGTCCAGCTTTACCAATCGTCTTTTTACTGATCACTGTTGGAATAGTAGTAGCTGGAGGCTATTTTATCTATACAAAAGTATTAAATAAGAATATTTCTTCTCTAACTGAGCAAGCATCAGGATTAGGAAGTATGGTTGGGGATGCCATGATGCCCAAACTTACTGAAAACGATTTTAAAGATATAGAAGATCCACTCATCCGTAAGCATCTTGCAAAGCAATTCAGCCAGACTAAAATGATGATAACCTCCTCATCAGATGGAATGGATGACAATAGTAAAACAGTAGTAACCACAGATTATCGATCAGAAAAAGATTACAGAATGCAAATGGTTCAAATGATGGGAGGCAAAGAAACACAAAACATGATTACGATAGGTGATACAACCTATCTAAAAGATCAAGTAGATGGCAAATGGTGGATGCAGAAAGCAGAAGAACTAAAATCAGAACAATCTGAATTGACAAAATTGGCAGATACGTTTTCACCAAAAGATATCCAAGAAGAAGTGATGGAAAAGAATATAACTACCTATAAATCACTTGGTCAGGAAGCATGCGGCAACTTAACCTGTCATAAATATGAAGAAGTCCTCAGCGGGCAGGATGCTTCAAGTAGAATATTCTGGTTTGACACACGTGATCTATTACTCAGAGAAGAGCAGACAGGATACGGAGAATACACGACAGTTACAGAATATAGTTATGACAATATTACTGTTACAGCTCCAAGTCCTACTAAAGAAGTTCCAGAAGGTAAATCCATTTATGACATGATGGCATCACAAATGATGGATTCCTCAGGATATGGAGAAGAATTTGAACAATTGAAAAAAATGATGCCGAGTGATGCAGAACTGGAATCCATGAAAAACGAAATGGAACAATATTTCGGCAGTGATTCCGAGCCATCGATGTAAACTCCGATTACTTTTAGATTGGAGTAATAACATTGTAGATGCATAACTCTATGGTATACTTCATGCCATGCAGCGATTCAGACGATATATATTAGCCTATATCGCATTTATAGGAATTCTTGATGCTTTGTATTTATCGTACGAGCACTGGTTAGGAAGAATTCCGCCTTGCGGTCCGCAGTCATTTTTTTCTGATTGTGGGGGTGTTTTGACAAGCCCGTATGCCACACCATTAGGAATTCCGCTTGCCTATATTGGTGTCGTCTTTTATCTTCTGGAATTTATTATTCTCCTGAGTACCAACAATAAGTTGAGCAGACGACTTGCAGTCATTACGACTACCGGTGGTTTTGTGGCGTCGCTGATGTTTGTGTATATTATGGTGGTTGTAATAGGCGGCATTTGTTTATATTGCTTAGGTTCAGCAGTCATCAGCACGATACTGTTTATTCTTGTTCAACGTTGGTTTGTATTGGAAAGGAAAGAAATAATTGCTGTGTTGTTTACTTTTCTTTATCGCATTACTGCAAAACCGCTCCTTTTCAGTATCGATCCGGAGCGTATTCACCGCGTGATGGTTACACTTGGAAAAATAAGTGGGGAGTTTTGGCCAATGAAGAGATTGATTGCCTATTGCTTTCAGGTTAAGCATCCTGACTTACAGAAAACCATTGCAGGTATAACGTTTCCCAATCCTGTTGGACTCGCCGCAGGATATGATTATCATGCAGACCTCACTCAAGTACTCTCATCAGTGGGTTTTGGATTTCAAAGTGTAGGAACGATTACAAACTCACCATATGAAGGCAATCCACGCCCGATGTTAGGCAGACTGCCTAAGTCCAAGTCGCTGATGGTAAATAAAGGGTATAAAAATTTAGGTGCTGATGCCACAATTCGTAAATTAACAGGGAAAAGCTTTCCAATACCAGTTGGTATAAGTATTGGAGTGACTAACTCCAGCTCAATGAATACGCTAAAGAAAGTTATTGATGATATTCTCGCTTGCTTTCAAAAATTTGAACTATCAACAGTCCAACATGCGTATTATGAACTGAATATTAGCTGTCCAAACTTAAAAGTCGATGTGTCGTTGTATCCTCCAGCAAGTTTAGACCAACTCTTGAAATCACTAGATGCACTCAAACTTTCTCGTCCGGTGTTTATAAAAATGCCTATTGAAAAGTCAGATCAAGAATATAAACAAATGCTTGATGTCATTCTCAAACATAAGATAGCAGGAGTGATCATTGGAAACTTAGCAAAAGACAGAAAAAATCCAGCTCTCAATCCAGAAGAAGTCAAACAATTTTCTGTAGGTAATTTTTCTGGAAAGCCAACGTGGGAATCATCCAACCATTTAATTGCCACAACAAGAAAATATGTCAAGAATAAACTCATTATTATTGGTTGTGGGGGAATATTTTCTCCGGAAGATGCGCAAGTTAAGTTAGATGCCGGGGCTGACATGGTACAGCTTATTACCGGGATGATATATAATGGACCACAGTTGATTGGTTCAATAAATCATCAGATTATTGAAACTCACTATGACTAAATCAGAAATATTAGTTTCTACACGAGCAACAGATACCTTTAGAAATACACTTTTAGGAAGCGGTCGACCAATCAAAGAATTGGGACCACAGATTAAGGAAATGGGAGGCTTAGGTATACACATCCATGCGACGAGATACAGATTAACAGATAAGTTTTTAGAATACGTATATTCTGTTCAGCAAAGTTTTCGATCAGAAGAAAATATTTTTGCCATTTTACGTCATCATTCACCGGCTTTAGCAGCAGCTTCTTATGCTATTTACCCCGAAAGGATACAGTCTTTGAACACCATAGCAGCAATTCAAAGGGAAAATCCTAATACGTATGCCATAATTTATCCATTACACGAACAATCCAAACGAAATGGTGATATTTGGAATCGTGATTGGGCAGAGCACTATCCTCATTCAGCATTAAATAGTATACAAAACCAACTTTTAGAGCCTTTTCCAGAACTACTTGATCGATGGGGAATTGAGAGTGCAGAGGATTTGATTAGAGCTTCCAAGGATAGAAATTATGATGGTTTTGCCTTAAGCATGAAACATATACTACGAGCTCCAGAGTCAGGATTTCAGTCTAGGTTTAAAGATCCAGATAGAGTGTTGCAAGTGCTGTATCCTCATACAAACATATTTTTTATTACTCAATTAGAAAAACCAACGAGTAAAGAAGCACTATCAATTTATGATTATGAACAGCGCATATTGAAATCCCTAAAAAGCCTCGGGTGGACTGGTTTATTGATTCTAGAACCGGATGGATTTGGCAGCCTAAACGATCTAAATAAATTAAGTGACTCTATTAAAAGTATTCAAGCTATTGTCGATTAGAAGACTCCCGGCAGAAGGCGCTTTGTAGCGTTCTTATACTCAGCATATTCAGGAAATTCTGTTTGCAAGAGTGATTCTTCATAATTAATCTTTAACAGAAGAACAATAAAAAGCAGTAAAAATAATCCTAATCGAACGAACGATAAGTCTTGAATCACTACTCCAATCCCAAAAAGGAGTACTGAACTATACATGGGATGCCGGATATACCGATACGGTCCGGAAGTGATTAATGTAGATCCAGACCTTACATCTGGCAGAATGTTGAGTTTACTTTTCTGCATTGTAACGACGGACCAGATACCAACGAGTATTCCTGCACCGATAGAGAGTAATGTAAAACCTTCAATAGGAAAACGAATCTGCATAAATAGAAGAAAAATAAGTGTAAATTGAGAAAGTACAAGTAATAATGAATAGTATTTCAATCGCATGTGTATATCATAAAGTATAGAAAATCTAATCTCCAGTTTTTTCGTTTGATACATTTCAGGTATAATACAGAGATAAATCTAATTCAAGCAAAAACTAGCATATTCTGTATGGCGCGTTGGCGAAGTGATGACTGGTTACTTAGCGAGTGAATTCTTATTCACGA
>CAZGOA010000003.1:0-96376 GCA_964527425.1 uncultured Gammaproteobacteria bacterium | reverse complement strand
GGTTAGGAACCATCAATCCCCGAAGGGGAGAAACGCGAAAGTAGAGTGGATAAGAAAGGGGAAATTATAAGGCGCGTTGGCGAAGTGATGACTGGTTACTTAGCGAGTGAATTCTTATTCACGAGGTTAGGAACCATCAATCCCCGAAGGGGAGAAACGCGAAAGTAGAGTGGATAAGATAGTAGAAATTATATGGCGCGTTGGCGAAGTGGAAACGCCGGGGTCTGCAAAACCTCTATGCGCCGGTTCGATTCCGGCACGCGCCTCAAGCTATTCAATCGTATTGCCACCTGTATTACTAGTATTATTAATCTGTGTAGTAGTTGATACAGTATTTGACTGCTGAATAACTGTTTCTGACTCCTGATTTACCTCCACGGTAGTCTGCGAGCCTTCACCATTTCCCGAAATAATAATCACTGTCCCGCTAGATGTAGGAGTAGGGGTTGGGAGAGGAGTAGTACTTGGAAAGATACTTGGAGTAGGAGTTAGACTAACAGCATACAAAGAAATACCATGAATTGTACTCTCAGCTACAAATAAAGATCGAGCAGTATTTGTCGATATTACACTCACAATCAGCCCAAAACCTCCAATAAGCAGTATCTGCAGACGACTTTTTCTTTTTTGTGAAACATCACCAAATCCTTCCAAAATTAACAAGACACTCTTATATGCAAAAAAGAACAGGGGAATGCCAATAAATATCGCAAAACCCATTGGATGTTTACTTTGAGCGCTTATATACCCAACAAACGGTATCGTAAAAAATACTTTTCCAATAATCTGTTCAGGATTAACCATCCAATTATCACCTGCATTATTATTATCACCTTTGGTGCTATAGTTAACTCGGCCACTTTCTTGTGTTTGCTTTACAATCCGGTGAACGATCGTTGTTTGGGTTTCAACAGGTGAGGCAAAAGCAATAATATCATCTACGCTCACATTCTGAGTCTTTCCTACTATAACAATAGACCCCGCCGGAATAACAGGTTCCATAGATCCACTGGTAATCGTATACGATGTAAACGGCAAGGAGAAAGGAAGCTGAGGTAATACGAGTAAAAACCCAATACTGCCAATTACTGTTAATACACTTGTTTGAATGGTTAGTAAAAAAAGTTTCCAGTTCATTTGTTTCATACTCATCAAACAGCACGAAGGTTCATGCTGTTTGGGAATATCCAACAAGCTTATTGTTGAGTTCCTGTTAAGGTAAACGTTATGTCAGTTAACGATTCTCCCTGAATACTATCTGGTGCACTGCTTGGCACTCTGACATATACTTTATATGTTCTGTTTTCATCAGGAGCAATTGGACTACCTGGGAAATCAATTGCACCAGCATTCCAATCTACTAATGAGTGATATCCAGTACCAGATGAGTCATCTGCTGTATTAACTGCAACTTCAACATAGTTTTTTAAATCAACACCTGTAGAATCCCAACCAGTTGCTGAAGTTAAAGACGCAGCAATAGCTAAATTAATTCCAGCAGTACTCGTGTTTTTAACTACAAATGTTGCATTTTGGTCATTGGCCTCACCAAAGCCTGGATAAACATCTACTAAATCTAAATTCGCATCAAATAGGTTTGAAACTGGATCAACTGATGCACCTACTGTGAGTGATGCACTACCAGCATTAATGGAAATTCCATTAACAGTACCAGTAGTCGTAAATACAGCTCGTGCAGCTTGTGTCGATACACCAGCAACCAACGCTAAACCCAAAATACCTGCAATAATTTTTTTCATATGTTTGTTTCACCTCCTTTCTCAAAAAGCCACAAAAAAAATACGCTTACAAACGCAAGCGTATTTACATGGGCAGTGTAAATTATCATAAAAGCAACTTAAACAGGTCTTATAACCGTATATAAAGCTGCTATCACTTCTTAGCAACCTATAAAGCTAAAATATTCTCCTATTAGACTAAATGGTTTGGTTAGTAGAGTCAAGCTGTTTTTTTAAGTGGTTTAACAACATCATCATAGAATGCTTGTGCACGTATAAGTGCATGGCTAATTGATACCGGATACTTCAGTTGTTTTACAGAATGATTATCGAGCAGATAGGAACCTGTAAAAATATCAACAAGATGGATAGTACCAACGTGATTTTTGACAGTCAAAAGGTATGCATCGTATCCGAGTAATACACCGTTTCCAAAATTATATGCTTTTGTTGTAATGTCTTTTAATTGAGTGTCCAGTTCAGATGCATTATCAATCCTATAGCGATCTGTTACGGAGGGATCTGTATGTTTATCAATAACGACTGAGCCATCATGAGTTAGATCAGTCAGTAGATACGAATTACTATGTATATCAAATCGAAATGTGGGAAGTACTGGTAGGTTGCAACTGCGTAATCTGCGATGTTTTTCAAGTACTTGTTCAAAATACGATTCATCCTGACGAGATGGGAAATTATTTCTCATTCTTCTTATTACAACAGGTAGGGGATGTTGAGTTACATCATATGAACCAACAGAAAGTATATTTGCTTTATGAATTGTTGCTTCTTGTCCTCTGACGATAATTTCATTAGAAATTCCTGTAATTCTGGAAGAACTACTCGAATGACTCAATGGATTTCCTTTGGTGTAGACACCTTCAAAGATTTGATTTTCAGACATGGGATGATGAGTTCCTCATAATACTTTAATTTTTGATTATTTCCATGATACAATAAGGCTCTTATAAATCTCAATTTGGGTGTGTAGTTCATTGGTAGAACGCTTTCCTGATAAGAAAGAGGTACATAGTTCGATTCTATGCACACCCACTAAAAAAGTATTCACTGCCTTCAACTTTACTTGTTCATAACCCATCATTGCACTCATGAGCGCACAGACAAAGGAATCAGGAAGAAACATCGACTTCCCACACCATTTGATTGAAACAGGGCATCCATACGGTGTGTATATGCAATCAATACCTGCTCAAAGGGATGAGAGAGTCAGATTGGCAAGATCTGCCCGCAATTCTTCATGCTCCTCACTCATGCCAATATCTGGAAGTAGTTCTGAAAACCAAGTGACTCAACCACTCGAATATGTGGATATCCGGAATGATTATGTGCGAGTTGGAAATATTATTGCTGAGCCACATATGTATGTCGGTGATTCACCATTTAGGGTAAGTCATGGCAGTACAGATCCATATATCATAAAACCGTTTGATCGGTTTTTGGTGCTTCATGTGTTGAACTTCAATAAAAACGAAGGACATTCCATGCCAATTGCAAAAATTAAGCAAATAAAAGAAGATTTTCAGAATCTCTGTTGGATTCTTGATAATCCTGAGAAATATATAGATTCATTTAATCGATTATCAGTACTAGCGTTGTACCGTAACGCACCGCTTTTTGGCATCAGTCATCTGGTACGCTTATTATCACGTAATGGACTTCCTACCTGGGACATAGTCAATTTTCCAAACTATAGAAAAGCCTTTCATACGTTTGATTCTCAGATTGTGTCGTGGTTATGGGGAGGAACAAGGCGAGTACGTGCTTCAGATATTCAGGTATTTTTTTTGACTCCTCAATTACGAAAACAGCTCATTCTCAACGATCGTAAAAAAAATCAGGTGCAACTTGATTAACTTGATTCTGCTTCTTTCATGATTTTTTTAAAATCTTTATCCTCAATATCTTTATGCTGTTCTTTTGTGAGTTGAAATTTATCCATCCACATTACCAGAAAAAATCCTGCTACAGCAAACAGCAGTGCAAAGAGTACTCCTGCGTTAAGTGCTGGAAGAATGTTTGCTTCTACTACCGGAACAATATCGCCATGACTGTTTACTCTTGTCATAAGCACTTCCTTATACGGCCAGATTTTTCTGATCGATCCAAGCATAAACCCAGCTAAGATACTGACCAAAATATTATGATATTTCGCAAAAAGGTAGGTTAATAGTCTTGAAAAAAGAGAAATTCCCACAGCGGCTCCAAGCATAAAGACAAGCAACGTGAGTACGTCCCGAGAATTTACTGCCGCCAATAACTGTTGATATTTACCCATCAACAGCAGCATAAATGATCCTGATATGCCAGGCAGAATCATGGCACAAATTGCAATCATGCCACTCAAAAAGAAAAACAACAGCGTATTTGGGGTTTCTACTGGTACTGCACCCACTAATATATACGCAGCAACAGCAGAAACCAGAAATAAACCGACAGTAACAAAAGACCACTTAGTAATTCGTTTGGCAACAACAACTGTAGAAGCCAGAACTAACCCGAAGAAAAAAGACCAGGTAACAACAGCATGGAATTCAAAAAGGTAGGCGAATAATTTTGATAACACGAGAATTGCACTAAATAATCCAAAGGCAAGTGGAACTAAAAAAGTAAATGGAACCATCCGTATCGCTTCAACGATGTTCCCTTGGAGAAAGGTTCTGAGGACTTTTCCTGATATGAGTTTAATGGAGTAGAGTAGTTCCTCATAAATACCAGACAAGAAAGCGATAGTTCCCCCGGATACCCCCGGCACTAGATCCGCAGTACCCATACCAAATCCGGTAATAAAAAGTCGAATGGTTGATGAAATAGAAAAAGGTTTTTTCATACGTAATCACTACTATAGCGCATGTATTATTTTGTTGTACAGAATACAAAGGGAGTGTCAATGTTTCTTGTTTGATACACTATAGAGGTGAAACACAATATGTTGGTCTTGGTACTGGGAATAATGTTAGGAGTAATTGGTACCGTTTCACTCGTATATCTGTATGACATGCGAACGTTTCAACGTATCACTCCACTGTCACAAGAGTCTGCAGTTGACATACCTCGACCTTTGTTAAAGTATTCAATATTAGAGTTATCTAAGCAAACTCCTCAAGCAGGTCCAATATCTCTTGATCAGGTTATAGAATCATTTGATTCATATACTTCGTATAAATTTTCATATACCACCCAGGGCAAAAAGGTAACTGGACTTGCCAACATACCTAACGGCGACGGTCCTTTCCCGGTAATCCTTCAATTCAGAGGCTATGTAGATCGGGAAATATATCAAACCGGAATTGGTACAAGCAGAAGTGGCCAAGTGTACGCCAGAAACGGCTATATAACACTAGCTCCTGATTTTTTGGGCTATGGTGACTCAGAGATGCCATCAACTATTGTATTGGAAGAACGCTTCCAGACCTACACAACAGCACTAGATTTACTTTCTTCAGTTTCAACTCTACCCAAAGCAGATCCTGATCGTATTGGTATCTGGGGGCACAGCAATGGGGGACATATCGCTCTCACAGTCTTAGCAATTACCAATAAACCATTCCCGACAACGCTTTGGGCGCCAGTTTCCAAACCATTCCCATATTCAATTTTGTATTTTACTGATGAATTATCCGATCAGGGGAAATTTCTTAGAGGAGAACTAGCCCGATTTGAAGGACTCTATGATGTAGATCAATTTACCTTTAGAACGTATGTAGACCGTTTATCAGGACCGATCATTCTTCATCAAGGTACATCAGACGATGCAGTTCCTGTCACATGGAGCGATCAGTTTGCAGCATTACTAAATAATAAAAAAGACTTCACCTATTACCGATATCCAGGAGCAGATCACAATATGTCAGGAAGTTGGAATACGGTAGTAGAAAGAGATCTGGAGTTTTTTAGAAGTGCGTTGTAGTAGTTACACTTTTATTGCCACAATACATAAAAATAATGGAATCTCGTTTCTGGCTCTATCTTCCATTCTTTTTGTTCTTCCTTCACTTTCTTTATCACTTGTCCATTCTTGCAACTCACGTATCAAAAACCCTTCTTGTTTTAACCAGGCACTATACGAAGAAAGTGGGTAGTGATACGACCAGGTGATCGGAGAAGAAGCACCTTTCCCCGGATGCATCGTCATCGGGATTTCCAATGAGCTCATATACCGATTTACTTTACGATACTGCAGTTTATTTTCCTCATCCACACCCCATGAGGATTGACGAGGTATTCTAAAAGCCGGGTGATTCATCACGATAATAAACATCCCTCCCGCCTTTACATGTTTAGCAGCAGTTTTTATTGCTTTCCAGGGTTCTTTTATATTTTGAAGTGCTAATACACACGTTACATGACTAAATTGACGAAACTTCCCATCACGAGTTGTTAAGGTATGTTTTGTAACATCTCCATACACATACTGATGATTGGGCTGGCTATCTTGTTTTTTTGCTTCATCAATAAGCGTTGGCGCAATATCAACACCCATATATTCAATATCTTTGGGTAAAGCTCTTGCCAACACACCACTCCCACAAGCCAAATCCAGCACGCTATCTTTTTTATGCAAATCCAATAACTGAAGAACCCCAGGAATAACAACGTGTTTATGGTAGTAATGGCCAGCATCTTTTGTGCTCTCTGCATACCACCGACTTACGCCTTGCCAAGAGGTATGATGCGGTTTAGAGTTATTGATAGGATATCGTTTTTTTGCTTTCATAAAGGGAATTTTTTGATTTTTACCTATATTTAGAGTATTATACCATTTTATACTATATAATAAACTATGGGTCTATTTGAAGTCGAAAGAAAATCGTTAACTAGTACTACGTTTGAAGTAGTGCTTCCCGGATTTAAGCCAACTGAGGTGCTGTATACGCCTGCAGATGCATTATTAAAGTCTTATACCACTGGAAGAAATCTGCCTGATTTTACGGTAGGTGCAGACATGCAACATAATCAATGGCAAATTAACCCTGATAAATTTCTGCCAAATAATTATTTAAAAGGCTTCATTCAATTTGATCGTAACGCTGCGAACGTATTCCTGTGTCCAAATACGGGTATGAATGATCCAAGAGAAATAGCCACTATAACTCAAGAGATAATTATGTTAAATTTATCATCAGGAAACGTAGAAATAGATAGTTCTCAAACGTGGTCAGCTATAGAGAAACAACTTTCCGAATTACCATTTAGCATGCCTCCCGAAAGAGTAGAAAAACTAATAGATGGGATTTTGGCTTGTGCAGTTATCGGTAACATCCAATACAAAAAAGGTATTTCTAACCAGTAGGTATTATTGTTTTACAAACTCCAGAGCCGCAGAATTCATACAAAACCGCTTCCCCGTAGGTTTAGGTCCATCCAAAAACACATGGCCTAAATGAGAATCACAGGTGTTACACTTTACCTCCGTGCGTATCATCCCATGACTTTCATCGGACTCGAGTTTAATTGCAGTATCATGTACCGGTTGAAAAAAGCTAGGCCAACCAGAACCTGACTCAAATTTAGTAGACGATTCAAACAATGGAGTATTACAAACAACACAATGATACACACCTTGCTCATGATGATCCCAATACTTCCCACTAAAGGCAGGCTCAGTTCCACCCATCCGGCAAATATAATACTGCTCCTCAGTTAATTTCTGTTTCAATGTTGCATCATCAAATTTCATACGTCCTTTTATTAAACAGGAATAATATCACTCACTGTTACTGTATCATGTTCAAACGTAAGTGTTATTCCATGAGCCGTTTCAATATATGCATCTGAACGCAAATGTGCAAATTGTACTTTCTCTTTTCTTCCATAGTGAGTGCGGGTAATCATAATAGGATCACCATGAGATACAGCAATAATTTCTTCACCAGTGTGAATTGTTGCAAACTCATCAATAGCTCTCGTCATTCTCTCAACGATATCGTTTATTGTTTCACCGTTTCCACGGTATTTGTCATGATAAAAATTAAAATTATGTCCAGATAATGTATGTAATAATTGCCCTTCAGTCGGAGAATCTACCTCAATGAGTCGTTCATCATGAACAATTTCAATTTCCGGAAAATATTCAGCTATAATTTGAGCTGTTTGTTTTGTGCGATCTAAAGGACTAGCATAAATTTTTTTAATCTTGTTATGCTGAAGGTGTTTTCCCAGTCTATGCACTTGTTGTATACCGTTTTCACTTAAAACATATCCCGGTATTCTGCCATAAAAAATCTGTTGAGGATTATGAACTTCTCCGTGACGAACTAAATGAATTGTTGTCTTCATGAGTTCATTATAAACCCATATGTACTATTTCATCATCCCGGGATATAAAAAGTCTTTCTTCTGTTTGTTCTTCCATGCGTCCCAAGAGGCCAATAACTCTACAGCTCTTGTAGCCACACGTCCAGCCGTGTTTGCCATCTCATCAGTGATCTTAAATTCATTCGTCACTCTATTTGCAACCACAAAACACACACAACCAGCTCGCTTGCCAAACAGCGTTGCCATAGTGAGTAAGGTAGAAGCCTCCATCTCAAAGTTTTTTACACCAGCAGCCTGCATATCTTCTAAGATTGTCTTTTTAAAAGTAGGGAAGTAGTCCTTAAATCCTGGTCTTCCTTGTCCACTATAAAACGTATCAGTTGAAGCAGTAACACCCACGTGATAGCGTACTCGTAATTCTTCACATGCCTGTATTAACGCCATAACTACCTCATAATGAGCCAGAGCAGGGAATTCCGGCATAATAAAATCCCGACTTGTCCCGTCAAACCGTACAGCCCCTGTAGATATCACCAAGTCACCCAGTTCCATGCCTTTTTGTAACGCTCCTGTTGACCCAACGCGGATAATTGTATCCACCCCGATTCTGTAGAGTTCATCAACAGCTATAGCAAGCGATGGTCCACCGATACCACTCGATGTACCACTGATTGGCACACCACCAGTACTACCTGTAATCGTGTGATATTCCCGATGCCTCCCTAAATCGTTTACATTACTCCATTGTTTAGCAATCAAGGGAACCCGGTCCGGATCCCCCGGCATTAAGACATACCGTGCAACATCACCCTCACCACACTGAATATGATATTGCTTGCCTGATGCAGTTTTGGGAGCCAACGCTGAATTATTACTCTTCATATCGCTTATCATATTGCTCTTCATAATGAATTGTAGCTTGTTTAGGATCCACTCTTATTACTTTACCCACTTTACTACCTAACGCACCTTCATTTGCTTGAATATTTTGGTAAACAATTCCGCTTTCTCCTAAAACTTCAGTAATTTCACCAATTTTTTTAATTTCTGGATTACTCATAGTTCCTCCTTATATGTTTTAAAACGTTTATACAACATTGTCACACTCGTTATGTTTCTATGTATATATCTTGTGACAGCTTTCACATACAGCAATGTATTTGTCACTAGCCCCCACATCAATCGTTTGTTTTTTACTTCCTTTTCGCCGCTCACTGTGACGGGCGATAGAACCACACTTCTGACACACAGAATATAACTCAAGTCGCTCATCAGCAAGTCCCAAAAGATCCGCCGTTGCTCCGAACGGTTTACGCTGATAATCATACAAAAGACCTGCGGCAATCACATGAATTTTCTTTTTTTTAAGTGCCAGAATAACCTTCTTTATTTTTTCACTGTCAAAAAACTGCACTTCATCAAAAATAATATCGTCTGGTTTAAACGCCAAAATTTTCTCAATAATTGCTTCAGCTGGTTCTCCATCAACCGCAATTGCTTTAGTTGTTAAATGATCATGAGAATGAATTTCTTGCTTACCACCGTAGCGATCATCAATCAGAGGTTTGACAGTCAAAACAGTATGGCCCATTTTTTCAAACACCTTTACCATTCCAACTAATTTGGTTGTCTTTCCGGAAAACATTGGACCGGCAACCACCGTTAATTTCCCTTTTTTAGTACGCATCACCAATTTACTCTAGAAGTGTTAGGTTTTCTTGTAAAGAAGGAAAACAAATAAAAAAAATAAGAAGTAAAAATAAGTCCGAGTATCACTCGTATTGAATCATAAACAATACGAGTGAACGTGAAGATTAGTTACTGGACGGTGAAGACGTCATGTCTCCCTCATCAACATGATCCTCTTGGCTCATATTCAATGATGATTGTTGACGTTCTTCACGTTCATTAATTTTTCTCCATATTTCTAAAATCGGTTCACGATTATCTTGGTTATATATTTGTTGTGTATATGTCATAGTTCACCTCCTTTCTTTAATCACTCTATATTTTGAGTTCAATTTGAATCTATATTTTTTAGCCTTTTATTAACCCTAGCATCTGTTCACAAAAACACAAGTCGTGTGCTTTATTGACAGACATGATATGATAGAATTTGTCGTCCATGAAGCTCTTCCTCATTAAGACTGATCCACATACGTACTCAACAGATAAGTTCGCTTTCGAAGGTAACACTACATGGAATGGTGTAAGAAATCCTCAAGCAGTAATCTTTCTTAAATCTATGAAACCTGGCGATCTTTGTTTATTATATCATAGTGGAGGAGAAGGCACTATTACAGCTCTAGTTAAAATAGTAGGAAATTCCCGTCCAGATCCTGACGATTCCAAAAGCTGGCTTGTCGATATGCATTTTCTGCATAAATTTCCTGAGCCATACATAACCTTAAAAGAAATTAAAGAAACAGGCAGATTTACCCATTTTCGTTTAGTCACTCAAAGTAGACTTTCAGTCATGGATGTTCCCGATGATGTAAGAGACTATCTCAACACCAAAGGGCTTAATATTCCTGTCAAATAACAGTAAAGAGTTTGTAGTCTGGAATGTAATCACATACATCAAAAAACACTATCACTACAGCTCAAACACATCAATCGTACTGCTCTTATCCAGTGAGTAAAATGTTTTGTTCAACGAAAGTCGGGTCTTTAAGTCAGGTGAAATTCTTTCTCCACGATCGATATACAACACAGGTACACTAACAGCAACTGCTGCAATCTGGCGCAAATCTTCTTCAGAGGATGCAATTACTATCGTTCTTTTTTGTGCAGTGTACCACGCATGCAAATAATCAATAGGATTACCAGGATCATCCGGAACAACAAGTATGCTTGTTGGATACTCAGAATCTAGATATGTAACCAATTGACGAGCTGTATATCCGCCTGCTCTTCCAAACACATAATCTCTCTCTGTTGCCAGAACTGAATGAGCTGGAATAAACGAAAACATAAATGGAGGAGAAAAAACAAATAACAGAAACAAAACAATATTTATACCACTTGCTATAGCATATATACGCTTAGAAGCGTATCGGGTCGCTTCAATTAATAAAGGATATAAAAACACTACACCTGGCAGGAAATACCGAAAACTCACAATTTTACCAAATAGCACAATTGGGAAGGTACTTAAGAAAAACAGTACAATACATAACAACGATTCTTTAGTAAGTCTACTTTTGCGGATTAGCAATATATGTACCGGACTATAAAATAATATTCCACCAACTAATAATCCAAGCGATCTAACCCATGCCATAACCGGAATCTGCAATACTTCCTGCAGTGTAAAAACATACTTTCGTGCCTCATGGGTATTAGATACTAAGCTTGTATAAAAAAGAGCCAGCAGCGCAGTATACAGTAGGGCATATACCATGCCATGCAAGAGTATTCGTTGTATATGTCTTCCGTTCCAATACTGCATACACAGAATCAACGGGAAAATTCCTGCGATAAGCAGAGTGTTATATTTCAATAAGAGTAACAAAAAGACGGTAATGACAATGAAGGGAATGTATACAATTCGTGGCGAGCGTGCATATGCAATGCTTAATAATATCAGTAATAACATACAAGGAATAATTAAGCTTTCCATGAGAGCCATTGAATGAAAAAGGAGAGTAAGCGGAGAAAAGCAAAACACACATAACACAAACAACCGTTGCGTACGAGACGTATTCATACGTTTCATTAATTGATCCAAAAAGATACAACTCATTACAAACAAACTCAGACTAATAAGTCGAGCAGCATACGGATGTTGAAAAAGGTAAGCAGCACTTCCAAACAGCCAAAACGGTAAGGGATGTTTTCCAAAATACCCTAACGAAGCATACCGCAATTCTTCATGTTTACTCATCAATACTCCCCAACGGATGTAGATTGATTCGTCATTAAATAACGGAAACACAGAGATAAACAACACACGGAGTATCAATGAGACGAACACAATTGTAATAGTTGTCCAAAAGAAACGTTTTATCATACTTAACTCACGATACTATCTTTCCTTAGTGTTATACTATAGAACATACTCATATGCCCTCATCACTTTATCTTACAGCCATGACCAAACAAAAACAGGTGATTTTCCTGTTTAAAGTTCTTTATATAGTACTCTTTCTTTTTACAGTATTTGGTATCTGGTCACTTTATACATTTAATCAATATGCCCTAACCATACTCTCGGCAGGAAAAACCTTCGGACAAGCAGCAATTGTGCTGTATATACTAACGCTGCTTCCTGGAATAGCCAGACGACTGAATATTCGACATGAGTTACTGCAAATTCTCATGGTATACAGAAGATACCTTGGCATTTTGATGTATCTGTTTGTATTTGCACATATCTGGTTTTTATACGGAGCAGATGTACTCGCTTCAGGTTCTATTCATTTCCCGATCCCGTGGTATATCGTTACAGGTATTTTTGCCCATAGCCTTTTATTTTTGCTTTTTGTTACGTCCAATGATCTTTCTACAAAAACATTAGGAATCTGGTGGAATCGGATTCACAAGTTGACGTATATATCTCTTGGGTTAGTTTTTGCCCATCTTGCACTTCAGGGTATTTCTATCTGGTCAATTTTGATTGCAGTTACTTTAGTCATGCTTATTGTTTCCTACGCGTATAAGTTTGTAAAATAAGAGCGAATACAAGTAACTGATTGATTCATACCTGCTCCATATCTATGGCATTTTCACCAGAACGTCATGTGGTTCAGTATCAACTCGATGAACATGGATTAACGTTTGAGACAAGAGAATTACTGAGAAAACTTGAAGCAAATCAAGGAGTTATTGTTTGTGAGCTACCAATTTCTGTGACAGAAGATATCGCTGCAAATATATATAACAATACCTTTACAAGAAATTTACCTCCATCAGTTTCCGTTGTGTATGGAATCTGTGGATATGATGCCCCAGATTTATCACCAGATAACGATTTTGATAGTAATAGTTATGAAATTACTACTGCGCGACAGGTTTTGCCAAAAGGGTTGATACCGTTGTTTGAAGTGCTTGATACAGAATGGCTGAATAGATTCAATCATCAAGAATCGTATTCCAATGTGTACGTCGCAGTATATGATATGAAACTATCTGTCGAGACGATTCATATGATGAAGGATTATAAACAGAGAATCGTTGAGCAATTGATCGAACGTCGAGGCCGCGCAGCATTTAGGGAATATCGAAGTATGGTGCATATGATAGGTGCTGACTTACGTCATCAATGTAGTCAATTCAACCAACATCTTGATCAGTTTGGCCAACATATATCTGACGTTGAACTTCATCACATTCTCATGGTTCATCCGAATATGGAGCCATATATCACACATTATTTAGAACTTGGAAATACGTTTCAATTAGGGTTTCCGATATCGTTAGAAGAGCAGGTGGTCATGCAGGCGATGTCTTTGCAGTTTGATCAGAATACAGCGCAGATGCAAGAATCTTATAAAAATGAAGTGTACAGGATTATAATTTCGCATTTTGATCAGAGAATGATAGAAACATATGGAATTCCAATGTCTCATATTGAGGAAGTAATCCAAAAGTATGTTATTCAATCAGGTAGGTGGCACGTATTTTGGCATGATTTTCAAGAAATAGGTTTACCGGAGGCATACAATAAACACATAAAGCCATTACTGATGAAGACTAGTTGATCGTACTAGAAGTTACTTCAGATATAAAAAATTATATTTATAAAAACGTAATAGTGAGATAATATAGCTATATATGTCTGAAGGTATAAATGATATTCCAATGTCCAACTTTGAAAAAAAATATGATGAGGAGTATTTCAACAGATATCAACAATTACTAGAGCAACAAGGTTTACTAACTACAAAAGAGCCTGAAGAGAATCCAGCAATTCGTAATAAAGTATTTAAATTATTTAAGCATGTAGCTCTACAAACAATTGATGAATACAAAAATGAATGTAAAAATGAATATCCTCTGTGTATACAAAAATGGGGATCGGAAGCTGAAAATAAACTTCAGAGAAATTATAAAATTATACGTGATGCAGTATATGCACTTTCTATCATTATGAGTGATAATGGAGAATTAATTGAACCAAAATCTGTGCAGTATAAATTCAAAACCGAAAGTACGCAATCAACTTTTTACTGGGATAGTTTTTCTTTTGGTACAGATTGGAATTCAGTTGTAACACATATTATTAATACTACTGTGACTGTTATCGATAATCCTCGTCAATTGGAAGAATATCTAAAAAGAAAATTTAAACCAGGGTGATTCATTCTTATGATATTCTCAGACGAAATATAAAAATCAACCTTCAAATCAAATTGTTATTATCAAATCATCTAAGAATTTAGCTGAATAACTTGATTTAGGTTTAGTAGATATGAGTTAGGTTCTTAAGTTTGATTTTAAATGCAATGCTAAACAAGATATGTTAATCCAAAAATGCGCAATGTATCTAGAAGCGTTTTCCATGTTTCAAGAAACTGTTTTTGGTTTGCGTCAAGCTTTGGATATAGTTCAGGTATATGTGGTGTTTCTGATGACACATCATTCATAATGGTTTTGTTATAATCATGTTTAAGTTTGCTGCAGCATGATGTGGACCCCAATAACTTAACGGTAGTTTAGTCTTTCTATCAAACATATGTAAAGCTTGAACATCATTTTGCTGTGCACTTTGTGAAAAGCCAGTGAGGAGATTATTAGCAAGTTGATTCAACCATTCGCTATTATCTGAAATGATGATCACGCCAAATGTATCTGCAGCGTGTTTATAAAGCTCAGCACCGATGTCTACCCCCGCATCTACAAGATCTCTATTAGGAAATCTAAATATCGCCAGATTAACTTCACTTGGCCAGCCTTCCTTTACTGTATACGCTTCTGGCTCTTCACCACCAACCTGTTTGCATTGCGCTTTGCTATGAAAAATACTCAAAAGCTCCGGATGATTATTAAGAACGTCTGGAATATAATACACGATTTCTGAATAGTCATTATCTATGAATAATTGAAAGATATCAGGTTGCTCAAAAATTGAGTGTAAACCCTCAAGACTCGCTCCAGAACCAATATGTGCAGTGAGTATTTGTTGTCCCTCTGGTATCCCGAGAGCGTTCATTGCCATTCTAATGAGCTTGGTAGTTTGTTTGGAAACTTCGTAATGTTTTTCTAACGTCTTAGGTAACTTAGGTGGTTTTGGCTCCTGATCTTGATTTCCTTCTCCCATAGTATGATATAGTTTTTACATGATTCTCTCAGATAAAGATATCAAAATTGCTCTTAAAAACAAAAAGGTGATAATCAATCCGGAGCCAGACTTGGAGTCTCAGCTTGGCTCATGTCTGTTGGATTTACGCTTAGGTAACTCGTTTAGAGTCTTTAATCATAGTAAAACACCCTATCTAGATCCGCAAAATCCAGCCACTTTAAAAGACGTCACCACAGAAATAACCGTCAAAAATGGTGAAGCCTTTACCATGCATCCCGGAGAATTCGTTTTAGCAATGACAATGGAATACATAGAAATGCCCGATGACTTAACCGGTCATTTAGAAGGTAGATCATCAATAGGAAGATTAGGAATAGTAGTGCACTCAACCGCAGCCAATATTGAATGCGGATTCAGAGGAAACATCACCCTCGAATTAGCAAACATGGGGAGAATTCCTGTCATGCTTCATCCAGGTATGCGCATCTGTTCACTCTCTTTCATGCAGTTAACCAGCCCTGCAGAAGTACCATACTACAAAAAAAAGTCAGCCAAATATGTTGGACAAAAGAGCCCACTTGCAAGTAAGATAGGGGAAGAATGATCCTTGTTTAAACTTGACTTCTCTTTAGAAATAACCCCATACTAGAGATATATGCTCGAACAATTATTAGGTCTTGTATTAATCGGTCTAGGAATCCGCACGCCACAAGTGCCTCCTGCAGTATTAGGAGATGAAACAGAAGCAGTCCTCGAAGTAGAAAAGTCATCAGACGATCTAGATGAAGATAGAAAAGAAAATAAAGAAAGAAATGAAAATAAAGATAGAAAAGAAAATAATGAGAGAAAAGAAAATAAAGAAGCTATAAAACAAATTCGCAAAACTACTCAAGAAGAATACAAAGCCAAAAAAGAACTTCTTAATGAACAAATAAAAGAAAAAAGAGAACAGGCAAAAGAGCGATATACCAAAGCCCGTGAAGATTTCCAAAATCGACTGGACACAATAAAAGATGAACGTAAAAAAGAAATAGTAGAAAACCTTGATAACCGGTTTAGTACGGTAAACACAAATAGAACTACAGCAATGTCAAATCATGTTGCCAAGATGGAAGAAGTTATAACGAAAATTTCAGAAACTCTCTCTGAGCGCTCAGCTCAAGGCGTAAATGTTTCACAAGTTCAAACAGCCTTATCAGCAGCTCAGGTTTCAGTCTCTGCTGCAAAAACAGCCGTTACAACACAAGCAGGAAAAGAATATATTATCGGAGTAACCACAGAAGATAAATTAAAAGATTCAGTAGAACGCGTAAGAACTCTACTGGAAACAGATCTCAAAGCCACCCAGGAAAAAGTAAAAAAGGCCAGAGAAGATCTAGCAAGCGTTATTCAATCAATCGCCCGTATCCGAAAGTCTGCATCAAGTGCTGTTGAATCAACGCAATAAAGGAGGACATCTATGAAAAACATGGGAACAATAATTGGTATCGTACTTACCTTAGTTATGATTATTATTGTCGGAGTTCTAACATACCATTCTATGTATGGATCTTCAAAAGCCGCTGTAGAAAAAACATACCAGGTACCAAGTTTGCGGAATACTGGATCAAAACCAGATAAAACTTTGCCATCATCGGGTACTGCAGATAGTAGTAATTCTGCACTTCCATTAACAGGAGATGCCACAGCAGACACATTGCTCAATGAGTTAAATACAACCGTAGATGACGAAGGAGCAAAAGACCTACAAACACTCAAAGAAGAAGCAAGCCAACTATAATTCTTTAGAAGAAATTCCAACCCGTAGAAATTCCGATCCGGGATCGGAAGAAAGAGGCTGAGGCTACCGATCCTGAATCTCAACGAATGTCTGCATCCCGGATCGTGATAATCAAAAACCGGAACAATCAAGATAAACCGTACCTATACATCTTCACTTTACCGTCACACTTTTAGCCAAATTCCTTGGTTTATCAGATAATCCTTCCACCGATCCGGGATCGGACGAATGTCTGCATCCCGGATCGTAATACACAAAAAAACCGGGTTAATCAAGATAAACTGTCTGCACAGATCCTCACTTTACCGTCACACTCTTAGCCAAATTCCTTGGTTTATCAGGGTCAAATCCTTTATGAATGGTTAAGTAATATGCCAATAATTGTGCTGTCACAATATTGGGAATAATAGTTGCCTCCTGCACATACGGAACAGGTAAGTAATAATCAAACACATCATGTGGTTTATTAGAAAGACCAATAATATATCCACCTCTCGCTTTCATTTCCATTGCCCCAGCCAGCGTATCTTGATATGTTTCATCAGGTGGTGCAATCACAATACAGGGTGTTCCTTTCTCAACTAACGCTAAAGCCCCATGTTTTAACTCACCACCCGCTAACCCTTCAGCATGAATATAAGAAATTTCTTTTATCTTCAGAGCTGTTTCAAGAGAAGCAGGGTAGGAAAGACCCCTTCCTACAACATATATATGAGGAGTCTTCATAATCTTGTTAGCTAGTTCCTCAATTTTTGCTCGATTCTCCTTTCTTAATATCTTTTGAGTTGCTTTTGCCGCATGTAGTACTAACGTTTTTCCGTAGGAGACATTATTATCAAGCGCAGTAGCAAGTAATAACAAATGACCAAGTTTGGCAGTAAACGCTTTTGTAGAGGCAACACCTTTTTCTGGACCAGCAGAAAGCAATATTTTGTGATCCGCCATACGGTACAGCGTTGATCCCAAAACATTTACCATCGCAACCAAGGTTGCCCCTTTCTGTTTAGCCTGCTTTACAGCCTCAATGGTGTCCATGGTTTCGCCTGACTGAGACAAAGCAATCACTAAGCTTTTTCCCGTCAAAAAATCTTGAGAATAGGGGAATTCACTCCCTATAGCCCAGTTCATATGTCGCTTAGCAATTTTGGAAAATAAATATGTGCCAGCAATACATGCAAAAGCAGCAGTCCCACAGCCAATTAAATATCCACCAAATGAATGTTTAATAGCATTGGCTAAATGTTCTGCGTGATTTACACTATTAGTTGCTATATCAACCAATATCCCAGGTTGTTCATGAATTTCTTTTAACATGAAAAATGGATATCTCCCTTTTTCTGCTTGTGCAACAGTCCATGTTAAGAGTTGTTTTTTCGGATGAATATTTTTGCCAGTTTTGGCTTCAAAAATAGAAACTCCACTTTTTCCTACCAGAGCCATTTCACCATCTTCTAAGTAGTGAACCTGCTTTGTGTACGGAATAATTGCAGCAGCATCACTCGCCAAAAAATTTTCATCCTCACCAAATCCAATCACCAAGGGGGATCCATTACGCGCAGCAACAAAAACCTGGTCAATAGTATTAATAGCAATAATTGCATTTAATCCTACCAATTCATTAAAGGCTTTTTGTACCGCTTTACTAAACATTGTTTTTTTTGCATATTCCTCAATCAAGTGGACAATCACTTCTGTATCAGTTTCAGAAGAAAATGTATGACCTTTTTTTGATAATTTTTCTTTTAGCTGTTCATAATTTTCAACGATTCCATTATGAATAATGGCGATTTTTTTCGTACAATCCACATGAGGATGAGCATTTACATCTGTGACACCCCCATGCGTAGCCCATCGAGTATGGCCAAATCCAAAAGATGAAGCAGGCAAATCTGTTACCGTTGCATCACCAATTTTCCCTGACTTTTTTTTGAGCATAATATGCTGCTTTTTCGGGTCTTTTGGAACCACAGCAACACCCCAGGAGTCATACCCTCTATACTCAAGCGTTTTCAACCCTTTCAGGATTACATTTGCAGCATTTGTTTTAGGACCAACATATCCAAATATTCCACACATATAGGTAAAGTCGAGTATCTTGCAGAATAATTACATTCCTCATGTTAGGACGCAGTAATTGAGCAATTATTCTTCCAAGATACGTTAAAGATAAATCGTAGTAATGAGTAGTATAAAGAAGCAAACGTATTCAAAAAACCTTTGTCCAATCTGTTACCAGAAAGATTTTAGTCATTTGTCACGATTGTACGTTACAACCGAAGGGTTTCCGCTGATTCTCCAAGAGTTTATCTTGGGTTCGATTCCCCATAGGGGCCCTTTCCTCGTATTCCGTCTAAGAAGACGGACCACACGCTCTTATTGTTTTTGTTGCTTCTAAACCTCCTTTTTCTACAGTAAAAATGATACAGAAACTGATTTACTCCTAAATTATACCATACGGCAAAATTTTGCCATACTCATACATACGTATACCCAATAACTCAAACGAATAATATATTGGTACTAGTTTACTACCCAATCGAACTATTAATGCATATCATATACACTGATTGAAAAATGAGTATCATGTCATACATTTAGCGGTTATTTCTTCTACTTTTTCTCAGTTTTGACAGCAAATTTCGAACATCATTTTCATACGTATATATTGCTCCACTAAATAGATGTAAAAATTGTCGAAAATTTTGTATAGATTGTTCAGAATGATGAAAATCAAGTGTTTGAAACGGAGTACTTCCGGTATAAAGGTAGGAAAATGCATGATGTTGCTTCATTGTATCGAAATTTCTTAGAGCAGGCCGAAGAATCAGTGGTCTTGGAGGAGTAACCGTTTCTAGTTTGCCGCTTGCAAGAGAACTTGTTGCACAAAGCACAGCAAAATCCATAAGACTTGTCTGATGGAGAAATACTTCATAACTGACTGGATCGTAAAAATGTAAGCGTCCACTTTTAAGATCAGTTGCCTTAATGTTTTTCATTACAAGTGTTCCTTCTTTGTTGGGAGCATAGTTGACTGTTACATGATCAAGCGTGAGTAGTAGCTGCAATTTCAGTTCTTCAAATATCATACTGATATCTAGTTCAAAATATTGTTTTGACCTATCAGAATTGGTTTGTGGTAGTTCATCTGAGAGTACATAGTCAATGTATTCACTTCCAAAACGTTGAAACTCTCGGCTTTTGTAATAAGTAACCATCGATGGGTAGTTGATAAATCCCATACCCTGAAACATCGGAAGACTTCTATTGCTGATAAATAGATCTGTAGTACTTACCATTTTCCAAAGTTTACTGATGTCTTTTGGCGAGGTAGTATCATATCTGGAATGGCTAAACAGTGTTTCAAAAGGAAGTAAATACATTGGTTGCTTGGTCGGAAAAATCTGCTTGAGTGTTCTCCCTTTTTCCATTTCCTGAGCAGCACCTACAGCACTTCGAAATACATGAAGCAGATTTCCCCTATAAACTGCCTTGAGAGCTTGATCTGACAATGGATGAACTTCCTGATAGTCTCTGCCATATAAACGATGCAGTAAATATGGAATTATCTGTTCCATAGAAGACAAAGAAAGCTGTATTTTTGTCGGTCGTTTCAGAGTTTCAATGGGAGTGTACGTGCCTGATTTATTAGCAAGTTGCTCAAGTACAGAAACCTCATAATCCATATACTCCACCTCTGGCATAAAACCGACACTACTGAGAGTTATTTCTGGGAAATGAGATCCATAACGAGGTTGAATTTCCTGGAAAAAAAGATTAAATAAACTTCGTTCTTTAAGACTTACACCCATGGATATGTACCACAGGGGATAATACTGTAGTCTCAATCATTCGTAAAGTAAGCAGTTGTTGGTAGATTACGCGATAGAAACAGTATCCAACAATTTTTTCTCAGAAGTCCCTTTGATATGAGCGGTAATTTCAAAATACTGCTCAATCCCTGAACCGGTGAGTTTTTCTTTTAAGAGCTCATCCAGCTGAAAAATGCCTGCAGAATTATTCATCTGAACAGTAATTGTGACAGGTTTTTTCTCTCCTTCACCAATGATGATTTTATCGATGGCTTGAGCAGAAACGGAATGAATATTTATACTCCCTAAGTCATAAGGGATTCTGGATCTGCCCTCACTCATATCAAGTGCATCGGCAATTCGTACAATGCCAGCTTCAATAGTCACCGGCTGTCCATTTCTTCTGTGACTAATAATGGCATGGAGAGTTTCTGAAATAATGATAGTTTTTTCCACCACAGTTAGAAAATTGAGATGTTTGTGAAGGAGAGAATTAGCAAGAGGAATGCTAAATTCTTCATGTCCGCTTCTTGCAACAGACATACCAATATCATGCAGTACGCTTGCAAGGAAAATAATAACTTCGGCATGATCACTGGTTAAACCAAAATCTTTCACGACTGAAAATTCTATACTCTTTTTGTGGAAGATTCTGGCAATCCTTAATGCAATATTTGCAACAATTTGAAAATGAATAGGACCATGATCGGTTAAATGTAATCGATTCATCGCTTGGACGTTTAAAATATTCCAAAGCGTTTGGATTTCAACAGAAGCATTGATTTCATCCAAAGTTTGTTTGAGAAGTATATTATGATGGGTCGGAACAGTCATGGTATGGAGAGTTTGTATTTGTTTCATAGACTTACTGTATCACATGAGCATAATTTGATATCTATACCGCTTTGGTCGTGCCATGCTTGATACATAAAATAGAATGATCTCTTGTACTCTGTTTCAGAACTCTGTATAAATCAGTATGTGAACAAACAGAAAGGAAAACTCATCGTTATAGAAGGCAGCGATGGAGCAGGGAAGGGTACTCAACTTTCTTTGCTAATAGAACATTGCAAGCAGAACAATATTCCTCATCAGTCATTTGATTTTCCTCAGTACTACAAAACTTTTTTTGGAGCATTTGCAGGCAGATTCTTAAAAGGAGAATTTGGAAATATAAACGATATTCCACCATACGTTATCAGTATTCCGTATGCAGCAGACCGCTGGCAGGCAAAAGAAGAAATCAATCAAGCACTTTCAGAAGGCAAACTCGTTATAGTTAATCGGTATGCAACATCAAACGCAGCGTATCAGGGGGCTAAACTTCCAGAGTCAGAAAGGCAGAAGTTTATTGATTGGAGTTTTGATATGGAATATAACCAGTTTGGTATTCCCAAAGAAGATCTGGTTTTATATCTCCATGTCCCGTTTTCAGTTTCTCAAACACTCATAGAACAAAAAGCTCAACGTGAGTATTTAGGGACAGATAAAAAAGATATCCACGAAGCAAATGTAGAATTTTTAAAAGAAGTAGAAAAAGTCTATAGAGAACTAGCAAAAACCAGTCATTGGGTTACTATCGAATGCTGTAAGGATAACGATATTTTCCCTAAAGATGTTATTCATAAACAGATTATTTCAGCATTAACAAATCACCAAATACTCTGATACAGAATCTAGTTTGTGTTTTTTATAACACCTTCATATGTTATACTTCCACATTATTTAACGTACAAATTAGTACGTTTACTTAATCTTTTTATATGAGTCAGAAAGAACAAGATTCTCAAACCCCGCTTGAAGGGAATGAACTTCTGGCATTAATTCATGCTATCGAATATGGAAAACCTTCTGGTGATCGATACGATAAATTTGTAATTACAGGGGATACGTTGATTGTTGATGATAGAACTCAAGTCACAACTTCTCTCGATTTTATAGTTAGCTTTACTGGAGAAAAAGAAATTAAGTTAGGTATTTTCTATGTAGAAAATTTTCCTAGTAGTGTCAGAAGTGCTGTTATGCAGGGATATCTGGATACAATCTTTAACCTTGAACTAGTAGCACATGTTGATGAGGAATCTATACCAGATAGTAAACCCCGTACATTTGATGGCAATTTACCTTCGTTTTTTTTCACGTTTGCAACATCGATAGATGCTGAAGGAGAAATAAAGCAGTTTATTGTCATGTATTACTTATCTCACTTAAATCCTCAATTAATATACGAGTTTTCTAAACAAACTTTTGCTGATAATACCATTAGAAGTGTCTTACTTGGCAGTTGAGACGATTTACTTATCAATAATCCCACTTCCTAAATAGAAAAAATTTGTTATAGTCTCAATATGAAGTTAAAAACTGTTGATCCTGATATCGCATCACTCATTACCCTCGAAGAACAAAGACAGCAAGATACCCTCATGATGATCCCCAGTGAAAATTATGCCCTCCCGGCAGTCAGAGAAGCAGTCGGATCCGTATTAGGCAATAAATACTCAGAAGGATACCCCAATAGACGATACTATCAAGGAAATACATATATAGATGAAATAGAATTATTAGCTATCGAAAGAGCGAAAAAAGTATTTACTGTTCCCTTTGCAAACGTTCAACCATATTCAGGTAGCCCAGCAAATAGTGCTATCTACTTTGCTTTAGTCAATCCAGGAGACACTGTCATGGGACTAAAACTTTCAGGAGGTGGGCATTTAACTCATGGTCATCCAGAAGTTACGTTTTCAGGAAGATACTTCAGATCTGTACAGTTTGATGTGAATGAACAAGGCATGATCGATATGGAAGAAGTGGCAAAGCTTGCCAAAAAAGAACAGCCAAAACTGCTTATGATTGGTACTACAGCCTATCCACGTCTGATGGATTGGAAAGGATTTCGCAAGATTGCAGACAGTATTGGAGCGTTGTTAGTAGCCGATGTGTCACATTTATCCGGATTATTAGCAGCACACGTTATTCCATCTCCTGTTGAATATGCACATGTCGTCATGATGACGACTCACAAAAGTTTGCGAGGACCAAGAGGGGCTATTATTTTAGTCACTCAAGAAGGGTTAGAAAAAGATCCCAAAATGGGAGAAGCAATAGATAAAGCTATTATTCCAGGACTCCAGGGAGGTCCTCACAACAATGTAACAGCCGGAATTGCCATTGCGTTACAAGAATCTCAAACTCCAGCATTCAAGGAATATGCACAAGCAGTGATAGATAATGCAAAAACACTTTCTCAAGCATTAATGAAAAAAGGCTACACTATTTCAACCGGAGGAACAGATACCCATTTAATGGTTGTAGATTTAAGACCACAAAACCTAACAGGCACTGTTGTTGCAGAAACATTAGAAGCAGCAGGCATTGTTGCCAACAGAAATACGGTTCCTCATGATACTGCCTCACCGTTTTATCCATCAGGAGTTCGACTTGGTACACCAGCTATTACAGCCAGAGGTATGAGAACACAAGAAATGCTGCAAATAGCCGAGTGGATAGATCAAGTTATCAAAGCAAGTACGTCTTACCATCTGCCAGTAGAAAAAACAGAACGTATAAAGTGGCTGAAAACGTTTAAAGAAGAAGTCTGGCAGAACAAAGCATTCCTTTCAATTGCCAAAGAGGTCAAAGCATTGTGCAGTACATTCCCCATAGAATAAATGATTTATTCACCGAGAGGTCATTAATACTGATATATAGTATGTGAATTGTCATGAAAAGTGATATGAAAAGGGGAGACGTTGAATTTTGACTACAATCTGAGAGGAGTTCTTCACAAAATTTGTACCCCGTATTATAGCTTGTCAACAGAGCATAAATCATGATATCATCTCATACATTATGCGAACGTATGAACTCATGTTAGTTGTTAATCCATCTTTTCCTCACGACGATGAGAAAAAGAGTAAAGAATTAGTCGATAAACTTCTTGCAGATCAAGATGTAAATGATCTTAACGTAGAAGTATGGGGTAAAAAACAATTAGCATACGAAATCAAAAAACAAACAGAAGCAGTCTATTTACTTGCTACTTTTCAGGCTAACCATGCAGATAGCCAAAAGCTTGAGCAGAAAATTAAACTGCAATCAGATGTCATTCGCTATTTATTGACTCTCAAAGAAGTTTGAAGGTAGACTACATATATGGCAGCACGAAGTTTGAATAAAGTAATACTGATTGGAAATTTAACAAGAGATCCGGAGTTGAGATATACGCCAAATGGCGCAGCCGTATGCACGATTGGACTTGCTACCAACAGAAGCTGGACAACAGAAACAGGTGAGAAAAAAGAAGATGTAGAATATCATCGATTAGTCTCCTGGAACAAACTTGCAGAACTTTGTAGTCAATTACTCAGTAAAGGTCGCAAAGTATATGTCGAAGGAAGACTTCAAACCAGAAGTTTTACCGGACAAGACGGCAACCAAAAATCAATAACTGAGATTGTTATGGATGATATGATTATTCTCGATTCAAGAATGAATAGAGAAGAAGGTACAACCCACGAAGTATCTCAATCACGTCCGCAACCAGTTCAGCAAGAAAAACAACCTGCTCCAGAAAAAACGCCAACGGAAGAAGTAAATGTCGATGACATTCCGTTTTAAGAAAGGTATATATGAGACCAAGAAAACAACCACAAAAAAAAGTTGCAGCATTTGTATTTCCAGAGGGTAAACTTCCAGGATACAAAGACGTATCATTACTTTCTAAATTTATTTCAGAGAGAGGTAAAATTTTAGGAAGAGCAAAAACAGGAGTTACCGCTAGTCAGCAACGCATTATTACAAGAGCTATTAAGCAAGCCAGACAAGTTGGACTGCTTCCATTTATTGTCCGCTGAGTGTATTGTTAATTGATATGATCCTGCCGTTTTCTCGCATCAGGTCAACTGTCCTTATTCTAGCTCTCATACTCCTTGCAGGAGGCATAGGGTATCGTTTGGGTGAACGAAACCAATTTCCTCAATTATCTTCAACTACACGCAGTACTCAAGTATCCAATATACAAACACCATCCTCAGTAAGTGCAGATTTTTCCATGTTTTGGAATGTCTGGCAGAAAATGTTTCAGCACTATGTCGATTCAGCAACATTAGATACGCAAAAAATGCTATGGGGTGCAATAACGGGTATGGTTGCAGCCTCAGAAGATCCTTATACAACCTTTTTACCTCCAAAAGAAAATAAAGAATTTAAAGAAGATATTGGAGGAGAATTTGAAGGTATTGGCGCCCAATTAGATTTAAAAGATGGCAGAATTATTATTTTATCTCCACTCAAAAAAAGTCCGGCAGAAGCAGCAGGGTTACTACCGGGCGATTATATCCTCAAAGTTGATGGCAAAGACACAACAGGCTGGACTATTCAACAGGCTGTTACCAACATTCGAGGCAAAAAAGGTACACCAGTTACCCTCAATATTCTCCACGAAGGAGAGAGAGAACCCAAAGATATTGTTGTAACACGAAATACAATTTTAGTACCGTCAGTAGAATCCTGGGTTAAACCAGTTAATACCATAACAGAAATAGAAGCCGCAACAGAATCAGCAAGTATTCGTACTCGTTCAGAGAGAGTAGCCTATATAAAGTTATCACGCTTTGGTGACCACACGAACGAAGACTGGAAACTTGCAGTTGATCAGATATTATCAGAGGACGCAAAACAACCATTAAAGGGATTAGTATTTGATATGCGCTATAATCCGGGCGGCTACTTAGAAGGAGCTGTGTTTATCGCAAGCGAATTTTTAGATTCCGGAACAGTTGTTTCACAAAAAAATAGTGATGGATCAGAGAATAGACTGTCAGTGAACAGAAGAGGCAGACTACTCGATATTCCTATGGTTGTATTAGTCAACAGAGGGAGCGCATCAGCAGCAGAAATCGTGGCCGGAGCACTCAAAGATTATAATAGAGCAACTATTATTGGAGAGACTACGTTCGGCAAAGGGACAGTTCAAACCCCCTATGAACTGGGTCAAGGTGCAAGTGTACATATCACTACAGGCAAATGGTTACTCCCCAAAGGTGATTCCATAGCTCAAAAAGGAATTACACCCGACGTATTAGTTCCCATGACCCAATACACAGCAACATCAGACGGTCAACTCGCAAGAGCCATCGAAGAACTCCTCAACTAAACATATCTACCGATCCCGGATCGGAAGAGTCGAGCCTATACAGCCTATACCGATCCCGGATCGGACGGACGTCTGCATCCGGGATCGAATTATGCATTCAAACACCGAGAAGCCTATACCGATCCGGGATCGGACGAATGTCTGCATCCCGGATCGAGATGAAGCCTAAACCGATCCAGGGTCTGAAGTATTTCTGCATCGAGAGATCAGGTTGATTTACACACCGTGCTTTAATAAACTTACAATACAATACATTTCAGCAAATTTTCAGATAACCCTTGTAAAAATAAGAAACGAGATACATAATTCTGATACAGAATCTTCAAGACTAACTGTCGAAAGGAGATATATGAAGTCACAAAAAACACTACTTGGCATACTACTTTTTTTCCTTATTGTTGGAGGCGTTATAAGTTCAGGAGCCTTTGGTTTATCCTGGTCAGACTTCAAACTACCAAATATATCGTTGCCCAAACTATCCAATTCACTAACACCCCCTCTACAAATAGTTGATGGAAACACCCGTGTCATGAATGAAGAATCAGTCATTATTGATGCAGTAGAAAAAGTAAAGCCGTCTGTAGTGACAGTGGGGATCACGAGAACTCAAAGACAACGCAATTTGTTTGAAATTAACCCATTTGACCCTTTTGGTGGGTTTAGACGTATTCCTGGAGAGAGTCGAGAGATAGAACAAGATATTGGTAGTGGGTTTATCCTTTCTTCAGATGGCCTAATCGTTACCAATCGTCATGTTGTTGATGATCCCGATTCGAAGTATCGCATTATTACCTCAGATGATAAATCGTATGACGTTCAGAGAGTATACCGCGATACAGTGAATGATTTAGCGATCGTTAAAATAGATGCTACAGGCTTAACTCCTATAGAATTAGGAGATTCAGACAACATTAAAGTAGGGCAGTTAGCTATTGCGATCGGAACTGCTTTAGGAGAATTCAGACAAACCGTTACAACAGGTGTTATCTCAGGGGTCGGAAGGGGAATCACAGCAGGAAGTCCCTTTGAGGGATCAGTAGAACGACTGGATAATGTCATTCAAACAGATGCCGCCATAAATCCGGGTAACTCTGGAGGGCCGCTCCTTAATTCTGCAGGACAAGTCGTTGGTGTGAATACGGCAGTTTCATCGCAAGGTCAAAATATCGGATTTGCTATACCCATTAATGTCGTTAAAGAAGCAGTTGATAACTTTAATCAAACAGGACAATTTAATAGACCATATTTAGGAGTCAGATACAGAACCGTATCAAAAGATGTTGCTTTATTAAATGACGTCCCAGAAGGCGCATATATCATAGAAATCGTAGAAAACGGTCCTGCAGATCAGGCAGGACTTAAGGAAGACGATATCATTATGACGATTGATGGAGTCAGATTAAGTGGTGAAAACGCCGAACTTGCGCAAGTAATAGGAAAGAAAAAAGTAGGGGATCAAGTGACAGTACGTATCTGGAGAGATGGCAGTGAACAAGACATCCAAATAACCTTAGGAAATCAGGGAGAATAAACAATAAACTCTTCTTCCGATCCCGGGATCGAACTATGAGTTTAAACACTACAGCTTCAGATACCCACCATAGCCTCAGTGACTTTTTGCAGCTTTCCTTCAACAATATCTTCCAGATTATGCCATGATTTGTTAATTCTGTGATCAGTTACCCGGTTTTGAGGGTAGTTATAGGTACGTATTTTCTCAGCTCGCATACCTCGACCTATAACAGACCTGGCATCAGCCATCGTTGCCGCTTTTTTGATTTCCTCAGCTTCCCACAGTTTGGCACGAAGCATAGATAAGGCAACTTGTCTATTTTGAAATTGATCTCTCTCATTACTACAAGTTACAACAATTCCACTGGGTTTATGCGTTAAACGTACAGCAGAGCTTACCTTATTTACATTTTGTCCACCGTGGCCGCCCGCTCGATGAAAGTCCCATTCAAGGTCTTCATTTCGAACAGCAACTTCTGATTCCAATATTTCTGGGAGTACTGCAACAGTTGCAGTAGACGTATGAATACGACCCTGTCGTTCAGTAGTAGGAATGCGTTGAACTCTATGTGTACCTGCTTCATATTGAAGTTTTGTAAACACATCTTCACCCTTAATACGAATTGCAGTTTCAGACACACTACTCACTTTCCAGCCAACGATATTGGCATATCGGGTATACATTCGAAGCAAATCACTAGCCCAAATTTTTGCTTCCTCGCCACCTGGGCCGGCTCGGAACTCTAATATTGCAACATTTGTATTCATAGGAATTTTGTTTAGTTAGTGTAGTTTGACACGTTGTACAACAAATTTCTGTTACTTCATTCCCATTAACATTTCACGAAGAGACTTTGGAGCATTCTTTTGTGCTTGTATTTTTTCTTCTTTCTTCTTTTTCTTGTCATCCAGGACTTGTTTTTGAGTCTTCGCAAATTGTTGTTTTTGTTGGAATTTCTCAACTCGACCCATCGTATCTACAAATCTCATTTCCCCTGTAAAGAAAGGATGACATTTTGAACAAATATCTATATTGATAGAAGGTTTAGAAGCACCAACAGTAAACGTGTTGCCACAAGCACACGAAACCGTTGCCTCATCATACCATTGGGGGTGTATTCCTTGCTTCATAAGATTGTTAGTATACCAAATAGTTTCGCATTAGTCGAGAGTTTGATTATAACAGGTAGTGTAGTTTGTTGACATATATTTTACAAATTTGTTCATTTGTCTATGTAAATAAGATAGATAAATACACTAGACTCTATGCTTTCTCACTATGCCGGACGGTTGTATTCTCCGTTTTCTCTTATGATATTCGGCAATTGCAACGCCAATAGCAATAATCGTAGCACCCACAATAAATTTAACCGAAATACCTTCCTTTAACCAGATTACTGCAACAGGCGTTGCCCAAAGGGGAGTAATATAGGCAAAAATACTTGCTTCACCGATGTGGAGCGTAGAGAGTGCTTTTGCCTGTAAAGAATAGGCAAATGTTCCAGAAATAAGCGCCATATAGAGCACACCTAAATGTGCAGATAATGGGGCAGAAACAATTTGATTTACGCTTGATGCAACCGGAAGAATAAACAAACTCACCAGTGAAAAGATAATAAATCCTACGATAAAAGAGGTATGGGCAATGGCTTCCGGCTGAAGGCCAGCTGTTAATGATTTTTTTACATAGACTGCTCCAATAGCATCAAAAAACCGAGATACAATAATAAAAAAAGCTCCCATGAGAGACAAGAGTTCTAAAGAAATCGATAATTGTCCGGTTGGCACAGTTATAATCCCTGATCCGAATATCGCGATACCAATACCAACAATTTCATTTTGAGTAATCTTCTCACGCAAAAACCACGCTCCTGCTACCACAGCAAACATGGGCCCTGTAGCTGCCAAAATAGCACCGGTTACACTATCGGTATAATTTAAGCCGAGAAATAAAAACCCTAACCCAAGGCCAACAGTAAACAACGAATGTTTGAGTACCTCCGGCCATTTTTTACGAATCATCGAAATCTGCAATGGATTGAAATAAAAGTAGACAGCCCCCACAATCGTACTAATCAAAAATCTGTACGTTAGAAATAATGCAGGAGGAAAAGATACTCCGGTTGCTTTAATAACTGGGACTGCAACACCCCAGATTATCGATGTAATAAGCAGTAATACAAAAGCATGAGACCGTTTCTTCATAGGCAGATGAATAGTTCTAGTGTACGTGGTTTAGTTATATTGCATCAACCCTAAAAAAAATTCAGAATGTATGTGTAAATTGAAAAAACAATTAGTATTTACCCTCAAAAAAGAGTAAAATAGTTGCCATGGCAAATATATCATTAGAAGCTATTACGCAGACTGCAGAAATCCCCACTTTCCCTATACGTCAACATATCCTAGAAGTCTATCGTGCTTATTTAGAAGATCCAGCTATCATACCTATGGTTTCTGATCGGAATTTTCCATCTATCGAAGTCATCAACAACTCACCATTACTTATGCAACAATTTGGTCAGAGCGAATTCGATATGAGCCATGAACGTGCGTTTGGGTTAGGAGTCAGAAGCGCTGATTTAGAATATCATTATCGTACAGGAACAGATGGACAAAAAATTCAATCTTGTATACGAGAATTTGAATTAAGTTATCTTGGGGAAAATCCTCAATTTCTAAAAGGTTTTGATCAACTAGGATCTGAAAAATTATTCTTTATCTTGACTGGAAGATACTCTGATGAGTTTGATTTTGAAGTGAATACCGTAGTAGAAACATTAATTGACAACGAAACAGTATACGATGAACTTCGTAATTTATATTATATAGGTGCTCGTTTGGAATTGCTAAGAAAATTAGTTCGAAATGGCAATAATAGCTCTCATGCTTAAGTTAAACAATAATCTGAAAACAAGATCGAAATATGTTTAGTCCAGATTCTTTTTTTCAGTATCCTGCAGGTGGAGGGATAGATTTAATCCATAAAACACGCTTATCGTCCGGATTTCCGTTATTATAATTCACCGTTATCTCTTCATCTTTTCGAATATGTGATATGGCCACAAACTCAATACAGCGTTCTTTTAGTATTTTTTTATATGTCGCATTGGGAGCATATGAGTGATTATAGATTGATCCAAAACCCAAACAGATGGCACCCTTAGAATAGTTTGCTTTCGACTCCCATTGAAAGTAATAATTAATAAGTTCTGTCTTTTCTATTACCTGAATATCATGCTGTTGCAGGATAATGACTGGACATCGTTCAATCATTTCATCTTTTTCAATATGTCTTGAGGCAAACACACCTCTTCCTGCACCCTTTATTAAAGAATTGGCGATATACATGTTTGATGAAGGGAAAAGATAGGTTCCCATGAAATGTAACTCCACTATACCACTAACAGAGAGACAATAAATTCAATCAATCCCACTGTTTAATAAGAATACAAAAGTTGTTTTAAAAACACTTAACTGCCTCGAAGTAGTAACATCAACTGCTCAACAGTAATTCCTTTTTGTTCTTCTCGTGTCTGCATATGTTTTACATTTATCACACTCTTTTGAGCTTCCTCTGGTCCAATAATTACCACAAACGGTATCCCTTTTTTATCAGCATATTTTATTTGTTTTTCGAGTTTTGATTCAGGATCTAGATACAATTCGGTAGAAATGCCATTATTTCGCAATTCATTAACAATATTAACACTCTGTTCTAATAAATCAGGAGAAAAAACAGTGACTAGCACTCTGCTTACCGTTTGTTTTGTCTCTAATAATTTAAGTTCAGTTAAGGCATCAACTAATCGGTCAAACCCAAATGCTACTCCGACTGCAGGTAATTCTCTTCCCGAAAACATCCCAATCAGTTTGTCATATCTTCCACCGCCAGCAAGAGAACCAGCAGGGTAGGCGGTATCTTTTAGTTCAAAAATCGTACTAGTGTAATAATCAAGACCACGAGCTAAAAATGGATCAAATTTGAAATCTGTATGTTCCTCAAATCCTGCATCAGCTAAATAGGTGAATATTTGATTAATTCGCTCTGTTTTTTGACTTACTTCTAACTGTTCAAATCGTTGAGTTGCATCCAATTTAGACAATTCTTCTATGACAGCCTCTTTTCCAATTTTATCCAATTTATCAATAATAATAATTTCTTTTTTAGAAAGACCTATGGCATCAAAAAGTGTTCTATCATTGACAGAGATTACCGGAGAGGGAAGACCTAATGCTTTGGCAATAGTTAACACACAGGCAATAATTTCAGCATCAGCAATCGGAGAAGAGGATCCAACAGTATCAATATCACATTGGAGAAATTCACGATATCTTCCTTTTTGTGTGTTTTCAGCTCGCCAGACAGGTTGAATTTGATATCGCTTAAATGGAAGTGGCAAGTCAGGATATTGCGCTATCACACGAGAAAGGGGAACAGTCTGATCATATCTTAAACCCACATGCCTATCACCATTATCCCTAAATACATATAAAAGTTTATCTCCTTCATCACCATATTTACCCATCAACGTTTCAGCATATTCCAATGCAGGAGTTTCCAGAGGATCAAATCCGTACTGCTCAAAAACAGTTTTTATTTTTGCTATCACGGTTTGACGAGTTAATGCCTCTTTCGGCAAAAAATCTCTAAATCCTTTTAGTGTCTGTATTTGAATCATAGATAATACTAGAGTAAATTTCTTTTAGATTTTATCTTACTCTCTTATACATGTATATGTGATCTACATACCCATTCTCTAATTTAACACCTTGTGGTAAAACTCCATATGTCTCAAATCCCATTTTTTCATATAGCTGGCATGCTTTTCCATTGGTTCCAAATATGCCTAACGTAATAATTTCAAGTTCTTCAATACGGTCTTTTGCAATAGTTATAACTATATCCATCATTTGTTTCCCAAGGCCATCACTGCGATAATCACGATGGAGTGTAATACCAAACACCCCAATATGTCTATCAATGCGAGACTGCATAGTGATATCAACCATACCTATCAGTTTGTTCCCATCAAACGCAAGCAGTGTTACATTTTTATGTTTTTCAATCTTCTCGATAACGTCTTTGAGAAACGTTTCTTCTTCAGCAATTGAAATTTCTTCGCCTTGATAGCTAATATATGTGCGTTCTTCAGAAAGCATATTGATGTATTCCCACAGAGCCTGTACATCCTCTAAAGTAGGGAAGCGTAAGGTAATTGTTTTTCCACTTTTACTCGTAATCGTTTGGTTCATAGCTGTTAAAAACGCACTATTTCAAGTCGTTCTTCTATCAACATAATACTATCAATCCTAACTTAACTGTACAATAAATAGTACGTAATAAACCTATGTCTGATCAACAATATTCAAGGGATTTACAACCAGCATAAGTTCTAACTCCTCGTAGGTAATGCCATGTTTCAACAGCAATCGTGCAAATTCATACAAGGCATCTGACGGAGACAGACTGAACGTTTGTCCTACATCAGAGGAAAGAATACAATGTTTTGCCTCAACGTGTTTTATTTGATTGGCAATGTTTTTAATAGGAATGGAATCAATGCTGTACATTGAATAACAATGTTCAATTATTGCACCATACTGTATTAATGTTTCTTGCGTTTCTAAAGGCATCATAATTTTTTGGTATTGTGGATGAGTAACAATACTCTGTGTAATTCCTATCTCATATGCTTTTTTTATAAGTAAAAGACTTTCATTCCAGGAAATATGTCCTGTGGCTAAAATAGCATGAGCAGATTTAATAGCGTGTAACACATTGACTGCTTGTGGGTTAAGTACCAACTGTTCCGTACAGATCGAAATACCCGCTATATCACGAGCTGATCTTACAGATATTTTTCGCTTACCTACCCATTCCGGAGCAATTTCCCAAATACTATTGTTCAAAAACTGAGAGGCATGAATAGTTGGAAACCAGACAATAAACTTATCTGAAGCAATAGTACTGGCAGCATAAATTGCATCTGGATTTAATCCACCCACAAAATGATTTAATACTATTGATCCAATAAGTCTTAGATCAGGTTCAGTTTGCTCAGCAATAAAAGGGACTGTAGAAAAAAAGTGATTTTTCAGCGCCATTCCTTTTAATGTATTTTTTTCACTGAGAATAAGTGTTTGAGTCAAAAATTTTCTGGGAATTATTTCAGGACCCACGTGTACATGTAAATCAATTGCTTGAGTTATCAGGTTTCGTAATCGATTCATACCTTTCCTTTCCATGGCAGTATGAGATGTTCAGGAAAGATGTACAATCGCGGTAAATTCATATCAACATCATTATCCTTATGTTTCGGTGCCAGTGAAATTTTAATGGGTTTAAGTGTTTCTTCAATGATTATTGCCTCACAAATGCGCTCCCGCAGATAATTATATGCGCTTTGTCGTATCTCTTCAGGATTGGTAAATCCACTGTTTTTAGATGCCGCGAGTTCTGCTTTATTGCGCACAGGTTGAGAAATAACTTCGTCTATTCGTAAATTGGAAAATTCGTTTGCCAGATGAATGTACCTGCTTTGATTATTCTTTCTAATTGTTGACCATGGTCTTACAAGCAAATCGCGTTTTTCCGCTTCTAAAGTCAATAGATTAAAATAATTATTCACAATAGTGGGCGGTACTTTATTATTAATTTCCAACGCATAGATATCTGCAGGCATGAGCAAAACTCTTGTACCTATACCATTCTCGTTGAAATAAGTATTGACCTGTTGAATTATATTGAGCGCCTGAGTTTCACGTTCAGCAATATAATCTTTATCACTTACCCCCCAAGGGATAAAAATTGTAAGTAGTTCGTTTGTCATGAATCGTTCAATGACTGTCTCTGGAAATACTGGGTTAAAGGTGAACGACGGTTGCAGTTTGCACCACATGGTATATGCAGAACGAGCCTTACGAAATTGTTCCAGATTCATTTCGATACGTGTTTTTTCTGGACGTTTTTCTGGAGTATTGACGCTCCACTGATTATTCACAAAATAGAATCGTCTGTGAGGAGATGCTTGCAGCACACTCTCAAATGCGAATCTGTTTGAAGCTATTTTTTTTAGAGATGTATATGATAAATAAATTTCTTTTGTCATAGTGTAATTAGCAAAAAAAAACTCCCTTACGGGAGCAAACTTTATATTAAGTGAGTTAATAACTAGCTCTGAAGAAGCTCCCTCTTCTTCAAAGAAGGGGAGTAATGATGCTCTCTATAAAGAATTCGTGTTAAGTTCATGTGTTAGTATGTTAACATAGTGATATGCATGAGTCAAGATTAGTGTTGATAAATGGTAATAATTTGTAGTATTTACTGTTGTGATCCTGAGTTAATTAACAAACTTGAATAACTATACTGCACCAACAGGTTCAAACACTTTCTACATCACCAAGGAGCATATAAATAATCACTTCTTAAACATTCGTTCAGCTATCTTTTTGTATCCACCCATTCCATTGTTTAGCCATTGAGCAACACGTGTAACTGTCGTTGTAGAAACATTCAAGGTATTGGCAATCTCTAAATATGATTTTTTTTGCACAAGCAGCTTTACAATCTGCCATCGATTAGCAAATTCTTCTATTTCAGGAAGAGTCAGTAAGTCTCTGAAAAAATTAGCTGCTTCTTTTTTGTCTGAAATGCTTACGATCGCTTCAAATAACTCGTTCATTTCTTTGGTTGGGTATGTTGACATATCCTCATTATAACAAGCTTACTAGTATGTGATATAACCTATAATATGATACAATCCGGGAATGGGCAATAAAAATTACGAAGTAGGTGTTTCTGCAGAACCTATAAAGCCTCCAAAAGAGCCAATTCTATCTCGACTGGAAGAATTTTTATTCCAGTCAACACTGCAATTGGTACCACAGTCTTTTGAAAGACTAACTATCATTCAACTTGACAGTAATGAACATATCTTAAACGATCCTTCTACACAGGAAGGTGGAGCATTCGATCATTCTACAAGAAGCATAATACTTCGCGTGCGAGTAAATAATAATTCAAGAAAGGCAGACCAAGAGCCTGAAATGGTAGTAACAAAAGATGATAGAAGTGAATGGGTGGTAGGTTTTTCAGATATTGCAGAAGACATAAAAAGTACAAAACAAGAAATGCCTGATTATTTAAAAATACTACTTGCAAATTCTGTTCATGAAGCAACGCATGGATTAACACTACAAACAGTATGGAATCTTAACATTGAAGCACATAACAGCCTAATTTATAGTGCTCAAGATTCGATTAATACCAGCTCTGATCGGGAAAAAGTAATGAGTATAATGCATGATAAATTGTTTAGTTCGCCAAGGTTTAAAGATCCCAAATCAGCATATAATCTTGCAGTAGAAAGAAAACGAGAAATGACGCAAATAATACTTGATCATCTTCCAGAAGAATACCATGAAGAATATTTAAAAATTGCCTTCTATCGAGGCATGAGCGAAATAATCGCATTTACCTTACAGGAAAAAATCCGATCTTCTGGTAAGAATCCAGTTGAGTGGTATACCGGAAATTTTTATTCAGTACGGGCAGCATATATGGTTTATCCAACACCTCAACAACACGAACACATTAGGCAAGTTTTAGAAGATATTACGCTTCCATTAACTGAAGAATCACTTGATATCCTCAGATCACTCGGAGACAGTGCATGGTTTGAAGAATTTAAAACATCAACTGACTATAATCAGTTATTTGCGAAATAGTTTCTTATTTATTGATACTCTCTACTACTCAAAAAACACACCTACACCTAAATAAAGGTTCTTCCGATCCAGGTTATTCCGCTCTCGGAGCGGAAATACTATAAGTTTATTTATTGTTTATTGGTTTAGAATTTGTAGTATGAGGAGTTTGTAAGCGGAACAAGTCTCTCATTTGTATACCACACAGTATCTTCAAGACGAATTCCAAATTGTTGAGATATATAAACAGCTGGTTCAATCGTAAATACCATATTTTGTTTTAGTAAGTCGTCTCTTGTCATGCTCAAGCGAGGGTCTTCATGTATAGATAAACCAACACCATGTCCCAATCCGTGAGGGAAACTTTCATAGCCATCTTTAATTAATAGTTCTCTGGCTATTCTATCTGCTGTTTTTCCAGAAGGATCTTTTGTAGTTTGTATATATTCAGTTGCTTTATCTTTGGCTTGTTTTACACTCCTATATGCATTGATCCATTCTTTTTTAGGTTCTCCCCAAAACAGTACACGAGTTATATCAGCATGATATTCTTGGATTTTTGCTCCAAAATCAAGTAAGACAAGAGTGGGTTTTTGCAAAGAAGTAGCAGTACTAGCAATGTGATGTGGTATTGCACTATGTTCGTTAAATGCCACAATCGGAGGAAAGCTGAGTTCAGCGGCATGTTGTTTTATAAACGATTCTATCTCCCAGGCAATATCTTTTTCACTCATGCCATCTTTGAGCGTTTGCTCAATATAAGTTAAACATTCATCAGTAATTGCACAAGCGTTTTTAATGTATTCAACTTCTTTTTCTGTTTTTACTTCTCGTGAAGGTTCTATCCAGAATAATTTTTCATTGATTGATACAGTAGAAAAAATCGATGTTAATAAACGATATTCGTTCAGTAATATAGAACTCGATTCAACACCCAAAGCATTAATCTCGTGATTTTGCTTAATAGAACTCAAAGCTTCCCGTAATGGTGTGTTTTGCGAAAGATACATTGGTGTAATATGTTCTTTATCATAGACCGCTCGTTCTGCTTCTTCCTTATACATCGCATAGGTAAGTAAATACCACTTGTTTTTTGTGATAAAAAGGAACGCATCTTTCTCGTTTGGAGCAGAAAGGCTGCTAAATCCGGTGAGATAATACACATTCACAGGATTTGTTACAAAAAGTGCATGGATTTCGGATGGAAGTGTAAACATGTTCATACCAACATTTAACGTACGTGTACTAACGCATCTTTACTCATTTTCTGTCGGTGTAGGTGTTGCTTTTCTAGTAGGAGTTGCGCTTTTTGTAGCAGTAGGTGTAGCCTCAAGAGTTGGGGTTGGTGTTGTCGTACCTGGCATTGAAAAGTGGAGAATACGTAAAGCGTTTATAAACGACTCATCTTTTGTATCTGGATTACCTAACACAGATACAAACTGACCTTCTTCAAGTTTAGAAAATCCAGTCTTCACAATTTCTGAATCTTCCCAGGTATTTGTTTTTGTTGTCGTTTCAACGTCTATAGTATATTTTTCACCATCAATACCCGTTATCGTAAATGAATTGTTGTTTTTATTAACAGTATTAATGATTCCGTGAACCCGTATTTGTTTAACTGTCGATTCAATAAAGATAGTACGTGCTTTTAAAATATCAATCGTTGCATCATAGTCTCCCGTTACAGTCACGATGTCATTTTTATCAATATCATCGGTTGAAAGAGAAGTTCTTTTTCCGCGAATAATTTGAATCACCTCTATATCATCAGTTAATTCAATTTTCATGGCTTTTTGCTGTGTATCAACAGTTAACGTTGTAACCGTTACAGCAGAAACTGTTCCGTAAATAGCTTTAGATGTAGTTTGCCTGAGTTCTGCAACTCGTGTTGCCAAACGTTCTTTCAGATCATCCACCTTACTGCTGATTGTGGGTGTGATCTCAGGTGTATCCGTTTGTGCAGCTACAAACGCAAATGGTGTAGATAGGATGGTTAACAGCGCCATGAAAAATGCAGTTTTTTTCATAATTATGGTGTATAAAAAATAATTTGTTTTTGTACGGTAGGATTTCCATTCAGAATACCGCTTACACTAATTTCATTTTTTCCCTCTTTGAGTGCTATGGTTCCTTTATACGTCCCTGTAGAATCAACAGTCAAGGCAGTTTCATCAACATCCCCAGCAATAACAATAACGCTGCCTTCCGGTGCTTTTCCTGATACCTCCACACTATCCTGAGTCATAATACTCTCAGGAGAGGGTGAATCAATCGTGACAGTAGTAGAAGATGTTCCATTATTTGTATTTGCTCCCAATGCTTGTTGTGTTCCAGATTGCGCATCACCAGTTGGTGTAGGCCTTCTTGTTGTCAACTGTGTTACCAGTGTTGGACCAAGTAAAATTGCACCAGTAATTAACAAACCTATACCAAATCCAATCCCGGAAGCTAGTAAAGCATCTTTGTTCATGTATCTGGTTTTATACCATAGGTTCCGGTTGCGTGCCATAAGGGAAACTGATATAAGATAATAAATTCAAAATAAATATAAACTGAACTCTATACAAAACAACGCTCAGCATAAACTATACGATGTTGCTCAGTTTTGATTGTATGTAACGTTAGCTTAATTTTTTCAAATTATGGAAATAACATATCTCGGACATTCATCATTTAAAATAAAAGGTAAAAAAACAACAGTAGTAACAGATCCATTTGATTCTGCAACAGTTGGTCTTAAGTTCCCAAAAGTTGAAGCCGATATAGTAACCGTTTCACATGGACACGAAGATCATAACGCAACAGATCAAGTTTCTGGCACACCTTTTATTATTGATGCACCCGGCGAATATGAAGTTAAAGGCGTGGGTATTATTGGAGTCCCTTCCTATCATGATAGTGAAAAGGGCGCAAAGCGTGGTAAGAATACTATTTATTCCATAGAAATCGATGGAGTTCATGTTACCCATTTAGGTGATCTGGGTGAACTGCTCACAGACAAAGAAACGGAACAAATTGGTGATATAGACATCCTGCTTATTCCTGTCGGTGGGGTATATACCATTACTGCTAAGCAGGCGGCAGAACTCATTACAGAAATAGAGCCCAAAATAGTAATACCAATGCACTTTAATAGACCAGAACTCAACAAAGACGTATTTTCAGAATTAACAGATCTTGAAACGTTTCTAAAACTTTTTGGAGGAGCAGAACCTACGAAACAAGCAAAACTCACTACAACCAAAGATAAACTTCCAGATCAAATGCAAGTGCTTGTGTTAGAAAACTAACTACATGGTTGTGCGTTAGAAATGCCATACAAATGAGATATTATGAATCCCAAAGTTCCTCCGCACGATGAAACAGTAGAACAGTCTTTGTTAGGAGCAATCCTTATCGATAAAGATGCTCTCATTGCCGTTGCAGAATTTTTGCGTCCTGAGCATTTTTATAACAGTCGTCATGGAGATATCTACAAAGCAATGATCTCACTGTTTGAATCTCATGAGCCTGTTGATGTCGTTACACTTTCTTCACAAATGAAAAAAGAAGGAACACTCAAAACAGCAGGAGGGGCAGCATATTTAACAGAATTATTAGGAATAGTCCCAACCAGCGCACATGCACTTCAATATGGAAATATTATTAAAGAACTCTCTCTAAAAAGAAAATTGATTGTCACTTCAGCCAAACTTACAGAACTTGCATTTAAAGACGAAGGGAGTGCGCAAAGCATTTTAGATGAGGCAGAACAAGAAATTTTTGCCATTGCACAACACAGCTCTAAACGAGATTTTATTCACATTAAAGAAACACTCACAGAATCCTTTGACAGATTAGATGAATTAAACAAACATGCAGGAGGATACCGGGGTGTCACAACAGGATTTACCGATTTGGATTTTAAATTATCAGGAATGCAGGATTCAAACCTTATTATCCTAGCAGCACGCCCGGGTACAGGGAAAACAGCCATGGTGTTAAACATTGCCCAGCACGTAGCAGTAAAAGAAAAACTGCCCGTTGGTATATTTTCACTTGAAATGAGTAAAGAAGAATTAGTCGACCGTTTGTTAGTCGGTCAAGCAGACATCGATGCCTGGAGACTAAAGACAGGTAAGTTAACAGATGATGATTTTGCACGTCTCTCAGATGCAATGGGAGAGCTAGCAGAGGCACGTATTTTTATTGATGACACTCCCGGTATTTCTATATTAGAAATGCGTACCAAAGCCAGAAGACTTCAGGTTGAACATGGTGTAAAACTGATAATATTTGACTATCTCCAACTCGGCGATGCCGGAAAGCGATACGAAAGTAGAGTACAAGAAGTAGGTGCAATCTCACAAAGTCTTAAAAATTTAGCTAGAGAATTACGAATCCCTGTCCTTGCTTGTTCACAATTATCGCGTGCCGTAGAAGCTCGTGGTACCAAAGTGCCTGAGTTATCAGATTTGCGAGAATCAGGCTCTATCGAACAAGATGCAGATGTCGTTATGTTTTTATATCGAGAGGAATCAGATATGACCCAATGGGGAGATCAAATACCCACCAAACTGAGAGTAGCCAAACACAGAAACGGTGCCCTAGGAGAGATAGATCTTATGTTTCACGGAAGCAGAATAAAGTTTTTTGGTGTCAGTAAAGACCAAATAGACACAATTACAATTTAACGCCCGCAACCTACATTATTCCACCGATCCGGGATCGGAACGGATGTCTCCATCCCGATTGAAGTATATAATTCATTGGAATTATTGTTTTATGATAGAATGAACCTCATGCCAAGGTGGTGGAATGGTAGACACGCAGGTCTCAAAAACCTGTGACTATAACAGGTCATGAGGGTTCGAGTCCCTCCCTTGGCACAAAGGAGTTAAGTTATGATTTTAGTAAAAACTTCTATTGGTCCAAGTAAAATTCACGGCATAGGATTATTTGCTGACCAGTTTATTCCAAAGGGAACTCCAGTATGGAAATTTCAACCGGGATTTGATTTAAAATTTTCAGAAGAACAACTTCAAAAGCTCTCTGACCCTGCAAAAGAACAATGTTTAAAGTACTGCTATCGCAATAAAAAAACTGGAATGTATATCTTGTGTTTTGATGACACACGATTTCAAAATCACTCAGATCAGCCTACATGTATTGATCAGTCGGTTCCAGAAGATGACGAGGGAATAGACGTAGCAGCAAGAGATATCAATGTGGGTGAAGAACTGACAATGGATTATAGCAAATATGATTCTGATTTTCAGGATAAACTTTCGCACAGCTAACCATTAAATATCTCATACTCTTTATATCTGGCAGACAAATAGTATACTAAACCACAAGAACAACTATTTATAAATCAGCTAAACAACTATGAAATTTACAGTCACTCATTCATTGCCAAACGAAAACACACCAGATGCACTGATCTACCTTTGTCAGCAAGACGAAACGCTTTTACCAAATACTGCTCAATATCTTCCCCAAAATAAAACACTTGATACCATGCTACAGACAACCGTTAAACAACAAAAGTGGAACGCAAAAGCTCGATCATCAGTAGTTATTCAGACACACGGCATAATTCCCATACACAATATACTCCTAGTTGGAGCAGGTCAGGCAGAAGACTGGACAGTAGATTCGCTGCAAGCTCTAGGAGCGGTAATTGCTCAAAAAACAGAACAGCTTCATGCTAAACGAATTTCAATAGTGTTAAGCTCGATAGGAGATGTCACCGAGCCAGTTGTTGCCTCATCAATAGTTATAGGTATTCTTCTTTCTTCGTATCGATATTCCAAGTATAAAAAGAAAGAAGAAAACGAATATATATTAGAAGAAGTCAACTTTCTCACCCATACAGCTATTTCTTCACATATAGAAAAAGCAGAAACAGAAGCAAATGCCGTCCTATTTGCGCGAGATCTTGTTAATGAGCCTCCTTCTACTATGACCCCGACTCACTTAGCCAATGTTGCAGAAGAAGTTGCCAAGCAACAGAAAGATATTTCTTGTGAAGTCTTAAGCATCAAAGAAATGGAAGCGTTAGGCATGGGAGGTATAGTAGGAATAGGAAAAGGAGCATCTCAAGAACCTAAATTTATACATCTTACGTACAAAGGAAAAGGAACCAAAACCATTGTGCTTGTAGGAAAAGGTATTACGTTTGACTCAGGAGGCTTATCACTTAAAACAGGCAAAGGTATGGAAATCATGAAGTGTGATATGGCAGGAGCAGCATTAGTTTTGGCAGTTTTTTCCGTTATCTCCAACATAGCTCCTGACTGTACAGTTCATGGACTTATTGCCAGTGCAGAAAATATGCCGGGACCACTTGCAGTTAAGCCTGGTGATATTTTAACTGCCATGAATGGTAAAACTATGGAGATTCTCAACACTGATGCAGAAGGAAGAGTCGTACTTGCTGATGCGTTATCATATGCCGTAGAAAAGCTCAAACCCGACGTTATTCTTGATTTTGCAACCTTAACAGGCGCTTGTATTATAGCGTTAGGAGACGATATTGCCGGGGTGTTTGTAAATGACAATACGCTCAAGGAAGCATTATTTGAGAGTGCTCAAAAAACGGGTGAGAGTATTTGGGAATTACCTTTACCGAAACAATATAAAGATATGATGAAATCAAACGTAGCAGACATCAAAAACATTGGCCCTGGTAAAGCAGGCGGAGCCATACAAGGCGCGTTATTTTTGCAAGAATTTGTCTCTCCCGATATTCCGTGGGCTCATGTTGATATAGCAGGTCCATCATTTGCTGAAAAAGATAGCCTACTTACACCATATGGAGGGACAGGTTTTGGCGTTCGTATGATTATTCAGTATTTACTTACACATGGATCATAAATCAGTATGATGTTTGTGTTAAAAGAGTAGAATGGTTTTTATAAAAAATATGGATAGATCTGGAGAATATCAGACAGTAAGTGCAGAAGTGTTAGAACTAGATTTATCTGTTTTTTTTGAATCTGTTTCCAAGCAAAAAGAACAGTATCAGGAACAGCTGCTTCGTTTGTATGAAAAGATCATCTCTCATAATCCCGACACACTCTATTTTCTTGACCGGTCAGCACGTCCAGTGTATTGGATGCTAAAGAGTTTATCCGATTCACTGGGAAGAAAATTGCCGCAAGTGAAGTTTATGAGTCTAGAACGTGATGGGGAATTAAATCCTCGAGATATTGAACATTTTCTTCGGTCGACAAACGTATCAAAGAGTGAATCAATAGTAGTCATCGATGAATTTGAATCACAAGGTTTTAATAGAGAAAAAGTTGATGAATTAGCAAGACACTTTAATCTCAATAATGTTGTGTATATTCCATTTATGAATAAAAAAATAGGTCATAGAAGTCCTGCTTTTTATAATGCGACAGATGGAGTCAAAGAATATTTATATGGAATTTTAGACTCAACAAAAGACTCACTTGTCTCTCAAGCAAGCACTATATCGCGTCCTGAGCGCATAAAACATAGACAAGCATATAGATCAATTTTTACAGATATCGGGAAACAAGCTGCAATACAATATCGAATAAATCATCCAGAATATTCCGATCCCGGATCGGAAGAATTTCGGTAGCCTCACCCGATCCGGGATCGGAAGTATTTCTGCATCCCGGATCGAAAATAACACATTCACTCACAACACTTTGGTACTTTTTCTACCAAAATAACATGATATCTATGGGAGTTATCGTATAAATACATCTACACAAACTGAAGTAATAACAGGAAAAATCCTACCGTAAATACCTGAGTAAACACTCCATGGGGAAACGTCCCGACCGTATGACCATAAAGTTCCTGATATTTATATGTCCAATAACTTAGCTTTCGTATTAAAGAACCCTGAGACACAGCTTTTTCACCTTGTTTCCCAAAAAAGATAAACCAGGGAGCCTCAGCCCAATCAGGTAAGTTAGCAAGAGATACGGCTATAATTATCCAAACAGGGGAAAGAACTGTTGAAAATACTATAAAAGACAAAAGAAACGCAAATACCGTATCACCTAATGCTAACATTCCTGTAGCAGCTTTAGATCTTTTTTCCCAATCAGTACCAAAGTCCCAGTGGGGGATCAAATCCATAACCCAATGAGAAGAAACAATAAGTGTACCTGCCAAGACGGGATCTGCAATTTTACTCGCAATTGCACATCCTACCAACGCATGAGCTGTAGCCATCATATATATCTATTCTAAACAGAAACAACAAAAAAGCATATCCTGATCAAACACAGTACACCTGATCCGAAGCGTACCTTATCTGGGCAACATTCCGATCCGGGATCTCAACGGATGTCTGCATCCCGGATCGAAACAAAGGATATACAGCATTGCAGTCCGCCAGCATGTACGTATCGCAGGATCGAATCAGTAAAAAAACGCCTATTCTTTACTCATCAGTCTTTGCAGTATACTCAAGGAATGTCAGCAACAGAGCAGAAGGCATTGCACGGTCCACTATTAAAACAAGCCTTATCTATAGTATCTTTTCGAAATCTCTGGTTAGGTCAATTATTTTCACAAATTGGAGCAAACATGCTCCTTTCTATTCTTGCATTACGTATTTATGAGGTTACTCGAAGCAACACCGCAGTTTCAATTCTCTTTTTAACATACGGCGTCCCCGCTGTCTTATTCGGCATGTTATCAGGGGTCATGATAGATCATACAGATAAACGCAAAGTATTAGCTTTCTGTAATATCAGTAGAGCATTAATGATTATTCCACTGTTTATTTTCCCGGATAACCTTATTACTGTGTATGGAGTTATGTTTCTTAATTCTCTCGTCAGCCAATTCTATTTGCCGGCAGAAGCACCACTCATACCACGTTTAATACCCGAAAAACTTCTTTTATCAGCAAACAGCCTTTTCTCGTTTACCTTTTTTGCAAGTATCGCCCTGGGGTTTATTTTAGCTGGACCAGTCCTTAAGTTAACAGGAGCGTCAGGATCCTTTCTTATTCTCTTGTTACTATACGTTGCGGCTGTATGGTTTGTATTTCAAGTACCCCGACAAAAAGAAGATGTAATGGGGCTTATCAATATGCTCCGAAAAAATAGATATGTCTTTATCAATCAGCTCTGGACAGATATGAAAAAAGGCATAGAATTTTGTCTGCACCATCGACATGTCCTAGACGCTCTTATTTTACTTTCATCCACCCAAATTGTTCTTGCCATTTTAGGGGCCTTAGGCCCAGGATTTGCAGATAGAATACTACAAATACAAGTAACCGATGCATCAGTTCTTATCTTAGGACCTGCGGTTGTAGGTATTGTGTTAGGTGCGTTGTGGGTTGGAAGTTATGGAGAACAGTATTCCATGAGAAGATTAACAACAGTAGGTTTATTGTCAGCAGGAACTCTGCTTGTACTCATTGCAGTACTCGTGAGATTAGAACGAACTGCATTATTTGGTTATTACCTTCCAGCAAACACTGCACTCATACTTTCAGTTTTTCTTTTCTTTTTGTTGGGACTGGCGAACAGTTTGTTAGATGTTCCATCAAACGCTACAATTCAAAGAGAATCTGACAACGATTTAAAAGGAAGAATTTATGGTATTTTAACGGCACTCGGCGGAGGAATAGGAATTATCCCTGTAGTTGCCGGTGGAATTCTTGCTGATGTATTAGGTATTGGAAAAGTTGTGTTAGGATTAGGATTAGTTATAACAACGTATGGAATCTGGCGTTTAAAACATATATAGAAAAAGGAATTATGTATCCAGTCTTATTTACATTAGGACCAATAAGTATTTATACAGCACACCTCTTTGCTATTTTTGGCTGGTGTATTTTTTCATTTTTATTTTGGAAGGAACTCAGGTCACAAGGTATCTTAGAAGAACGCATCTTTGATCTGACTTTTTACGGGACGATTGTTGGTGGGTTTTTTGCCCGTATCGGTTTTGTAATCTTATATCCACAACTTTTTCAACCAAGCGTTCTCCTTATTGGTGCATTTTGGGTTCAGCCGGGATTATGGCTTTACAGCGGACTATTAGGTGTATTAATAACTTTTTATTATCTCTCTAAAAAGTATAATATCCGCTTTGCTCATGTATTTGATGCATTTGCAATTTGCTTACCGTGGACACTCATCCCAATTTCGCTCGGATTATTTTTCCAGGGTTCAGAATTAGGAAGAGTAACAGACGCAGTATGGGCTTTTGGATTTCCAGGGGTAGACGGAAAGCGTCATCCTGTACAACTGTATGAAGTAATTGCATTGTTACTTCTTGGTTTTATAACCATATTCCTTCATAAACGATCTCTGAATAAAAAATGGTCTGCTGGACTTTTAGGTGCTACAATACTTACACTTATAACTCCTGTTCTGTTTTCACTAGAATTTTTTAAAGAAGCGAGCATTTATGTATACGGAATTACGGTAAACCAATGGATTCTTATACTAGTGTTTGCAGAAAGTATGGGATCACTCATTATAAAGTTACGTTTAATGGAGAAATTATTCTCCAGAAAAGGAGTAAAACATGACACAACAGACACACATAACTCACAGCGAACTGATGGAATTACAGGAGAAGCTTCAACAGAGCCTTCAGGAGAAGTTACAGAGACTAACTGAACTGAAAGCACAAGATCCATTTGTTGATCCAGAGCATGCAAACGACAATGCCGCAAATGATCTGGAAGCAAGAGAAGAAGAAGGTCATGATCGAATACAAGCACAGATTGAAGAATTAATCCAAGAACAAGAAGCCATTCAAAAAGCATTAAATAAAATTAAAGAAGGAACATATGGTATTTGTGAGAAAACCGGAAAACCAATTCCCGTAGAACGACTGAAAGTGTTTCCGGCTGCAGCAACGATCGTCCTGCCAGATCAGCCGACTTCATGAATATACCTATCTTACTAGAAGATACTGCAATGCTTGTAATCAACAAGCCGCCGTCTGTTGTAGTAAATAGGGCACAATCTGTTAAAACTCAAACGATACAGGATTGGTTAGAAGATAAATTTCCTGAGTTAAAGAATAATCCTCCTCGGATAACTAACGTAAAGCCAGTTAAAGCAGAAGGTGAAGAAGTAGTCTATGATCCAGTGGTAGAATTTTATAATCGTTCAGGTATAGTTCACCGTATAGATAAAGAAACCTCGGGAATTTTGTTAATAGCCAAAACTCCAGAATCATTTAGTGCGCTAAAACAACAGTTTATGGATAGAACTGTTAAAAAAAGTTATCTGGCTATCATTCATGAATTAATGCCGTCTCAAGAGGGGACAATCAATGCACCAATTGGCAGATTACCATGGAATAAAGAACAATTTGGTGTTGTTCCCGATGGAAAAGAATCACAAACGAGATATAAGGTGCTTGCTTCTTACTCAAAAGAAGTTAAAAAGAAAAAAGAACGATATCAGTTAGTAGAATGTTTTCCAGAGACTGGCCGCACACATCAGATTAGGGTCCATCTAAAATACATCAACAGGCCTATATTAGGTGATTATCTCTATGCAGGACGCAAAACAGCAAGAGACGATCGCACCTGGGTTCCCAGGGTCATGCTTCATGCTGCTAATATAACTTTTAATCATCCCACTACAAGCGAGTCTGTGAATATAAACGCTCCAATACCAGAAGATATGCAGCAGGTTCTATCAACATTACATAAAACAGTACAATAATGATATGTTGGTCCAGATGATACAGGACCATGCCCAAATTTTACAATGTTTTCAATAATAGTTTCTAAAACCTGAAATATTACTACAATACATACCTTTTAAACGCAGTATATGAACACATTTTCCTTTACTGAAATTCACAAAGATACAAAAACAAATGCTCGTTTAGGAGTTATCCATACTCCACATGGAGATATTCAAACACCAGCGTTTATTCCTGTAGGAACGCAGGCGACAGTTAAATCTTTAACACCAGAAGAAATTCAAAAAGTAGGAACTCAAATGTTTTTTGTGAATACCTACCATATGGCTATGCGCCCAGGAATAGAATTAGTTAAAACAATGGGAGGACTGCATACGTTCATGAGTTGGAATGGTCCTATCATTACTGATAGTGGAGGATTTCAGGTATTTTCTCTAGCAAATAATCACAAAGCAGAAAAAGATGACGGACAGCCAAATTTAGTAAACATATCAGAAGAAGGGGTAAAGTTTCGTTCTCATTGGGACGGTAGTTATCATGATTTTACTCCAGAGGTTTCTATGCAATATCAGTGGGAATTAGGAAGCGATATTCATATTGCATTTGATGATTGTACGCCAAATGGAGTGACGAAAGAGGAAGCAACATCTTCAATGGAACGAACGCATCGTTGGGCACAAAGAAGTGTATCTGCTCATAGACTACTTGCGCATAAGTCAACGGGGCTTTATCAGGCATTGTACGGGTCCATACAAGGTAGTATTTATGAAGACTTAAGAAAACAGTCAGCAGAATTTATTTCTCAACTCGATACAGATGGTATTGCTATAGGTGGGGTATCAGTGGGAGAAAGCAAGCAAGATATGTATAACGTGCTTAACTGGGTTTTACCTATACTTCCCAAAGAAAAACCAAGACATTTATTAGGAGTAGGTGAAATTGATGATATCTTTCAGGCAGTAAAATCAGGAGTAGATACATTTGACTGTGTTCAGGCAACCCGACTTGCACGTAGTGGCTACGTTTACACCCGACAAAAGCAAAAAGGGAAGTGGTGGATTGATATTACCAATGCCGCACACAAAGCCGATTCATCATCTATTGATACGACTTGTCAGTGTTACGTATGTAACACGTACTCAAAAGCATACCTGCACCATCTATTTTCAGTCAGAGAACTGCTTGCCTATAGACTGGCAACAATCCATAATCTGTATTTCTTACACAGGCTTGTAAGGGATATACATACCTCGATAGAACAAGGAACACTCCTTGAGTTAGAGCATCAATGGCTGATACGATAAAGGTTATGTCCTCTGCCCGAAGTAAAGATCGTTATACTCCTCCAATTGTTCGCTTTCTCTTTATTATCTTTTTGATTATAGGCTTGTTAGGGATTGGAATATGGCTATTGGCTCGTCAACCATTTGAAAATGGAAGATTTACTATTATGACCATAAGCGATCCGGTAGAAGTTGTTTCCTATGATGAAAACAGAAATTTTTGGACTATTATCCAAATGACAAAAGATGCGCATATCAGTGGAGTATTTGGTCTTGGTGAATATCGACTTGATGCGTTATGGCAACTGGGAAAATCAGAATCCAGCCCTTCTGCCATACTAAGAGAAAGTTTTGCAGAGGAATTAGGAGTTCATATACCATATTACATAGTACCGAGTACAAGTGATTTTGCCCAATGGTCAGGCCCCATATCAATTCTTCAGGAAACGATTACCCTTACGAATGTGGTGCCATTTCTTACAAAAAAGTTTGATACAAATATGTCCTTTCCTGACTACTTACGACTATGGTGGCGCATTAGAAATATGGAACCGCAACGAGTTGAACGATATATAATTAAGGAAGGTAGCGGACTCGTAAGACAAACAGGACCTGATGGTGCGTGGTTTTTGCGTTTCGACAGACAAGCCTTTGATATTCGTACTCAGGATGCGTTTGAAGAATTGCAGGTTAGAAAAGAAGCACTGAGAGTAGCAGTGTATAATACAACAAATACTCCTGCAGTCGGTGCGCGTGTGGGTCGCATGATTGGCAAATTAGGCGCTAATGTCGTTGCAGTAGGGAACGATACTGATTCACAAGTTCTAGGGTGTGTAATGACAGGAAATCAAGAATCTCTGGATAGCATAACATCAAAACGTATCATGTCTCTTTTTGAATGTGAGTATGAAACAATTCAAGAGGAACAGCAAGCAGACTTAACCATTCGAGTAGGAAAAACCTTTGCGGATCGATTTATTACTAACTAAAAAACTTCGTTTTTACTCATTACCACTTTCTTGTTCTTCTTCGCCCGTTGTAGAAGTATCCGGCTTTTCCGTTTGATCCTCAGCTCGAGTCGTTGGGACATAAGTAGAAGTCGGGGTAAACGATGGTTGATTGACAAACTTTTTGCCTCGTACAGTTTCCCGTATAAATACACTCAGTGAATTCTTACCAACAGATCGTACGATCAATACGTACTGGTTTCCGCCATCAATTAAACGGCTTAACTTAAAAGACATATCATCTGGAAGAGCAGCAAGATATACCTGTTCATCATCTCGTATTTCAATGGTATGTTTTTTCACTTTCATATGAACTTCTTGACCGCAGCGAACAGCAGCAAGAGTTGCAGCCGGAGCAAGTTTTACACAGGCCACAACTTTTGTTTTACCGGGTTCTTCAAGAAACATAAGAGGGGAGGCAACCGTTCCATTTACCTCAACATTTCCTTTATTTTTTAATTTGGTAAGATTCCTCTGAGCGATTTGGTTGTATTTATCGAGAGTTAATACTTTTTCAAATACTTCTTTTGCCTGTTTTTGCTTTCCTAAATGTATATATGCAAATCCAATCCTGTTGAGGGCGTCAATATCATGTTCGTTGAGTGAGAGAAGTGCGTTATTGCACTCTACAGCTAAATCCCATTGTTGATTGAGAGCTGCTTGAATAGCTTTATCTGCGGTTGCAGGCGTTCCGTTCATGAGAATCGAGTGTATGGATTTTATTGTGAAAAGTCAATATAGCGAGTAAAATACCAAGTATTAACAAGACAAAACTGAATTGGTTGTACAGTATATATTTTATTATATGGCAGGTCATTCAAAATGGTCAAAAGTAAAACATCAAAAAGCAGTAACTGATGTGGTTAAAGCAAAAGCCTTTACCCGAGCAAGTCGGGGTATTACTATTGCAGTGAAAGAAGGGGGTGGCATAACTGATCCACAAAGTAACTTTAAACTGCGACTCGCTATCGAAAAAGCAAAAGAAGTAAACATGCCTAAAGACAATATTGATCGCGCCATCGCAAAAGGGAAAGGGGGAGGGCAAGACCAAATGGAATCGTTAGTGTATGAGGCGTATGGGCCCCAAGGGGTGGCATTTCTCATAGAAGCAGCCACAGAGAACAAAACTCGTACTGTGTCACAGATAAAAAATATATTTGATCATCATGAAGGTAGTCTTGCGACACCAGGTTCAGTTGCCTTTCAATTTAAAAAAGTTGGAATCATTCTCATTAAAAGACCGCTATCTCTTACAGATGATGAGCTATTAGATTATCTTATCGAAATAGGTGCTAGCGACGTTTCGTTTTACGACAATGAAGTTGAGGTTATCAGTGAGGTAGAGCAATTCGAAACAATTCTGCATCAACTTCAAGCAAGAACAATTCCAGTAGACTCATCTGAGATAATGTTTATCCCAACAATCCCAATTCAAATTACCGAATCTACGCAAACAAAGATAGAGACGATTGTTGATTTATTACAAGAGTTGGATGATGTTCAGCGAGTCTACACCAATAGTTAACACGTGTATAAGCATGCATATTTTTAGATCTAGCAACAAGCATGTATAATCGAGAGATATCCGAAAGAATGTATGAGATTTATACGTTTGAGACGAAGATTAAGCTTAATACAGTTTAAAGACTGGAGCATTGGTCTAACCAAGCGCCAAGAATTTGTGGTTGTTTGTCTTATACTGACTGCAGGACTTATTCTTACACAATTAATACCAGAATATCGCTATCAAATGACAATTGTATTATCTGTTCTAACATACATTGGAAGTGCAATTGTCCTGCGCCGTGACTTAAAAGGCATAGAATTTGTTACTCTCTTAACACTACCCACGTTGTTTACTGCAGCAGTTACACTATTTTATTTTTTACTCCCAACTCGATGGATTACCCGAATTCCAATTGCGTCGTTATACATATTAGGAATGTATGCGTTACTTCTTACCGAAAATATATATAACGTGGCTGCAGAACGCTCTATTGCCTTATTGAGAGCCGCACATACTGTTGGGTTTCTTCTAACACTCATTACCTATTTTTTGTTACTTTCCACAGTATTTGCTCTACGAGAGCATGCTCTGTTTACTACAGTAATGGTAATGCTTCTTAGTGCTCCGTTAGTGTTTCAAATTTTGTGGGCGATTGAATTATCAGAAAAGGCGAGTAGTAGATTGTATCATTTAACTGCTGCATTAACCGTACTTTTCACGCAGTTTGCATGGGTTTTATCGTTTTGGCCCGTAAAAACTTCAATAAAGGCTCTATTGATCACAACGATTTTTTATAGTGTTACTGGATTGGCCCAACAATTTCTCGTAGAACGTATGTATAAAAAGACCGTCATAGAATTTGCAAGCGTATCCATAATAGTGGGGATTATCTTTGTGATTACAACAAACTGGTACGGCATTATTTAAGTTCAAAAGAAGTAGGAGAGAGGAGTAGATGATATAGTATGATACAGTTATACTATAAGCCTATAATATTAATGTGGATAAGTTTTCACGAAAATTTAATAAAGTTTTCACGATGTTATAGGACCTGATTTGAGTGTATTGAGTTCATCATTTACACAATTTAATCTATTCTCGAGCGTAGTGAGGGAGAATTTATCAACCCGACACCCTTACTGCTAAATGTCCCCTCAAAAGAAACAGAATGTATTCATTTTTATATATCATAGCCTCAAAAAGTGTCAAATAGATTGATAGAACAATGAAATTTCAACTATCTAAGAAAACCCGAAAGAGCGTATTGTTCCAATTTGTTGTAAAACAGCCTCAAAAAGTGTCATTTAGACTGTTGCAACGCTCTAAATATGAATTGCTTATGCAGACTAAAGTAGCAGTTTCCAGCGATCTGTAAGTGTCTCAAAAATTGCCTACTCAAAAATCTTTTGCCCCGCAATTAAAAGGTAAGTTACCTGTACATTGCTGTCACTCACTTGAGATTAGACGCAAGCACTCACCGCCTTATTGACTAGCTTTTGAACGCATGGTGTTTTCTACGTGATTACTATTAGATGATATGGAGGCAAAGAGTGTATATGAGGTTCTTTGGGAAGAATCATAATAACAAGAATATCTATGTTTGATCATATACTTTCATAAAGGTCAAAAAGTGTTCATTTTTGAGGGCAAGGTGAGCTAGCTATATACGTCGGACAATAATACTTTTGCGACGCTACATTGATATTTAGCCTCAAGAGAGGTTTCATTTTAACTCTTTCTTCCAGTACCTATTTGTATGGTATTTGTCTATTTATTTCTAATTACCAGTACTTTTTGTATTTCTGCTTTATGCTCTGTTTGAACTCAAATCATCATATCTGCCATAAACCGTCAGTATTAGCTTTAAACAGATTCAAGTTACCTCTGCTCTTGCGTGAAAAATACAGAATTAGATTATTCTGACAAGCTAAACGATGAAATAAGAGTTTATTCGACCAAATCAAGAAGTTTCTTAGCATAGAAATAGTTTTCTACATGTCTGCCATCAGGTTCAACTAAAGCCCAGACATCAGATCGGTCTTTAAAGAGATGTAGGAGTTGTATTAATTCCTGTTTATTCGGTACTGCCAGTTCTGATTCAAACTGATCTGCATCAAGATGTGAATGATAATCAGTGCCATTATATGGCGGAATAATATATGCAAGATGCAGTAAACGAGTTTGGTTAAATAATTGATGAGTCATACGATTAAGATGCTGCCAAATAATAGACCGGTTATCAGATTGCACAGTACAACTGGTATGCCCGAAGTCATTTGCGATCGTGAAACCCATTGTAGAGGCTTTCACGATAAGTGAATTGTCAGGTGCATATAAGTTAATAGGTCTAAGTCTGGGACTAGTTCCACGCCAGCCATTCGTATCTAAATGTGGAACCGTTTCAATAAGTAAAACAACACCACGATTGTGAGCATGCGTATTGAGTGCCGTAAGATGTTCAAAAAAGGTTTGCTCACAGACAGAATCAGGTGCAGGTGGCGTTAACAGTTCAAATGATTGTTTTTCAAAATCTATTTTTGATAAGGCATAGTTACTCGGATGAATATTTACATATTGAAAATGATGCGTCGCAGCAATGTCGATTGTTTCTTTCATTAAAGCCATTGACTCAGAAATGACACGACTATCGGGGTAAGCAATATTTGTCCAGGTCTGATCGTCTAAATGCCCCCAGAAATGAAGACCAACCTCCATATTTCGACGTTTTACAATCTCAAATAAATCAGTGTAATCATCTTTTTTACAGATGTTATACCAAACTTCACAAAATGGAGCTTGTGTAAGCTCCAGATCATTAAAACTTTGTTTCTGAGGCCCAACCTTAATACCAAGAGTCATCTCAAAAGTATATCAGATTTATATATCATAATAATTTTACTGAGTGTGAGCGTTGAAAGAAGAATGATAGAGTTTTTCGAACGAATGAGTGTTGGGAGAGGCCAACCTTTAGTGTTGGCGAGGGAAGCATGTCTCCCAACGAATGAGAGAGAAAAAATCATTCTTCTTTCACCTGCTCACGAGCTTTTAGTCCTTTTGGCGGGCAAAAGGACTAAAAAAACAATTTACAATTATTTTTTTCAAATATTTTTTAAAAAATATTTATAACAACGACACCACTTGCTTCCAGAATTCCTCAACACCCTCAGGACTCACTTCATCTGAGCGTTTATGTTCTTTCCCAGAAATCATAGACTGAAAAATCCTAAATGTTAATGCACGACTTATCCATTTAGCTGCAATGACTGGATCATCAGAAAGTCTAAACCCGCGCCAATGGGATATGGGTAATGGAATAGGTCTATTTTGTTCTAAATTCAAGACGTCGCACAATTGTCTATATTCCTCACCAGACGGGATTAACCCATTACGCTGTAAAAAACTTACATTATCATACTCCTGTCTTCCAACAGGAGGTGCAAAAAGTAAAATACTCCCCCCTTGCCTGTTGGGCGGAATAAGTGCTTTAAATGACTGTTCAGATGGTTTAGTTATCTCCAATACAATTTTTTCCTGCTCATATACACGTTCATATAGATCAATAATCTCTCTATCAGAACGAGATTCATATACATACATATATCCTTTTCGTTTCCAGGATCGGATTGCAGATAGGGTAAATATTGAGCGTTTTACAATAATATGAAATCGCATTCTGGGTTCTAATGTATGAAGTTTATGCATCAATTTTCTCAAATATGGTATTCCGACTGCAGCACCTGATATTGGGATTACCGTATGAATAAGCACCTGACTTAACGGATCAGTTTGATGCATCGCTAAGTCCATATCTTGCTGAGAACGTGGTTGTAATAGGCGTGGACTCACAGGATATGGAAGAATAACAATTCGACTTTTGCCTAAATGTTCCAATCTACCATATGTCTGTAGTGATGTATATGTAAATTCACTTGGCACACAGAGTAAATCGGCATGTGGTACGTACCAGAGTTTCTGAGGACTATCATCTGTTACTTGAACAACGAGCAACACTCGAACATTTCCTAAACGTTCTAGATCTTTTTTTATTACAGATACCTGGTGAGCAATACCATAATGAGTGGCTACAATAACCAATGTATGAGGTAATTGAATTCGTTGTTTTAATAACTCTAATAATCGTTTCTGCATGAAACGGGCATCCTGATGAAGCATGAAACGATATATTCTCGTAATAATCGTTTCTGGTACTCCTTGCTGAGACCATTCAAAAAAACGCTTTGCAAAAGGATTACTACTTGTCAACCTATGGAGAGTCTTAACAGACACAGCAGTATCAGGCAAAAGCATTGGATCGCATTCCTGAGGTAGACCATGATACAGCGCATCAGTCACTCGTAAGTGACCCAATCCAGCAGGAGCATAGGCAAATACAATACACACGCCAGGATCAACAAGTTTACTGGTATAGGCAGGCATATCTTTAGTGTATCAGATCTTGATTATTCCGATCCGGGATCGGAAGAGGCTACCGATCCGGGATCGGACGAATGTCTGCATCCCGGATCGAGATGAATTAACTTTATGGAGATCTTACTCCGATCCGGGATCGGACGAATGTCTGCATCCCGGATCGAGATGAACTAACTTTAAGGAGATCTTACCTCGATCCGGGATCGGATGAATGTCTGCATCCGGGATCGAACTATGCGTCATCTGGTTCTTGGGTTGTCAGAAAAATATACATTTAGTATAGTTAACAGCATTCTAAAGGAGACAACTTTTTTCAATCACGAAACTTCTCAACATCACGCCATACAAGAAATAATGGGAGCGCCGTATAACTATCACCAAAGTCCCGATCAGGTTCCATATTATCTAAAAGGTCAAACAGAAGTGAATTGTGTGTATGTAGTTCACTATTTATTAGAGAGATTATTTACGTATAAACTGCCCCCTACCCTCGATCCAGTTCATATGATTTTACCCAATCCCTATGTACGTCCTTTATTGGTAGATGAACCCTTACAGCTAGGAGATATATTCTTTTTTGCTCAGGCTAATATTAAAGAATTTCGGGCTATTCCAAATGAGATACGAGGAAATGATGCATTAGAAAGAGCTTTAAAATTACAGTATCCAGGTCCTCATCTCGCACTCTTTTTACAATATGATGAACATAAAGAACCACTCCTTATTCATGGGAACTATGTAGATAAAAAGGTATCTATTTGGCCATACACTAAATTTAGTCAATATAAACGATACGAAGTTGAATATGCTCGCAAACGTCCTGTCATTTGGACTATTGAGTAACATAAAAAAATTACACCTAAGACTTGATTTTTCTATCCAGATGTCGCACATTATAAATAATGCCATTAACAGAAGCAGTTAAACAGTTTTTAGAATACCTCGAAATTGAACGAAATGTTTCTCAACTAACCGTTCGTAATTACCATCATTATTTATCTCGACTTATAGGATTTTTAGCTCAGACTCTCCCCTCCTCTCCCGAACAACTACAGGTTAGTCATCTCACAGCAGATCGGATTCGTGAATACCGATTATTTTTATCGCGTTATGTCGATGAAAAAGGCTTAAGTTTAAAAAGAGTTACCCAAAATTACCATTTAATAGCTGTCAGATCTTTTCTTAAATATATGATGAAACGGGATGTCGAAACAGTCCATCCAGAGAAAATTGATCTAGCCAAAGCTGAAAGCAGAAGTATAAAATTTTTAGAACGAAGTGATGTTGATCGACTGCTGAATATGCCTTCTCTATCAGAAGAAGAAGGACTAAGAGATAAAGCGATACTGGAATTATTGTTCTCAACAGGACTTCGTGTTTCAGAATTAGTGAGTTTGAATAGAGATCAAATCAATTTTGAACGGAAAGAATTTGGCGTTATAGGAAAAGGAAGAAGGGCACGAGTTGTCTTTTTATCAGATTCAGCTGTTGAGTGGGTTACTCGTTATCTTTCAAACAGAAGAGATGATTCTAAGGCCTTATTTATTCGATATAACGGACCAACCCCCGATCCGGATGATAAAGATGGTGAATCCTTAAGACTATCTGCCAGAAGCGTTCAGAGAATGGTAGAAAAGTATGTAAAAAAGGCAAAACTACCCATCAAAATAACTCCTCATGGACTCAGACACAGTTATGCTACAGATTTACTTCACAATGGAGCAGACTTACGTGCTATTCAAGAAATGTTAGGTCACAAAAACGTTTCAACTACCCAAATTTACACCCATGTCACCAACCCCCAACTTCGAGATATTCATCAGAAGTTTCACCGTAAGTAATTTCCGAGTTACTGTATCTCATAACTCAATGACACATTGACTAGTATTTCCTGAGATCCTGGTTGAACGTCTGTTTTGACTGATTCTAATGCAATATCACGTGCCATATATGGAAGCGGGCCAATGCCTCCCCCACCAAAATTTTCTGAGTAGTTTACAATTTTCCCAAGTGAAAATCCTGCGATATTTGCAGCTGTCTGTGCTTTCTTTTTTGCATCAGTAACTGCCAATTCCCGAGCTTCATTTTGTGCTTTTTCTTTATCCTCAACATCAAAAGTGACACCACTGACGCTATTTGCACCTTGAGCTGTTGCGGCATCAATCACGTCGTTCGTTTTATCAAGATCTTTAATGTTAATCACCAAATTACTCGATGCGTTATATCCAGTTATTCTTTGTAAAGGAGCTTGAAAATCATAGTCTGGATAAATCGAATAGTTACTCGTTTGAATGTCAGCGTCAGAAATACCCAATCTCTTAACTGCTTCACTTACAGCGTTAATACGACGATTTAAATCATTTTGAGTTGCTTTAACAGTATTGCCTGTTGTCTGCACGCCAATAGTCACAACAGCCATATCAGGAGAAATACTTACCTTACCCTCGCCAGATACCGTGAATGCATCCATCTTTTGTGTGACAACACTGTTGACAGAAAGCGGAATAGGACCGCCAATTTTTGAATAAACAAACAATAAAGCAAAAAATACTACAGGAATAACTAAATATGATTTTATTGAGTTCATATACTCTAGTTATAGCATATCCATAGTCTGTCTGCATCTATGATGCTAATAATGATTGTTGAAGTTCTTTATCAGTGATTACCATGTCAATCAGGTCAATTAACGTATCATTAAGGCTAATAATCGGGTGTTTGTTTACAGATGTTAGTGCTTTATCTGGGAAAAAAGCGATGTTATTTCTGTCATCAGAAAACGTTTGTTTACTGGGTGCTCCGTGACCGAGTGGGCAACCTGACGTAGTTGCAGCTTCTAACACTGTATATGGCTTATTGCGTAAAGTGTCAGGAAGAGTACCTGAACGATTATTATGTGTTTTTATATTCCGATCCAATTCTTCACGGTACTGATCGGTAAACGCAATATCCCCATCAGATATACGGAGACTAGAGGTAAAGTATTGCCATCTATTGTCCGGTAATAGCGGATGTTGGATGCCTGGAATCAGATGTCCATTTGGTATCTGTGTTAATTCAAACATCATGTGCATAAAATTTTTACTTCGCAGAATATACTGCGCAGCGTGAAGCGCTGTAGGAATATCTGGTGAATATATGGGATTGGTTCGATCGAGGCGTTCAATAATGCTAAATAACAGTGCCCGAGTAATTTTAACCTGTCCAATCACACCGTCTGAAATAATTGTATCGAACGAATTATAATACGCATACTGATAAAGTCTGAATGCGATAACCGGCTCTTTTTTGAGAATGTCTGGGCTGATAATACGATTCCAAATTTCAGGTATATTTTCTGTTTGCTCAACTCGAACAAACAGTGCATTGAGTAAGCGATGAGGTTGAGTTAAGTAGTCTGGAAGATAGTCCATTTCAATAGCATGTTCTTCACTCTCCAAACTGGTAATATCAGTACGAGTAATCTGTGGTAAATGAGTCTGTCTGAGTAAACGATTAGTTACAGTTTTATGAAAATCTCCTCTTAGATGATCCGGTGCATAATGGGTCTTTAATATAGTCATAAGTGCATCAACAGTGTTGATATCAGGAATATCCTCAATCTCACCGACTAAGTTATGTTGCACTGTGACTCTAATGGTGTTTCCGTATGGAACAATTTCAATACCAAGTCTTGTATCTGCCAGCATAGACGCCGCTATCGTTCGAAGATCGTGAGTATAATCTTGTACTCCATTGCAGGGATAATCGTCTGGACGGTCTTTTGCGTCTTGTATCAATAATGAGATATAGTCAGTATTTGGATTATTTGTTAGTACTTCTCTCATATATGTTGGTTATAAGCTTCTGCCAGTAAGCAAATCCACTGATGTATGATATCTATAGGTTCAACAATGTCCTGACGCAAATGAGCAGGAAGGTATTGTACCTCGAGCGGATTATCTGAATATCTCGGTTGCTGACTTCCTTCATGTCCAAATGGACAACCCGATGATGTGCCTAGTTCAGGAATATACCCTTCGTTTTCTTCAGGATCACCCATACTGCGGTTATGGTTTCGCAAGTGAGTGTTAAGCTCCTGAACCGTTGAATGAGTTAGTCCGAAATGATCGTCTTTTAGCTCTATACACTTATATAGCTGTCTTTGAGTAACAAGTTCTGGGGTTACAAATCCGTTACTGGTTCTGGTGAGACCTTTGGCAATTTGAGCTATATCAGTCATTTTTAATAGTCGTATGTGTGCCAGTTCTCGGACCCTATTACTAGATGCATGGAGATAAGAAAATTCATGACTGCCGTTTGCATGAGTAATACAGCGTTCAAGTATTGTTTGATAGGTAGTATAAGATGTTTGAAAACTATCCCGCAGTACATCCTCTGGGTATTGTAGGTTTGTATAGAGTCGAAATCTGGCATTCAGATATGGATCGTTGTTAAGAAGGTCTGAGACTGGCTGTCCATAGCTATTCACCAAGGGGTCAACTAATCGATTTAGCGTTTGAAAAGCAAATTTCAAAGAATCACTATTGAATCTTGATTGGGTGAATGACTGTTGTCCTGAAATTGTACTCTGAGCATAGTCAGTTAAGTATTTACTATATCCTTCATAATCAACCCGACTAAGGATTGCCCGCATAGGTCCATGCATAAATGCCGCCCTCATTCTAGGTGGTGCAATCAATGTCGCGGCAACTTCATGTCTCTGGAGTTTTGAAAGAGCTTCAGGATTAATATGTAATGAAGTTACATGATCTAAAAACAGAGGATCACGCCAAAATGTTTCCAGTACACCTGGATGATCATTACTGAATCGAGATAGATACATCTGAAATTCTAAATTATCCGGTTTAAATGACTTTTGTTCATTCATAGATAGTGTATAGGGATAGATAGTATAACGAAAAATAAGGAATAACACAAATATTATAGGCTAGTTTCTTCCGACCCCGGATCGGATGAGGCTACCGATCCCGGATCGGAAGTATTCCTGATCGAATCTGAGTTTGCCTGACTAAGAAGAATTAATTTATCTCTCACTCGCCTTCACCAGATTTTCCATCAGACAGGCAACATTTACTGGCCCTACTCCACCAGGCGTTGGTGTATAGAAAGAAACTTTTTCCCTAATATTCTCTTCATCATAATCTCCAACTAACGATCCCTCACTCCTGCTTAATCCCACTGCAATAAGAATAGAACTATCCCGAATATGCTTCCCAGTAATAAGACCTGCAGAACCTGCGCATGAAATAAGAATTGTCGCGTTTTTCATAAGCTCGTGAGGGTGAAGAGTAGAACGGTCAATCACAATAACAGGGATAGACAATCGTTCAAACAAGTGTAAAATCGGCTTGCCAGCAGTCTCCCCTTTACCGATAATCACGACACGTTGAGTTCTGAGCCAATTTATTAAATCTATTTGTGGAGTATCAAATTCTTTATAAAAAATATATTCAAGAATTTTAATAATCGCTTTTGCTACAGGTACTTCATATCGAGAATGAGGTACAAATCCGTCCACATCCTTTTGTGGAATAATAGAAGAAATAACCGATGCTGGAATCTTTGTTTCTGCTGGCAGTGGTCGTTGAATAATAATTCCAGATACTGTAGAAGATGAATTCAAACTTTGGATTTGCTTGATCATCTCATCTTTTGTAACTGAAGGTGAAAATTGAGTAAGATTAACGGTTGCACCAATAGATTCTGCCGCTTTTTGTTTCTGTTTAATGTAAGAAAGAGATCCTGGATCATTTCCAACCAGAATTACTTCAAGGTGTGGATGGAGATTGTGGACTTTTATCTGTTCACGAAGAGATGCTAACAGCTCGTCAGCTATTTTTTTACCATCAATACGTACTCCCATAGTCACATATTACACATCAGTTCGATACCTGTATATGTTATGTCTTGTTAGGCTAAAGATTTTATATCTTCAAGTATCTCGCTTGCATGTGTTTTGACATCCATACCTTCATATACTTTCACAATCTCGCCAGTAGGATTTATTAAAAAGGTTTTACGTAAAATACTCAAAAAACTTCTGCCAAACAATAGTTTCCCGCCCCATGCTCCGTATGCTTTTATAGTCTCCATCGATGTATCAGACAGTAATGGAAACGATACATTATGTTTTTCAGCAAAATTTTTATGAGTGCTTACCGTATCTGCAGAAATTCCAAAAACAACCACATCATGTTTTACAAAATCTTCTTTGGCATCCCGAAAACTGCATGCCTCTTTAGTACAAGTCGGTGTATGATCTTTAGGATAAAAATAAACAACCCTCCATTTACCCTGATAATCAGACAATCGATGGTTATTTCCCTTCTGGTCTGGAAGATTAAAGTCTGGTGCAATCATATCCATACTATAACAGTTTCGTAAACCCAAAACTAATAAGGATCAAAACACTACAACGCTATTTTCTTGGATAAATTTTCCGATTCTTGTTTGAATAAGTTACTCCTTAGTTAGCTAGTAGTATTAAGACATGTAGCAGAAGCAACTGTATCATTTTTATTGGTAAATCTCATCAGTATTACTCCACTTGTTGCTCTCCCTAGTGTAGGAATTGAGGTAATCGGTAATTTTACAACCTGGCCTTTATTCGAAGTAATAATCACACTATCGGTTTTTAAATCCACTAATTGTGAGACTGCAATTTTTCCAGTTTTTTCTTTGACTTCTGCTACCTTTACACCTTGACCACTTCTTTTTTGTTTTGGAAAGTCTTTAACAGGTGTTTTCTTCCCAATTCCTTTTTCCATGATAGTTAATAATGAAAGCTCACTAATATTGGCACCAATAACATCCATACTCGTTATATAATCGCTTGGTTTAGAATTAATCCCTCTTACACCCATGGTATCTCGTCCCGTTGCTCTTACTTCAGATTCCGCAAAACGGATGGATTTTCCTTCATAGGTAACCAGCAAAATATCATCTTTACCGCTGGATATTCTCACCCATGATAATTCATCACCGGATTCTAGTTTAATAGCCAAAAGTCCACTTCGACGGATATTCTCATATTCACTTAACTTCGTCTTTTTTACTGTTCCTTTTTTAGTTGCCATCACAATAAATTGTGCACCTTCCTGTTTTTGCTCATTTTTATTAAGGCTGTAGGTTAAAATCGATGTAACCCGTTCACCAGATTCAATATTTATCAAGTTGATAATTGCCTGACCTTTAGCCTGTCTTGAAGATTCCTGAATATCCCATACACGTACTTGATACACTTTTCCTTTGTCAGTGAAAATAAGCATATTATCGTGCGTTTGTGCAGAAATAATCCGATCTATTGCGTCTTCTTCTTTGGTGGTCATCCCAACAACACCTTTTCCTCCACGCTCTTGAAGTTTAAATGTACCACGAGGCATCCGTTTTATATATCCAGATTCACTCATGGTAATGATGACTTCTTCGTTAGGGATTAACTGTTCGTCGGTAAATTCACCTAATTTACTCTTAAATACACGAGTTCTTCTTGTATCACCATATTTTTCTTTGATTTTTGTTAATTCGTCATGAATAACTTTCAACATCTTTGGTGGGTTGGCCAATAAGTCAAGTAAATATGCAATAGTCTCACGTACCATCGCCAGTTCATCTTCAATTTTTTGTCGTTCAAGAGCAGCTAATTTGCGAAGCTGCATATCCAAAATGGCTGTAGCCTGAATCTCTGACAATTTAAATTTGTCCATCAGTTTGCCTTTTGCAACTTCTGCACTTTCACTTCCACGAATGATTTTGATTACCTCATCAATATGATCAACGGCGATTTTTAATCCTTCCAAAATATGTTCTCTTGCTCTTGCTTCTTTTAATTCGTATTCGCTTCTCCTTCGAATTACATCCATTCTATGTTTTAAGTATTGTTCTAATATGGTTGTTAGACTCAGCGTTTGGGGAGTGTTATCAACTAAGGCTACTACGTTTACAGGGAACATGCTTTGAAGTTGTGTATACTTATACAAGTTATTTAATACCTGTTTGGGTTTTGCATCTCTTTTAAGCTCCACATAAACACGGATTCCGTGGCGATCAGATTCATCCCGTAAATCAGAAATTCCCTCAATTTTCTTGTCTTTTACTAAATCAGCAATTTTAGCAACCAGAACTGCTTTATTCACCTGATATGGCAATTCAGTAATAATAATTGCCGATTTGCCCCCTCCAACCTCTTCTATCTCAGCTTTACCCCGCATAATAATGCGTCCCTTACCTGTTGAGTAAGCAGCCTTAATTTCAGAAATATCGTAAATCTGTCCTGCTGTCGGAAAATCAGGTCCCTGAATAAATTGCATTAAGTCATCAACTGTCACATCATAGGTTAATTGAACATGAGAAGATGTTTGATCTTCTCCCTGATTTTCTTCAGAAGTTTTAGCAGGTTTTTCAAATTTTGCTTTACCAATCATGAACGAAATTGCATCAATAACTTCAGTCAAATTATGCGGAGGAATTTTTGTTGCCATTCCAACTGCAATTCCTTCAGATCCCATAAGAAGTAAATTAGGAAGTTTTGCAGGTAAATAATCTGGTTCTTCTATGGTATTGTCATAATTCGGACTAAAGGTAACTGTTTCTTTTTCGATATCAGTAAGCATTTCCCCTGCAATAGAAGCAAGGCGGCACTCGGTGTACCGCATGGCTGCTGGCGGGTCACCATCGATTGATCCAAAGTTCCCCTGACCATCAATAAGTGGATAACGCATGGAAAATTCTTGCGCTAAACGCACCATGGCTTCATACACAGGAGCATCTCCATGAGGATGTAATTTTCCTAATACTTCTCCAACAACATTTGCACTCTTTGTATATCGTCCTGTATGGTATAAACCTTTTTGCTGCATTGCAAAAAGAATGCGTCGATGTACCGGCTTTAATCCGTCGCGTACATCCGGCAATGCTCGAGCAACAATAACAGACATTGCATAATCCAGATACGATTTCTGCATTTCTGTAACTATTTCAGATGATATGATTTTGCCTATATCCATAGTTTTTTCATATGTTCACTTTCTATTTCATTGCTTTTTTAATAGCTGCAACAGCTTCAGCTTTGCCTTTCCAGTCTTTAATTTTTACCCATTTTCCTGGTTCCAGCTCTTTATAGTGTTCAAAGAAATGTTTCATTTTGTCTTTAATTGCCTGTGGAATATCAGCAATATCCGTATATACTCCATAAATCGGATCAATCTTTAACGTTGGAACAGCAACGATTTTTGTGTCTATTCCTTCTTCATCTTCCATTTCCAGCATACCAATTGGTGTGGATGGAATAACAACACCTGGGGCTACCTGTTTATCAGATAGTACCAACACATCAACAGGATCTCCATCTTCAGCTAATGTTTCCGGTACAAAACCATAATTAAACGGATAGGAAAAAGCCGTATATAAAAAACGATCGACAAAAATAACGCCACTTTCTTTATCCAATTCATATTTAATAGAACTGCCTTGCGGAATTTCAATAAAAACATTTACTTGTTCTGGTGCTTTTTTTCCGACTGTTACATTCATATGTACATAAACTCGAAATGCGAATATCGAAATTTGAAAAAGGCTCTAATTTCGAATAAACAATTTCGAATTCTCCTATAGATCTAAAGTTGCTGATTTTGTCCACAGGACTTGTCAGCATGTTTAACTATATATCCAAGGTAGCTGACTTCGCATGCGTTTGGATAAATCGTTTCCGAGGTGGAACCTCATTACCCATGAGCATTGAAAACACTTGATCTGCTTGACTGGCATCAGCAATAGAAACTTGACGCATTATACGATTCTTTGGGTTCATTGTTGTTTCCCATAATTGTTCTGGATTCATTTCTCCAAGACCTTTATAGCGTTGAATATTTGGAGCACTTTTAAGATTTTTCCCGTGTTCTTTTACTAATGCATCTCTCTCTTGATCTGAGTACGCGTAATAACTATTTTTTCCAAAACTCACTTTATATAGTGGCGGTTGTGCTATATATAAATGACCTTTTTCAACAATATATGGCAAATGTCTAAAAAAGAAGGTTAATAATAGGGTCATGATATGTTCTCCATCAACATCAGCATCTGTCATAATGACTACTCTATGATAGCGAAGTTTGCCCGGATTAAGCGTATCAGCAATCCCCATACCAAGTGCAATGACTAACGCTTTTAACTCTTCAAATTCAATGATTTTATCAAGCCGTGCCCGTTCAGAATTCAAGATTTTTCCTCGAAGTGGCAAGATAGCCTGAAATTTTCGGTCGCGACCTTGTTTCGCGCTTCCACCTGCAGAATCGCCTTCCACGATAAATAACTCAGAAATAGCTGGATCCCGTTCCTGACAATCTGCAAGTTTTCCTGGAAGTGTTGCACCTTCTAGAGCACCTTTTCTGATGATGGCATCTTTTGCAGCCTTGGCAGCAAGTCTGGCTTTTGCGGCTAACATAACTTTTTCAAGTATGCGTTTTCCATCTGCAGGATTTTCTTCAAAATAGGTATCCAGACCTTGTTTTACTGCAGTATTTACAAACGGCTGAACTTCTGCATTTCCTAATTTTCCTTTTGTTTGCCCTTCAAACTGAAGACCTTCTGATGGCATTTTTACATACACGATTGCAGTTAACCCTTCACGAGTATCTTCTCCCGTTATAGAATCATCGCCGTTTTTAAACGCACCTATTTTTTTTGCGTAGTCATTGATAGCACGAGTTAAGGCCATTCTAAATCCCGTTAAGTGTGTTCCGCCTTCGACAGTGTTGATGACGTTAACATACGATTCAACCGTTTCAGAAAAACTGTCATTATATTGAATAGTTACTTCCAGTTGTATTTCATCATCGTCAGAAGTTTTATTAATAAAAATAGGATCATGGAGTGTTTGTTTGTGTCTGTTGAGTGCTTTGACTAAAGACATTATTCCGCCATCAAAATAATAGCTGGCTTCTTCATCGGTTCGTTCATCTTTTAGATGAAAATGCAGTTTTGCAATTAAATATGCTCTGTCTCTTACCTGTTTTTTAACCGTTTCAAAATCCAAGTCGATGCCATCTTTAAAAATTTCAGTATCAGGGAGAAACGTTGTTATTGTGCCAGTATCTTTTGCTTTTCCGATGACTCTGACTGGACTAGTTGGTACTCCCCGTCTATATTCCTGAACGACCGCCTTGCCATCTCGGTGCACTTCTACTTTCATTTCACTTGAAAGAGCGTTTACAACAGATGCCCCGACTCCGTGCAGCCCTCCCGATATTTTGTATGCTTTTCCCTCAAATTTCCCGCCCGCATGAAGTTTTGTCATCACTAACTCAAGAGCGGATACCTTATATTTAGGATTTTCATCGATTGGAATTCCCCGGCCGTCATCACTTACCGTAACACTTTGATCTTTGTGAATAGTTACATATACATTTTTGGCAAATCCGGCTAACGCTTCATCAACCGAGTTATCGACAATTTCCGTTAAACAGTGATGTAAGCCAGTATGAGAAGTTGACCCAATATACATTCCCGGTCTTTTTCTTACCGGTTCTAAGCCTTCTAATACAACAATTTGACTACCTTTATAATCAGATTCAGCCATAGTAACAGAAAACCATTCTAACCTACATTAACTGAGGTTGTCTAGGGTAAATCACTCATTTAATTTGGTTTGTAAGTGAATAGATTGGAGTAATAATGGAAAATACAATAAATCCTACTCCCACCCCTAAAAATACCATTATTGCAGGTTCAAGTGCTGTAGTTAAATTCTTTAATAAATGATCAGATTCTCGTTCAAAATACTGGGAAAGCTTTATTAAAGACTCATCAAGTTTGCCTGTTTCTTCACCAACTTTTATCATCTGAGACACAATGACTGGAAACACTTCGTGAATAGCAAATGTATCACCCATGGGGTAACCTTTTTCAATTTTTACTGCAATGTCAGTAACTGCCGCTTTAAATAAGACATTTCCCATAGAGTCTTTCAGAAATGCGAGTGCATCGAGAATATGGATTCCCGATCCCACAAGCATACCCAACGTTCGCGTAAATTCTGATAAAATGACTTTTGTCTGCAAATCCCCTATAAGCGGAATTTTGAGAATGAGACTGTCTACAATCGTTTGACCAACTAAGGTTTTTTTCCATTTATAAAACCCATACCCTCCCCCGATTACACCCAGAATAAGCACCCACCAAAAGTTAACAAAAAAATTAGACACGCCAATTAATAATCTCGTGGTAAACGGCAGATCAACTCCAAAATCTCCATATAATTCAGTCATTCTTGGAACAACGACTGTCATCATAATAAACACAACAATGATCATTGCCAAAATAATAATTACGGGATAAATCATCGCGCTTTTCACTTTAGCTCTAAATTCCATCTGGTTTTCCAGAGTTTCTGCCATACGGGTTAAGATTTTATCCAGCGAACCAGAAGCCTCTCCCGATTTTACTAACGCAATATAGACAGGCGAAAACACTTTTGGATATCGACTTAAGGCATTTGCAAAACTTCCTCCACTCAACACATGATGTTCAATATCTACATACATAGTCTGTAAAGCAGGATTTTTCGTTTGTGATCGAATAATCGAAAGTGATTCAGGTAAAGAAAGTCCAGCTACAGAAAGGGTTGCCATTTGGCGGGTAAAATTTACTGTGTCTTTAAAAGATATCCGTTTAAATTTATCAACGATTGATTGAAGATTTAAACCTTCTGATTTGAGCGCAAGAGAGGTGACAAATAATTTTTTTTCTCTTACCAAGCGAGCAGCGGTTTGTTCATTTGGCGCTTCTACGAGTCCGCTTACAGTTGTTCCGGCTTGGTCTTTGGCTTTGTAATTATAAAAAGGCATAGCGAAATAAATTCAACGTATTTGTACTGATTATTAGGTAATTGTTTTTAAGAGTCTTGCTAACTCTTCTGGCCGTACAGCATACGCCATAGCAGCCTCAGTAGAAATTTTTCCTTCTTTTACCAGTTTTGAAAGCGACGTTTCAAGGGTAATCATGCCTGATTCAGCAGATGTTTGCATAACGTTATCAATAAGATGTGTTCTCCCGTCTCGTATCGTTGCCCGAATAGCTGGAGTTGCAACTAATACTTCTGCCGCAGCAATTCTTCCCCCACCAATTGCCGGTATTAACCGCTGTGAAATAATTCCTTCCAATGCAGCAGCCAGCTGCAGCCTGATTTGCGCTTGTTGAGCTTCAGGAAACACTCCGACAATACGGTCAACAGATTGACTTGCCGAATTCGTATGCAGTGTTGCAAATACTAAATGACCAGTTTCTGCAATCGTAATTGCAGCCTGAATCGTTTCAAAATCTCGCATTTCCCCAATAAGCACAACATCTGGATCTTCTCGCAGGATACTTCGAAGCGCTACAGTCCATGAATGGGTGTCAGAATGCATTTCTCGCTGAGAAATGATCGATTTCCCTGCGCCATACATGTATTCAATAGGATCTTCAACAGTCACAATATGATGAGCTTTGGTTAAATTAATTTCATGAATCATTGCAGCCAGTGTTGTGGATTTACCATGTCCAGTTGGTCCGGTTACTAAAACAAATCCTTGTCGTAAACGGGTAAAATCATGACAGATATCCGGTAATCCTAAATTTTCAATAGTTTTAATTACAGACGGAACTAAACGAAAAACGCCTGCAAGACTACCCTTCTGGTAATACAGATTTGCTCGAAATCGTCCGTACTGGGTATGAAAAGAAAGATCAATTTCTCTATTGGAAATTAGCAAATCTTTTTGGTCTGCAGCCAAAATGGCCATGATCAGCGTTTCTGTCTCTTGAGGTGCAAGTATTTTACTATTTAAAACTGGTTGAAGTTCTCCCGCCACACGAAGCATTGGTGGATATCCTGAGGCGATATGCAAATCAGATGCTTGTAAACGAGCTGTTTCCGAAAAAAGAATTTGTAAGTCCATATCATTACAATACTAAAAACAAGACAAACAATACAAATACACGATTGTTAATTTGTTTGCATTGGTTCTAATTTTAGTCCTCCGCTACGCGTAATACTTCTTCTAACGTCGTTATGCCTTCCAGCGCTTTAATAAATCCATCCTGTTTCATCGTTATCATACCTTCTTTTATAATCTGCTGTTCAATTTCATTAACCGGAGCACGCGCCAGAATCAAATGACTTATCGGATCAGAAACAGGGAATATCTCAAACACACCGATTCGTCCCCAGTATCCTGCTCCTCCACAAGTCTGACATGCACTTGCCCCATTTACTCCCGTTCCTTTGGAGAGTTTAATTTCATAATTTGCAGGTAATAATTTTCCTAACACTGATCGGATATTTTGTGTAACACTTTCATCTGGAACATATGTTTCCTTACATGCTGGACATATCTGGCGTGCAATACGCTGACCGACGACGGCATTTAAGGCAGATGCAACCAAAAACGGCTCAGCACCTAAATCAATAAGACGAGGAATAGCGCCTCCTGCATTATTGGTATGTAAGGTAGAAAAGACTAAATGTCCGGTAAGTGCTGCTTGTATGCAAAGTTCTGTTGTCTCTTTATCACGTATTTCACCAACTAATATGACATTGGGATCCTGTCGCAGGAATGAACGTAATCCGGTTGCAAAAGTAAGCCCTGCCTGAGGATTAATCTGAACCTGATTGATACCTGCAATTTCATATTCAACCGGATCTTCTAATGTAAGAATATTTACTTTGGCATTATTTATTTTTGATAAGACTGAGTAAAGTGTTGTTGTTTTCCCCGATCCGGTTGGACCGGTAACCAGGACTACACCATGAGGTCGGTGGATAGCTTCATCTAGATGTTTTAGGGCTAATGCCCTAAGGCCTAATTCTGTTAATCCAGGAATACCGCCCGATTTCTTCAAAATACGCATAACAATTTTTTCACCATGAACGGTTGGGAGAGTAGATACACGCAAATCAACCTCTGTTTCACCCATCTTAAAGTTAAATCTGCCGTCTTGTGGCACTCGTTTTTCATCAATTTTCATATCTGAGAGTATTTTTATACGCGAAACAACAGATTCATGGAGTCTTCGAGGGAGAGATAATCGTTCCTGCAAAATACCGTCTACCCGAAACCGCACTCGTGTATCACCGAGTTGTGGTTCTATATGGATATCTGATGACCGGATGCGAACAGATTGTTCAAGTATTGCTGAGACAATTTGTGCAATAGGCGCCTCTCGAATTACTTCACCTAAGCGTCCCGCTTCATACGTTTTTACCTGAGGAGTTTGTGTCTCCCGCAAGGCAGCAGTTACATCTGCACCAATGTTTTGCTGGTACAAACTATCCATGATTGTCTTGATTTCAGAAGCCAGAGCAAAATGCGGTGCTATTTGTTTTCCAGTTTTTTTCTCAAGAAATTCAACCACCTGAAAATCCAGTGGGTCAACCATGGCAACCGACAGAAGGTTTAACTTTTCATCAAATTGAAATGGAACAAGTATATACCGTCTTGCTACAGGTTCTGGAATGTAGCTGACAACATCAGGAGAAATGGCTTTTTCTGTTAAGTTGACAAACGGTAAATTTAACGATGTTGCTCTTGCTTTTACTAGATCAGTATCAGTGATTAGTCTTCGTTTAATTAATATATCCTCTACTCTATTGCCGCTGGTTAATGACTCCGTATTAATCTTCTCAGCAAGTTCGGGAGATAATTTTCCTTCACTCACCAGAATAGAAAGTAATGTTTTTTCCTGGGCAGGCATACATACATTATGCGTAAATCTTACTCAAGAGACAAGAGTAGTCTGTGTTTCCATATAAATACTGCCTCTATTCCCCAAAAACAGACAATTACACACCCATACTTGACAACAGGAGATGAATATATCCATACTGGAAAGTGAGGTACTGCCATATGAAATTATTTAATCGTCCATCAAACAGATCAAAAGGGTTTACTTTAATAGAACTTCTCATTGTTATTGCCCTCATTGGAGCATTAGCGGTAGGACTCATTGCAGCATTGGATCCTATAGAACAATTAAGAAGAGGTAGTGATACGGCGCTTCGTGATGTCGCTGCTCAGTTTTTTCATGCCCAGAACAGATATTATGCATCCAAATATCAATATACAGCCAATTATCCAAATTTCGGTTCTGCAGCTGGTACTAATGTGCAAGGTCTAGTAGGATCAGACGTTTTAACACTAATTAATTCAGGAGAATTAAAAACGCAATATACTACAAACTTAAACAAATTTCCGGCAGACGGTAGTCCTGCTGTTGCACAAGTTATTGTATTTGATAAAGAAACTGCTGGAACTCCTGATGCAATAGTAGTATGTTTTCGACCAAAATCGAAACAATTTACTACGAATACATCAAATATCTATAATGGAAGTGGAGTAGCACAAGGTGCAGCGGCTGCAGGTTTATATACTTGCATAGAATAATTTAACACATGAATATAGACATAATCCTAGCGAGCTATGCGGGTCTGCTAGGATTATTTGTTGGTTCTTTCTTAAATGTATTAATCGATAGGCTTCCAATTGATAAAGATATTTTAATTAGTAGATCTCGTTGTGATCATTGCCATAAACCATTGCGTTGGTTTGAACTTATACCTCTCGTTTCTTATGTCATTCAAGGTGCACGATGCAGACGTTGCCACAAACATTTATCAATAAAGTATCCTCTTATAGAAACATTTACGGGAGTAATATTTGCTTTTACTGCATTTACTATGATTACTGATTGGCAGAAGATGATTGCATATCTGATTATATTTTCTTCATTGTTAGTGATCGGTTTTATCGATGTTAAACACTATATTATCCCTGACAGTATGATAGTGACTGGTTTCATAGGTTCATTACTTCTTGTTTCTTCTTTTAATGATTTAACAGTCCGATTTATAACTGGAGTTGGTGCATTTTTATTTCTGTATGCCATCTGGTATGTTACGAAAGGCAAGGGAATGGGTTTTGGAGATGTTAAATTTGCGTTCTTCTTGGGATTTTCCCTGGGGTTTCCAGAAATTATTGTTGCCTTCTATGCTGCGTTCTTGACGGGGGCCTTAGTGGGAATCATACTGATAGTAGGACAGTTAAAATCGCTCAAATCCAAAATACCCTTTGGGCCGTTTTTAATCGCTGGATACTGCTGTTCACTCTTTTTAACACAGTCAGTATTACGTTTTTTTAACTTATGAAACAAAAAAAAGGATTTACCTTAATTGAATTGCTGATAGTTATTGCTTTAGTTGGTGTCTTAGCAGTGTTAGGAACAAGTTCGTATGTTAATTCCCAGCGTCGTGGACGAGATGCCAGACGAGTTTCCGATCTAAAAAGCATCCAGTATGCCATGGAAAGTTATTATGCCCAGAATGGTAGCTATCCTGATTCGACCTGCACTACTGTGGGTACCTCCTACTTTCCACAAGGGTTTCCCAAAGATCCACGAACACAAGTTAACTACAATCCATACACCTGTACAACAACTGCATATTGTTTTTGTGCTACGATGGAATCAGCAACAGGCAATGCAGACTCACTCGACTGCACAAGTTTTACGCCGGGTAATGCGCAGTGTGTCAGCAATTTACAATAACCTATGAGTAAACGTAATAAAATCGCAGGGTTTAGTTTACTGGAGATATTAGTGACTACCGGTATTATTCTTGTGTTAACGTCTATCGGAGTTGCCTCGTTTGCTAATGCCAATAAACGCTCTCGCGATGCACGAAGAACAAGCGATATCCAGCAGCTGCGTTCTGCACTTGAGATGTATCGATCAGATAACGGGTATTATCCACCAGTCAATCCTGCATTCGGAACGATTGCGGCATTAGGGGCAGTACTGGTTCCTACCTATATGTCAGTACTCCCAAACGATCCTAAAGCAGGTCAGCAATATTATTATCAAGCCACAAACGCCTCTGGTGCTCCAGCTAGTTATTATGGCTACTGCGTATGTGGACAATATGAAGCACAGAGTGGTTCAGGAACATGTAGTACATTACCTGCAAGCTGTACCTATGGCGAAAGAAATCCATGAAGAATGTACACGCATTTGGTTTTTCCTTAATTGAGATTATCGTTGTTGTGGGTATTATGGCTTCTGTAACCGGGTTTATACTGGTTAGTTATAATAACTTCAATACCAATCAAAAACTAAAACAGGCAGCCAAGACTTTACGAAGCGATTTGCGTTTTGTCCAGACCAGAGCATATTCCGGATTAAAACCATCAGGTGTGGTGTGTACGAATATCGTTGGATACCAACTAAGTTTTACCGCAACTACCTACAGCTATCAGGCAGTATGTTTCCCTGCAGTTGCGGTGACACCCACTACCATACAATTACCGGATCAAATTACCTTTTCCCCTATCCCTTCTACATTTACATTTGCAGTATTAACAGGCACTGCAAGTCAAGATGTAACCTTAAGTCTTACAAAAGGATCCGGAAGCCCTATTACAGTCAGAGTCAGTAAAAGTGGTGATGTGAGTGAACTATAACTATGAAATTATTTCCAAACAATTCAATAGGTCAAACAATGGTAGAAATTATCATTGTTGTAGGAATTGTGATCATTATTTTATCAGTGGTGGTAACCAGTGCTGTAAGAAGTTTACAAACTACATCCTTTTCAACAGCCAAATCACAAGCCACCGCCTATGCAAAAGAAGGCATAGAATTAGCGCGCGCCCAGCGTGACGCAAGTTGGTACCTCTTTGAAGCCAAAGGAAGCGGAAACGGCGAAGATGTAGAATGGTGTGTAGATAAACAGGGAGTTTGGACACAAGGTTCGATATGTGCAACCAAGATAGACGGGATTTTTACGCGTATTGTTACCTTAACACTCGATAATTCTATTCCTGCAGAAGTAAAGATGAATGTACGATCTACAGTCACCTGGCAAGAAGGATCTCAAATGCGTAAAAGTGAAATAATAACAGTATTAACCAAGTGGAGATAATATGAAACAGAGCGGTTTTACATTAGTTGAAGTACTTATTGCAGTAACCATTATGGCTAGTTTAAGTATAGTGCTCGCACAGTCACTCTTTACCGCTAATCGTACCAGTGTAAAAAGTGATGTAAAAAATACCATTAAACAAGGTGGCGATTTTAGCTTGCGGTTAATGGAACAGTTTATCCGATCTGCAGTTGATATATCCTCAGAAAGCTGTACAGGAGTGCCTCGTCAAAATATTGTGATCACCAATAAAGATCAAGGTCAAACAACATTTGAATGTTTATATGATGATACAAACAATGTAACCAGAATTGCATCGATAAGTGCAACAGCAAACGGTTCAGTAACAGAATACATAACACCCAGCACAATGACGCTTGGCAGTGATTGCACGGGTAAACAGATATTTACATGTACAGCATCACCAGGAGTTCCCAAAAAAGCGAGAATCAATTTTTCTTTAGCGCAAAAAGGAACACCAGTATACAGCTTTGAAGAAGGAAGTGTTGTATTTGATTCAACAGTTACGTTGAGAAATTAAGCGTTCATTGAAACATAAACCAAGACCTTTTACAATAGAACTATGAACAAACATCGTTCATCTGGACAAGTATTATTAATAACCCTTCTTGTGTTAACAGTCGGTATGACTATTTCTCTTGCATTGATAAGCAGAACCAGAACAGACGTATCTATTAATAATGAAATTGAAGATTCAGCAAGAGCTTTTGCAGCAGCCGAAGCGGGTATAGAAAGAGCCTTACAAACTGGACAGGAGTCTAGTGCAGCATTATCTGGAAATCTTGCATCATATAGTACGAATATTTCAGCAATAGCAGGCGCTGCCGCAGCCTATACTATTCCCCAGCTGACTACACAGGGAAATACCGAATCAGTCTGGCTTGTCAATCACAACGGAGACGGCACATTAAATGAAACAAGAGTCTATACCGCAAATACCATAGATGTATGTTGGCGTGGTACACAGCCTCCTGCCGTATCAATAGGAATATTGTATAAAAATGCAGCAAATACGTATTTATTACAAAAAGTAGCCTATGATCCAAATAGTCGAGGTAATTTTGCCAGTGCCGGTGCTTTAGGTGTTGGATGTGGACAAGAAAATGTGTATCGACAAACGATTAATTTTAATACACTTGGGATTAATCCAGCTGCTCCAAACGATACCCTGCTTGCGTTACGTATTCGTCCGATTTATGCCGATGCAAATATCTTCGTTGCACCTCCAGCCGGTGTAACACTACCCAGTCAAGGTAATATGATAACTTCAACTGGAGTTACCGGAAGCGGTGTTTCAAGAAAAATAGTTGTCTCCAGACAATTCCGTTCTGCCCCGAGTATTTTTGATGCGGCAATCGTCTCAGAATTAAATTTTTCACACTAACTAATACTGTTCACTTTTATTTTTTCTTTATTCCTTATACACTAAGAGTATGTCTACTGCCCTTGGTATTGATATCGGTTCACACTCAATTAAAATCGTGGAAATGGAGAGTGATAGTACACAAGCCAGACTTGTGAATGCTGCAGCTATTCTCACTCCCCCAAGAGCTTTAGGTTCAACAACAGAAACGGATAGAGAGTCAATTGCCGGTGCAATTCGAAAATTGGTTCACGATGCAGGTATAAAGTCAAAAAGCGTGCATATTGCACTTCCAGAATCACAAGTATTTACCAGAGTAATTGATGTCCCCCAGCTTTCAAGACAGGAATTAGCGTCTTCAATCCGCTGGGAGGCAGAACAATATATCCCACTGCCGCTAGATCAAGTCACCATGGACTTCTCAATCCTTCAGGAAGCCAAAAATACCAGCAACAACATGATGCAGGTTTTGCTGGTTGCTTCCCCCAAAGTACTTATCGATAAATATGTTGGATACGTTGAGCAGGCTGGGTTAGGGGCCGTGAGTATAGAAACAGAAATAATCTCTGCATGCAGGGCGCTATCCCGATCTGTTGCATCGGTTAGAACATCCATGATTGTTTCACTCGGCGCTCAAACGACAGATTTGGCAATTTTAAGAAGCGGAGTACTTACCTTTACGCGTTCCATAAGTGCCGGTGGAGAAGCGCTTTCTCGAGCACTCGTACAAGGGTTAGGGTTTCACCAGAATCAGGCAGAAGAATTTAAGAAAACATACGGTCTAGATAGACGTCATTTAGAAGGAAAAATAGTACAAGCCGTTCATCCCATTATGGATCTTATTGTCAGTGAAATTAAACGGGCAAAAGCATTTTATGAGGAACGTTTCCCCGGTGAACATGTCGATGTGGTTATTCTCTCTGGTGGTACAGCAAGACTGCCGGGTATGGTGGCATATATGGGTGAACAGATCACCCTTGAAACGCACTTAGCCAATCCATGGGTCGGTATTGCAAAAGATGCACGATTTGCAGCGCTTGATAATGAAGGACCAGTATTTTGTGTAGCAGCAGGATTAGCTTTGAAATAATATGAAAGACATTAGTATCAACTTACTCAAAACCCAGCAGTCATTAACTCCCTACGAACTTTCAGGTTTACGCAGGCTAAAGATCGTTAGTACGCTGGTTTTAGTCTTATTACTAACAGCAGGCAGCATTGTGGGTATTGCCTTTTTATTAGTAACTCAGCGTTTTAACTCACTGGAAACAGAAAAAAGTATAACTACCCGCAAAATCACTCTGGCTTCAAGAAAAGAAGTGTTATTACTGGCGATAAAAGAACGTGTGCCCGTGACACAACGAACTATCAAGAGTCAATATCCCTGGAATACGATGATGAATGCGGTGAGAGCAATTGCAACACCACCGCTATTAGTAGGCATTAGAATGGAAGAAAATAATACAATGCACCTTGATTTGAAGACCACTTCATTAGATGAAATTAACACCGTTATTCAATCTATTAATCAGTTTGTCATAGATGGAATTATCTCAAAACCAATTATAAATTCACTCATTGTGGATAACGAAGGTATTGTAAAATCGTCAGTTCAGTTTACACCGGTACAATAATATGAATAAAGAATTACGACGCATATTTACCCGTTATAGTGATTTTATAGTGCCCATAAGCATAATCGCAGGTTCTGTTATTATCTTCTTTGGAATAATTATTCCATTAACGAGACGAACGATGGATGTCTATCAGCAAGGCACACAACTCTCACAAGAAGTCGATGCACTGAAAGAAAAATTAGCCATACTTGATTCATATGATGAAGAAACTTTAAATGAAAAATTAAATGAACTTACAGCTGCAATACCGATTGATAAATCTATTCCCAGTATTCTGCAGACGATTGAGCAGGTAGGTTCTGAAGTTGGAATAACTGTAAATAGTATTTCTTTCGATAAAATCGGAACACTGGCATCGCAATCATCTTCCCTCTTAAAACCCGTAGACAGACAGTTTGGATCATTTACATTACCGTTTTCAGTAAGTATAGATGCAACAATCGACCAGGTACAAACGTTTCTGGAGAGAACAGCCGTTGTAAGACGATTTTTACGGGCAAATTCGTTTAGCTTACGATTTAATCAAACCGAACAGCTTAATATTCAAATTGCCTTTGACGCATTTTATCTGCCATTACAGAAACGTGACATCAGCACATTAACTCTCTTGGATATCAATGAAGAAGACTTTATTACAGAAATTTCTTTGATGCCTGATTTTTCATCTGCTCTCATTAACCAATCAGGAGAACTTATACCGTTTGATCCAAACGGCACGCGTAATCCATTTACTCTTTAAGGTTTTTTAGCAAATCAGGTCGATATGCCTTTGTAATACGTATGCTTTCCTCTTTTCTCCACTCTTGAATGGCTTTATGGTTTCCAGAGCGTAATAGTTCTGGAACAGACTGATTATTGTATACTTCAGGACGGGTGTATTGAGGATATTCAAGACCATCCTCAAACGATTCGTATTGACTGCTTTCTTGATGAATAACACCCGGCAGTAGTCTTGTGACACTATCAATGATCATCATTGCCGGTAATTCTCCGCCTGTGAGTATATAATCTCCGATAGAAATTTGTTCATCGACTAAAGACCGGACCCGCTCATCAACACCCTCATAATGTCCGCAGAGGAGAATAAGGTGGTCATACGTACTGCTGAGTGTTCGTGCAATTGTCTGCGTATACGGTGTGCCACGTGGATCAAGGAGTATTGAATGGGTGTGTGTTAATTGTGAGTTGGCTTTGACAAATGAGAGTGCTTTATCAACAATATCAACACGCATAATCATTCCTGCGCCTCCGCCGTAAGGTTTATCGTCAACGGATTTATGTTTGTCAGTTGCAAAATCTCGTATTTGTACAAGATTGATAGAAATACTTTTATGTTCCAAAGCTCTTTTAAGAATAGAGTGTCCCAAGAGACTCTCAAACATTTCCGGAAATAATGTTAAAACGGTAAAGTGCATAAGATTGGGAAATTTGTTCTAGTATACATCGTCCAGAAGTGTAATGAAGAAATATCCACTTATTCTGCAATAACCACATCTACATATTTATTTTGCTTTATAGCCATCATTTTAATGACGTCACGAATAGCCTTGATAATTCTGCCGTGTTTTCCAATAATTCTTCCCATATCAGCCTCTCCAACAGAAATGGTTAATATCGTTTTTTCGTCTTGTTCAGTTTCCTCAACAGAAATAGCAGAAGTGTCCTCTACAATTTGCTGCAAGATAAATTCAAGAGTTTGTTTCATGGGATTTATTGTGCAAGAAGTCTTTTTACTGCATCAGTGACTTGTGCGCCTTGAGATACCCAGTATTCAATACGTTCTTTTTTGATAGAAAGTTCTGCTGGTTTAACTATTGGGTTATAATATCCCAATATTTCAACAGCCTGTCCATCTCGTTTTTTACCTTCTTCAACAGCAAGAATACGATATTTTTTCTTATTTTTTGTACCTGTTTGACTTAAGCGAATTTTAAGCATAAATGAAAATACTATCAAAAAACTGAAACAATACGTAAAAATAAGTCTTCAGTCTTTACGATTTAGAAATTATTCTGTTATTCTATCATTTCTTCCCTAGCTTCTCAAGAGCATTTGCAGCAGCAGCCTGCTCTCCTTCCTGTTTTGATTTACCAGTACCCTCCCCCATGATTGTCTCACCGACTAATACCACAATAGAAAAAGTTTTTGCATGATCTGGACCCTCGGCTTTAACAACCTTGTATGTAGGAGATATTCTGCTTTCCTGCTGAATAATTTCCTGGAATAGACTTTTAAAATCAATATACGACTTCGTATCAACTATTTTTTGAGCAAGTGGAAAGACATATTCAGATAAGAGTTTTCGGGCAGAGTCAATTCCCTGGTCTAAATAAATTGCGCCTAAATAAGCTTCAAAACAGTCAGCCAGGAGAGAAGGATTTGTTCTGCCTCCGGATTCTTCTTCTCCTCGGCTTAAGAAGAGTAATTCACCTAACTGTAACGATATAGAAACATCTGCCAGACTTTTGGTTTTCACAAGTCCAGATCGTATATTGGTCAAAATCCCTTCGGGGAATTCAGGATACTGCGTGTATAAATATTCAGAAGTTAAAAACGATAATATTGCATCCCCCAAAAACTCAAGCCGTTCATTTGATTCCTTAATATGTCTTGCTTCATTGAGATAAGAACGATGATAAAACGCATGATGCAGTAATGTTTTATTCGTAAATAGTATTCCAGTTTTAGTTTGTAATTCATCAAATGTCATATATTATTTGTATCCTCATTTACGTTTTCTGTTTTTGAGTCATTATTAGTTTGTCCTAAAATTGTTAATACCTTTCCTAGAGCTCCATTTATAAATCCCGGGCTGGTTGGATTTCCATAGGATTTGGCTAGCTCAACGGCTTCATCAATAACCACTTTTGCTGGTGCTTTTTTGTCTATCGTAAGTTCATAACAGGCGAGTCTAAGTATTGCTAAATCAACTTTTGCAATTTTTTCAAGCGGCCATTCTGGAGCGGATTGTGTGATTAGGGGGTCCAATACAGGCTGACTGTTCAGAATTTGTTCAATTTCTGAGTCGGGTTTGTTACCAAACGAAGCTGCAAATAATTTTTGCATCAGATCTATTCGATGTTGATGTCTAGGGTCTTGAGAGGTTTTCATTTCTTCGGAAATCTATAAAGACTAAGATACACATATCTTTTCCTTTATAGACTTCCGGATGTTTTATACTTTTGCTACTTTTTTACCACGATAAACGTAATATCCATCTTCTACATGTGCTCTGTGTGGTTGATGATATGGTTCATTTTGTTTTCCACCACTTAAAGATGGAATTTCGAGAACAATGGAAGCTTTTCGCTTGCCGCCTCTTCTGGTTGAATGTCTGCGTTTTGGTAATGGAGCCATAGTATTATCGTAATAATTACATTCCAATATGAATATTGAAATACTAATCATTCATTTGATTGTCCTCTATTGTAGCTTTTTTTAGCTTTTCTCTCAAGATGGGAAAGCGTACAAGCTCCGGATCAATACTTAATAGGGTTTCTGCAACCCTGCCGCTAGCCTCAAGAAGGGCATTATCAGATAATCGAGCTACCTTTAAAACAGGGATACCATGCTGTCTGGTACCAAAAATATCTCCGGGACCGCGTAGTGCAAGATCAAGTTCTGCTAGCTGGGGACCATTATGGATTGTTTCCATTGCTTTCAGGCGTTCAATCTGGGGTGTTTCTTGAGCTTCTGTAAATAATAGACAATAGGATTGTTTATTTCCTCTTCCTACTCTACCCCGCAGTTGATGTAATTGGCCTAATCCAAATCGCTCTGCCGCTTCAATAACGATTACTGTTGCATTAGGGATGTCAATTCCTACCTCAACCACAGGCGTTGCAAGTAGAATTTGATGTTTTTTATCCCGAAATTGTTCAAGTACAGATGTTTTTTCTTGTCCTTTCATCCGCCCATGCAACAGTCCGATAGAAAATTCTGGATAGATTGCTTTTAATTGTTCAAATTCTTCCGTTACTGCTTTAACTGTGACCATACTTTCAGAACTTTCAATCAGTGGACAAATAATAAACACCTGACCTTCTTGTTCTGTAATTTGAGATCGAATCCAGTCGTAGCCTTTTTTTCGTTTTTCATTGGAAACGAGCCAGGTTTTTACTTTTTGTCTTCCATTTGGCATGGTATTCAAAAAACTTAATAGTACATTACCAAATAATGTTTTTGCCAGTGTCCGCGGTATCGGTGTTGCTGTCATCGTCAGTAAATGAGGCATTCGACCATTTTCTTGTTCCTCTGTCAATATACCTCGTTGTTTTACGCCAAATCGATGTTGCTCATCAATAACCACCAGACCAACCGTACCTAAATCATATTTTGATGATAGCAATGCATGAGTACCTACGATAATACGTTGTGTTGCCGAATTAAACAGTTGAGGTATATCAATAGTTTCTTGGGATAAAGTTTTTGTAGAACCTGTCATTAAATCAACAGTTATCCCAAGCGGTTTTAATAACTGTGAAATCGTGCGGAAATGTTGTTCAGCTAAAATTTGAGTTGGAGCCATAAGTAGACTTGAATACCCGGAAACATAACTCAGATACATCGCAAAGGCTGCCACAATTGTCTTACCTGATCCGACGTCACCAATAAGCAAACGATTCATTGGTATTTTTTTTTCAATATCCTGACGAATAGCATTCATTGCATTCTGTTGATCTTGCGTTAAGATAAATGGAATGTGATCATAAAATGAAGAAAGGTCAGAATCTGAACTCGTTAGAGCATGTGCTTTCTTGGTTTCTTCCCATTCTTTTTTTTGGAGTTTAGAACGGGTTTGAAAAAATAATAATTCATCAAATCCCAGTCGTTTTTTCCCTTCTTGTGCTTGAGCAAGTGTTTCTGGAAAATGGACCGCCAACATCGCTTCTTTGAGTGATAAGAGCTGTTCTTTATAAAGAATGTCAGGGGGTAACTCATCATGAATAAGTGAATCAACCTCTCTTAACACTTCGTGGATTCGATTTCGTAACCATTTAGACGTAATCCCCTCTGTTTCAGGATAAACAGCAACAATTCTTCCTGTATGCAGTGTGTCACCTTCTCGTTTTGAAGAAATGATTTCAAACTGCGGATTGGAAAGTACTATACTACTCCCAAACCAATGAATAGCACCGGAAAAACTTACTTCATCACCTTCTTGCAGAACACGCAATAAATACGTTTGATTAAACCAGTTTGCACGTATTTTGCCAGTTTCATCAGTAAGAGTAGCTTGAATAATTTGTTTTCCCGTTTTCGTTCGAAATGTTTTTAGATGTTGAATAACTGCCTTAATAGTAACCGTTTCACCAGGTTTTGCAGCGACAATCGGAGTAACTAACGAATAGTCATTATATCGATGAGGCACGTGATACAGTAAATCTTCAATTGTAAATATCTGTAATCTCTCCAATGCTGCAGCTTTAGAAGGACCAACGAAATGTAATTGTTCTATTGGTGTCTCAAGACTAAGCATAATGACAAGATAATATCATATGTGACGGACCAGCCTTATTATTTTTTTTGAATGACTATAGATACTATAGAGTCCATAGAGAATACAAATCGTATATGCAGGATAGGTCAATATCATATATCTCCCCTCCTCACTTGTTAATGTTGCATGGGCCTGGTACAAGAAAAAAAACATCAATGTAACAATCATTGCTGCTCTCTGTTTATTGATTATAGTTTGGAAAAGACCGATGTAGGCCAACACAAACAATATACTGGTGATAAGTGGAAAATATGCTGATTGTAGAGATAAATACCAAATCCAGACTTGTGCCATGGTGTTATTAGTGCTTTGTAATCCAATAAAGTTATTGTTCCACTTAACACGTACCTTATTACATTCGAGACACCCTTTTTTTTCTTGCTCTAACTGAGCGATGATCTCATGCCAATCGCCTGGTTTTGTATTTACCAACGTGAAATGGTTTCTAATGACATGTCCAATAAATGTGACAGGATGTTCTTTTATTGTTTCAACAAAGAGTTGTTGATAGAGCTGATCGATGTCACGCTCAGTGAGTGTTTGTTCATTAAATTCAGGAAGAAAAAAGTACTGACCTTCCCACATATGTAAAGAAGCAATTGATTCGTACGATGGATATCGTTTTAAAAATTCCTTAACGATTGGATTTTCTTTACTGGGTAGTACTTTGTATTGGTACGTATATGAATTGGTTTGTCTCCCCTTATGAAGCGTATAATCCCAAATGCCCGTTTGACTATGGACAATATTTACCCACCATACTATGGGAATAATTCCTATCACTACAGGCAAAAATCGAATTAAGTGGTGAGGTAACGAATATTGTTTGCGTTCTTTAAATGTACGTATACTTGCGAGCAAAAAAGAAAATGCAATGAATGGTATAAATACAAATTTTGTTAAAAAAAGAATGCTTGAAAGCATAACCAATATCCAAGGGGAAAACAGCGATTTTTTATGTTGAAGAACGTCTACCAATACGAAAATATACAGTGAAAACAAAAAAAGTATTAGCACTTCTGCCCATAAAACAGTTGCGTACATCAGTACAAATGGCATGAAAAAAAACAGAATAAACCCAATTATCATAAATGTTTTATTAATAAGCTTTGCAACAGACAGGGATAGTAGTATATTTGCTCCAAGAAGCAGCATAAATTGAAAAAAGGTTACGACGCTCATGGTATACGGATAAAAATTTGACATGAGTGGATAGAGTACTAAGCCATAAACTGGACCATTTAAAAAACGAGGTGTGTTGCCATTAAATGGTGCGATTGGTTGAATTTTTCCACTAACAAGGTATTCAGCAATACCCAGATAAGAAAATCCATCAAGATTATCAAATAGTCCTACCGTTTTACTCATTACCACAGCAAAAATCACGAACAAGATACTAAAAAAAACTACATATTTATACATAATGAAGAAGTTGAAAGAATTACGCTTTATTGTATTGTTACACTAAACCGCCATAAAATAAAGGCAAAAGAGAACTAGCAACAAGTGCTAAAGAAGCAATAATCACAATGATTCTAAGAATACGCTGATGCTTTCTTATTAAGTCCATATTGGTAGATTTATTTTACAATTTTAATATACTTTCTTTTACCAACCCTGACAATATCACCATCTTGTACCATAATTTCATGAGTTCCCGGTTCCACGGTTGTATTATTAATTTCTACAGCTCGCTGTTCAATAAGTCGTCTTCCTTCACTTCTGCTTGTGATAAGTTTTGACTGTATTAACAGGTCAAGCACAACCCAACTATTCCGTTCAACAGAAAATTCTGGAATATCAGTTGGTACTTCTCCACCTTGTACAGTTTTTTCAAATGCTTCCTGTGCTTTCTGGGCAAGAGACTCCGAATTAAATTGTTTAGTTAAGGTGTAAGCTAATTGTTTTTTGTAATGGATAGGATTTTCTCCTGCATCCATCTTTTGTTTTATTTGCTCTAGTTCACTATCCGAAGCATCGGTAAGTAATGAAAAACAGTTCAATATAGAATCATCACCTAAGGACATTATTTTTGCATAAAAATCACTTGGGTCATCTGATATTCCAATTGCATTTCCTTCTGTTTTTCCAATTTTTACTCCCTTGGAATCAGTCAATAATGGTACTGTTATAACGTATTTTTCTTTGTTTAAGTATGCTTTGACGAGCTTTCTTCCCTGGAGCATATTAAATGTTTGATCAGTCCCTCCAATTTCAAGATCAACATTTAACTGTACAGAGTCATACCCCTGAAGTAATGGATATAAAAATTCTCGCAAATTAACATCAATATTTTCTTTTAATCGTTCCTGGTACATATCCCTTTCAAGCATTTGCTGCAGAGTAAAGTGTCCTGCAATGTCTAAAATATCTTTGAGTGTTAAGGTGTTTAACCAGTCTCCATTAAAGCGGATTTGAACAGGATTTTCTCCTTCAAAACGGACAATTTTACTCGCCTGTTTAACATAGTCCACCGCATTATCTCGCAATTCCTGGGTGGAAAAGTAATACTCTCGTGATTTTTTCTTTCCAGAGGGATCCCCTGCTTGTCCAGTTCCATCCCCAATCAAAAAAATAACAGTATGACCTAGTTCCTGAAATTCTCTTAATTTTCTCATTGCTACTGCATGACCTATATGAAGCTTGCTTCCAGTAGGATCAAATCCCTGATAGAGTGTCAGTTTTCTTCCACTCCGTAATTCTTTTTCAAGAGCTTCTTTTGATGGGTAAATAGTATCAACCCCATGTGTTAATAAATGCTCAATTTCATCCATAATATCGTCTTATCATACCAAGTTTCTGCCTATGAGGCTAGTATTGGTTACTCATCCCACCTATAGTATTTCCGCTCCCGGATCGGTAGCCTCATCCGCTCCCGGATCGGAAGTAATTCTGCATCCCGGATCGAGAAGAACACCGACTCACCACGTGTTGGTCCTTTTGCGGCCAAAAGGACTATAGAAAACATTTTAATAATTCATTGATTTAACAATATTATTTTAAAAATACTTACCATACAGTGAGTCTTGAAATGAGAGAGAAAAACCACTCTCATTTCTCCCGACTCACAACGTTTTGGTCCTTTTGCGACCAAAAGGACTATAAAACATAAATAGAGTATTAAAACGTTTCTTTCTCTTTTCCCAAAAGAACCATACTTGTTTGCGTTTAAATCCAACAATTCGTACAATGAACTGTATGAATTCGTTTAAGAAAATGTTTAGTCGAAGGAAACAAGATCAATCATTAAGAAGCAAATATAGTTACAAACGACTTTCACGCTTAAAAATACTCACTATTGCTGCAACGGTAGTATTTATTGGTATCTTAGCTAGTTTTTTCGGAATTGTTTTTCTGTTTGCATGGTATGCAAAAGACTTGCCAAGACCTGACAGAATACAACGAGTAGAAGGGCTTTCGACAATCATTTATGACAAAAATGGTGTGAGTCTGTATGATATTTATGAAAATGAAAATAGAATACCGGTTACATTCGAAGAGCTTCCCGAGTCTCTAAAACAGGCAACAATTGCAATTGAAGATAAGGATTTTTATAATCACCCGGGTCTTTCAACCATTGGAATCATTCGATCATTTGTAAAACTGATTATTACCAGAGACATTCAAGGTGGAGGTTCAACACTTACCCAGCAGTTAGTCAAAAATGTACTCCTGACGAATGAACAATCACTCCCACGTAAAATTAAAGAAGCGATATTAGCAATTCAAATAGAAAGGAAATTTTCCAAAGATCAAATACTTCAAATGTATCTTAATGAAACACCTTATGGTGGTACTGCAGTAGGAGTAGAAGCTGCTGCGCAGTATTATTTCGGTAAAAAAGCTAAAGATTTAACGTTTAATGAATCAGTGTTTTTAGCAGGAGTTCCGCAATTACCCAGTCTTTATAATCCATTTGTTAGTGACTCAAAAGCGTATGTTTGGCGTACCGAACAAGTACTGCGTCGCATGCGTGAAGATGGATATATTACTCAACAAACAGAAGAAGAAGCAAAATCACAGATTGAAACATTGCAATTTGGTAAATCAGATCAAGGAATAAAAGCACCGCATTTTGTATCGTACGTACGAGAACAATTAGTAAAACAATTTGGTGAAGAACTGGTAGAAACAGGAGGTTTACGGGTTACAACAACACTGGATTGGTCACTTCAGGAAAAGGTACAGCAACATGTAAAAGACGAGGTTGATAAACTTAAATCATTACGAGTCTCAAACGGTGCAGCGCTTGTACTGTCCCCTAAAACAGGTGAAATTCTCTCAATGGTTGGATCGAAAGACTATCACGCAACAGAAAGCGGTGGATTTCAATTTAATGTAGTCACTCAGGGATTAAGACAACCAGGATCTACCATTAAACCTGTAGCCTACGCTGCCGCACTACAAGATGGCTATACTCCTGCAACGGTACTACTTGACGTGGATACAAAGTATCCCTCAGGAGAAGCAGGCAAACCAGATTATAATCCCAAAAACTATGATTTAAAGTACCGAGGTCCCATGACACTCCGGTATGCACTTGGCAATTCTATTAACACAATTGCAGTCAAGGTAACTGCGCTGGTTGGGATACGTGATATTTTAAGAACTGCGTTTGATATGGGGTTAGTTACACTAGAACCTACCCAGGAAAATTTAAATCGCTTTGGATTATCCATTGCTTTAGGCGGTGGAGAAGTTCATATGATTGAGCTAGCTCAAGCATTTGGCGTATTTGCCAATAAAGGCGAAAAAGTCGAGCCATTTGCCATATCAAAGGTAGAAGACATTAACGGAAAAGTACTATTTGAAAGAAAAAATATTCAATCTCAACGTATTTTATCTCCCGAAATTGCTTTTCTTATTTCAAATATTTTATCTGATAACAATGCAAGACGAGATGTATTTGGAGAGAGATCACTATTGGTAATCCCAAATAAAACCGTTGCTGTAAAAACAGGAACGACTGATGATAAGCGAGATAACTGGACTGTGGGATATACGTCTTCAGTAGTAGTCGCAACATGGGTTGGTAATAATGATAATTCTCCGATGCATCCCTCACTTGCATCAGGTATAACAGGAGCAGCTCCAATCTGGAACAAGATCATTAAAGAGGTACTACAAGATGCTACGGATGAACCATTTGAAAAACCAACTACTGTTGAAGAAATTGAGATTGATTCTTTAACAGGTGGTTTGCCGATAGAAGGTCAACCGACGAGAAAGGAATTTTTCATAAAAGGGACAGAACCGAAAACAGTTTCACCAATTATTAAAAAAGTTAAACTATCAAAAAAAGATGAAAACAAATTAGCACATGAAAACGATATTGCCAGAGGTGAATACAATGAAAAAACGTTTTATGTCTGGGCGGAACAGGATCCAATTTCAACAGATGGTAAAAACCGTTGGCAGGAAGGGATAAATGCCTGGATTGCTTCTCAAAGTGACGAGCGATTCAAGGTCCCGACAGAAACTGCAGAACCATCAAATGACTTTACGATTACAATCACTGAACCAAAAGAAAGAACAAGGCAGGATACGAATAATGTTCGTGTTTCTGCAGAAGGATCATCACCTAAAGAAGTGAAAAAAATTGAAATATATGTGGATGGAAACTTACTAAGAGATAAAGAAGGCAAATCAATATCTGAAGAAATAGGTATGGGAAACGGTAAACATACTATAAAAGTAATCGCAACAGACGCAGACGGCAAAACCGCAGAGAGAACCATTTCGATTAGTGTAAATGAGGAGTATAAGGATTAATAACCCTCCCTGTCATTCCCGCGAAGGCGGGAATCTTTACGGAATCTCATCCCGTATAAGGTAAATTATTAATTAACCCATCCACTATTTTTTTCTTGTCTTTTTGGGTCGCCAAAAGGACCAATCAGGCTCGTGAGCAAAGTGAAAAAAGAATGTTTTTGAACGTAAAAGGCCTGGCATTGGAGTATTTAAGATTACTCTTCCCCTACCAAACTCACTTTAAATTTCTGTTTGACTGTTTTTGTGATTTGATCACGGATTGGTTTTATTTCATCTGTTGTTAAATTTTTTGTTGCATCTTGATACACAATGTTTAATGTTCTTTTGTTTTCATAGGTATCAAGTAACGTTACATCGCTAATAAGGGGGTGAATTTTTTTGATTTCATCAATAAATACACCAACAGCTAAATCTTCTGGTATGACAAATGACATATCTTCAATAACAGGTGGATAGCTTGATGCTATCGTATAGGCTTCTTTATTGTTTGCAGAAATGGGAAGGAGTGCATCAAGAGAGAGTTCTGCATACATAACTGATTGATTTACCCCCATTTGTTTGAGGAGTGTTTCATCCAATAATCCAATAACTCCTACAAAAACATCATTCACCCTAATATCAGCGTGAATAATAGGATGAAGTGATGGATGTGTTTGAGTAGTGCTTGGCTGTACAGTCAGGGTATATCCTACCAAATCACCAAAGGATTCAATAATTCCTTTTAGATCTGCATATTCGAGTTGTCTTGGGTTTCTATTAAATGATTTGGTATCTGTTGTTCCTGTTAAAATTATTCCTGCCATTCTCTCTTCATGGTAAATATGTTGTTTTTTATTCTTTTTAGTTTTTTCTTGAGTTTTATTCATTGAATACACTTTTCCAATTTCAAATAATGCTATTCTCTCAGCTCTGAGATCTACTGCACGTTTAGCATACTGAAGTAAATTAACTATAAGCGTGGGTCTCAACATAGAAATTGAACTGTCAGGTGCATTTTGTAACACAACAGGCTGTTTATACTCTCCGTGAATAGAAAACGCAGGAAGCAAACTATTTTCTACAAAACTAGATGTAATAACTTCATTAAGTTGAAGATTTACTAACGTATTTCGCACAGTGTTTTCTTGAACAATAGATGGTGAAGTATTATCTTTGGGTACCTGCCCGGATAAAGGTATCGATGGAATATGTTCATAACCATTAAGTCTTGCAATTTCTTCAACCAGATCTGCGGATTCAGTTATATCTGTTCTGTAAGATGGCACGTACACAAGTAATGTTTTATCTTCTTCTTGAACATCGCATCCTAAGAGTTGTAGATATTGTATTTGTGACTGTTTATCAACAGACATACCTGTTAATCGTTCTATTTCTGTAAGTGGTAGGGAAATCTTTTTAACTTTTGGTGGATGTGGGAAAAAGTCAGCACTTTCACTAGTCACTTTAGCATTGGCATATTTTTTTAATAAATATAACGCTCTTGAAAGTGCAAATAAAACAGTATTTGGATCCAAATGTTTTTCATGACGATTACCTGCTTCTGTTCGTATTCCTAATCGTCTCGCACTTCTTCGTACATTAGCTTGGTTGTATACAGCTGCTTCTAATATAATGTCTGTTGTTTGAGCTGTAACTCTCGTTGCTTCTCCACCAATCATGGTTAATCCTTGAGGAGTTTGTTCATCGGCAATGACTAAATCATCCTTAGTTAACGACACTGTTGTTCCCATCAGTGTTTTCATGGTTTCTTTATCTTTGGCTTTGCGAATAATTAATCGTTTACCTTTGAGTGTATTTAGGTCATATGCATGCATTGGTTCACCCGTTTCAATCATGCAGTAGTTTGTAATATCGACAACATTATTAATAGATGGCATGCCATATGCGTCTAACCGTTTTACTAACCACTCAGGAGATGACTCAACTTTGACGGTTAAAGTAAATGCTAAAAACCGTTCAACAAGGTCTTCAACTTCAACAGTAATTAATTTAGAGTGTGAATCTTTTTTAGGAATAGTTGCAACTTCAGGAAGATTAAGGGGCGTATTCCAGGCGGCAGAAATATCTCGAGCAATACCAATTAGTCCAAAAAGATCTGCTCTGTTTCCTCTCAGTTCCAAATCAATAACAGTGTTACCCTCTACCTCGAATGTTTTATCTAACATGTGTCCAATCATGGTGAGACGATCAGTTAATTCATGAACTGATTTAGGTAGTTTTACATAGTCAGTTAACCATTCTAGTGGTACATTCATAGTTATCCCTTATATCCAATATCTCCGTTATATAACGAACGAATATCATTTATTCCAAATCTCTGCATCACAATACGATCAAGCCCCATGCCCCAGGCAAATCCACTGTATACTGCCGGGTCTAAATTTACTCTTCGTAACATGTTTGGATGAACCATTCCTGCACCTAACATTTCAATCCAGCCTCGCCCTTTGCAGACAGTACATCCCTTCTTATTACAAAAAGCACAACTAATATCTACCCCTACTCCCGGTTCCACTTGTGGATAATATTTGCAGCGGAAGCGTGATTCTCGTTCTTCCCCAAAGAACTGTTTGATAAATGTATTTACGGTTCCTTTCAGTTCTGCCATGGTGATATCGTTGCCAACAGCAATACCTTCATATTGATAAAACATAACATTATTACTCGCATTCGCATTTTCATATCTATACACTTTTCCCGGTACCACAAACCGAAAAGGAGGTGGGAATTCAACTAAAATATGTGCTTCCATAGAAGAAGTATGGGTTCTGAGTAATACATCAGGTTCCGTAATATAGAGTGTATCCTGCAAATCGCGTGCTGGATGATCTTTCGGCAAATTTAACCGGTCATAATTATATTCATCATTTTCAATTTCTGGACCATCATAAACAGAAAACCCCATTCTCGTAAAAATAGCATTCATTTCATTAATAACAATCGTTGTTGGATGAAGATGACCTATATGAGGCCGGTGACCCGGAACAGTGACATCAAAAAAAGTAACATCAGATGTTTTATTAACTTGAGAATTATCTATCGCATCAACTATAGATTGTTTTATTTGATTAATGAGACTGCCAATTCTTCCTCTATCTCCTTTTGGGATGTATTGTATTAGTCGAGAAATAGAAGCAAACTCACTTTTATTACCTAAGTATTTTAAGGTTAATAATCCTTTATCATCAGAAGCATTTTTTAGTTCTTCTTTAGCACGTTGTTCAATATCAATTAATACACCCATCAATTGATCAGTAGTATATGTTATCTCACTCATAAATACCTTACCTCATTATAAACAAAAAATCCCCGCTTTTGGCGGGGCTATTTTTTCAGTAACAAGACACCCCGTCATCAAGATAGGGTAAAGAAAAAGAATCTTGTGAACGTTTTTCTCATATCGTCTTTATTTTGCTGAAGTAACTTTTTCAACGACTGCTTTAAATGTCTCAGGTCGTTCAACCACAAGATGAGCTAAAATCTTCCGATCTAATTGTACATTCATTTTTTTCATAGCATTAATAAATGTACTATAACGAGCACCCTGAATTTTTAACGCTTCAGAAAGTCTGTTTATCCACAGTGAGCGAAAATCTCTTTTTCGAAGTTTTCTTCCGGCAAATGCATATTCTCCTGCATGAAGATAGGCTTCGGTTGCAACTTTAATCAGACGACGTTTGGTCATCCGATACCCTTTATTTGCTCTAAATATTTTTTTGTGTTTTGCGTGTGTGGTAACTCCGCGTTTAACTCTCATATATCCCCCTTTTAAACTCCGAGTAAGCGTTTAACGGCAGTTATAAAACGAATATTCGTCAGCGTCTTTGGACTATCTTGTCTTCTTTGTCTTGATTTTGATTTATTGCGATTAAGATGACGAGCACCTTTTGTTCGGTGAATAAGTTTACCTGTTTTGCTTACTTTAAACCGTTTATTAGCAATACTGTTAGTTTTTATTTTTGGCATATGTTATTTTTTAGACAGAATAATTGTAGCTGTGAGTTTTTTTCCTTCCATAAACGGCTCACGCACTACTTTTATTGAATCTAGTTTTTCAATAAAATCTTTAATGACTTTAAATCCAAATTCTTTACGTGTTATCTCTCTCCCCTTAAAAAATACTCCAATTTTTACTTGATTTCCTTCTTCAAGGAATTCTTTTGCCTGTTCGAGTCTCGTATCAAAATCATGTTGTCCTATAAACGGACGTAGGCGAATTTCTTTTACGCCAACATTTTTTTGAGACTTTTTCTGCTCTCTTTCCTGTTTTGCTTGTTGATACTTAAACTTCTTGTAATCGATGAGTTTAGCAACGGGTGGTTTTGCTGCAGGAGCTATTTCGACAACATCTACATTGAGTTCTTTTGCCTTTTGAAGGGCTTCTAACTTTGAAACAATACCAATTTGCTTCCCTTCTTCGTCTAATAAACGAAGCTCGGGGCTTGGTATTTGATAATTAACTCGATAATGACGACTTTGTTGTTTCAATCTCCTAATAACAGGTCTTGTAAACATGCTAAAAGGGTTATCTTTTAGTTATTTACTCTCCCATGTGCTGTCACGACAATATTTGTCCTTACTCACGATCACCTATTATACCTAAGAAGTGAGCGTATTGTAAAGTAGACCGTTTAAGTTTTCAGGTGGTCGTTTTCATATCAATTTCTTGCAAAAGGTCAGTTATAAACTGATCAACACGTATCTGTCCTTTATCTGTTCCATTTCTTAGACGGACTGCAACACTGTCAGACTCCTTTTCTTTCTCTCCAATAATGAGCATATAATTCACTTTTTCCTTTTGAGCGTCTCGGATTTTGGCTTGTAGTCTTTCGCTTCTGTCGTCTAATACTACACGTATGTCCTGCTGTTTCAGTCGTTCATATACATCCTTTGCATATGCTGCCTGTTTGTCTGAAATCGGGAGTATGTGCACTTGTACAGGAGATAACCATAGAGGAAACGCTGCAGCATACCGTTCAATAATAAAGGCCAAAACTCGTTCTATAGCACCGATAGATGAACGATGTACAACAACCGGTTCCTCATCTTTACCTTCCTCATTTGTATAACTAAGCTCAAAACGTTTTGGCATGACAAAGTCATATTGAACAGTAAAAGCAGTATCTTCTTTACCGTTAACATTTTTCATTTGAATATCAATTTTAGGTCCGTAAAATGCCCCTTCTTGTGGAGCTTCATAATATGTTGCATTTCTATCTTTAAGTACATTTCTCAGTACTTCTTCTGCATGATCCCAAGAGGCATCATCCTTAAAATATTTCTTTTCATCTGCTCTATCCCCTAGTGATAACCGATATCGATAATCAACTCCTTGGGTCAGGCCAAGACATGAACATACATACTCAATCAGATCTAATACTCCATTAATTTCTTCTTGGGCTTGATTTTTGCGGCAAATTATATGTGCATCAGCTAAGCAAAAGGTTCTCACTCGCAAAAGTCCCATTAATTCACCTGATTGTTCATACCGATAAAGCTGCGCAAGTTCTGCATAGCGCATAGGCAATTCTTTATAACTATGCTTTTCAGATAAAAAGAGTTCAAAATGATGAGGACACGTCATTGGTCGCAACATATACTCTTCATCATCAATGACAATTGGAGCATACATAGAGTCTTTATAATACGGATAATGTCCTGATTTCTGATACAGTTTTAAGCTGGCAATATCAGGTGTGCTTACGTGTAGATACCCTCGTTTTATTTCTTCATCAACGATAAAGCGTTCTAAAATTCGTTTAACGGTAGCCCCTTTGGGAGTAAATAACGGTAATCCTTTCCCTACTGTTTCAGAGAACGTGAATAATCCTAGTTCCTTGCCTAATTTTTTATGATCTCGTTTCTTGGCTTCTTCAAGATGGTGTAAATATTGATCCAGTTCTTCCTTGGTTGAAAAACACGTACCATATATACGACTCAACATTGGATTTTTTTCATTTCCTCTCCAATATGCTCCAGCAACACTGAGTAGTTTAAAATGCTTAACTTCAGAGCTTGGATAC
>CAZGOA010000002.1:0-183108 GCA_964527425.1 uncultured Gammaproteobacteria bacterium | reverse complement strand
TGTTTGTCTTATTTATAGCTGCTTCAGTGTTTAGTAGTTTTGGGAGTCAAGCATCATTATTAGAAGAGAAGCCCCTTTCTACAGTATTGTCTGATATAAAAGCAGATCGGGTAAATAAAGTAGAAGTTGAAGAAGCACGATTATTTGTGAGTTATAAAGACGGGAGTGAATTTGTTTCCCGTAAAGAGGCTAACGAATCGTTTGTGAGCATATTAGATAGTGCAGGAATTGATCAAAATGCAATTGAAGTTACCATTAAAGATTTAAGTATGAGTCAGATGTGGGTTACACTTTTGACGAATGTACTTCCGCTTGTTCTAACAGTAGTGTTCTTTTTATTTTTATTCCGTCAAGCACGAGGAGCTCAAGATAATATTTTTTCGTTTGGTCAAAGTAAAGCCCGAGTATGGAATAAAGATCTACCGAAAACAACTTTTTCAGACGTAGCAGGTGTTGATGAAGCTAAAAAAGAACTAGAGGAGATTGTTGATTTCTTAAAAAATCCCACTAAATATAAAGCACTTGGAGCAAGAACGCCGAAAGGTGTTATATTAGTTGGCCCAAGTGGAACGGGTAAAACACTTCTTGCTAAGGCAATGGCAGGTGAAGCAAAAGTACCATTCTATAGTATAGCGGGTTCTGAATTTATGGAAATGTTAGTGGGAGTTGGAGCAGCTCGAGTTAGAGATTTATTTGCTACTGCAAAGCGTACTGCACCTGCGATTATATTTATTGACGAAATTGATGCTATTGGAAGAATGAGAAGTGTTGGTATTATGGGTGGGCATGACGAACGAGAACAAACATTAAATCAAATATTGGTAGAAATGGATGGATTTGAAGCGAATACAGCAGTTATGATCGTTGCTGCAACGAACAGAGGAGATTTACTTGATCCGGCCTTAACTAGACCCGGAAGATTTGATCGACGAGTAGTACTTGATTTACCAGATCTTGAAGGAAGAAAAAACATACTTCAGATTCATGCAAGAGGAAAACCGTTTGCTTCAAACGTTAATTGGGATCGTATGGCAAAAAGAACAGTTGGGTTTTCAGGAGCAGATATTGAAAACATGTTGAATGAGGCTGCAATTCAGGCGGCACGTTTGAATAAAACTGAAATCGACAATAAAGATTTAGAAGAAGCAGCAACAAAAGTTAAATTAGGGCCAGAAAAAAAACGATTACAAACAGAGGCTGATAGAAAAAGAACTGCGTATCATGAAGCTGGTCATGCGGTAGTTAGTTATTATTCTCCTCATACTGATGCAGTTCATAGAATAAGCATTATTTCTCGAGGTATGGCATTAGGCTATACGTTATCACCGCCAGAAAGAGACAGATTGCATGAGACGAAAGCGCAACTTATTGATGAGATTGCTATGACTATGGGAGGAAGAGCTGCAGAGCAGATAGTTTTTGATGATATTTCCAGCGGAGCTGCAAATGATATTGACCAGGCAACAAGAATAGCCAGATATATGGTAATGGAGTTTGGAATGAGTGATTTGGGACCGGTAAATTATGGTCCCAATCAGGATGTAACAGAGTGGGGCAAAAGTCTTTCTGAACAAAATCACATTTCTCCAGAAGTGCAAGCAGAGATAGATAAAGAAATTCGAATGTTTGTAAATCAAGGGTTAAAGCAGGCAATTTCTGTCTTAAAAAAGCATAGAAATAAATTAAATGCAATCTCTGAAGAATTACTAAAAAAAGAAACTATTGAAGCTGATGAATTTGAATTATTAATGGGTGGTCCTAAGAAAAGAATCGATAATTAATTGAATTTTCATGAATCGTCTGCTTATTCTCGACGGAAATGCTTTACTTCACCGTGCATACCATGCACTTCCACCTTTGACTTCGCCTGATGGTAAACCGACAGGAGCAGTTTATGGATTTATCTCTATGTTAATTAGACTGCAAACTGATTTAAATGCATTTCATTTTGCAATTGCTTTTGATCGTCCCAAGCCTACGTTTAGAAACGAGCTGTATAAAGAATATCAATCTCAGCGTCCTCCACTAGATGAACAATTAATACAACAAATAACAACTATCCATGAAGTCATTAGTGAGATGAACATACCTATGTTTGAAATGGATGGTTTTGAGGCTGATGATATGATAGGTACCCTTGTTAATCACGTTGTTTCTCATAAGTTTATTACACAGAAAAACAACATTGATCAAATTATTGTAGTTACGGGAGACAGAGATATTTTACAATTGGTTGGAGATCGAGTCTTAGTCTATATGCCAGTTAAAGGTTTATCAGAAGCTAAATTATATGGAAAACAAGAAGTTATTGAACGATTGGGTGTAGAACCAGAACGGATTCCTGACTGGAAAGGACTTTGTGGGGATCCTTCTGATAATTATCCGGGAGTAAAAGGGATCGGGCCAAAAACAGCAGCTGATTTGGTAAATACATATAAGACTGTTGAAGAAGTATATACTATGCTAGATAAAGGTATACTTACCGTTTCTGAGGGAGTAAAACATAAATTACTTCAAGGTAGAGAAGATGCTTTATTATCTAAAACATTGGCTACTATTAGGGTTGATGCTCCAATTGATATCGATATAGAGAAATTTTTTATAAGTACTTTTAACACAGAAAAAACACGTTCTGTTTTGTTGAAATTAGGATTTCCATCACTTGTAAAAAGAATTTCAAATAATAATAAAGAGATTAGTGTTGAGATAGATAACAAAAAAGAACATAAGCAAGTTAAAGAAAATCAATTAGATCTATTTTCATAGATATGAAAATTGCATTAGTTCATGATTATTTGCGTGAATATGGAGGTGCTGAACGGGTGTTAGAAGTATTGCATGAGATATGGCCTGATGCACCTCTTTATACGTCATTTGTAGATTGGCGAGCGCTGGGAGATCAGGCAGTGCGGTTTAAGGCCTGGGACATCCGTCCCAGTTGGGTGCAACATAATCCTATTGTAAAAAAGTTTCATTCACCATTACGCTTTTTAGCGCCTCGCATATGGGAGTCTTTTGATCTTTCTGAATTTGATGTTGTTTTATCTTCTTGTGGATGGTTTATGTGCAGGGGAGTGTTAACCTCAACATCAGCGGTTCATATTTGTTATATACATCATCCACCAAGGAATCTATATGGCTATGATACGGGAAGCTTGGTTCAAAAATATCCGCTTGTAAAAGTTTATGCGAATATAATAAATTTTTTCCTTCGCCACTACGATTATGAAACAGCTCAACGAGTCAATTTTTTTATTGCCAATTCAAAAGAAACTGCAAAACGGGTCAAAAAATTTTATAGAAGAGACAGTACTGTTATTTATCCACCTGTTGAAAACTCGTATACTCCAGTCAAATCAAAACCAGAGTATTACTTAAGTGTAGGAAGGCTAACATATGCCAAGCGGATCGATATCATTATTCAAGCATGCAACGAATTAAAACTCCCATTAAAGATTGTTGGGACAGGAAAAGAAGGAAAAGCATTGCGACAGATAGCAGGTCCAACAATTGAATTTATAGGTAGTGTATCAGACAAAGAATTATCTGTGTATTATTCCCGAGCCAAGGCGCTCATCTTTTGTGCCAGAGATGAAGATTTTGGGATGGTGCCTGTTGAGGCTATGGGACATGGTGTTCCTGTTATTGCCTTAAAAGAGGGTGGGGTAAAGGAGACAGTTATTCATGGGAAGACTGGAATTCTGTTTGATACACCTACATCAGACGCACTGGTTGAGGCTATCAAGCAGTTTACCAAACTAAAAGTCTCATGGTCTTCTCAATGTATTCGTCAGGCAGAACAGTTTTCAAAAAAATATTTTACTCACAGCATTAAACAGTTCGTTTCTTCGGTTGTTAATAAGAAACCCTCTCAAGAGTAAAATACTATAAGTTATGATAGAATACGTAGTCTTATGGTAGAACGTACGCATGATATATCTGATCAAGAAAAAGTGCTACATGAAAGACTAAAGAGCAAAGATAAAATCAAATTAAACAGACTTAGAGAGTTGTGTCCTGCAGAACATATTCCTTCTGTGTATGTGCGAACTATTGTTACGCTACTCTTCCCTAAAGAACTAAGGGTAGAAGGATTTGATCCTGAGTCAGTCGATTTTTCTCAAGAAACGAAATTGACCCACGAAGGTCAAAAGCTTAGACGAAGTCTTATGTGGATGCAGGGATATAAGGAGAGAAGAAAAGCACAGAGAAAAGCAGCACGTGGCAACTCAGAAGATATCTTAGAATTTCAAGTTTTTTTTAGGGGGAGAAAGGGCACCTTACTTGATGATTTAAATCACTTGCCGATATTTGAAGGACTAAACCGAATTTCACAAGTAAATCCTTTAGATACACCTAGTACAAGAAGTGATCGTAATAAAAATGACAGGTTTCATTCCCGTGCAGATCATTCTAAGCATCTTGCAAAAATCATGAGCTATTCCCTTTTTCGACTGGCAATAAACGATCCGGCAATGTTTTTGGAAAAAGTGAAAGAAGATTTGACTATGTATTCACATTTGTATAAAGAAAAAAGTTATTCCAATCCGGATTTCCAACTGTCACTTTCCAAGAAAGAAAAGAAAAAAATTAAGAAATTTCTGAAACGTCAAGGATTTGATTCAGTTAGTAATACTGCAGAAGCAGTAACAATGGCCTATGCGTACTCAAAGTATTTAGTTATTTACGCATACTTGCATGATGCAGAAACAAAGGGGCTTGGAGATACAGCAGCAAAAGCAAGAGTAAAACAAGGATCAGAAAATCAAAAAAGTATTGATTATAGCGAAGACGAAGAACTGAAAAAGAATATTGGTCGGTATTTACAAACGCAACTTGGTGATCGAACCGGTTTACAAAAATTAGCAAGAAATCATAATTTAAACAAAGAGCTGTTGCAGGTTATGGTGGAAGAGTTAGCAAGTGAAGGAGGAACAAGTCTTGGAGCTATGCTCATGAAATACAAGCGAAAGTATAAGGAAGAAGGGGATAGTCATCCATTATATGGACAAGCATCGTATGATCTTGATCAAGAGTCAGGAACAATAACCAATACCATTAAATGGCTCAATAGAATATTACCCAAGGGGTGTAGATATTTTGACTCTGATGATCCACCGCCTATTGGATCGTTTGAAGAACGTCTGCGATTTTTTCTCTATATCCATTTGACAGATAAAACCCGAGAGGAAGCAAAAGCAATACTAAAACAAGCAGATATTTCCGAACGACAGATGTATATTGCCATAGAAGAATTTACCTCCGGTGCAAATACAGCATTACTCAAGGTTCAATGGAATACTGAGACATCCGTAAGAGAGCAATTTGAACTAGTTATAACGCGTGTTGCTGACGCAAAAAAGATGGAACAAATGCTGTCTATTTGTTATTTGTTTTTTTATCGATCTTCATACCGGGCAGCTGTAGAATCTGCTGTTCAAACTGCACTTATGACTGGATTATATTACAACGTTTTTACGACAGATATATTATCCAAAGATGATAATCTCGTTCTTCATGAACTTGAAAAGAAAATGCCACTCGTTCCGTTTCTCCTCAATTTAATGGATCAGGGATCTATCATGACCCTGGAAGAATATGAAGGAGTAAGGAAAAGTAAAACACTTCTTGTTCATAAAGCAGATATGAAAGGAACAATTCCTTGGAAACCAGGGACATTAGTAAGAACAGAAAGTGGTCAGATTTCTCCATATATTCTAATTCTTGAGAGAAATAGAAATGGAGATAATCTTCCTAAACCTACTTCTCTCCCTATAAGGCTAAGACAAGTAGAAGAACTAACAGAAAGAGATGATCTCTTGTTTGTTATAGAGTTAACCCTTCAACAAAAAAATCAGTTGCATCAAATACTCAGAGATCCAAATCTTGAGGATAATGCAATTACAGCTATGAATGCGGCACTTTCTTATTGGGGATATCATACCGACTTCTAGAGTCTTTATTTGTAAACCAGTACAATGGGGCGTATGCCAGAACTTCCGGAAGTCGAAACAATTCGAAAAGGCTTAGAGAATCACGTTATTGGAGAAGTGATTTCCGATGTCTCTATAAGAACGCCAAACATTATTCATGGTCAAACAGCACTTCTTAATCTGGCTGCTATTGTTGCAGTACGCAGGTTAAGTAAACTATTAATTTTGGATACTTCAAAAGATATTTCAATTGCTATTCATCTAAAAATGACAGGAAGACTCATTCTCTTTGATCCCCAAAATGCTTCTCAACAAGTTCCCTGGGAGTATGATTATGTAACTAGTCCTCATACTCATATGACCTTTCTGTTTGAGTCGGGGAAAATGCTATTTTTTCATGATTACCGAAGATTTGGGACAGTAGACATTCTTGCTACTGCTGACGTTTCCAAACTATCTTATGTAAAACATTTAGGGAAAGAATTTTTTGCCTCATTAACTGAAGAAGATTTTATTCATATTTTGGGGAAAAGTAACAAAGCGATAAAAGTCTTGCTTTTAGATCAAACAAAAATTGGTGGGGTAGGGAATATCTATGCAAATGAAGGATTATGGGAGTCTCAAATACATCCAGCACAACCAGCAAAATCTCTATCTATTTCTCAAAAAAAGCAGCTTTTTTATGCACTTGAAGAAGTAATGAAGCAAGCGATTGAGTATGGAGGAGCTTCCAGTGACAATTTTCGTAATTTGTTTGAGGAGAAAGGAAAAGCGCAAGAATATTTTGCTGTATATGGTAAACAGGGAAAACCATGCGTCCGATGTGGAACAACTATTTTAAAACTTACAATTGCAGGTCGAGGAACATACGTTTGTCCTTCATGTCAGAGATTAAAATAGGATTGATAGTGTTTATGAATTATTGTTAACATAGTATATGCCAACAAAATTTATTTTTGTTTCGGGTGGAGTCATTTCTGGTTTAGGAAAAGGTATTACAACAGCCTCTATCGCTCTTCTTCTTCAAAATCGTGGATATACAGTAACACTTGTTAAATGTGAAAACTATTTAAATATTGATTCAGGTCTTATTAATCCTATTGAACACGGCGATCCGTATCTTATGACGGATGGGACAGAAGCTGATATGGATTTAGGAACATATGAAAAATATTTAGGCAAGGATATGAAGCGTCATAACTTTGTTACGATGGGACAGATTTATAAAACAGTAATAGATAGAGAACGTAATTTTGAATATAACGGAGAAGATGTTGAAGCTATTCCCCATGTGACTGATGAAATTATTCGAAGAATTACAGAGGCTGGTGAAAAAGAACAAGCAGATATTGTGGTTGTTGAATTAGGAGGAACAACCGGTGAATATCAAAATATTTTATTTTATGAAGCTTCTCGTATTTTATCTCTGAATAAGAAAAATACGGTAGTACATGTTCACGTAAGCTATTTACCAACACCCAGTCATTTAGGTGAACCTAAAACGAAACCAACTCAGTTATCAGTAAGAACATTAAATTCGATGGGAATTCAACCTGATTTTATCGTAGCAAGAGCTGAGAAACCGATGGATGAAAGGCGAAGAGAACGGTTTGCACTGTTTTGTAATGTAGATCCTGAGCATGTCATTGATAGTACCGACATGCCCAGTCCTTATGAAATTCCACTTTCTTTTGCTAAACAAGCGTTTGATGAAAAAATATTAAAATTATTTGATTTGCCCCTCAAACAATTAGATATACGAGCGTGGGAATCAATGGTAAAAACAATTCATGTTAAGAAAGATAAGAACGCTACTATAGCCATAGTTGGCAAGTATTTTACAACAGGAGAATATCAATTAAGAGATAGTTATGCTGCGTTACTTGATTCTATCGATCATGCAAGTTGGGCGTCTGGGATTCAGACTACAGTCAAATGGATTTCTGCAGAAACGGTCGAAACCGGCGATTTAAAAGACCTAGAAGGTACCCAAGGGATTATTGTTCCTATTGGTTGGGGATCACGAGGTGTAGAAGGAAAAATTAAGGCCATTGAATATGCGAGAGTAAATAAAGTTCCCTATTTAGGACTTTGTTATGGTATGCAACTTGCTGTAGTTGAATATGCGAGAAACGTTTTGGGTTTAAGTGGTGCTCATACTGTTGAATGTGATGAAGATACACCACATCCGGTGATTCACACGATAAAGGGACAAGAAGAAATTATGAAACGAAGAGCATATGGAGGAACCATGAGGCTCGGAAGATGGGAATGCAAGGTGAAAGAAGGTACACTCGCTGATGAATCTTACTCTATGCATCTTGGTTATGATGATGAACAACAACGCATTGTTGGTGAAAGGCACAGACATCGTTATGAATTTAATGACGCATATGCGCAACAAATAGAAGAAAAAGGGATGATTATTTCTGGCAGATCAGTAGTTGAACAACTTGTGGAAATAGTAGAACTGCCAAAACAGGATCATCCATTTTTTATAGGGACACAGTATCATCCTGAATATCGATCATATCCATTAAAACCTCACCCGCTATTTTTGGAATATTTAGCCTCAACATAGTATAAAGAGCAAATCCTATTGACATCAGGATAATCCTATAGTATATTCTGTGCGATGGAATTAACTTCTGTAGATCATAAACGTAAAAAAACTAAAGTCAAAGTAAAAATGGTGTTCTTATTAGAAAGGAACAGAGCTTAAATGCTCTTTTTTTATGGTTGAAAGATATATTAGTTACGCTTTTCCTTTAGAACCATCTATGCGAGGCGCTCTTGATGGAGGATTACCAGCTGCAATTGTTGGGCAAGTTGTATCAAATAGAAATAAAGGAATTCCTTACACACTTAATGCTATTACGAGTGATCCAAGGAATAATTATTTATCTGAATATAATCTTCATATATTGGGTGGGGGTGAGGGTATATTGAATCCTGGATTATTTAACTATTGGTTTGGGGAACAATGGGTCATGCTTCATCCAGACGCACATACGTTAAAAGGTGGATATCCACGAGAAGTCTTACAGGCCATGTTTCCGGAGCAATACGGTAGTGAAGTTGGAAGTTTAGATAGAGCAATAGAATACGTCGATGAAAGAAGTTTTAGTGTGAAAGATCCTACAATCATACCATCATTTACAAACCGCTTTGATGCCATATTTAATAAAATCCCCACAGGAAGTAATATTTCCTGGCAAGATATTATGTGGATTGATGCGATGGATAGATATGGACTACAAATGCGTGAAAGAGGTGTTAAACAAGCATTTCATTTACACACAACCCTTCCAGAAGAGATGTATTTATTTGAACAGGGAAAAGTTTTTTTACAAGCAATGAGTGGTATGGATGAAATATATCTCCATACGGACCAATATGGGAGGCATTTAGAGTTTCAGCTTGGCCAGTTAGGTTTACCAATCCCAACAATCAGACGATTCGATTTAGGTCCTGATGAAATCAGTATTAAAAGACGGCTATCAGAGGTGACAACTTCAAACTATATGGAGACACCAGAATATAAAAATATGTCAAAAGAACAGCAAGATATGATTGATGAAATTATTAGAATGCAAGAAACAGACGGACTTCATCGATTTATTACCATTGACAGAGCAGATCAATGTAAAGGACAAACAGTAGTGTTAGAAGCGATAGATACATATTTGGAAACGTTATCTGAAGAAGACAGACAACAACACCGTTTCGTCTTTGTATTACCTCAATTAGATTGGCCTGATGTTGATGGACACCCGCAGCGCCATTATATTCAATACTTGAAAGGAAAACTTCAGGACATGAAAGAAAAATATCCATCTATGATTCATTACACTCATGGAATTCCACCACGTTTAATACCTTTAGTTTCGCGAAAAGCGCACGCAGTGACAGGAGGAATCCAAGACGGATTATGCTTATCTCCGCAAGAAATTTTAACTGTTAATTCGCTGTTGGAACATAATACTAGCGGGATAATTGGTATGGGAACTGGATTTGCCATTCAAACACTTGAAGATAAAAAAAATAATGAACAATTAGTTCATTTTGTCCGTCAAGGAAATGTTGAAGATATAGTTCTGGCAATAAAAAGCATTGTAGAGATTGAACGATCTCAACCAGATTTGCTAGGTAGACGCACGGAAAAAATTGTCAATGAAGTGATTCGAAAAAGAACTGATGGAGTGTTGCCTAAAGATTTTTAACGACCTTACTATCTTTAATAGTTAATGTATATAATTTCCCCGGATGAATAGATACTCCATCATCTTCGTACCAAGAACCTTTGACAGAATTACGATCTCCATATACTTCGTATTTTTCTTGATTATTAAGTGTTTCGATAGTATTTTTTCCGACAGTATTTCTTACAATAATATTTCCTGCTTTCACAAAAACAGGAATGGTAGAAAGTGTAACTGGTTCCACAATCCATTGGTTACCTTGTAACAATTTTTTATCTGGTTGTCCTAAACGATACCATTCACCTTCAGGCAAATAGATAAGTCTTTGCTGTTGATCTCTTTCAATAATCGGTGCAACAAGAAATTTATCAAAAAATAATAACTCATCTTGAATGAATTGATCGTTTTCGTCCAGTATTGGCATAATTGGCGTTGTTTGTTTGAGTTTGGCTTGATAGAAGCCTGTATACCATTCTCTCAATAGTGAATATCTTAGCCTAATTGCATCTCTGATATGTTGCATGGTTTCAGGTTTATATGCATATGGTTCTTTGTCTTCACAAAAATAAATACTGTGACCTCGATACAGTGGCATCCAGGCACCCAGCTGAAAGAAACGTATAGCCAAATCGTCTGGGGCATTGCCTGTAAATCCCGGCACATCAGCCCCAGTATAGTATGCACCACATACTGCATATGCGACCATTGTGTTTAATGCTAATCGTAAATGTTCCCACCATGCATGATTATCGCCATGCCAGATGACTGCGTGTTGTTGAACGCCGGGATATCCAGATCTTGTTATTACAAAAGGACGTTCATTTGGTTTAAATGACTCCCATCCATTTTTACTTGCAATAGTCATCATATAACCGTACAAGTTATAAAAATGTTTAAGTTGTCCAGCAGAAGAGTATGCTTGAGAGTTTACCTTTCCCATACCCTTGAAGTTTGAAGGTTCATTCATATCATTCCAAATTCCGGAAAACCCAGTTTCTGTTAACCAGTTGGACTGTTTATCTGCCCACCATGCCCTTACTTTTTTATCAAAAAAGTCTGGAAAGAGTGTGTCTCCGGGCCATACAGATGCTACAAATGGTGATCCATTTTCGGTTTTAAGATATCCTGAATGATGTTTCAGCTCGGTATATACGTCATACTTTTCGTCTATTTTGACTCCTGGATCGACAATACTTACGGTTTTTACTCCTTGTTGTTCTGCCTCTTTAGTGAAAGAGTTAACGTCGTTAAAGTGTTTCTTATCGAGAGTAAACACTCTAAATTCATCCATAGCATCAATATCGCAATAAATTGCATCCAGAGGAATATCTTCTTTTCTCATGGTGTTAATTACCTTTCTCATTTCATCCGTGCTCATATAAGAAAACCGACATTGTTGATAGCCAAATGCCCATAATGGTAAAAGATCGTTAGTTCCCAATAACATGGACAGTTTTTTACTGACTTCTTGTACTGTGTTTCCGGTAATTATGTATATTCTGGTGTTTCCAGTGATAGATTCAAACGTGACTTTATCTTTATAAAAATCACCAATATCAATAAATGTTCTTGATGGATTGTCATGAAATACAGCAACCCATCCATGCTCTATACCTCTGTGAATGAGAATCGGCCAACTTTGGTAAAGAGGTGGTCTGTCGGGAGTATGTTTGAATGTATCGGTATTAAAAAGTTCAAAACGATAGCCGTTTCGATTAAATTCTCCTGTCTGTCCGGGTATACCGAATACCTGATATTTCGGTCTTTTATATTGAAAGCGCACCATATGTGTATCAAAGGTTTCACCTTTAGGAGCAAACGGAGCACGATGAGTAAAATCGGTTACTTTGAGTGACATGATATTTTCATAGATGCGTGTAGCATTTCGGTGATAAGAAAATGGATTTGTATGTGTTTCGAAATACGTTTTATTGTTTATGATCAGGGAAAATGATAGATCGGGAGAAAGCTCTAGAGTTTCTTCCCCTACAGAGATACGCTGAATGTCTTTATGTTTTTTTAAGGTAAGTTTTTGACTCGATAATTCAGACTGTCTACCAGTTAGTGGTTGTCTAATAAAAGAAGGTTCTGTTAGATCATACCGTGCTTCAATTTCCCAGCCAACATCGGTTATATACGATAAGTCAACTTGAGTCTCTTGTGTATTGAGGGTAATGTTAGTGTCTTGAGCTGAAAGTTTTTGAATTATGCCAAGAGGTACTGGTTCAGGATAGGTCATGTGATTCATTTTATCATCATTGAAGTAAATAACGATAATTTTTGTTTAGTACAATAAGCTTGAACAGTGTTGTGTGACACTACATGAAGTTATAGTGCTATTGATTCCTGAGACCACGTCTCCAAAGCATAGGCCTGAATAATTGATATGTGAAGTGCTAAACGTAAGGTTTCATAAGGAAGATATTGATCTTGCAGTGAGTTTGTATATGCTCGAAGCACCATGTCTTCTGAAATTTGTGACAAAACACTTTCAGGATTTGCTCTTGTGGCGTGATCATAAAATACTAAGGCACTTTTTATAATTTGATCTTTAATGTCTTTTTGCGTTAGGGAATTGAGATGCCACTGTTGGAAGTTGATAAATGAATCTCTGTCAGAATAGATAGTTTCTGTGAGCTTTTGTAGTTTGAGTCCATATTCTGCACCAACATCTTTAATATAGAAAGTTGTATTAATGGAAGTTCCACTGCCTTTAATGGTAAGTGGCATTCTATTGAGAGTATTTTTTATAGTAGTATGAGTATCTTGGTCACTAAGCATGTCTAAACATGCTCGAGAATAGATGTCGTATGATATGAGTGCGGATTCTGCAATGCGTAAGTATTCTGTTGATTCTTGCGACGCTCGATTTTCTCTTTTTGATGTCATAAGTATTGAAGTATAGCGAAAAGCTGTTATTCTGCATATAGTATACAAAATTAGATGTTGTTTTGGACAATAAATCTTTTATACTTAAACTACTTGTTAAGCCCTTGATAATAAACCTATAGTATAATATACTAATGTTAATGAGGTTTTGGAATTATTTCACTATTAAACACAACGTATTAACCATTATTTATGGGGCCTAGTCGGCCCTTTTTTCATGGGAGACATGGCGAACCCAGAACAACTTATTAATTTTATTAATGCTCGATTGCCCAATAGCGATATTCCTAGATTGGATGAACAACAGCCTAGTGTAGAGCGAGTATATTTATTACGATCACCACAAATTCTGGCAGAACGAGGGCAACCAATAGATGTACAGACTGCTAATGAAGCTGCGCTTGCAGCACTCTATAAGTTTTATGCACCAAAAGAGGGTTTTGGACGTGGGATGATACGTAGTTTAGAATTCGGACAAGAAATGCATTACACCGATGAGATGCTACGAATGGCATATGAATTGGATCTTTCACAACGCGGGGTAAATGCACTGCGATTAGATTTACTATTACAGGATGATGGTTCGATTAGTCCGTTCGGTGAGTTATTAAATAATGCTTTGGAAAATCCCGCACTTGTCGATCACAACCACCATCATCTTCGAAGAGTTGAACAAACACTTCTTGCGATTATTTTAAATAGTCAAGAGCTTCAAACTGAGGATGCTCAAGCCTGGTACCGTTCAGCATTTCTTGCTGCAAGTCTCCACGATAATGATCAATTAATTTCATTGCAAAGAAACACACTGGGAGAACATTTATCGGTTAAGAAGGGTCATGCATTGGCTGGTGCGGTTATGGCAATGCTATTCGCACAACGGTATGCACGTGAGTGTGGACTGGATCCTCAAGAAGCAGAGCGTATTGTTCGTGGAGCAGCGTATATGATACTCAAGCACGATGAACCTGAACGTATATCACAGGCGCTTGATGGAAATCGAAATGCACACGGACTACATGGAGAAGAGTTGTATAAAGTATATCAAGAAAACCTGCTTGACTTAACCACCCTTTCACCCAAACAGCTTATTGAAATGCTGCGTTATGAAAAAGGTAAGGCTGGTTTTACAAGCTTTTATGGTTTATCAGAAGAGTGTGAAAAGGAATATCAAGCTCAGCTAGAACTACTTGAGGTGGACGATAATCCGCTGCTGCAGTTTTCTGTAGCCGAGAACAATAAAAAAGAAGCCTTAAAGCTTATGACCGAAGTAGTGGTTTTTGCAGATATTGCAGATATGGTTGCTCCTCCCTATGAGGCTATTTATCGGACACTTATGACTCAATATTCACAAAAACGACCATTTTTTACACCTGTGGACGAAGAATTTATAAAATATGTACAATTAGAATTAAAAAATGCAGGAAAAGATAAGTTAAGCGAAACTGCTAGTAAAGTAGACTATTATGTAGCCTTAATTGAAAATGGCTCCGGTAATACACCGACAGAATATGTTCATCTGGATTCGGATGTGCGGCGATTACTGTTTGAGTTTCATCATCTTGTTGGGATGAACAGTTCACGAATATCCAGGTTGCGCTATATACGCGAAATGAATTCTGTGAACGCTATGATGGGGATTTATGCACTTGGCAACGTGGCAGAACGTATCATGACAAACGATTATAGTGTCATTCAAGCTTCTGAACGTCGACAATTATACAATATTGCCAAAAAAATGTATCGTCGTAGCAATCCGGCATTAAATTTTGAAAATATTGATAGAGAATCACGCAACGTATCGCCAACTTCGGAACCCGATTCAGACAAATTAAGACGTATACCTGATGAAGTTGAATTACAACGTTTGGAAGCAAGTCTTAAATTAAATTTAGATCCAAAAGATGCTGCACAATATAATCGTTTAAAACAACTGGTCAAATCAGTAACGCAACATACAATTGATAGTATAAAGAAAAAACCTTCTCATGCATATTCAGAAGAGGATATTGTATTGACAAAAAATATAATTCAACGACTTATTACTCGCATAGCAGATGAATTTCAACATAGTCTAGAGGAACAGGCAATCTATAGAAAAAACAGTGAATTTCAAGAATCTACATGGCTATCTCCCTTTAGTAGTTATCTTTCGACTGAGGATAATCCTTACAAAGGCAGGACAATTTATCCACCACGAAAGATGAGTGTATAATAATTATCTATGTATCCAATAATTACCATTGCAGGGGGATCGTGTTCTGGTAAAACTACTTTTGTTGAAGGGTTTCGTAATGCGGTCATATTATCACTTGATAGTTTTTATAAAGATTTGCCTGATTTAACACCTGATAAAGATGGTAAATATGATTTTGATGTACCGGAATCAATGGATTTAGAAGAATGTAAAAAGGCAGCATTAACGTTGTCTGAAGGGAAAGATGTTGAAATTCCCATGTATGATTATGTTTCTTGTAGAAGGACTGGTACAGAATTGATTAAGGCACCACAAAATAATGATGCAATTGTAGTGGTTGAGGGTATTTTTGCGTTGTGCCCGCCGTTAAAAGATATCGGAACTATTAGAATGTTTATTGAAGCTCCAGTTGAAATAAGATTGGCACGTCGTATACGTAGGGATGTGGCAAGAGAAAGAGAAGTAAAAGAAATAATTCAACAATTTACGAAAGTGGAAGAAGGACATCAGAAATACATAGAACCAACAAAACAATTTGCTAATTTAATTATTCCTTTTTCTCACAGTCCAATTGTGTTTTCTACGTAAGGTTGATATACTATCAGTCCTATAGTTATAAAAGCCCATTGAATGAACGTTTTGTATTCGTTACGCTAATTACATAGGGTTTTTTTTAGATATGCTTTTAACCAAAGATATTATTAAGCAAGAACTAAAAGAAGGAAGAATAAAGATAGAACCTACACTTCCTGATGATGCTATACAAGTTGCTTCTGTTGACTTATCTCTGTCGAATACATTTAGGGTGTTCCAAAAGGCTGAAGGAATTATTGATGTTGTAGAGAGTACCGATTACAAGAATATTACCACAGAGATAGTTAAAGATGTGGTGCTTTTATCTCCTGGAGAAACTATTTTAGGTGTTACGAAAGAAAAAATTACACTTCCTGGTGATATTTGTGGATGGTTAGAGGGTAGAAGTCGTTTTGCCAGGTTGGGGCTTCTTATTCATATTTCTGCAGGTCTTATTCAACCAGGAGTAAGTAATCATCAGGTATTAGAAATAACTAATTTAGGCCCTAGTGTCCTTGCGTTGCATGCAGGCGAGCGAATTTGTCAATTAGCTTTTCAGCGACTTGAGGGTAATGCACTATATAACGGAAAGTTTCAGGGTCAAGAACAAGCGTAGTTTAAAGTTAACGTATACGTTATTTAATTATGACTAATGGAAATGCACATACGTATGTATTATCACTTGGTGGTTCATTAGTTGTTCCTGAAACTGGTGTTGATACTCAATTTTTAACAGACTTTAATCATTTTATTCGCGATCAAATCTCCCAATACAACAGGAGATTTTTTATTGTAGTGGGAGGTGGGTCTACTACAAGAAAATATCAAGAAGCTTCCAGGGTGATAAGGGGAGAAAAAATTGAAGATATTGATTTAGATTGGTTGGGAATTCATGCGACACGATTAAATGCTCAACTTGTAAGAACGATTTTTCGAGATGTTGCAGATCCGCGGGTTATTAAGCATTACGAGATTATTTTAAAAATTGATCAACCAGTCGCTGTTGCGGCAGGATGGAAACCAGGTTGGAGTACTGATTATTGTGCAGTAACGTTGGCTCAAGACTATAGTATTCCAACAGTAATAAATTTAACGAATATTGATCAGGTTTATGATAAAGACCCTAAAAAATTCCCAAATGCAAAACCAGTAACCAAAATGTCCTGGAAAGAATATAGAGAGTTAGCAGGGGATAAGTGGGTACCAGGAATGAACTTACCGTTTGATCCGATCGCTTCTAAACTAGCTGATAGTTTAGGTATTACCGTTAAAATACTGAATGGTAATAATCTCGCAAATCTTGAGAAGGCCTTAGATGGAAATGACTTCTTTGGAACGGTAATTGTGTAAGTATCAATCTACAAGGTGTTGATAGTTTTTTAACAATGTTTGTATTTTTGGTTCTATAACTACCTGACAGTACGGCTGATATTTGTTTTTTTCAAAATATTTTTTGTGATATTCTTCTGCTTGAAAAAATGTTGTAGCCGGCACAACTTCCGTAACAATAGGAAATTGATAACGACCTTCTTTATTTTGGATTTCAATAGTTTGTTCGGCAGTCTTTTTTTGTTCAGCGGAATGATAAAAGATAGCCGAACGATACTGAGCACCTACATCATTCCCTTGTCTATTCAGCGTAGTTGGATCATGCGTAGCAAAAAACACTTCGAGTAGTGTTTTGTACGAAATTTGTTCTGGATCAAATTCTATTTGAATAGCTTCTGCATGTCCTGTCTTACCGGTACATATTTGTTCATACGTAGGATGGTCACTCATTCCACCGATATAACCAGGTGTTACCTGTGTTACACCGTTTAATCTTGAAAAAATAGCTTCAGTACACCAAAAACATCCACCTGCCAGGGTTGCAATTTCCATAGGAGTACTATATCACCATTTTGAGTTATCCCAATTTTTTGTAATAATCCGACCTATGAAGATAACAGTATTAGCGTTACAACATTTTCGAAGTTATACGCAGCATGTAGTGAAATTTGATCCAAATATTACATATATAGTCGGGCCAAATACAGCAGGTAAAACGAATATTCTAGAAGCATTAGGATTACTTTCTACAGCAAAAAGTTTTAGGGGAGTTCAAGATAAGGATATGATTGGCTGGGATCAGGATATAGCACGGATAAAAGTTAAATTGGATGAAGATGAATTAGAAGTTGTGTTAACTACGGGATTAGTTCATGGACAAAAAACTCCGTTTAAAAAATTATATGTCAATGGAGTAGCGAGACGATCAATTGATTTTGTCGGACATCTTCCATCAATTATTTTTTCTCCGGAAGATTTGCTATTGGTAACAGGAAGTCCTACCATTCGTCGTCAATTCTTGGATCATGTACTCATTCAATCTGATAAACAATATAGAAGAGAATTACAAACGTATGAGAAAGGAATACGTCAGAGAAATAAGTTGCTATATTTAATTAAAGAAGGAATGGCAGATAAGTCTCAATTAGCTTTTTGGAATAGGGTTGTAATTCAAAGTGGGCAATATTTGACGAATGTTCGTGAGCGATTCTTGACGTTTTGTAATACCATTGAAGTTCCGAATAATAAATTTATCGTGATTTATGATCACAGCATCATATCTCAAGAGCGTTTACTGCAGTATGAAACTGAAGAAATAGCTGCTAAGGCAACCTTGGTTGGCCCACATAGAGATAATTTTATTGTTAAGTTTGTTGCGCAGAAGCGTTTTGATACGCTTAATAAAGACCTTGTAGAAGTAGATACCTATGGTTCCAGAGGTGAACAACGATTAAGTGTTTTATGGCTCAAATTGGCTGCATTAGCGTTTTTAGTTGAGACAACTGGTCAGAAGCCCTTATTATTACTGGATGATATTTTTTCAGAGTTAGATAGCAATCACCAACAGTTAGTCCTGGAAGTTATTAAACACTATCAAACCATCATTACTTCTGCCGATCCCTTAGCTGTTGAGAGTGTAAGAACAGTTCTTTCTGGTAGTGTAGTTATGCTAGTTAAAAACCAAGAAAGCTTGTTCTAATAGACAGTGTTCGATTACAATTTGGAAAGAGGTTTTATGAAATACATTACGAAATCAGATATATCATCACTCTATATTCCACCTTCGGATTCTCACAAAGGACAAAACGGAAAATTATTGGTAATAGGAGGATCGCATTTTTTCCATGCTGCCAGCCTTTGGGCGTTAACAGTTGCATCACGAATAGTCGATTTGGTTCATTATGCATCTGTTCCTGAGAATAATGAGCTTGTTTACCAAGCTAAGCAGGAATTTAGAAATGGTATTGTTGTTCCAAGAGAGGATATTGAGCGTTATATAGAAGAAGACGATGTAATCTTAATTGGTCCAGGAATGGTACGTAAAGAACAACACCATATTGATACGTTTTTACCTAATAATGTAGAAGATATTCTTGCATTGCAAGATGAAGGGGAGCAGACAGAGGCATTAACCAATTATGTATTACAAACATATCCTCAAAAACAATGGATCATTGACGCAGGAGCATTGCAAATGGTTGATATAAAAAAAATTCCTTCTAATGCGATACTAACTCCTCATGCAGGCGAGTTTGATAGATTATGGGAACAAAGTATAAGAAATTTTCCTGAGATTGAGACGCAAGGGTTTTCACAACGAGAAAAAGCGAAAATACTTGCTGAAACATTACAAGTAATAATTCTATTAAAAGGTCAGATAGATTATATCCTTTCTAAGGATGATGAGTCCTGCATAGAGGGTGGTAATGCTGGTATGACAAAAGGAGGAACTGGTGATGTACTGGCAGGATTAGTTGCAGCCCTTGCGTGTAAGAATAACCCTTATACTGCTGCAGTGGCAGGAAGTTTTATTAATAAACAAGCAGGAGAGGATTTATATCAAACAGTGGGGCCATTTTTTAATGCCACTGATTTAGCAAATCAAATCCCTAAGACAATGAAAGAAATATTATCACTATGAATCGTCACAATAGATTATTTGAAGACGCAGTTGTTGCCGTATTTGGGTATGGAATAGAGGGAAAAAGTGTAGTGCAATTTTTATTTCAGGAAAAAGTAAAAAAAATAATACTTTTTGAAGAGAATGAATTAAATACAGATCAAACGAAAGAAATACAAGAGTTTGGAAATTTGATTGAGTTGTGTATTGGAAGGTTTCCAGAATCAATTAAAGCTGATGTGTTGTTTCGATCTCCTGGATTACGTCCTGATCTTCCTGTATTTATTCATGCAAGGCGAGATTTAAAACTTGTCACTTCTAGTACAAATGTGTTTATGGCACGATGTCCTTGTCCTATTATTGGGGTTACTGGAACAAAAGGAAAAGGGACTACGTCATCGCTGATTGCAGAAATGCTTAAAGCTGATGGTAAAGATGTTTACCTTGGGGGTAATATTGGTACGCCACCTCTCAGTTTTTTATCTTTGTTAAAACCAGCATCAATCGTTGTTCTAGAATTATCTAGTTTTCAGTTATGGGATTGTGATAGTAGTCCTCATATCGGAGTATCAGTGATGGTAACTAAAGATCATATGGACGTACACAGAGATCTTTCGGAATATTTAAATGCTAAGGCAAATATATTCAGGTATCAGCAAGAGCGTGATTTTGCAATCATTAATTGGGATCATAAAAATAGCCAGCAGTTGGGGAAAGAATGTGTATCGCAAGTATATAAAACTTCAGCGTTACAAGCATATAGACCAGGTGCTTTTATCTCTGAAGGTAATTTTGTTTTTCATTCTGGTCAAAAAGAGGAAATTGTTGCTCAAGTGAACGATGTATTTATTCCCGGTCAACATAATCTTCAGAATGCATTATCTGCAATAACTGCAGCAAAAATTATTGGTTGTTCTAATGAATCGATAAAGCACGTATTACAAACATTTAAAGGATTAGCGCATCGATTAGAATTTGTAAGGGAAGTAAAAGGTGTTAACTATTATGATGATTCATTTTCTACGGTACCAGAAACAGCAGTTGCAGCTATCAATGCATTTAAAGAACCTAAGATACTTATTTTGGGAGGTTCATCGAAGCAAAGTGATTTTTCATACTTAGGTAGTGTTATAAATTCAAGTTCGTCTATTCGTGCTATTATTGGGATCGGACAAGAATGGCAAAGAATTAAAGCAGAAATTCGAAATCCTCTATCAGAGATTAATTATATTGAAGGATGTACAACTATGAAGGAAGTCGTGAATGCAGCAAAAGATACTGCTCAACCAGGTGATGTTGTAGTATTATCACCTGCATGTGCCAGTTTTGGCATGTTTGAGAATTATAAAGACCGGGGAAATCAGTTTAAAGAACAGGTGCAAAATTTATAAACTTCAATATGATTCGATTACTAAAAAATACTATTCATTTATTGATTGCAGTAATTGCAAATGTCAGATATGGTTTTCCATCGAGAAAACTTATTGTAATTGGTGTAACTGGAACCGATGGAAAAACCACAACTACTAGTATGATTTATCACATTCTTAAGTATTCTGGAAAAAAAGTAGCGATGATTACATCAGTGGGTGCATATATTGGTGATAAGGTTTATGATATTGGATTTCATGTAACAACTCCTTCATCTTTTGCTATTCAGCAGTATCTAAAAAAAGCGGTAGCAAATGGAAACACACATGTTGTACTTGAAATTACGTCGCATGGATTAAATCAAAATCGTGCATGGGGAATTCATTTTACTCTTGGTGTACTTACTAATATTACTCATGAACATCTTGATTATCATAAAACATACCTTAATTACGTAAAAGCAAAAGCCAAATTACTCTTATCGTCTGATACAGCAATAATTAATAGAGAAGATAAGTCATACGTATATATAAAACCGTTGTTAAAACATAAGAGAATAATAAGTTATGCCTTACGGGGGGTTCATGCAGATTTTATATGGAAACAACTGAATATGACATTGCCATTATTAGGAGATTTTAATAGATCAAATGCAACAGCAGCATTTGTTGTTGCAAAGGAGATGGGAATAGATTCAAGAGTTATTCAGAAAGCTATGCTTCGTTTTACTTTACCACCTGGTAGGCAACAAATACTATATAATAAAGAGTTTTTAATAATGAATGATTTTGCACACACACCTAATGCGATTTCTGCAATTCTTCCAGAATTAAAACAAAAAACTAAGGGCCGTTTAATACATGTTTTTGGTTCTGCAGGGTTACGTGATGTTACAAAACGACCCAAAATGGGTAAGGAATCTTCTTCTGTAGCTGATGTTATTATCTTAACGTCAGAAGACCCAAGGGTAGAATCAATTAAAGATATCAATAGAGCTATATTGAGGGGTATTCCTTCACGTTTTAAGCGCGTTGAACCGGATTATCTACCCAAGAAACACGAAACACATATTGTGTATCAAATTGCTGATAGAAAAGAAGCAATCAATAAAGCTGTGAGTTTATTAGAAAAAGGAGATACGCTTGTCTGCACAGGGAAAGGTCATGAGGGCTCGATGAATTATGGAAATGGGGAAATTGAATGGAATGAAAACGAAGTAATTATGGAGGCCCTTGAAAAACGTCAAATACAATCTGAATTGGTTATATAGATTCTATCCATACGTTACGTGCTTTTTTACTTTTTTCCCAGAATTCTTCTTGACGGCAAAGCTTATTCGTATCGGTTTTGTGAACAAGTAATGGTTTTATTAGTTCTTCAAGATTTTGAGAACCTTTACACACCATAATTGCATCTTGAGGTATGTGTTCAGAAAGATAGTGTGCAGCTTCTAATAGAGAAGAAAACCACAGTACGGAGCGGAATTTATTTATGTGTTTTTCTAGGGTTGGTATAACATATTGTTTTGTCAGTGGTCCAATTAGTAACAGATGATCTACTACGCCAATGCATTGTCTTGCAATACGGCTATGTTCTAATTGACTAAAACTTCCTAATTCTTTCATGTCCCCAAAGACGAAAACAGTTGGTTTTTTGCTTTGTTTAAGAGTTTTTAAGAGTGTAAGAAAGGATTCCATAGAAGATGGTGACGAGTTGTATGAGCTATCAATTATGGTTGAATTATTCTTGCCTGACAGTATCGTACAACGTCCTTTAGGAGGAGAAAAACCAGTACTCAAGAGTTCTTGGATGAGAGAAAGAGGAACATCTAAATGCACACAGGTAAGTATTGCGGCAGCTATACTTGCACCAGTTGCTTTAGGAAATGCGTATCCCGGAAACGAAATTGTTAGATATTCTTTTTGTTGATGAGTATGGAGTGAGAATCCAAATGTCGTTCCTTGTAAGGATAGTTCATAGGAATGCACTATCAGATCATGTTCAGAAGTAGATCCGACTGTATAGAGTCTGGTATTCGTTATCCTTTTTTTAGCTTCTTCAAACACTCGATTATCTGTTGCATCGACAATGGCAGTTTTAAAAGAAGATGTTTGTAGTAATTTCGCATCATCTTGGAGCATATGAGATACTATATATTCGAGTTGATCTTCTTTAGAAGTTATATTCTTGGGAACTATTTGCTCATAGTGTTCAACGTGAGCAGGAGATTCTGATAATAGAATTCCAATATGAGGTTTTACAACAGTAAGTAAGTACTCCATATTTTTGGGAGGAAACGGCCCATCAATACCCATTTCAACGATGATGAAGTTTGTTTTTTTAAGAGTAAATATTCTTGTAGGGGCGATTATCATGTTAAGAATCCAATCTTTTACACCATAATTTCCTGGTTCAAGACCTAATATACCCAAAGGAATACCAGTTTCTGAATTACCTTTTATTACGAGCGTATTAGCATATGGTGTAAGGATTGCTGCTAAGGCATCACGTGTTGTAGATTTTCCAACTGCACCGGCAATACCAATACTTGTGGCTTTCGTATTATGTAAAGCTATTTTGGCAAAAAAGCGAAAATAAAGGAGAGTTGCCCATGCAACCAGGGATCTTATAATTTTTATTATGCGGTAACGATTTGCGAAATGCTTAGCAATTGCCATAAGAGTATTGTTTCAAAGTGACCTTACAGGTATTATAAACGAAGAACTCCCGCAAGTCTTATGTATACTCCAACATATACAATTACAAATAAACTATTACGAAGCGTAGGAATTATTGAGTCTGCTAAAGAAGTTATTGAAAACGCTCCGTTGGTACCTGCATGGGAAGCTAAGTTTAGAACAGATGCTATGGTGCGTTCTGCTTATCATGGAACACATTTAGAGGGGAATGGTTTAAATTACTCTGAAGCTGATCAAGTACTGGCAGGTGGGAAAATAGTCGCTAGAGAACGTGATATTCAAGAAGTGTTAAATTTTAGAAACGTATTAAAGTTCATCCAAGAATATCAACATAAATCAATTACCGAGCAGGCAGTGAAAAAAATGCATGAATTAACCGTGTTTCGAATACTGCCAGATGAGGCAGTCGGAGAATATAGAAAAAATCAGGTGGTTGTGAAAAACAGTCAAACTGGTGAAGTAACATTTCGACCACCTCCACCAGTAGAGATTCCTTTTTTAATGGAAAATTTTTTGACTTGGGTTAATGAAACAACTATAGATGTTATCCATCCAGCTATTAAAGCCGGAATTGTTCATTATGAGTTAGTGAGAATTCATCCCTTTTTAGATGGAAATGGAAGGGTTGCAAGAGCGGCTGCGACATTGATGTTATTTTTAGAGGGATATGATGTAAAACGATTTTTTTCGTTAGAAGAACACTATGACAATGAACCGATTCATTACTATGAAGCCTTACAATCCGTAGGAAAGAATAATGGAGATGTAACCAACTGGATAGAATATTTTTGTGAGGGATTGGCAATAGAATTAACTCGAATAAAAGAAAAGGTAAAATCTATCTCAACAGATCTAAAGATTAAAAAGTCTTTGGGTGGTCAACAAATGGCTCTAACGGAGCGACAAATAAAAATTATTGAGTATATACAGGAAAATGGTTTTTTGCAAAACAAAGCATTTTTTGAATTGTTTCCAATGATTTCTGAAGATACGGTATTACGGGAACTGAAAGATTTGTCAAAAAAAGGTATAGTTAAGAAAGAGGGAACCACAAAGGGGGTTCGTTATTTCTTAAATAATTAATATTATGGATTATACAAACGCAGCACTGACGTATGGTTTGCTTTTGTTACCAACGTGTTTTGCCTTAGCTGTACTGGGGCAAGGGATAAATAAAATGAGAAAGGGTGAAAATGGAGCAAAAGCAATATTGATATTTGGAATCTTCTTAATTCTTCTTGTACCGTTAACATATATCTTTTTGATTAGAATTTAATGTTTGGACGTGGTAAAGTAGTCGAGTTGTTTTAAGATTGTATAGTATGACATTTACAAAACTCGCCGGGTACATTAAAGAGATCGAGCAAACTACTTCCAGAATTGCCATAACTGAGCACTTAGCTGCTCTTTTTAAGGAAGCGAAAGCCGACGAGATACAACAACTCTGTTATTTACTGCAAGGGAGAGTTGCTCCATTATTTGAACCCAGAGAGTTTGGTATTGCTGATAAATTCGTGATTCGCGCTCTGGCACAAGCATTTTCTGTTGAGCAAGAGAATGTAGTACAAGAATATAAAAAAAATGGAGACTTAGGTATAACAGCGCAACAATTCTCTACGAAAAGTTCTAGTCAACTTTCTGTAACAGATGTTTTTGCTGTTTTATTTGAGTTAACGGATATTACAGGGGACGGATCCCAAGAGAAAAAGATTACTGCTCTTTCATCTCTATTTTCAAAATTAGACAGTCTATCTTTACGCTACGTTACCCGAATACCCTTGGGAAAAATGAGGTTGGGGTTTTCTGATATGACGTTATTAGATGCTATTTCCTGGATGATAACTGGTGATAAAACACATAAAAACGTTCTTGAAGAAGCGTTTCATGTTCGACCAGATATTGGATATATTGCCAAAATAGTGAAAGAACAAGGTATTGAGCATGTGTCTCATATTAAAATGATTGTCGGAGCACCGATTATTCCTTGTTTGTGTCAACGGCTTCCTACTGCAACTGAAATGGTAGAGAAAATGGGTATGGTTTCAATAGAGCCAAAATATGACGGAGTAAGAGTACAAATACATGTTAAGAGAGATAAAAACAATAAACATACTCTTGAGGTAAATACTTATTCAAGAAATCTGGAGCGTACTACTGAGATGTTTCCCGAGTTGTTACAAATAGAGAAATTTATAAAAGCTGATTCTGTGATCTTAGATGCAGAGGCTGTTGGAATAGATCCAAAAACTGGATCGATACTGCCTTTTCAGGAAACAACCACACGGAAGCGTAAGCATAATATTGATGAGGCCGTGGCAACTGTTCCTTTGCGTTTTTATCTGTTTGATATGCTCTATCTAAATAATCAAGAATTATTAAATGTTCCTTTATCTGAAAGACGAAGACTTTTAGAAGATACAATAACAGAAAACACATTGTTAGTGATTGCACCTCACATTGTTACAGACAATCCTTCACTTATTCGCAAATACCATGAAGAACAACGAAAGAAAGGACTAGAAGGAATTGTGGTGAAGCAGTGGTCTGGTGGGTATGAACCCGGTAGAAGGGGATATAATTGGGTGAAATTAAAGCAAGAAGAAGGAGCATCTGGAAAACTTTCAGATACAATTGATGCGGTCGTAATGGGATATTATCTCGGTGAAGGGAAACGAAGTGAATTTGGTATAGGAGCGTTTTTAGTTGGTATACGAGATAAAGATTCATTTTTGACTGTGTCTAAAATAGGAACGGGCGTTTCTGATGAACAGTGGCGACAATTAAAAGATATGTTTGAGAAAGAAAAAACTCAAATTCAACCATCCCAATATAAATCAGTTGATACGCTATTAACTCCAGATGTTTGGATTCATCCTCGTGTGGTCGTTGAAATCGCTGGTGATGATCTTACAAAATCTCCAAATCATGGTGCAGGTATTGCCATCCGATTTCCACGATTAGTAAAAGTAAGGAAAGATAAATCAGCTGATCAAGCGACAACATTAGATGAAATAAAAGATTTATTTAAACATCAGTAACGTTTTCTTTATGAAGCCATTTTTTTCAGTAATTATACCAAGTTTGAATGAAGAATTATTTTTACCCAAGTTACTTTCTTGTTTATCAAAGCAAAGTTTTACATCTTTTGAAGTTATTTTGGTTGACGGTACGTCGGAAGATAATACTCTTAAAAAAGCAAAAACCTTTTTATCATTGTTGCCGACATTTACGATTTATAAAACAAAAACAAGAAATGTAGCATATCAACGCAACTTTGGGGGTCATAAAGCTAAAGGTAATTATCTTGTTTTTTTTGATGCTGATGTATTAATTCCAGATGATTTTTTGGACGAAGTTTTTAAGAATATAGTGAAAAATAAATATGAATTAATGACTACGTATTTATATTATCCTCGATCGGAGCTTAAAAAACATATACTTGCAAAAGCTGCAAATATAAGTATGGAAATATCAAATAAATTGGGTAATCCAACAGCAGGAGGTTTTAACATACTCGTAAGAAAGTCTCTCTTTTTAGAGCAAAAAGGTTTTAGAGAGGATATTGTTTATGGAGAAGATCATGATTTTGTCGATCGATGTTATAAATCTGGTAGTAAGCTTCATATATTAAAACTTCCCAAACTTATTTGTTCATTTAGACGGTATGACCGATACGGATATCTAAAAGTAATACGAGAATTTATCTATGGATCTTTACATGCTAGAATCAACGGACCAATTACAAAGCATTTGTTTGAGTATCCTATGGGAGGAGAAATGTTAAAGAAATGAAAAAACCGTTTTTTTCTATTATAGTTCCAACGTTAAATGAACAAAGATTTTTACCTAATCTTTTAAAATCGTTAGTTGCACAAGATATGAAAGATTTTGAGGTAATTATATCTGATGGAAATTCTACAGATAAAACAATCCATGTAGCAAACTTGTATAAGAAAAAAATACCAGAGTTAAGAGTATTAGAACACACTCGTGCAGGACTACCTTGGCAGCGCAATCAAGGAGCTAAGCATGCAAAAGGGAATTGGCTACTGTTTATTGATGCAGATACTATATTATTGCCGTATTGTTTATCAAGACTTCAAGTACTTCTTAAAAAGCATAAGGAAGTACATCATTTTACTCCATGGTATGCTCTTGATGGACATACTGCTCAGGATGCGTTATTAACGCTTATCGTAAATGGAACGATTGAAGCAAGTGTCATAACAAAAAGACAGGCTGCTTTTGGACCATTTTCAGGATTTTCACGGTATGCATTCGATATCATTCATGGGTATAACGATGAACTAGAATGGGGAGAAGATGCAGATATTTCTCGAAGAGCATATGAATCAGGGTTTAAACTTACTATTTTTAGAGAGACGTTAGCCATTTATTCGTTAAGGAGATTTCGAAAACAGGGAACATTAAATACGTTGAGAACGTACGCATTTAGTGCATTTCAAGTATTCATCACGAGAAAAACACCAACCAGTGTTCCCGGGTATATTATGGGTGGGCATTTATATTCAGCAAGTGAAAAAAAAGAAACAATGTCGATTATTAAATTATTTCAGCAACGCGTCAGTAAACTAGCAAATGAATTATTTGGTGTTTAGGTATGCAATTGATTGCTGATTTACAGCTTCATTCAAAATATTCACGTGCCGTATCCAAACAGATGAATCTTCCCGGTATTCTGTCTTGGGCAAAAAAGAAAGGCATTGATCTCATTGCAACAGGTGATTGGACACATCCTTTATGGATAAAAGAAATTGTAGAGAATTTAGAGGAAATGGGGAATGGATTTCTTCGTTTGAAAACTTCTAAATATGATACACATCCTGATGATCCCATGTATGTGCTTGCTACTGAAGTTTCTTGTATTTATTCACAAGGAGGGAAAGGAAGAAGAGTCCATACACTTATATGGGTTCCCACGCTTGATTCTGTTTTGAGGATTAATAAAGAAATGTCAAAAAGAGGGTGTAATTTACTGTCTGATGGAAGACCAATAATCGGTTTAACGAGTATTGAAGTAGCAGAATTAGTGTTTTCTATTGAACCGAAAGCTCTTATTATTCCAGCACATTGTTGGACGCCATGGTTTTCGATGTTTGGATCTATGTCAGGATTTAATAGCATACAAGAAGCATTTGGTCCCTATAGTGATAATATTTATGCCGTTGAAACAGGTTTATCGAGTAATCCTGCGATGAATTGGCAAATAGGAGAATTAGATAACCGTTCCATTGTTTCTTTTTCTGATGCACATTCGGGTTTAAAACTCGGGAGAGAAGCAACTGTTTTTGAATTTAACGGAAATAGGAAACAAGAATTTACCTATGAATGTTTATATGCTGCAATAAGTGAACCATTTTATACATCCACGAAACAGCGTGCACAGAGTATTTTAGAGGAAATTCACAAAAAAAATAAAAAAGCGCAAGCAAGAATTGCTTATACCATTGAATTTTATCCAGAAGAGGGGAAATATCATTTTTCTGGGCATCGTGCATGTAATATACGATGGAGTCCTGAAGAAACAAAAAAGAACGGGACTGTTTGTCCTATCTGTGGGAAACCACTTATTCAAGGAGTCATGCAGCGTGTAGAAGAATTATCCACAAGAAGTGAGGCTGATCTGAGATTAGTACGGAATAGGATACATATTGATAAACAATCTGCTTCTTTGATGATGACGAAAAGTAACATGTTTCCTCAAAGACCTGGATTTATTATGGTTGTTCCACTCCATGAGATAATTGCAGAGTGTTTAGAAGCTACATTGGTAAGTAAGAAAGTTGTGGCTATATATGACAAGTTACTCTCAGTTTTCGGGAGTGAGTTTCAGGTGTTGTTAAAAGCTCATGTAGATGAAATAAGCACTATTGCTGGAGAAAGAATTGCACAAGGTATTGCTAAGGTCAGATCTGGAAAAATTGTTATAGATCCTGGTTTTGACGGTGTATTTGGGATTGTTACCTTATGGAAAAATGATGAAGAAAAACCATTATTGGATAATTCGAAGGTGCAAATGGCACTTCCTCTTTAAAGCATTGACCTTATCTTCGTAACTTGATACCTTGAACATAGACATCGAATTCTACCCCTCAACACAGATTGAGGAATGTAAGGTTTAAGAGTAGCCTTTACATAAATATGCCAATTGAAAAGGAGGTGATGCGTATGGCAGCAAGTACAAAAGGTAATGAAAATTTAATGGCTGCAGCATCATATTTATTAGGATTTATTACTGGTATTATTTTCCTTTTACTTGAAAAGGAAAGTAAATTCGTTCGTTTTCACGCAATGCAGTCTACTATTTTATTTGGTGGTATTTTTATCATCAATTTAGCATTAGGTTTTATTCCGTTATTGGGATGGCTCGTCGGATTAGTGCTTTCTTTTGCAGCTTTTATATTCTGGATTATTCTTATGTGGAAAGCATTTCAAGGTGAAATGTATAAAGTTCCATTTGTAGGGGATATTGCAGAAGAGCAACTTAAAAAATTGAAATAAAGTAAAACGAATGATAGTCTAAACGCTAGAGATATATGTCTCTAGCGTTTTTTTGTAGTGAATGTATTTTTGAATATACTGTATTATGTAACTGCAGTAAGAAAAAGGAGGCATACATATGAAAGTAGTTGTTGGATTAGGTAATCCAGGAAAAGAGTATGAGGATACAAGACATAATATTGGGTTTATGGTTATTGAAAAACTTGCTAAAGAATTAAGTTCTACACCTGAAGTATGGGTAACAAATAAGAAAATACATGCGTTAGTTTGTACTGTTGGAGGAATAGTATTAGTGAAACCTCAGACATACATGAATTCTTCTGGAACCTGTGTATCTCAATTACTTACATATTACAAAGTTAAACCATCAGATGTGTGGGTTATTCATGATGATATTGATTTACCATTGGGAAAAATTCGAATTCGTGAACAAGGAGCAGCAGCAGGTCACAATGGTATGGATTCTATTATTACAGCGTTAAAAACAGATAACATCGTTCGTTTTCGGTTAGGTATTGGGAGAGGGAAAGAAGATAAAATAAAACATTCAGATCAACAATTGCGTCATAGAAATATTATTGCATTTGTTCTCTCCCGGTTTAATCAACATGAAGCGGGAGACATGAGAAAATTAGTAAAACATGGCGTTGAAGCAGTACGCATAGCTCTTTTTGAGGGTATTGATAAAGCAATGAACAGATTTAATTAATCAGGTATGCAAACAATAAATGATATTTTAAAAAAATTTAATCCTACACAAGATAGATACATCTCTCGGGAGTTTCAATCATATGCTATTCATTTGTGTGAAGTACTTCAGGATGAAGCACATAAATCACTTTATATGAAATTAGCAAAAACAGTTCCACGGGCAATATTGGAAAAAGCATTATCTTTTGTCGTGGATGCTAAAGTAGATAATAAAGCAAAGCTATTCATGTGGAAGATGAAAGAATTACGTCAACAACATGGATTACACAAAAAACAGACGAAAACTAATGTTATCAGCAAAAAATCAAAAAAAGAGTTAGTCTCAGAAATGAAAGAAAAGGAATTACCTTTATTTCCATGATACGATAGTAATAGAGTTCTCATTATGGATTGGTTATTAATTTTACAACGAATTCTAAAAAAGCCACCAATTTTTGTTATTGTTCCTATTGTGTATTTTTTTAGTATGTTATTTCTCAAATGGCAACTTCAATTACCGTTTGAGGCTTTGTGGTTTTTCATTGGGGGAATTCTCGGTATTTTTTTACTTGATATTGTCGAGGAATTTTTTAAACTAAAACCTTCCCCATTTAGAACAGTACTTTTTGGGATTGTATTGTTTATCTTAACGATATATATAGTTACTTCAACGAAGGAGTATATAGCAAAAGGCATATCTATTTCTCTTCTGTTAACGCTATTATTGTTATATGTTGATGAATGGAGGAGTCATCATACAACCAAAGAATGGTTTTTTTTATTATTTGAAGCGACTTCAACTATGCTACAGAGGAGTGTCATGTATGCATTTAGTATAGGATTGATAATCGTATCCTTTTTATTTGTGTTGTCATAGTTTGATTGCATCAATAAATTACTACTGTTAGTATCAACTCATGTTTAATAGCCCTACGTACGGGAAAGTAACACTTGAAGACGTTCGTATTCATATTTTGTCTTTTTTAAAGGAAGAAAAGGAAGAACAGTATCGATTGATTGTCGGTACTGATTCTCAACTTCATCCACTTCAGGGTGTAGATTTTATAACTGCAATAATTATTCATCGTAAAGGGTACGGAGGAATTTATTTTTGGAAGCGTGAAGTTCACAAAAAAAGATATGTGTTGAGACAACGAATGTATGAAGAAGCAAGTCTTTCTTTGGCAATGGCAGAACAATTACTTACGCTATTTGAAAATTATAGGATATCAAGGTATAATATAGAGATACATGTAGATATCGGACCATCAGGTGATACTCGAGAGATGATAGCCGAGATAATAGGTATGATACGAGGTTCGGGATATGAAGTTAAGACAAAGCCTGATAGTTATGGAGCGAGTAAAGTAGCCGATAGACATACATAAATAAAAAATTTATAAACTAATCGTCTTTAAGACAAGGTATTCCTTGGATAATTAGACTCTTTTTCTTAATTTCCTGCCACATGAAAGGACATATATGAAAAACGTCGTGTTTTTTGTAGTCTTAGCAATTTTAACTGTTGGAGCTTTAGTTGGATGGAATGCCATCAGACAACGATCAGTAGATTCTCCAGAAATTGCTCAAGAAACATCTTCAGATGTAACACCTACACCTGAATCTGGAACAGCAGTAGGTAGAAATGAAATGGGTTCTTTAAACGGAACACTACCTGCAACTAGTTCGGCTGGTATTGGTGGATCAACGAAGGGTGGAGTTCTCTCCGTTGCAACGTCCTCTGCAATGGTTACGCCTACTCAAACAGTAGTTCAAAAAAATGTACAAACAAATGCACAAACAAACACATCCAGTCTTCCAGAGAAGAATGTAATTGCCTATACAGATAGTGGATTTAATCCAAAAACATTTACTATAAAATCTGGTACTATGGTTAAATTTTTAAACCAAAGTAATAAGCGAATGTGGGTTGAAAGTGTAGAAGTGGGTAATGGAAAAAAACTGGATCAATTTAATATGGGAATATCAGTCGGTCGAGATGGCTTTTATGAATTTCAGTTTAACTCAGTGGGGGAATGGGGGTATAAAGACCAACTGAATCCTAATCAAACAGCAACAATTATTGTCACAAACTAATTGTCCTAGGGAGTAGGTGATATTGTTGGGGTTGGAAAAGATTGACATCTTCCTCCTCGTGGTTCTGTTCCTGGTAAAAAGTATTCTTGCCTTCCAAAATAGCATGGAACTGAAATTATTGAGGGAGGTTTTTGGGGAACTTCGTCAGGTTTATCTTTTAATACTTCTTTCATAACTTGATTCCATATCGGAGCAGCTCCGGTAACACCTGATGCTAATTGTGGGTTCATGGGAGTATTATCATTATTTCCTACCCATACCGTAACAACAGCGGAGGGAGTATATCCAATAGTCCAATTATCTCTTTTTTCGTTTGTGGTGCCTGTTTTTACAGATACAGTTTTGCCTGGTATCACAAGACTAGAATTGGGTCCAAATGCTTGAGTTCTTGCAGTATTGTCACTAAGAATATCACTCATTATAAAAGCAATTTCGGGAGAAGTCGCCTGGACTGGAACAGCCTGATTATCTTTTTGGATAATTTTTCCTGTGTAGTCGGTAATTTCTAAAATAGGTGAGAGATTAACTCGTTTTCCTTCATTGGCTAATGTACCATAAACCTCTGCCATATCTATCATTGTTACCTCGCCACCTCCAAGAGTTAATGAAAGTCCAAATCTGCTGGTGTCTTCCCAGGTATTAATTCCCATTTCTCGACCTTTTTCTATCATGGTCATAATACCTATTCTATCGAGCGTTTTAACTGCAGGAATATTATATGAATTACCAAGGGCATATCGCAGTGAAACCAGACCTCTAAATTTACTGTCATAGTTTACTGGACTATATGGAGGTTGTCCGAGGATTCGATATGATATCGGACTATCATCGAGTAATGTTGCCGCAGTAAATCCTCGTTCTAATGCTGCAGTATATGTTACCACTTTTATACTGGAACCTGGTTGACGTTGTGCGGTAGTGACATTAACGTTTCCGTCTTCTTGCGCATTAAAGTAATCTTTACTTCCAACCATTGCTAAAATATCACCAGTATTAGGATCCGTCACGAGTACTGCACCATTTCCTACTTGAAGATTTTTTACCTTTTCTATTTCTGAGGCAACTATTTCTTGTATTTTATCTTGAAGACGTACATCAAGTGTTGTTTTAATACGTAATCCTCCTTGAAAAATTTGCCTTTCACCATATCGCTTCGTAAGATATTCTCTTGTATAAAGCACAAAATGGGGAGCTCTAATTGATATTTGAGGTACTGCGAATCTTAGTTTTTCATTTTTAGCTTCTTCAAGTTGATTTTGAGAAATATATCCATCTTCTTTCATGCGGCGAAGAACTTCATGTTGTCTGTTAATAGCTTTATCTTTGTCGGATCCAAATGGTGAATATTCACTTGGAGCTTGTGGTAAACCTGCTAATAACGCGGCTTCAGCTAACGTTAGTTCACTGACGTGTTTATTAAAAAAAGTTTGACTTGCTGATTCAATACCCCATGCAGTTCCTCCATACGGCACCTGGTTAAGATACATTTCTAGGATTTGATCCTTGGAATACATGTGTTCTGCCCATAAAGCCAGAATTAATTCTTTTATCTTTCTTCGTAAACTAACTTCAGGCGTGAGCAATGCCGATTTAATAAGTTGTTGTGTTATTGTTGATCCACCCTGGAGATTCTCATTTAGAAGCGTTTCTCTTGATGCTCTCATTATGCCTCGAATAGAAAAACCTTGGTGATGATAAAACTCACGATCTTCTATTGCGATAGTTGCTTGTTTTACACTCTCGGGAATCTCTTTTAGCGGTACAATAGTTCTATTTTGATCCTGATAAAATTCGTAGAGAAGAATATCGTTACGATCAAATATTTTGGTAGTAAGCGGAATATCTCTGGTTGTAAGTAAAGCTGGATTGGGTAGTGCTTTTACAATAGAAGCCATTTCTAATCCAATCGTAAACGATAACATTACAAGACATCCAAGTAGAATAAGTGCTGCACTTCTTGCAATTATGGATACATTAGAAGTACTTTTTTTGGGATAAGTTGCATGCTTTTTTCGTGATAAGCGGGGTATTATTCTTAAATTAATAGTCCACAAGAGCCATTGTTTTCTAACATACCGAATGAGCGATACATAATTGGTATTACATTTCTGGAGAAATGTAGACACTGATTCGGAGACTTTCAAAGAAAGTGCAACAGGTTTTGATGTGGGAATTGTTGATATGGTATCAAGTAAATTGTGAGTATAAACCTGCACTTTTCTTCTTGTTCTTAGTTTAATAATTGGAAGTATTGAAAGTTCTCTTTTAATGATGGCAGGGAGTGTATTTTTTATCCAAAAAAATACATGTAACATTAATTTAAGCGGTAATAATATTATTTCACCTATACTACCTAAAAAAAATAATATGTATGAAAAAAATGTGATGGGAGGATTTGAATTCTTATACTGAGTTTGTGTTTTTTTATGTCTATTTTTTTTCTTGCTGCGACGGGCCATAGTCACATCGGGTTATACCATACTAAATCGATAGTGAACAAGAAGCAGGATTACCGCATTGAAAGTGTGTAAGATGTTTACTTATCGAATAAACGCAGATTTAGAAGAACGAGTACAATCTAAACAATACTCTGAAAACATATCTCTCAGTATTATTTTTTCTTGAGCTTCAATATTATCTGTCTTTCCTGCTTCTGCAATATCTCCTGTTTCTTTATCTATAAAGACTGCTTGTTTGCTACGCTCACGTTCTTTAGGAAGCGTATCTTTTGTAAAATATTCAAAACGTGTTGGACATCCTCTATCACCTTCGTCGTTTGGAGGTAGCAGTCCTGAAATAGAGCAAATCTGAGAACCAATGACGTTTTCTGGTTGTTTAGGCCATAAATCAGGTCTTGATTCGAGCAATTTTCTCATAAGGCTATTCCATATTGGAGCAGCTCCGGTTACACCTGACACTAAACTTTGATTCATAGGCGTTGAATCGTTGTTTCCAACCCAGGTTGTAACGAGGTATTCTGGTGTATAACCTATTGTCCAATTATCTTTAACATTATCTGTCGTACCAGTTTTTACAGATACTGCTTTTCCAGGAATAACAAGACTTGAATTAGTACCAAAGGCTCCAGCTCGTGCATTATTGTCTAGTAAAATATGTGAGACAATAAATGCTGTTTCGGGTGAAATAACTCTTGTACCTTGTATGAGAAGTTGACTAGGGGGATTTTTGTTTAGGTTATCATCTTTAAATTCTTCAAGAACTATACCATTTTTATCAGTAACTTTAAGAATACTAACCAGGTCTCTGCGAATGCCACCGTTTGCAAAAACGCTAAACGCTTCTGCCATATCTGTCATTCGAACTTCGCCACCACCTAAAGTAAGGGATAATCCATATTGTGAAGCATCTTTAATAGGATCCAATCCCCACGCACTAGCAGATGCTACGAAAGTCTCCAAACCAATAAGTTTCATCATTTTTACGGCAGGAATATTTAAAGAATTACCCAGGGCAAATCGTAATTGGACTGGACCTCTAAATTGTCCATCATAGTTTTTTGGACAATATGATGGTTGTTGAGAATTACTACCAAAACATGTTGGAATGTCCAGTATCATCGTAGCGGCGTTCACTTTTTGATTTTCTAAACCAATTGCATAGGTTACTGGTTTTATAGAAGAACCGGGTTGTCTAAGAGCTGTAGTAACATTATAGTTTCCAGACGGGGTTGCAAAGTAATCAACGCTTCCAACCATTGCTAATATTTCTCCTGTTGCAGGTTTAGTAATTAAGGCTGCAGCATTTCCCACTCGTAAATTTTTTAGCTTTGTAATTTCTGCAGAAACAGATGCTTGTGCAAAATCTTGTATTGTTAAATCAAGCGTAGTAGTAACCTTAAGTCCTCCTCGTTCAACCAGTGCTTCGCCATATTTGGCTTCTAACTGTTGTTTTACGTACATTACGAAATGCGGGGCTTTTATATTTTCGTCTTGTTTAAATATTAGCTCTTGTTCAAAGGCTGCATCAGCTTCCTGTTGTGTGATATATCCATCTTCTATCATTCTACGAAGTACGTTTTTTTGACGCTCTTTTGATAATTCTGGTCTAGCGCCAGTAGGAGAGTACAGCGAAGGCGCTTGTGGCAAGCCTGCAAGCAAACTCGCTTCAGCTAGTGTTAACTGGTTTACATGTTTGTTGAAGTATCTATCTGCTGCAGCTTCTACCCCCCACGCTGTCCCTCCGTAGGGGACTTGATTAAGATACAGTTCTAGAATTTTATCTTTTGGATATGAGGCCTCTACCCAAAGTGCGAGAATTATTTCTCGTAGTTTTCTTCGAACAGTTCGTTCTGGAGAAAGTAGTGCGCTCTTTACAAGTTGTTGAGTGAGTGTAGAACCTCCTTGTAATTGATTACCTGTTATAGTTGCAATAGCTGCTCTTAATATTCCTCCTATTGGATTAATCCCTCCATGCCTATAAAAATCTTTATCTTCTATGGCAATTGTAGCTTGTTGTAGGTACTTAGGTATTTCAGAGAGCGGGACATACGTTCTGTTTTCTTCTGCAAAAATATCGAAAAGTAAAATACCATTACGGTCGTATATTTTTGTTGAAAGTGGTATATCAAAACTTCCTAACTTATTAGGTGATGGTAGATCTTTAAAAATAGTTATATACAACATTACAGTTGCAATAATAAAAAATATGATACTAAACAAGGAGAATATTACTAGCCTCTTTTTAATATGTTTCTTTTTACCAAATATATTAATCGGTGAAAGAATACTTAACCAATAATTGGACTTCATATTCTTTTTCTTTCCTTTGTTGTTGGCCATATGCGTAGTATATCCTAGTCTGGGAAAAACTAAAAAATTGTTGTGGTTGTGTTTTTAGAAGTTTTCTGAGAATAATACAGTTAGAAAAGGGGGATAATTATTATGTTTACACTTCCGGAATTACCATATTCATATGATGCGCTAGAACCAGCTATTGATCAAGAAACGATGAAAATCCATCACGATAAGCATCATGCTGCTTACGTTAATAATTTAAATGACGCAATAAAAGGTAATGAACAGTTATCTCAAATGTCGATAGAAGAAATACTTAAAAACTTAGATCAAGTACCAGAAGATATTCGTATGAAAGTACGAAATAATGGTGGAGGTCATTATAATCATTCTTTATTTTGGACACTTATGACCCCCGGTGAGAGTGCAGAGCCCAGTGGTGAACTATTAAATGCTATAAAGAGCACATTCGGACAGTTTAGTACGTTTAAAGAACAGTTTAGTGCTAAGGCATTGGGACGGTTTGGCAGTGGTTGGGTCTGGCTTGTTAAAAAGGAAAATAATACACTTGAAATTATAGACACTCCCAATCAGGACAATCCGATTTCTAGCATGGTTACACCTATACTCGGTTTGGACGTATGGGAACACGCATATTATTTAAAGTACAAAAATGTCAGGGCTGATTATGTATCAGCGTGGTGGTCGGTAGTTAACTGGGATGAGGTGATGAAGTTATATGCTGCCTAAAACACCATCAGTTAATCGTAAAAGTGTAGGTATTTCTCTATATCAAGATCCCAATCCACAAAAACAAAAAACTGCAGTACAACTGTTTAATGATGAATTTATTGCATTCGCAAGTGATGTCCGTTGTATTGCGCAATCTGCGAGTGAATTTGTCGTTAAAACAGCTGTTTGGTATTACAAACAAGCAAAAAGAAAACCTTACATATGGAAGCACAATGAACTTTTTAGTAAGCGAAGTATGCATGCGATTAACACTTCTTTGTTAAAAGAAAAAAAAAGATTAGGGTTGGTGTTGGACATGTATGCGTTTTTAACAATGTGTCGTATTAGTGAGTATAAAGTGACTTTCTATACAGTAGGAGATTTTGGAATATTTCATGTCCGAAATGGAATTGTTCAAAAAAATTACTCACCCCATGAACATAATTTTGATGAAAGAAGTGTATTGGGAGAAAAAGATACTGTTTCTGTTCATATGGTATCCACAGAATTTGTAAAGAATGATCTTTATATACTAGCTTCAGAGGGGATTGCTAAGTGGGTAACATTTCAAGATATTGAGGAAAGTCTTGAATATAATACTGAACACGGAAATCAACTATTATTCGATAGAGCGACTGCATATGGAAGTCAGGATACAAAGACTATCGTAAGCATTCAATTATAAAAGTGTAGAATATTTTGTATACTAGATGATATATCTATGAATGAAGATTTTTTTGGACCCATTTTCGCAAATAAAGAGCAGAGAGTATTTAGCTATTTTAATGGTTTTGATTGGAAGACAAGTAGCAGTACCGTAACAGTAAAGGTGTTATCTCCAGTAGATGGAAGTGTGCTCGGGAATGTTCAATCTCTTACAGAAATGGAGATTGACTCTATACTTGAATCAGCTCATAAAGCTCAAAAGGATTGGGAAGCAGAACCACTCCATAAACGAATAGTTTATTTGCGTTATGCAGCTGATTGGATACGCAAATATCAACAGGATTTTATAGAACAATTAGTTGTTGAAATAGGAAAAACTAAAGAAGAATCTAAAAGTGAAGTTTTGCGTACCGCAGATTTAATTGATTATTACTGTCAAGAAGTTCAATCCATAAACGGAGAATTTATTAACAGTGATAGATTTCCGGGATTTGAGAAAGGGAAGTTAGCATTAGTTGATAGAGTCGCACATGGGGTAGTTTTAGCTATAGCTCCGTTTAATTATCCAATTAATTTAGCCGTTAGTAAAATTGCTCCCGCATTATTAATGGGGAATAGTGTTATTTTTAAGCCTCCAACACAAGGGAGCATTGTTGGTCTTATGCTTACAAAAGCAATACAACAATCTGGTTTACCCGGAGGTTTAATAAGTTGCATAACAGGTGCAGGTAGACAAATTGGCAATTATCTTTCAAGTCATAAAGCTATACAAATGATTGCTTTCACTGGAAGTACTGGTGTGGGTACATCAATTGCACAGCAAGCAGGAATGACACCTTTATTATTTGAATGTGGAGGTAATAATGGAGCAATTGTTTTAAACGATGCTGACTTAGAACAGTGTGCAACTGAATTAGTGAAAGGAGCTTTTTCATATGCAGGGCAACGTTGTACAGCTGTTAAATATGTATTAGCAACATCAGATGTGATTGATATGTTGCTTCCGAGGGTATTGAAAAAAGCGGAAGAGATCATAAAAATAGGAGACCCACGACAAGACGAAACCAAATTGGTTGGACCGTTAATAAGCGAAGAGTCAGCAAAAGAAACTGAAGAAGCAATTAATAATGCATTGTCTCAAGGAGCAGAATTGGTAATGGGAGGCAAAAGAAATGGATGGTATATGGAACCGTCTATATTAAAAAGTGTACGCCCAGAGATGAACATTGTTGCAGAAGAAATATTCGGTCCAATATTATCTTTTATTACAGTATCGGATGTTCAGGAAGCCATTCAAAGAGTGAATAACTCTGCATATGGTCTTCAGGCGTCTGTATTTACTAAAGATGAAGGAACAGGAATAGTTGTTGCTCAACAATTGCAAGTTGGAAGTGTTCAAATTAATGGATCACCACAAAGAGGACCAGATCACTTTCCATTTATGGGCATTAAAGCTTCTGGAGTAGGGGTACAAGGAGTAAGATATTCTCTTGAAGCGATGAGTCGACTAAAGTCGATTATCATCAATAAACCGGAATAATAATCTTACCCGCTAATTACATTCTTCAATAATAGGTTTAATTAAATCAGAATACTGATATGTTGGATCAATAGCACGTGCAGAAAAAAGATGTGATTGTGCTAGTTGGCAATTGTGATCATTATAAGCGTATGTAGCGAGTATTAGGTGTGCGTCTCTATAATCTGGTGTTTTCTTTAGTAATTCATTCCAATACGCAATTTCAGGTTTCTGATAAAATGATGCATATTGTACTTCTGGTTGTGATCCAAGAGTCACTGAATCGCCTAATACATTCATTAAATCTGTTTGAGATACCGCCCTTATCGATTCTTGATTAGGGAGATTCATAAAAGCGTACATGTTTATACTGCTTATCAGGGCAAATAAGGCCACATAGCTTATTGATCTTCTTAATGAGACAGGAGTAAGGAGTTGCTGTTTAACAGTTTTTTTTATTTTCTTTTTTGCCATATTAATGATCCTATTTTTTAAGCTATTACTTTACATGTTCTCAATATGTCTTATTTATGATACTCTATGTAACTAACTATGGCAAAAAAAATAAAACCATCAACAACCCCAAAAACAACTCGTAAAAGTACTAAAAAAGAAGTAGTCATAAATGAACCAGTATACGAAATGCCAGCGTCGTTACCGTATAGTGAGGAGCCTATTGTACGAAAAAGACCAACATGGGTGTATGTATTTTTCGCAATATTAGTATTTGGACTTATTGGATTATTGATAGTAAATCGTGGAATGTTTATTGCAGCAGTTGTAAACGGAAAACCAATTTTTAAATGGAATCTAAATAGTGTATTAGTAAGTCGTTATGGTCAGCAAACATTAGATGGGATGATAACCGAAAAAATCATTGCAGAAGAGGCACAAAAATCAAACATATCAGTTACACAGGAAGAAATTAATCAACGAGGAGAAGACATATTACAATCATTTGGATCAACATTATCTGTGGATGAATTTTTACAACTACAAGGGTTAAGCAGAAGTGAATTCGATAACCAATTGAAACTTCAATTAACCGTTCAAAAAATACTTACAAAAGATTTGCAGATTAGTGATCAAGATATCGAGATGTATATAGCGTCCAATAGCGCTATGTTAATCGCGACAGAACCAGCAAAACTGAGAGAAGAAGCAAGAAATGCTATTATTGATACGCATGTAAGTGAAGAATTCCAGACATGGATACAAGAATTGCGGGATAAAGCATCAGTTCAAACATTTTTATGAAGAGTATTATCGTACTAATTGTTATTTGTACAATTGTTGGGATAGGCTTTTTATATCGAAGACAACAGAGCGAACCAGTGAAAACGAACCAACAGGCAATGTCGACAGAAAGCAATTCATCAACTACTACTGCTCAAAACACTATGAATTTACCAAAAACATATGATAATCCACCAGAGATGACTATTGATGTGAATGCGTCTTACACTGCCGTAATTAAGACAAATAAGGGTGATATGATAGTTGATTTGTTTCCTGTTGAAGCTCCAAATACTGTAAATAATTTTATTTTTCTTTCAAAAGAAGGGTTTTATAATAATACCCCATTTCATCGCGTAATTAGTGGATTCATGATTCAGGGTGGAGATCCTACAGGAACTGGAACAGGTGGGCCGGGATATAGATTTGCTGACGAAGAAGTGAAAAGAGACTATACACGAGGGACAATCGCTATGGCTAACGCAGGTCCTAATACTAACGGAAGCCAATTCTTTATTATGCACAATGATTCTAGTTCGTTACCTAAAGATTATGTCATCTTTGGCTCTATTGATTCTAGTGATTCAGCAAGTCTAAAGACGCTTGATATGTTGCTTGCTACTCCAGTGACAATGAGTATGAGCGGAGAACGTTCTAAGCCAACTGAAGATCTAAGAATACAGGAAATTATTATTAACCAAGAATAATATTAATTGCTACAATTTGGCCAAGGCGAATTACCTCTCGTGGATAGTAAAAAAGCTGCTGATTTAATTGCTTCTTCCGGATTAAATCGTAATTCAGGATTAGAATCTAAATTCATTCGTTGTCTTGTTGATTTCCAGGTGCCAGTTGAAAACTGATACATTCCGCCATAGTCTCCATTTTTTGCATGTGGTCTTAGATTAGACTCACATACTGCGATTTGCCATAATTTTTGTCTATCTACACTAAATGTAGCGCTATATGTTGTAAACCATTCATCGAGTTGGGTAGAAGTAACAGGTGGTAGAGTGGGGGTAGGGATGTTGGTTGGCGTTGGGTTAATTGTTGGTGTAGGGGTTTTGGTGGGTACAAGTGTCGGTGTAATTGTAGGAGTAGCTGTTATAACTATAGTAGGTGTAGGGGTAGGAAGGGGAGTTGGAGTTATCTGAGTAAGATATGGAAAAAATGTTGGAAGGATTGCTGAGCTTAGTAGAGGCAATAGTTGTTTTAGAAACTCATCCATACGTTGATAATGGAAGTGTAACGCAAAAATTACTAAAAGGCGAATTATTATTTTCCTGATAAAATGTGTAAATATGAAAACATGGCAAAAACTCAAGCAAAATCCTAAATTATGGGAACAATACTTCATTCGGGAAAGAGTATTAAAGGCAATAAGAGCATTTTTTGATACACAAAAGTTTCACGAAGTAGAAGTGCCTTTACTTATATCGTATCCTCCTGCTGAATCCTATCTGGAAGTCTTTGAAACGACGTTGCTTGATAGACTAAGGAACCAATATAAAGGCTTTCTTTCAACTTCTCCAGAAGTACCCTTAAAAAAATTACTTGTTGCCGGAATTGGAAATTGTTATTCACTTACAAAAAGTTTTAGAAATATGGAAACGTTTAGTACTACACATAATCCAGAATTTACAATACTCGAGTGGTATAGAGTGGGGGTTAATTATACGGATATTATGCGAGATTGTGAGGAGCTCATAAGAGCTATTCATTCAACAATTTATGGAGATAAACCTCTTGAATATCAAGGCAAGACCATTGACATACAACATCCATGGGAACGTTTAACAATGAAAGAAGCTTTTTCTTTATATGCACAAGTTAATTTTGATGAATTTCTTGATGAGAAGAAAGCGTTTGAAATTGCAAAAAAGAAAGGGTATCAAGTGCTCTCAAGTAACACCTGGGAAGAAGTGTATAACCAAATCTTTTTAAACGAAGTAGAGCCAAATTTAGGACGAGGAAGGCCGACAATTCTTTATGAATTTCCCGGAAGTCTCGCAGCATTGTCACGTAGAAAAGTAAGTGATCCTCGATATGCAGAACGTTTTGAGTTTTATATAGAAGGACTCGAGTTAGGTGATTGTTATAGCGAACTTTCTGATCCCCAAGAACAGGAACAACGCTTTATTCAAGAATTAAAAGAAATCAAAAGGATGGGAAAGACTCATTATGATTATGATCATGATTTTATTAACTCGTTAAAAGAAGGGTTGCCTGACTGTAGCGGTATAGCAATTGGCGTAGATCGGTTAATAATGTTATTTGCTGATACGACGGATATACGAGATACACTGTTTTTCCCAGCTGAGGAATTATTCACAATAGAAAATTAGTGTTTTTTTTCGTATAATAGGGCTCTATGGCAACAATAACGACTGCAGATTTTAAAAAAGGAATGTTTATTATTTTTAAAGATGAACCTCATTCTATCGTTGAATTTCAACATGTAAATCCAGGAAAAGGTTCAGCGTTTGTAAGAACTAGACTCAAATCCCTAAAAACCGGTAGAGTTCAAGAATTTACGTATAAATCAGGAGAAAGTGTAACTGAGCTGTATGTAATGACGAGAGAAATGCAATATCTGTATCACGATGGTGATAATTATCTTTTTATGGATAATGAAAACTACGAGCAATATTCTGTTTCGGAAGCAATACTTGGAGATTTTGCAGGATATCTTAAGGCAAATGATATTTATCAGATTATGATTCTTGATGAGAAGGCAGTAGGAATTCGATTACCTAAAAAAGTTAGATTACTCGTTACTGAAGCTGAAGACGCAGCAAAGGGAGACACAGTGGGGGGAGCTATGAAATATGTTACTGTTGAAACAGGAGCAAGAGTTCAAGCTCCTTTGTTTATTAAATCAGGAGAAGTAATTGCTATTGATCCAGAGACTAACACGTATATAGAGAGAGCATAATTATATTCTAATCGTTATACTTCGAGTTGTGGTTGTTTATCTATAGATGGCTTATTTGAAAGCATTTGTTGTCTTTTTCTTTTAACATGTATAACTACCATAGATAAACCGAATGTAATATAACTTATAAAAATTAAAGCCATAATAGAAACAGTAAAATTAGTAAAGCGGGTCAAAATAAAGTAAGATACGAGAATTCCTGGTAACCCTCCAAAAACGTTAACAAGAAAAAAGACAGTTGATTTTAGATTTGTAAGACCTGCCGCATATGATACATAATCAAATACTCCTCCCTGAAAAAGCTTTATCACGACAAGCATAATTGGACCAATCTCTTCTACGTAGGTATTGACAGTATGCATTGCGTGTTCTCCTATCAATTTGGTAACGATTGGCTTTCCATATTTTCTTGCTAAATAAAAATTTATAAAAAATGCTGGGGTTGTAACTGCATAAATAAGAAAAAGGGCTTGTATTGGAGGTAGAATTGCAAATAAACCGACCTGAATAAAAAATCCTCCAATCGGCGCTATGATAATTCCTAGAATTTGAATAATGATATAGACAACAATAAACCAGGGGCCAAAAGAGGTGAGCCAATTAACATATTGCTGTTGATTGTTAATAACTGTAGATTGCAATGTTAGGGAAAGAACAACTGTTAAAATAAAGGGAATTAAAAGTAGATAGAATGGCTTAACGGGCTTTTCCATACCCATAGTATATCATCGGTTGACAAGGTATGCGTTTTTCCCCTAGGATCGGAGTATCTACGCTCAAATTAAATTGAGCATTTGAACGATAAGCAAGAATGTATTGAAGGGAGGTGAGTTGAGCATGAAAATGAAATTTTATGATGTAAAAACAAGACAAAATGTAGAGACTGAAGTAACTGAAAAACAAGAATATAACAGTAGAGGTCAAGTACGGTACGCTGTTAAAGGAAAAACACAAGATGGTCGATCGTTAACTCGCTTTGTTTCAAAAGATGTTTACGATTCTCTTAGTGTTTAATTTACTTTTAGAATGATGCAGACACACCTCACAATAGTGAGGCGTTTCTGCGTAATTAATATGAAGAACAATAGTTACAGAAGTAAATATAAAAAAGTAAACTCAAAAGCTATATTTAATAGTTTAAAAGAAGCTGAACAAGAATTTACTAGCTCAATGAGTGCGCAGTGGGACGCTATAACTACAAAAAGCACGATGCAGCAATCAGTATTAAAATCAGCCCATAGGATAAAAATGGCAAGAAAAGTGTTGTATGTGTTAGGAGATATGCCTCGAATAATTAATTAATTCAGTTTGTATAACGTAAATGTGGGTTGTATGAGCACCGGAGAATAATATAGTTGGATATATCTCATTAGATGAGGCCATCGAGTAAGATACGTATTGTACTTAGAATGCTCGATTAAAATATAGACTATATGTTTCGATTGTAGTTCATGCACAACAGTTTTTTCATAATCCGGCAGAATATTTTCGATAAGAGGAAATGCGATTGGATACTGCGTTTGTGGAAGAATATCAAAGTAATAATATTGGTAATAATGTTCAACTTGATGACTGATTACAAACAAAGATGGCATATCATGTACATATGGTTTAAGAAGATGTGAAACTTGTTGGGTGTAGGGAGCATGTTGAACACTAGGTCTATTCGTAAGACTACTGTATGTTCTTTTGACTTGAAATGCTGACAGAAGAAAGGTAAGTAGAATAATACAAAGTAATAAGTGTTTTTTATATGAAGTGCTCATGGACCAAAGATGAGCCAAAGTAATAACATAAAACGTGCTTAAAGGTACCATATGTTCTTTTCCGTAACCCATTCCTAAAAAAATAAGTGATATAAATAAAAATGAGAGTGAATAGAATACATATTTTGTTTTGTTATTCCAGTTTGTTAAACAAACCCCGAGTATAAGAGTTATGAGAAGAACGAGATAAAATTTTACATGGGAAAGTGGTAACCCAGAATATTCTTCGAATAAATATTTATTGTAGGTAAAGAGTCCTAAATAGAATGAATCAAATCCTCCGATAGAGATATAGAACAGTATCACAAATATCCATAACAGGAAAATTGTTATTAGTATATACATTGATTTTTTTAAAACGAGTAAAGGCAAGATAATAAGTAATGCATTTGGTTTTATAAAACTTGCTGTAGCGGTAATGAGACCAATAAGAATATTTCGTTTGAAAGAATGATTTATACGGATAGCAATATAGATGAGCAAAAAACATGAGGTAATAATTGTTTCATACCATAAGATATTTTCAACGAAGAAGAAATTTAATGTTATGTAAAATAGTCCAAAAAGAATACTAATAATCCGGGGCAGGAATGCTTTTAGAATATAGAGTATACAAACGAGATTTACTGTTTGAAAAAAAAGAAAAATTATTTGCAATGCCGTAAAACTCTGGTCTCTTGAGAAAGGTGCCAATATTATATTGAGTAAAAATCCATGATGATCTAGGAAATTAACATACGGGATATTCCCAAATGATGTTATCCAGGGAAGTAAATACATTTCGGGATAGAAGTAAATTGGACGTGTAATAATAAGTATGCTTTGAAGGAGGAATAATAAGAATAAATGTAAATATAATACCATGTGCCTAGGGAGAATACTTGATAGTAAGAATTGAAGTCAAGAAAAGAGAAGAATTATGTATAATTCGAAATTACTTCTTTAAATACGTGGCTTACTGTATTAGCGATCAGATAGGGTTCTGTTCCTACAGCGATACGAAAAAAAGGTATACCTTGTCCTTTTCTTGAAGCAGGAATATAAATCCGGGTTGTAGGTAATCCAAAACTTGTACCAGCAACGATATTAACATTGTGCTGTTTAGCAGTTGATAAAATAGTATTAAGGAACCGGTTGTATCCCTTTACAGATCTATAAGGTGGGGTGAATTGTAGGGTACAAACCGTTCCTTTATAAGAAGTTTGCGTGAGATCTTGTAAATGAGGGGATATTACAGAATCTACTGATAAATTTGGAAGATTATTAAGTAGAGTATGTAATGAATTTACTAACAGCATATGGTTTCTTTGATGTCGCTGCAGTCTTTTTAAGAGTATTTTTTTATTTGGTGTGGGTAGAGATAACACTTGTAAATCGGAAATATTTGTGCCTCCATGGTCACGATACGTGTATAATTCAGATGCATTTGTACATGAGGCATAAATAATTCCTCCATTTACTCGATCTAAGCCGAATTGATGGTGCTTAAGTAGTGATTCCCATACAATAAGTTGCTTAGGAGTAAAAGAGATGTTTGAAAATGGTTGATATGTTATAGATAAACCTGTATTGTCGACCACAATGTAAGGATGATAATTTTTAATACTATGAAGGAGTGGGATTATTTGATTAAGTGGTGGAATAAGTACCGTTTGATCGTTACATAGAGAATCAAAAAACCATACTGCTGGCTTCTCTTTTAGAGCGATTTCTTTAATACGTTCAAGATCATATTCACTGACTTCTTTATATTGAGAGAGAAAAAAACGCTTTAACAGTATTTTATTTTCAAAATATGAATGAGCTCCAACAACGATTGATCTATTTTTTGTAATATCTTGACCTATCAGAAAACTAATAATTGTAGTTAATGCAGCCATACCAGAATTAACAGCAAAAATTCTTACCGGATTTATAAAAGGGTAGCGGATATATTGTTTCCTGAATTTTTTTTCGTAATTTTTTGCATCATGATGCTGGTCTCTCTTATAATCGTTAATTGACTGATAAATCATGCCTTCTTGTGAACCTGCTTGTTGGGTAAGAGAAGCTGAAAATGAAGGTGATTGCCAATCAGTTGCTAATGCTAATGTAGCAATAGAACTCATCTGCTGTCGTATTTGATTATAGAGAATACCTACTTGATCACAAGCTGCGTATAATTCAGCCTGGGATTGTGCATTAGTAATAGAGATACTTAGTTTTTTTGATTCATTATTAATTGTATTAAGGTGGGTTAGTATCAGAGTAAGAAGTTCTTTAGTATGAATAGTACTACTAAGTATATTTTTTTTCGTTTCGAGAATTTGCTGACGATCTTTGAGAAGATATTCTACCAATTCTAAGTCATCCAGCAGGTCCAGTTTTGTTTGTTCTATGATGTTATCTTTATCGTTATTCATGAGTAGATTCTCTATTATACATCGTAGAGATATACTGTAGTTAGATTCTTATAAGTAATCTTTACCTGTATAAAACCATATGATTAATGTGCCTATTACGGAAGTACGTGTCTTACATATCGATAACACTGTTGAACTTCCGTATGTAGATATTCAGCGAGGCGATGGACCAGTAATTCTTATTACAGCTGGGATGGATGGAGATGAATATGCTGGACAAGAAGCGGCTTGGCGGTTAAGTAAACAGTTCCTTGATGATGACACCTGGAAAGGTAGGAGGATTATATTCCCGAGAGTAAACATCCATGGTCATGCTGTTGGATTGAGTTACAATCCTCTAGATAATAAATTTCTCAAACATATTTATCCAGGAAAGAAAGAAGGAACTCACTCAGAGAAAATAATATTTCATATATTTAATAGTATTAACAATCAGATAGATCTGTGGTTGGATTTACATGGTGGCAGTAATGCTGAAGAATTGTCACCATTCATTTGGGCATTTCCTTATGGTGATAAAGTACTACAACAGAAGGCGATTCATTTATTGCATTCTATCCAGTCAGTAACAAAAGTTTTTGCACCTTGGGAAAAAGTAAAAACTATAGCGCAAGACAGAATCGTCTATCTTGTTTTAGAATGTGGTCAGCTAGGTACTGCAGAAGATATTGATGTTAATGAGCATATTCGCTGGGTTAATGCATTAATAAATAATTGGGGTCAACAAACAATCACTAGTGAAAAGTTATTAACAAAAATTCATTATTATACTGCTCCAGAATATGGAATATGGCAATTGTATCAGAAAGATAGCTATATACAGAAAAATGATATCCTGGGGGTTTTTTCGTCTTTACTTTCTACTCGTAATAGTAGGATTTCTTCTACGGGGAATGGGACGTTTTTATGGCGACATAAAGGAGGTTGGGTTAAAAAAGGAGATATTCTCTATGCAGTTGGATCTTAATTAGAGTAACCACACTAATATAAAGATCAATCCTAATACTATTCTATAGATAGCAAAGGGAATGAATGAGTGAGTGCTAATAAAGCGTAAAAACCATTGAAGGGTAATTAGTGATGATATGAATGCTGTAAATAACCCTGCAAATAACAACATGTATTCATTTCTAGAAAACTGATACGACATTTTAATGAGGTCATAACCACTTGCGGCAAGTATGGTTGGAATTGCAAGTAGAAAAGAATATTCAACTGCTTCTTTTCTTGTAAGACCGGTAAGCATACCCGTAAACATTGAAGCTGCTGAACGAGAAACTCCCGGAATAATTGAAACTGACTGGCCAATACCAATAATGAATGCTTGAATAGGTTTCATATCTTTAATCTGATACGTATTATTTTTGTTTTTAATATAAATCTCTAGCATCCAAAATAACACTCCACCTACTATTAGAGACGTAATAGTGATTGGTACGTTACCTAATAGTATCTGCTTAATGGGTCTATAAAGTATAATCCCTACCAAAGCTGTAGGTGTAAACGATATGATGAGGAATATTGCTGTTTTTACGTTGAGTAATAGTCTCTTACTATAATAAAGAAGTACTGCCAATATTGCACCTAATTGAATAATAATTTCAAATGATGATAAGAATAGTGTGTGTTTTAGTCCTAAAATGTGACTTGTTAAAATTATATGTCCGGTTGAAGAAATTGGGAGGAATTCTGTAATTCCTTCAATTAACCCCAGTAGTATTGCTTGCCACAATTCCATAATATGAATAGTTTATATTGTATCCTTATTATAGTGGATATACATTGAATGAAGTAGATATCGATGTTACCATTAACAGTATCATGAGGCGTAAAATAGTTTTTTTTGTTATTTTTATCGTTTTAATTGTAATTTTAGTACTAAGTATACGGTATATTGTTTTAGGAAGAAGCAATAGACAAGGTGTATTGAAAGTTTCCAGTAATACAGCTGCAAGAGTGTTGTTAGAAAATAGAGATATTGGTAAAACTCCACTTGAACAGAAAGTAGATGTTGGCGAATATTCAATTCGATTGGTACCAGAAACTTCAACAGTGCCTTTAACATCCTGGCAGGGAAGGGTGAAAATAGGAGGAAACACATTAACATATATTAATCGAGATTTATCTGAATCAGAGTTAACGTCTGCTGGAGAACAACTTTGGTTAGAGAAGACTACCAGTAATAAAGCAGAACTTTCAATAATATCAGTTCCAGATGGAGCAAATGTCATAATAGATGATCAGGCTAGAGGCGTTACACCTCTCTCTTTAATTGATATATCTGAAGGAGATCATGCTGTTGTTATTAACTCGCCTGGATTTGAACCAAGAACTGTCAAAGTAAAATTAACATCTGGATATAAAGCTATTATTTCTGCTTCTCTTGCATTATCTCCAAGTCAAATTGCTTCACCAACGTTATTTGAAATTCAAGAATCAACACCATCGTCCTCTATACAACCAACACCTTCACAACAGGTAGCTCAATCAACACCAGCTATAAAACCTACCATTAAGCCAACCATTAAACCAACAATACCATCAACATCAGAAACTCCATCGAGAGTACGGATTACGGATACTCCTGTAGGGTTTTTGAGAGTAAGAAAAGAACCAACGACTGCTTCTGCAGAAATCGGGAGAGCAACTCCTGGTCAAGAGTATGATGTAGTATCTACACAAGGGACATGGTATCAGATTACATTTGAACAACAACAAGGATGGATTAGTTCTCAGTATGCAGAAGAAATCGAATAGCGCTTAAGAAACATTAACCACCAATAATGTATAAGATCGTGAATGTGCTACAAGCCCACAAAACTATAGTAATTAGTAACGGTGTATCTGAAGTTACAAGTTTTTCTGGAGATTCACCCTTCCCTTCATAAATTAATTGCATATAGCGCATTATTCCATATAGTACAAAAGGAATCGTTAACATCATCCATTTTCTATCAGGTACTTCAATCCCAAAATCTGAGCTAGTTGTGAATAGAAATCCCCTATGAGAGGTTTGCGTAACAAATGTAAACATGGCATACGATAAAAAGGTAGAGTTCGCAAACATAGCAGTATATGTATCCAGTAATTTTTCTGAGTAATTGGATAACGTCTCTCTAGTATCACGAGGAATAATCCCTTCAAATCCTTGTATCAGTGTTAGTTCTGCACGTCGTTTTCCAATTGCTAGAAACAGTGCTAAACATAAAACAGCAAGTGCAAGCCATATAGAAATATGATAACCGGTAGCAGCTTCTCCCGCGTATACTCGAAGAAAATATGCGAGTGTAATAGTTAAAATATCGATAACACTAATATGTTTTAAGTATAATGAATATGAATATTCTAGAATAGAAAAAAGTGCAGCCATTATAAAAAACATTTGACCTAAGGATGCACTGATGCCTAGTCCAATTAAGAGAAAAATAATAGAAGTAACCCATGCCATTGATATTGGAAGAGCACCGCTTGCAATAGGTCTAAATTTTTTGAAAGGATGTTTTCTATCTCGATGTATATCGAGAATATCATTAAAAATATAATTCGATGAAGCTAAAAAACAAAATGCTGCAAAAGCAGAAAGTGTCTGAATAATTGGAGTAAATTCAAATAAATGTCCAGTAAAAAAAATAGTGGAGAATAGTGCAAAGTTTTTCAGCCATTGTCTTGGTCTGGCTGCTTTAAGGATTGCCATGCCCAATTTACCCATATAAGAAAAGCACCTAAGACAAAAGCTAAAATCAGAAAAAAAACGATTTTTTCTTTTGATGAAACGGTAAGTGCTACAAGGCCAAGTATAGCCGAGATGCTATAGTAGAACAAGGCGATAGTTCTTTTACTCCATCCGAGGTTTAGTAAATGATGATGAAGGTGGCCCCTATCTGCCCAAATAGGAGACTTACCTAATAACAACCGTCTACTCAGTGTAAATAAAGCATCAATCATAGGAATACCGAGTACTAAGAGAGCAGTTCCTAATTTTGCGTAAGATAATATTCCTAAGATTCCAAGTAAAAATCCGGCAAGCGTTTTTCCACTATATCCTGGCATTATTTTTTGTGGATAAAAATTCCATGGAAGAAAGCCTAAAAAACTTCCAGCCACTATAGCAGATAATATTGTTACATGAATTTGGCTCGCATCGATTGCACTATATCGTAACGAAAGTATTCCTAATACCGTTGCCGCTATTACAACCACTCCAGGTAGTTGTCCATCAACCCCAGCTGACCAGCCAACAACATTCATAGTCCAGTAAAGCCATATAAACGCAGCTATAAAAGCGATCGGAGAAAAAGTAAACATTCCTATGGTTATGGTCCAGGTATTTAAATAAATAACACCTTCATTAAAGGGATTAGTGATATATGGAATTGATACACCTGAGGCTAGTATTAAGAATACAACAAATGCATTTGTTAGTAATCGTATTTTTGGAGAAACATCTTTTTTGTCGTCAAATAATCCAACAATAGTTAATATAATACACCCGATAATAAGACTCATCGTAATCGTGTTCCATGGAAGGAATATCATCATTGTTAGAAGTAAACCGAAACAGATAGAGAGTCCACCCGCTCTTGGGATAGTACCAATGTGGGTCCTTGCAGGATGATAACGAGTTTTGGGATTATCAAGCAGCTTATATTTTTTTGCAACAATAATAGCAAGAGGAGTAAATAGCAGAGTAATTAATGATGAAAGAAGAAATGCATAAAGTATATACATATCAGGTTACTAACAGCATAATACGTATTAAAACATAGATCATAGCGATTGATAAAATCGCTTGTGCTATTAATAGTATTTGAGCAAATACTCTATATTGGTATGTTTGTACATGTATAAGCAAGATTGAACTTACATACCAAAAAAGAGCACTTATTGGAAGCATAAAGAGATATATCGGTTTTACTAATTGTTCTTCTCCCCATGGTCGTGAATAAAAGAAGGGTAATTTGGGAGGCAATTGAGATAGATACATAACAATCAATATAGTCATGATCAGAATTAAAACAGGAGGAAGTATCACTACTACTCTCATAATTGGTGAGGTTGTTAGTATTTCTATTCGTTTTCTTATTGCTGAAATCGTTTTTTTGATTTTTGCAATCATGGTTATTGTGTTGAATCCGAAGGAGATGACTGTATAGTTTCAGTGATCGGTATTGGGTTTTGAGTAGTACGATATGCAATTGTTATAGAGTTATCTTCTCCAACAATAACTGCTCTAGAGGGGTATTCAGGATACACATTGGTCATCTGTTTTACATCAAACGCACTTTCACCTATATACCAGGGGAAGGTATTATTCTCTGGATTGTATAGATATACATGTTGACGATCTTTTGTATAGTAGATTGCCTCGAAAAAAATGAGAGGACTAGAAACATATAAAAGGTCTTTGGGTCCTCGTAAAGAATTTGCTATTTGTAAAGTTGATCGGATATCTAACTTGGCTTTTTTTAATGGGAACTGAGTATTTACAAAAAGGTATAACATAATTAAACCCACCAGAATTCCCTTTTGTATTATTTTGGAGTTCATTTGATAAATACTATATGCAATAAGTATAACTTGTGCGATTGTGACATAAATTAAATATCTATTTACAAATAAGGGTTTGTGGAATGATACGCCAATGACTATACAAAGTGGTAATAGAACAGCAAGTAGTAAATAAGAAGTATTAAATCGATATTGTTTTTGCCTGATTCCTATTAAAAAAAGTATAAGTAACAATACTGATAGAATTGAGGTATATTTCCACATTCCTCCCGGTGTGCCATCGTACCCTACAAACATATTTCCTAATACTGCAAATACTAACTGAAGATCTACTGGATAATACCATGTTGGTCTACCTTTTAAAGCTTCTTGAGCAATAACAAAGGTCCATGGAGCGATGACTAGCGAATATCCAATCAGCATTCTAATAATTGGACTAGTATAGAGTTGTTTAAATGTAAAAAAGTGTTTTGTTTTTACATTTATCATAAGATAATGGGCTAATTGCACAAAAGGAATAAAAATAGCATAGGAGTGGGTGTAAAAGGCTAAAACATTTGCAATAAACAATAACTTATATTTTTTTGATGTATAGGCAAACAGAGAAAGTGTTGAAAAAAACATAAACCACCCATAGGCTCTTACCTCAAAGGCGTAATACAGTAACATGGGATTAAAGAAAAAAAGCACCGGTGTCATCCATGACAACCAATGTTTTTTAAATAACTGTTCAGCCCAAAAAATTACAACAATTGTAGCTAAAACAAATCCCACAAACGAAAGTGAACGTACTGAAATTTCACTGGTTCCGAATATTCTTACCCAAATATGAAGGAGAACATAATAAATTGGTGGCTCAAAATTTAAGGAGCCAAGGAATGAAGCAATCGGACGCTCTGCAATTAACACTGAAAATGCTTCATCTCTCCATAAGCTTTGTACTAAGTAATAAATTGGAGAGTGATTAATAATAAAATCTAACATAGTTGAAAATTAATACTGATTCAATTGTATTATACCTTTTCTGTTACTCGATACTCTAGTCGTTTACCTAAAAGCAAACGAGTATGTGCATCCAACCCAGGGAGAGCTGCAAGGAAAAATGAAATAATAGGAAGAGTAAACCACTGTAAATATAAAAACGGTAGCGTCCAATTCCGTATATGTTCAGGTTTTGGTGGTTTTAATTTCCAATCTATATAAAAGACAACCAAAAGTACAATTGTAGAAAGTGTTAATATTCCTGAAGATAACTGGGCAAGTTGAAATCCGAAACTTGTTCTTGCAAAGTTTGGATTTACCAATCCCGGCACGATTCCTCCTATAGTTAGTAAAAACCAGTTAGCTGGCCAGAAAATATGATGTTCAAGTAATTTTAACAAGCGAATAACTCTATCTATCAAAGCAATGTTTGAATGTATAATCATACCTTTCACTACAAAAGGTATATCGGAAACTCCCCATGCCCAACGTTTAGATTGTTCGTACTGATTTACCATAGTTCTAAAAAATCCCTTGCTTTCGGCAGCATCAACAAGTATTGGTAAAAAAATAGGCTGAGTTTTAACTTTCTCACCCTTATTAAAATATACTCTAAAAAACATATGGTAATCTTCTGGTATAACATCTTTACCCCAATATCCAGCATCTTTAGCTGTTTTAAAAGGGAGAGTATAGGTTGAAAAATTAATGAGTCTTGAAGGTTGTGATAGTGATGCTAAATTCCAGATACTATTGAGAATATTTAGAAAACGATTAGGGAGAGGTATCCGCCAAATGTTTGAATAAAACATTATGGCACCTTGATAAAATGTTTCGAATTTGTCTTTATTTGTGAGAAATTTCTGTGTAACACAAGATAAATATTTTGGATGAATTAGTGCATCGGCGTCACAAGATGTGACTGTAGTCCATTCGATCGGAATATTCCATTCTTCCAGTTTTTTTTCTATGATTTCTGCTGCGGCTGCCATATTAGATGATTTTCCTGCTACTTCACCGGGTAATAGTGTGTGGGTAGTAATAAGAAAATGACCGACCTTATCTTTGAATACATGAGAAAGAACATTTCCAGTTTCTGTTGCTTCAGTATCTTTGCTTTCTGTTGCCAATACTAAAGTGATTTTTTCTTTAGGAAAATCTGTAGTTAATAAATTTTCTATTGTTCTTTTTAGTATGTGAATTGGTTCTTTATATTCGGGAATAATAATTATGTGATGTATTTTATTAAAATCGGGGTGATGTTTGATTTGAGCTAACCAATCAACTTTAATATGAGCCTGTAAAGTTATAAAGGACTTAATGGCACTAATCGCGAGTGTTAATGATTTATAAAACCAATAAACGTTGAAAGTGATTAATATGTATCCCATAGCAACAGGATTCCAAAAAGAAAGCCAAAATGGCATTGTAATAATAATCCATGAAGTTAAAGGAATAAGAATTTCTATTAATCGTCTTGTTTTTTCTGGATATCTTGTAACAATTCTTCGCATAAGGTTACTATTTTACAATGATTAACAATCATCAATTACTTTGTAGCTGCATCAGGTTGTAAGTATAACAGAGATAGTATTATCATACCTGTATTTTGTGGTTGAAAGTAGAGGGAATACCTATTTATATGGGAAGATGAAAGAGATTTTTTGCATTCGCTGTCGTTTGAAGTGCGATTTCGTTTACAGAAACATTGAATAAAGTAGCAGCTTTTTTTGCAGTGTAGGTTAGATATTTTGGTTCATTGCGTTTACCTCTATTTGGTAGGGGAGTTAAATAGGGACTATCAGTTTCAAGTAGGAGTGATGGTAATGGTATAGAAGGTACTATTTCTTGTAGATATTTAGAATAGGTAAGGTTACCATCTATTCCCATATATAAATTTCTTGATAGAGCAGCTCGTATATCTTGTAAGCCCCCAGAAAAACAATGAATTACACCAGTTATTTGTCCTGCATAGTTATCCAATGTATCAAAAAAATCATCAAATGCATCTCTACAATGCATAATAAGCGGTAAAGAATGAGCTATAGCTATTTCAATTTGATCTCTGAATATTCGTATTTGATTTGTTTTTTTGCTTATTGCTTCTTCCCCTTTATACATGTGGTAATCTAATCCGCATTCACCAATTGCTACGACAAATTCATTTATGAGTGGCTGAAGTTTTGTGCTATCTGGATTGTCTTGAGCTTCATACGGATGAAATCCTATCGATGATCGAATACAGGAAGGATGTTTCATTGCTAGTTCGATAGATTGTTTTGATGAAAGGAGATCTATACCTGGAACTATAAAATATTTAACTTTTGCTTTTTTTGCATTTCCTATGAGTTCATTTCTATCTATGTCAAATTCAGGAAATGTTAAATGACAATGAGTATCAATAAACATATTACGTTAACCTCGGAAAGAGGGGAGTATTAGGCTGTATATTTTCAGAATTATATTGTTTTAGTATGGCCTCTGCTGTATTTGGCAGAAATGGTTGTAAAAGTACTGCAATAATTCGAATTTGAGTTACACAATGGATAATGACTGTTTCAAAATCTTTTCCTTTAAGTTTCCACGGTTCCTTGTTGTTAACATAGATATCTAGTTCTTTAATCTGTTTCCAGATGATTATTAACGCATCATGAAAACGAAATTCTTGCATGGCTTTTTTATATTCAGATGGTTGGATAGCTTCAAATTCAATAGAAGAGTAGGGTACAGAAATAGTAGATGCTAATTTTGCAATTCTAGATACAAGATTACCTAATCCATTTGCCAGATCTGCATTATAAATTTCTTTCAGTCTGTCCTCTGTGAAATCACCGTCATTATATGCGGGGATTTCACGAAGAAAATAATAGCGCAGAGGATCTATCCCATAGTAATTAATGAGAAGGAGGGGATCGATGACATTTCCGAGGGTTTTGCTCATTTTTTGTCCATTTACGGTAAAATATCCATGAATAAAAATTGAACGAGGTAATTCAAGCTGAGCTGATAATAAAAAAGCTATCCAATATACTGCATGAAATCTGGATATTCCTTTCCCAATTACATGAACATCTGCTGGCCACCATTTATTATAGGAAGATTCATCCCATCCAAACCCAATGCCACTTTGGTATATATTCAGCGCGTCAAACCAAACATAAATTCTTTGATTTGGATCATCTGGTACTGGGACACCCCAATTTTTTGCTCGTTCATTAGACCTTGAAATACTTATGTCTTGAAGTCCTTGTTTAAGAAACGATAATACTTCGTTTTTTCTGAACTCTGGAATAATGTTGATTTCCTTTGATTCAAGACGTCGTACAATTTCTGATTCATATTTTTTGAGTTTAAAAAAATAATTTTCTTCTTTAATCATTTGTAGTTTTTTACCAGGGTGTTCGAAGCATTCCCCATTCTCGTTTAATTCATCTTCTGTATAAAAAGCTTCACAGCCTAAACAATACAAACCTTCGTATGATTTTTTGTATATATCACCAGCTTTATCGCATAATTGCCATAATTTTTGACTTGAAGGGTAGTGATGTTTTTTATCAGAACCTTTTTGGAAAATGTCAAATTGTACTGATAGTTTAACTGCGAGTTCCTTAAAACTTTGACTATTTTCGTCTATAAAAGTCTGGACATCTTTACCAACTGTTTCAGCAGCCTGTACATTCTTTAGAGCGTTTTCATCCCCTCCTGAGAGAAGGGTTACCTCTTTTCCTAATAATTTTTGATATCGAGCTATGGTATCGGCCTGAACAAACTCTAGTGCATGACCAATATGAGGTTTTGCGTTCACATATGGAATAGCTGTCGTAATATAGAATTTATTTAACATAGAGCGATTTTACAGTAAAAAGAGAATTGTGATAAGGAGTGATTAAAACGTCCGTTGTTTTCTTAATGCAAAATTCAAGGTAATTAAAAAAGCAAACATGATTAAGTAATATAAAATGTCATACAACTTGAGAACTCTGAGACTTAAAAAAAGAGCAACACCGAGAGTAAGGAGCGATGAACGTCGCACATTATTTAGAAACGAAAATAATATTGTCCATACGGTAAATGCGATTAAAGTAATTCCTAACAGAATGATTACACTCCCCTGTTTTGGTGAAATGGTATTGAAATACCAAGCTGAAATCGATAATCCAATAAATCCAGCTAAAAATGAGTTTAGATTGAAGGTGAATTTGTAAAACTGATGTCTTGGTATTATAGGATTCATAAGAATAACGATAGTATCAGTATATATCAAGAATTTGTGGAGTACTATTTTGCAGTTTAACTTGATCTTCGTGGTATAGTACCTATATGCAAGCAGATACCCTTATTCTTCTTTCTGGTATCCTTATTGGTTTTGCAATAATTGGTTATTTAGTTAGTAGAAAACAATCACAAGGAAATGATCAAGCTGCATTAGTTGAATGGCTTAAAACAATGCAGACTTCTCTCGATCGAACTAATGAAGCTCTACAAAGTACTCTTCGTGGTTCTACAGCTGAGACAAATCGTGTATTAGTAACTAACTCTAAACAATTAAATGAACGATTAGATTCAGCCGCTCATGTTATTGGCGAACTCAAAAAAAATATGGGTGAATTATCTGAAGTGGGTCGTGGTATTAAAGATCTTCAGGCTTTTCTACAATCCCCTAAGCTACGTGGTGGTTTAGGTGAAGAAGTATTGGCTGATATGATTGCACAATTATTTCCTAAACAATCGTTTCACTTACAATATGCCTTTAAGACTGGAGTAAAAGTTGATGCTGCTATAAAAACAGATGCTGGTATACTCCCTATTGATGCTAAATTTCCAATGTCAAATTATATTGCAATGCATTCCGCAGAATTAGAAGCTGAGAGGATGCGGGCAAAGAAAGAATTTGCAAGTGACGTAAAAAAACATGTAACAGATATTGCTAATAAATACATTTTACCTGATGAAGGAACACTCGATTTTGCTCTCATGTATATTCCCTCAGAAGCGGTGTATTACGAAATCGTTACTGATCCAAGTTTAATGACAACAGCAAGAAAACACAGGATATATCCAGTGTCACCAAATACATTATATGCACACCTTCAAGTATTACTTGTTAGTTTTCAAGGAAAAGAAATTGAAAAGAAAACTCAGGATGTTATTAAGTTGTTACGAGCTATTTCCGGTGATTATGTAAAACTTACGGAACAATATTTTACATTAACGAAACATGTTACGAACGCGTATAATAATACATCTACTGTTTCACAGACTATAGAACAGATTGGTCAAAAATTGAGTAAAACAAATCAATTAACTGATGGAGAAAAATAACCTATTCTTTTTTTGCTTCCCAGAAGTCTTTCCCTAAGCTGTCCCACGGAAGTCTTTTTTCATCAAGTTGTTCTGGATTATATTGATTAGAAACAAAATACAGAATTTCTGCGTTATTGCCACTAATATTTGCAGCACCGTGAGCTACACCTCTGGGAATATATACGAGTGTGGTTGAATCTAAAGGAATTTTTACAGAAACATTTTTTGTTGTTGAATGTTCTCTTACGTCCCACAATCCAAGTAGTAAGTGTGAATCACCACTAACATTCCAGACTTCATCTTGATTGAAATGTAAATGCCATGCTTTAACAGAAGAAGGAAGCATAATAGATCTATTAATCTGGGCTATCTTCATATCAGGTACTAGTGCTAATGCACCTGAATCGTTAATTCTTAATATTTCAGTAAATGATCCATCCTCAGTAAGATGTTTGTGTAAATGAAAGATTTCTACACCTTCAATGTGTTGTTTTTGATATTCTTGAGAGTTTACTTTGTCTCGAATATCTTGGTTTATATCATGTAAAGATAATGGTTGGTTCATATGGTATAAGAAGATTATAATCGGTCTACGTCATGAAATCACTAAACAATAAATTTAATGAAGAACAAATCGCTGCAATTACGTTTGGAGAAGGTCCGTTATTGATTGTTGCTGGTGCTGGAACTGGTAAGACTACTGTTGTTACCGAACGTATAAAACATTTAATAAGTGCTAAGCTTGCTACTCCTTCAGAAATTCTTGCTCTTACCTTTACAGAAAAAGCGAGTAGAGAAATGGAAGAACGAGTAGATCAAGCCATGCCCTATGGAATAACACAAATGTGGATTTCTACGTTTCATGCTTTTTGTGACCGACTATTAAAACAAGAAGGAGTTCATATTGGTATAAACCCTGGGTATCGGTTAATGAATGAAGCTGAAACAATTCTTTTTTTCCGTACTCATTTATTTAAATTTAATCTAAATTACTTTCGTCCTTTAGGAAATCCAAATAAGTTTATTGATGGTATGATTAATCATTTTTCTAGGCTTAAAGATGAGGATGTTACACCTGAACAATATGTGCATTGGATTGAAAAAAAAATAAAGAATGAACAGTTAGATATTCAAGGAGAAAAAGAAGAACTGGAAAAATATAAAGAATTAGCAAATGCGTTTGTTTTGTATGAGCAAATGAAATTAAAAGAAGGAATGTTTGATTATGCGGATCTTATATCATATTCACTGAAGCTGTTTAGAGAGCGCCCTAATGTTTTAAAGAGATATCAAGAACAATTTACATATATATTGATTGATGAATTTCAGGACACAAATTATGCTCAAAATATACTAGCAATTACACTGGCAGGAAAACGTAAAAATATTACTGTTGTTGGAGATGATGATCAGGCAATTTATAGATGGAGAGGTGCTGCAATTTCAAACATGATTCAATTTCGGACACACTTTCCAGAAACAAAAACCGTAGTACTTACAAAAAATTATCGTTCAACGAAAGAGATTTTAGATAGATCTTACGATTTGATTCAATATAATAATCCTGATCGTTTAGAGATAACAGAAAACATAGATAAACGATTAGAAAGCATGAGAAGAGTGAATGGGGAGAATGTAAAACTTATTTATGCAGATAGAGTTGAAAATGAAGCTGAGGCAATTGCAAAAGAAATAATTCAAATAACTACCTCAAACACTTCTCTATTGTGGAAAGATATTGCTATTTTGGTTCGCGCCAACAATCATGCATTACCTTTTACTCGCGCATTAGAACGGCATAGTATACCATATCAATTTTTAGGACCCGGACAACTACTGCGGCAACCAGAGGTAAAAGATCTCATTTCATATCTTACTGTTTTATCTCAAGTTGATGAAACCGTTGCATTTTATCGGATACTTACTATGAATTGGTTAGATATAGATCCTAAAGACATAGCGATCATTGTTGCTTTTGCGAAAAGACAGGGTATGACTTTATTTGACGTATGTCAGTTAATTGTGAATCCTTCCACAAGTAAACAACAGGAAAAGGAAGTCGTTCGTCTACTCAATACAACAAGTAAAGAGAAGATTGTGCGTTTAACACAAATGATAGAAAAACACTTAGGTTTAATTCGTAAAGAGACGGCTGGTCAAATTTTATATTATTTTCTTGAAGAAACAGGGATGTTAACTCAGTTAACACAGTATAAAAACGAACGCGACGAACAAAAAGCACTCAATATCGCTAAATTTTTTGATAGATTAAAAACCTATGAAGCAGAACATGAAGAATCAAGTGTATTTGCTGTAGTTGATTGGCTTAATTTATCTTTAGAGCTTGGTGAATCACCGCTCGCAAGTAATAATGACTGGAATCAGCATAATGCTGTGAATATATTAACTGTTCATTCATCTAAGGGATTAGAGTTTCCTTATGTATTTTTAGTAAATTTAGTTGACGCACGATTTCCTTCGACAGAAAGAAAAGAACAAATTCCTATTCCTAGAGAATTAGTTACTGAAATATTACCTACAGGTGATTATCACTTACAGGAAGAACGTAGACTATTTTATGTTGCCATGACAAGAGCTCGTGATCAGTTATATTTTACTGCGGCTAAATATTATGGTGATGGAAAGAGGGAAAAGAAATTATCACCATTTATAGCAGAATCAATAGGACTGGAAGCTATTGAAGTAGCAAAAGCACAACCAGTTGGAGATACAAAACAATTATCTTTACTGGAATGGGCACCCAAAGAAACAGTAGTTCATAAACGTATGAAAGAAAGTCAACTCAACAAACTTACGTATTTGTCGTATTCACAAATAGAAACGTTTTTAACTTGTCCTCTACAGTATAAGTATCGATATATTATAAAAATACCTGTTCCTCCATCAGCAGCATTGACATTTGGAGATACCATTCATAGAACATTGGAAGCGTTTTATAAAATAGTTCAAGATGGCAAACATCCCAGTCAAGAAGAATTATTAACAAAATATGCAGAAAAATGGAAATCTGTTGGATATGGGAATAAAACGTATGAATCAAAGATGAAGGCACATGGAGAAAAGCTCTTGAGTGAATTTTATCGTTCTGGGTATGTTCCCGGGAAAATTCCTAAAAAACTTGAAGAATCATTTAAGTTAAAAATAACACCAATGTTAACTATCGGAGGGAAAGTAGATAGGGTAGACGTTTTACCAGATAAGAAAATCGAAATTATTGATTATAAAACTGGTCAGTCAACGAGGGTTAAAAAAAATGTAAAAAATGATTTGCAACTTTCTGTCTATGCAATGGCAGCTACAAGCGAGGGTATTTATAATTATAGACCTGAAGATGTTATTGTTTCATTTTATTTTTTGGAAAACCAAGAAAAAATTTCTGGGACAAGAACGGCCGATCAACTACAAACTGCGAAAGACAAAATAATTCAAACGGCTGAAGAAATGAAAAATAGTGATTTTCCTGCTAAACCAGGGAGACAATGTGATTTTTGCGAGTTTAGATTAATTTGTGAAGCGTGGCAATAAAATATTGTTATGATGACGTGTACATTTGAGAATGGGAATACAACAAATAATTTGCGCCATGTAGTGGTGCATGCAATTGTAGAAAAAAATGGTTTATTTTTATTAGGTAAACGACATGAGTCTTTTCTAGAAGGTGGTAAGTTTGGATTACCTGCTGGTTATGTTGAACGGAATGAAACGTTAGAGCAAGCAGTAGTTCGTGAATTATTTGAAGAAACAGGGTGGGAAGGTGAAGTAGTTTGTTTATTTAGAATAAATAGTAAACCTGATAGACCTCATGAAGATAGACAAAATATTTCTATCGATTATATTGTGAAACCTATTAAACAATCAGGTAAACCAGATTGGGAAACTCCTGAAATTAAGTGGGAACCTATTGATTTACAGTACGATTTTACGTCTTTAGCTTTTGATCATGGAGAGAGTATTAAGTTATATTTAGAACATAAGGTAACTCCTAAAAACATACCAATCTTAAGGTAATTACTAACAGTGTTAATTATTTGAAGACGTAGAGATATTGTATTGGTTAAAATTATTCTTTTTCTATGCTGCGTTAATATTTCTGTGTTTATGTGTTGGATAATAAAGAGTTTTTCCTCCGAAACCTTCTTTAAATTTAGTAAAACCTAACCATTCTTTATTTTCTTTGGGAAAGCGTTCATCCCAAACACCAACAAAATCAAATTGCTTGGCATTTCTTTTTTTTGCTATTTTCATGGCCTCGTATGCAAGAAGGGTTGGTGCAAAAAGTTTTTTGCCTTGTTTGATTGAACCAGCAATCCAGTAATAGGCTATATCTTCCCAGAAAATAAGTAAAACTCCTCCTATGAGTTTTTTATCTTGTGTGTATGCTAATACACAAGTTGCTTTTTCAGGTGAAAATACTTCCCATAATTGTTTAACTCCATGTGTGGTAATAAATCCAAACAAACCAGCAGAACGGTTTTTTATGGTAATAAGTTCTTGAATGTTTTGTGACTCCGTAACAATAACATTATTTTTTTTGGCTCTTCTTACTGCTCGTCGTTTTGCTTCAGAAAATTGTTGGAATATTTTTTCTTCAGAAAGAGTTAAATCAACAAGTAAGGTTTTTGTTGGAATATAAGGGGAAGAAATAACGGTAACATGCTTACTAATTTCATTGCACCAGTGTTTAAATTCTTGTTCATTTACATTTGGTCCTGCTTCTAGGACTGTTCGCTTAATATGATATTTTCTGAATAACGTTAATACTGATTCTACTCCAGGCAGTTGTTCTATTCTTTGTATTTTTGCAAATGTTCCTATAAAAGGAATTTTCTTGAGAAAAATATTTGTAGAATCAATCCGTTCGATTGTCCATCCTAGCTTTTTTACATATGCTGCATAAAGTGGAGATTGTTGGAGTTCCATACATTTATTCATGTCTTTTTGAATCGCCAAAAGGACCAAAAGCTCGTGAGCTGGTGAAAAAAGAATGGTTTTCTTCGTTCACAATTCGGGGGACTGTCCGCCCCCCCTCCCACAATTCGTGGGGAATCCCCCCTAAATTGTTCTCTCGAAAACTACTCATTCTTTTTTCAATGCTCACACTCAAGAATTTAATTAAATATTTGTTGTTAATTTGGCTAAAACTTAGTGTGATTGGTTCTCCACATTCCGCGATCGGATATTCACCTATCCCGGAATGGTTTGCTTCCAACCTTTTCGCTTATTATTTCTTTAATAATTTCCATCTGATGGTGTCTGCGATGCAATAAAGTTTATAGAGTAAAGGGTTTACAACTAAATCAAAAGAGCCAATAAAGGTAACTAATTCTGGACTAAATCCTGCTTTAAATCGATGAAATCCATAAAACGGATCGTTTTGGTCAGGATTCGGTCCCAGTGCACCCCATAAATCAAAATAGTTGTACTTATGTTTTTTACCCCATTTTATAATTTCCCAGAGTAATAAATTTGGTGCCATAATATTACGAAATTCTCGAGAAGAGGTGCCATAAGGATAATACATAGTTTCTTTCCATAAAAATATTATCCAGGCGGCCACAATAGTTCCCTGATAGGAAGCAGTCCAAAGCCGAGCGATAGATGGCGATAATGTTTCCCACATTTTTTTGTGATAGGAAAGTGAATGGGCATAAAATCCTTGACGTTTTGTTGTTTCTTCAACAAGCCGTAGATATTCTGTAAAGGCTTCTTTTGAATTATCATTTTTTATAACGACTTTATGTTTTTGAGCGACTTTTAGGTTATATCGAGTCTTGGGGTGCATAGAAGCAAGTAACTGATCTTCTGTTTTTGATAAATCTATCATAAACGTATGTTTCGTAAATAATGGATGATGCGAAGGTTTTATAAACGGAAATTGAGGGGTATGGTCTGATAATTTTTCTACAACATCAGGTTCTAATTGAAAGAAAATAATGTTATGTGCTTTCCCATAGTTGTATAAGGTATTTATCATTGTTTGAGTAATTGGTGGTCCTTTTGGTAGATATCCAATCCTATAAGGAAGATAGGGAAGTTTATGTATTGTTAATTGATAAGGGTGTGGTGTTTCATCAAATCGAACGACTTTAACACCAGTTTTCTCACGAAATAGACCCCATTCATATGATTGAAGTGGGTGATTTACTAATGAATTCCAGTTTTCTGTCAAATTATTTGAAAGTGAAGATTTACGCATATCAAGTTATAATAGAGGTATTATCCCATGTAGGTGTTGTTTGTTACAATGAAGATATGAAAACAAAAAAAAGCAAGAGATCGTATAAAAAAACGATAGAATATCCTATTAGTTGGTTACCGATAGATAGTCGATTTATAACCCCGTTGTTTTCTTTTGGAAGTGTAAGAGGGATTGCTCGATTATTTCTGGAAATTGAGATTATATTATCCCTATTAATTGTATTAGGTACATTAATTTTGGCTGCCATAAAAATAATATCATTTTTTATGTAGGCTAGATTAGCAGGTCTTCTTCTCGAAATCCTCTGTCATAACCTAGTGATACTTGAAATGTAAGAACTTTTTCTGGAATTTCTGAAATAAATCTAGACACCATATTGTGTGTTCTTGTTCCAAAAAACATACGTCGGTTTGCATATGTTAAATATAGAGATGATTTTGCTCTTGTAATTCCTACATAACAAAGGCGCCTTTCTTCTTCTAATTCTTCTTTATCCATAAGACTTCTACTATGAGGGAACAATCCTTCTTCCATACCAATCATAAAAACAGTAGAAAATTCCAGTCCTTTGGCGGAATGGATTGTCATTAAAGTTACTGCTGATCTCTTTTCTTCTCTTTTTTTAACGGTATCTGGTTCATATTCTCTTTCTACAAGGGCAACATTTTCAAGAAAGTTAAGTACATCAGGAAATTCGGTTGCCACAGATCGCAATTCTTTAATGTTTTCAAGTCTGTATGCTTCTTCTTCTACATTTGCATCATATAAAGATAAATAATCTGATGCCTCTAACGTAAGATCAAGAATTTCTAGAGTAGTATGGTTAACGAGAATAGTATCTTGTTGAATAGTGTGTGCAAAATCAAGAAATTTTTTAAGTCTCCCTTTTCCTAACTTTTCGATTCTGTTGTATGAAATCATATCTTTTGGGTTGGCTATATATCGTATATACGCTAATACGTCTTTTATTTCTTTTCTTTCATAAAAGCGTGTTCCACCGATTAATATATAGGGGATCCCAGCATGGAGAAAAGCTTCTTCAATACTGCGGGACTGAGCATTTGTTCTGTATAGGACCGCAAAATCAGTAAAAGGCTTTCCAGATTGAAGAATAGTTTGAACAAGAAAATTTCCTTCGTCATGTTCATTTCTTGCCTCATAGACTGTTATGCTGTCTCCTCCATTATTATCGGTCCAGAGTTCTAATACAGGATGTGTTGTATTCCTTGAAATTACTCCATAGGCAGCATCTAAAATAACTTGTGTCGAACGATAGTTCTGATCTAAATGATATTCGATGACGTCAGGGAAGTCTTTTTTGAAGTTATTAATATTTCTAAAATCAGCACCTCTCCACCTATAGATACTTTGGGAGGCATCACCTACAACTGCAATATTCTGGTGACTGCCAGAGAGTAACAATGAGAGTTCATACTGAACTTTATTGGTATCCTGATATTCATCGATCATGATGTATTGATATTTTTCTTGATACTTTTGTAATATTTCTGATCGTTCTTTAAACAACTTAACTGAAAATACAAGTATGTCATCAAAATCCAGTGCCGCATTTTCTCTTAATAGCTTTTCATATGCAAAGTAGACAGTTGATACCGTTTCCTGAAAATACCCTCGTGCAAATGACGCGTACTCCTGAGGTGAAATAAGTTCATTTTTGGCAGATGAGATAGTATGTTTTACCGCATTTGGATTAAAGCTCTTTGTCGAAAGATTTAACTCTTTCATGACTTGTTTTACTGCATCACTTTGATCTTGATCATCAAAAATAACAAAGTTATCTGGAATAGTTATTGTATGTCCATCTATACGCAACAGCTTTACACAAAAAGAATGAAATGTTCCTGCATAAGGCGTTGCTAATGTTAAATTTGGCTGATGGGTAGTTAGAAGATTTTGAATGCGATGTTTCATTTCTCCTGCTGCTTTGTTAGTAAATGTCATAAGAAGAATATTGTATGGAGATACCCGATGATGAAGAATTAGATTTGCAGTTCGATAGGTTAATACTTTTGTTTTTCCGCTTCCTGCACCAGCTAAAATTAGACCAGGTCCTTTGATATGTTCAGCAGCTTTTTTTTGTGATGTGTTTAACTGAGATAGTAAATCCGGTATCATAAATTATTATCCTATCACAATTTGAATCTTTGACACACGTAATAGTAAAAACTCATGATCATGAATCCCAAGAAGCCTTTTAAACAACGACGCATAGGTAAACTGCTTTTCTTAAGTGGTATTATGAGTGTAGTCGTTGGTCTATTATTATTTAGTATTGCCTCAGTACTACTATTACAATCTGTAGGTTTAAGTATACTGGATCTCTACCTTCATCTTAAATCTGATTCGATACAACAGCATAATGGAAGAATAAATATATTGTTATTAGGTATTGGCGGCAAACAACATGAAGGATCTGATTTAACTGATACTATTCAAATAATTTCGTTATCGACCAATAGAGCACAGCGATCAATCATCTTACCGATTCCCAGGGATCTTTGGTCTGATACGTTAAGAGATCGCATAAATACTGCATATTATTATGGCAATGTTCAAGGACGCACAGGTGGGGGCATTGGATTTACCAAAGAGATTATTAAAGAAATTACAGGTATACCTGTTCATTACACTCTTCTTATCGATTTTGAAGCATTTCAAGAGGCTATTAATGTATTGGGTGGTGTGTCTGTAAATGTAACTACACCATTTATTGATAATCAGTTTCCAATCGCAGGAAAAGAGAATGATACATGCAATGGAGATCCATTATTTAGATGTCGGTATCAAACAATCAATTTTGAATCAGGCAATCAAATAATGGATGGAGAAAGAGCTTTACAATATGTTCGAAGCAGGCATGCAAGTGGCGATGAGGGTACAGATTTTGCGCGTGCAAGAAGACAAGAAGAATTGATAGAAGCTGTGTTATCAAAATTAAAAAATCCGATAGATTGGTATTCTGCTGAGCGAGTTTCTAAACTTTATTACATTCTGCTTAATCGCATAATAACCGACGTGCAAACGGATGACATATTACAGTTTATTAGATTATTTCTGCAGAATCGTAATGTGTTATCGTTTCAGAAAGTATCTCTTGAATCACAACTTATTCATCCTGAAGAAAGACTTTATGAGGGGAAATATGTCTTGATACCAATTAATTCTTCAGAAGCGTTACGTGCATATATAGAAGCTTCTTTTTCTGCTACAACCAATCATTTTTAACAAATAAAATAAGTAGTCCTAAAGATACGATTATTGTACCCATTATGATCGTTACAAATGCGGTAGGAGATTGAGACAACGGTAACGTGACATTCATTCCATAAAATGTAGCTACAAGCATTGGGACAGTTAACAAGACCGTCAGTGAGGTAAAGAGTTTGATGACGCGGTTAAGATTAGCAGTCATTATTGTTGATACTGCATCGCGGGTATTTACGACCGTTCTGATATTTTCTTTAACGATATCTAGCATTTGCTGAATTGCTAAGTAAATATCTTTTAATATTTCTTCTTGTTCTTCTGTACGTTTTAACCATGACTTAGACAGGAGAGTAGACACTAAATTTTCTAAACGTACTAGAAGTCCATTAATGTCATATAAACTGTTTTCCATATCTACTAAAAATAATAGTTCTTTTGTACCTATTCGTTCTGCTTTTATTTTAGATTGTTGTATGAGTCGTGAGATGGTATTTAATGAACGCTCAACTGTAGTGTTTAAGGTAGAGAGGAGTAATAGCACAAACCCTTCTGTGTCATAGGTACTCCAGTTTCCTTTTTGAGACATGATGGCATTAACCTGAGGGACAGTTTTGGGAGCAATAGTTATAATGACTTTCTTTCTATAGATAATTAATACAGGAGTTGTGAATACTCTATCTTTTTGAGATACCACAAAGCGGGTAAACAGGTAAATGGCACCTTCTTCTTGTTCAATACGAGGAACTTCGTTGATATCTAATGCATCGGTTAACAAGCTTTTTTCTAAGTTAAAGGTATCACTTAAATATATAAGGTCTTCATTTGTTGGAGATTCTACATGTACCCATGCACCATAAGTAAATTCATCTCTGGTTTGGGGAACAGTATCATGGGCTCGTTTATAAACAAAAGAAATCATGGAGCTATTGTATCATTTCATAACCTTAAGAAGTGATCGAATTAGTATTTGTAAGTACTCACATCTGGCAGCTGCTATCTTGGTTATTGCCAGATGCCATCTATTTTTCGCTCTACCTTGATACGAACGGCACGCATATCCAAGGGGAATGTATAGTCAACGATGAACTCATTATTAAAGGTAACTTTTGTCGATTCTACCTCTGTTTTATTAATAGTAAATCTCGCTTTAACTGCAGAACCAATGGGAGTAGCTAAGGTTACAGTGTCACCAGCTCTAAGTGTATTATAGTCAGTTACAGCGACTCCATCTTTATAAATGGTCAGACGTTTACAGGATTTTGGCACTGTATCAGTGGGTTCTTCGGCTTGTGTTTCAACTCGTGCAATAGTTTCTCTTGATTGAGTTTGCCAGATGAGAATAGCACTAGTTGCACCAAAAAATAAGATGAGTAGCAGGATAGACAACCCTAGTATTGGTGAGCGCTTTTTTTGTGCATGACTTGGTGGTGGCGTCGGATCATGAACCGGTTGTGTATTCATAAGTATTGATAGGTCTGGAAAATCTTGGTTGTTTGGCTGTGTATTCATAGTGTTAAAATGCTAATCCTAACAGTAAGAGTAGTATTCCTCCAACAATTATACCAATACCTACTAGAGTAGTTCCTGTGCCTGTTACAGGAATTTCTGGCGTTGGCTGTATCGAGCATGAACAATTAGCTTGCTCAGTGCATTCTGGGTTGCGGCACGTACCACCTGAGCATACTAAGTTGTTTGCACAATTACTATCTGTCGAACAGTTAGCATTACATGAGCCTGGTATGGGCGTAGATGACGGTGAGTATGCAATTGGTTGAGTCGGTGTTGACGTACGTACAGCTGTTGGTGTTGGGAGGACTGTGCAGCTGTTATTTGAGCATAGGCTTGGATTTTGTACACACGAAGTGAGAATACAGGTATTGGCATTTGGATGACTATCTGGTGCACAGGTATGATTCGATGGACATTGATTGCTTGACCCATCAGGATCGCATGATGATCCGCATAAAGGATTTGGTGTTGCGGTTGGATTTGGTGTACTAGTGGATGCAATAGTGTTTGTTGGAGGAATTTGTGTATTTGTCGGTGTATTTATCGGTGTATTTGTTGCACGTACTGTTGGAGTGTTAGTAGCTTGTGGGGTGGGTGTATTAGTTGAAGGCGGTGTTGGTAATAGTGAGCAGCTTGTGCTGTTACAAAGATCAGGATTTTGTACACATGCAGTTAATATGCAGGTATTAGCATTAGGATGGTTTGCTGGTGCGCAGCTGTGATTTGTTGGACACTGCTGGTTTCTTCCTGCAGGATCACACGCACTTGTGCATTGTGGTGAAATTGTTACGGTTGGTAAAACGGAAGGTGTTGGTGTATTTTCTGGTGACTCAGGAGGAAGGAGGGTAAAGTCAGTTTTGCACACCGGATCAATCGTAAATACTATTTTACACGCATCAACTGCGGCCTCAGGTGGTAAATCTGTTATTGCCTGACGGTTTCTTAATTGAATTACTAATACTGCCGTCGTTGCAATTAATAGAGAAGTAATTAATAAGCCAAGAGTCACAGCGAATTTTGAAATGTTTTTCATATTATTGCCAAACTCCATTTATTCGAACTTCTGCTTGTACTGTAAATGTCCTCTGACTACCTACTTCTGGTATTTCCCAGTTAATAAAAAATTCACCATTTTCATTTTTTTCTGTCGATATGACTGGATCTTTACCGTTAATGTAAAATCGAGCTCGTGCTGCCTCTTGGTTTGATACAACTGCGAACTGAATTTGTTGTTGTGGTCGAAGAGTATTGTAATCTTTAGTTTTTACAACTATACCATCACGATAAATTTTTAAATTTCTACATTGAGATATTGGAATAGGTGTCGGTTGTGAGCCAGGACCACAATTATCTTTGAAAATTTCGAAATCTCCACATAATTGGTTTTCTTTAGGGCCACTTTTACAAACGACGTCTATTTGACCACAGCCGGCAACATGTGCACGTGCCTGAGCCCAGCCTGCTGCATCATTATTTTGGATATAAATTGGATTATCAAAACAACCTGATTCGGGTGTTCCACTTGGGAAATCACTATTGCAATGGAAAGCTATTAGTCTGCCACAAGAACCGGGTGTTCCCCCACACCATTGATCAGGAGTTGTTGCTGGCTGTTGACATACACGATTGCCGGTATTTCCCTGACAGACTAGTCCAGTACAGCAGCCGTTGTTTTCACATGGATTCCCTAAAGAACTACAGCCGGCTTGCGATTGTACCGTTTGTGTTTGCGTAGCGGGGGTTGTGGCAGAATTAGATGTGCTACTTGGAGGAGTGTTAGTTGGTGATGTTATATCACAATCTGGATCGCCAGGGATCGCACAATTGCTTATTGCAGCTTGGGTACGCGTATCTGTTTGAGAATTGGGTCGTGTTACAAAAAATCCAATGACAGGAAGGGTAAGTATCGCTAGAGCAAGTACTGCAAAGAGAATTCCTCTTCCCATTGTGAACTTTTTGGATGGTGTCGCTGCATTTGGTGGTACTGGAGGGGTAGTATTAGGTGGTGAATTATCCAGTGGTGCTGGAGATGGGACTGTTTCGGTTACAGGAGAAGAGGGAACTGTGTCACGGGGTATATCACTCATGTGCATAAATGTTTGGGTATCTGGTGTGTTTGCCACAGTATCTGGCTTGGAGGAATCTGGTGTAGGTAAAGTATTGGCATCAGGTGAATTCGATATTACAGCTTCTGAAGCAAGATCTGTGGGTTTTACTTCTTGTGGAGTGGGCATGGGTGTTTCTGGATTAGCAATAGGTGGAACAGATGTTGGTAAAGGCGAAATGTCAGGCGTTGCGGATTGTACTGGTGGTGTATCTACTGTCGGTTGATCAGAAATTGGCGGGGTTACGGGAACATCCAATGCAGAAATAGGTTCAATTTGTGGTGGAGGAGGTTGGGTTTGAACTGGTTGACTATCTTGTGGTGGTGACATGAGTGAGGAGAGATCAGGCAGATCTGATGATTGTGGTTCATTATTTTTTTGTGCTTGATCGTATAAATCCATGTAAATATAAAAATAGAGATAATAGACTATCTGGTGTTAGCTACTATCTACGCTACTAGAGCTGTATTCAATCGTCAAGTATACCGATAGCTTACAGTATAAAAACAAGTAATCCGATAATACTTAATGATATTCCTGCTGCTAATAAGATATAGGTAGGTACTGTCGTTGCTGTTGTGGGAATTTCGGTTGTAGGAGTAGGTTCTATTAGCAAGGTGGGGATTGGTGTTGCGCTAATTGTGCTTATTGGGGTTGGAAGAATTATTGTTGGACTTGCGGACGGAGTTGCATCACCGAGTACTTGAGTACCACTTTTCATAATTTGAAACAGGTGCGTTATAGAAATTGGATTTTTATTTTCATCAAACGAAGAGATAGTAACACTTTGGTTTCCTGCTGGTATGCCTTTTTTTGGTGTAAATTGCCAGGTTCCATCTTTTTTAACTCGTACAGTATCAACAGTAGGACTTTTGCTTCCTATAATAATTGTTACTATTTCATCTGGAATACCTTTGCCAGTAATAAACGGATATTCACTCCGTACTATTCCTCCTTGAATCGGTGTTGCCAGAGTTACACTAGAAGAAGCTACTGCTGTTGTATTTATTGTACCGAGTACGGATTGAAACGATGATTGTTTTTCAGCAAGTACAGGAGTTGGTTTTACAGATGATTGTGTAAAGTCGTTTGGTTGGCCTAAAGTTATATCGGGAACTGGAGAGTCGTTATCTGTATTTGTTGTTGCTATGGTTTTTTCTCCTGTTGGAGATATAATCGTGAGAGTAACAGGTAGTGGTTCTTCTTTAACAGGTAGATATGCGGTAGTATCTTCTGTTCGTAATAAATTAAGAGGGATGAGAAAACTTCCTGAATCCTTTACTGTCGTTGAAAGTATTTGGCTTCCTTCTAAAGCAAGATAGACTAAAGAGCCTACTGCAGGTGTTCCATCTGAATTTTTTACTGAGCCATGGAGAGGACCTAATTGATTTGAATTAAGTGAAAGCGTTGGTCCTGTCGTTATAGTAAGTGTTTTGTCTGGAGTATTTAGAAACGTGATGGTGTATTGTGTGAGTGCTTGCATGCCCCGTACAGTTACGCTATGAGTCGTAAATTCTTGATTTTGGGATTGCACTGCATGATCATCATAAAACGTTAATGCTTGACCATCTGGAGGAGTTACTTGGATTACTCCACGTGTTGGTTTTTCTGTAATCCAGAGTACTGTGAACGATGTGTCTGACACATTTGTTACTTGAATATCTTTAGGAAGTTTACCTACGTCTGCTTGTGTTGGCTGTGAAATTATTTTAGTAATCCATGTCATTGTTAAGAGAAGAACTCCTACGAAGAGGAGTGCGAAAATAGTAGGGATTCTTATTGGTTTATTCATTGACTGGAAAATATGATTTTCTTTCTCTTAATGTATCAAGTATTGCAGTATCTATAGTCGGGTTCAACGGTTTAATGATTTCCTGAACTGGAGCCTTTACTGTAGTTGTTTTTATAGTCTTTACCAGCTCAAAGAACACCCACGATAAAACAGTTAAAAATGTAAAAATTGAAACGAGTAATAAATCTCGGTCACTTTCTTCTACATTCATGATGATGCTCCTTTGGGATTATGATGTAGTTTTAACTTTAGTATAAGACGAAGAGTAGGATCAATTGACGAGTTTTCGCTTTCTACAGATGTGGTAATAAAAAGGGACTGTATAGACATAATCCGTCTAAGATTCATTACTTGATTAAGGAATGTTTTTAAATTTGTATATGATCCGTCAACATGAATAGTAAGAAGAGTATTAGGTATATCATCAGGTTTTTGACCAGAAGAAGTAGATTCGGAATTTAGCAAATCAACTTGTGGCAGGTTAATTGCAGAAATAGATGCTCCCGACTCTGATACTAGAGTACGGAGTGTTAATAAAGCACTCATTGGCTCTGGTTTTGATGGTAACGCTTCATACAGCATTGGAAGATCTGCGCTTATTTCTTGATACACTGCTTGAGCTTCAACGAGTGCGCTAATTTTTTCTTCCATGAGTTTGCTGACTTCTGTATTGTCAATTATTTCTCTTCTTAATGAAAGAATTGTTTGAATAGTAGGTCTGATTGCATACCATAAAAATAGTGACACTACCAAAAAAGAGAGAATTGTGGCTGTATACACTCTGTTTTGAGGTTTAGTGATTAAGGGTTCAAGCGGTTTTGAGTATCTCCTGAATGATAATACTGATTGAGATTTATTTGGTTGATCCATATTATTGTATTTTTGCAATAATTCTAAATTCTGTACCTCTTAGTGCATCTTTTCTTATTTCTGTTATTTCTATTCCTGAAAGTGACGGTATTCTTTGAATACTATTTAAGAAAATGGAAAAACTATTTGTCGTACCGGCTAATAATTTAAGTTCAATATTTATATCCTCCTGTTTATACGAAAGTAAGATTATGTCGGGAGGTAAAATGGAAATTACCTGGTTAAAAATATCAAGAGGTATTCGCTGGGTTTCAATAAGGCTATTTACTGTGAGTATGTTTGTTTGCAGTTGTTTAATTTCTTCCTCAAAATTTTTATTTGCTTCAAGGATTATTTGTTTTTGGGCAATTTCTTCTCTTAGATCTGTGAGTTTTCTATCGAGACTGAATCGTGAAATAAAAGCCAACAACACAATAACTTCCGTTCCAATCATAATATATCGACCATAGGTAACAGCCCAGTTGAAAAGTCTCGTCACAGAAGACCCTTCAAATTCTGGTTGGTCTAGTAAATTAACTGAAACTGGTTGGGCAGCCATGTAACTAGTATATACATCTGAACGGAAAATAGAAAATCCTCAAATATATACAAGTAAAAAGAGCTCAATTGAACTGAGGTAAGATTATTTAACTAGTTTTGTAAGACGTGATTTTAACCGAGAAGCTTTGTTTACATGAATAAATTTTCGCTTTGCTGCTTTGTCTAAAATAGAAAAAACGCTATCTAAACTTTTTTTAGTTGGGTTTTTCCGTACGGCTTTTACAGCTTTTTTGACAGTGTCTTTAATTTCACTGTTGCGTTGTGTCGCGACTTTATCTCGACGCATCTTTTTGATTGCTTGTTTTATAAGTGGCATAAATAAAAAATAGTGTCACACATGTGACAACCGTTCGTATAGTATACGAAATTTGCCCTTTATGGTCAAGGAATGGATGACTATAATAATCTTCATGGGAGCATTTAAATCTTTCATTGTTGCTAAACAGTCGTCTGTGGGATCAGCTGCTTTTATTTTAATGGTAGCCGTAGGTATGTCGAGGATATTAGGACTTATCAGAGATAGGATGTTAGCAGGATATTTTTCAACAGAAGAATTAGGTATTTATTTTGCTGCGTTTCGATTGCCAAATATGTTATTTGAATTGTTAGTGATGGGTGCATTAACGACTGCGTTTATTCCTGTTTTTACTAAATTATTAACTAAAAAAAGTGAAGAAGATGCATGGAAAATGGCATCTGTTGTAATGAATTATGGTTTGCTTTTGCTAGCCATTGTTATGGTGCCATTATGGATATTTGCTCATCAAATTTCTCAGTTTCTTGCTCCAGGATTTACGAATGAACAGATAACAGAAATGACTCTCTACACTCGTTATATGTTGGTTTTTCAAGTATTTCCATTGATGATAGGTAATTTTTTAACTGGTATGTTGCAGTCGTATCAAATTTTCTTTATACCTGCATTGGCACCTATTTTATATAACGTTGGAATTATTATTGGAATTTTTACACTCTCAACATTTGTAGGACTATTTGCTCCTGTTTATGGTGTAATAATTGGTGCTGTTTTATTTTTTGCCATTCAAATTATTCCTGTGCTTTTGCTTCATTACAGACACACATGGTCTTTGGATACAAAAACTGAGGGAGTTAAAGAGGTTGGAAGATTGATGTTGCCTCGTACGATTGGGGTAGGAGTAGGTCAAATTGATACAACTGTAGATTTAATGTTAGCAAGTTTATTAGGCAGTAAAATGGTTACGGTGTTTCAGTTTGCACAACATTTACAGAATTTACCAATTGGATTATTTGGAGCAACAATTGCTCAAGCAGCTTTACCTTCGTTATCACGATCCACAGCGAAAGAAGAAACAACATCTTTTAAAGATCAGATTATTTCAGGTATTCATCAAATTTTATTTTTTATTGTACCTGTTTCAGTCTTTTTTATAGTATTACGTATTCCAATTACTCGACTAGTCTTTGGATCAGATCAATTTGATTGGGAATCAACAGTATTAACCGGGAAAACTCTTTCATTTTTTAGTATCTCTTTATTTGCACAGGGTCTGATTCATTTATTAGCAAGAGGGTTTTATGCGCTCTATGATACAAAAACACCAGTGTATGTTGGTATTGCAAGTATACTTGTCAACGCTTTTTTTAGCATTTTGTTTATTTCTATTTTTCACTTTCCTGTTTGGTCATTAGGATTATCAACTTCTATCGCAAGTATATTTCAGGCTGGTTTACTACTCATGATATTGCAAAGGAAAATTGGATGGTTTTCATTTAGAGAGATTTTCTTTACGCCGTTGAAGATAGTTTCTGCTGCTGGAATTATGGGGTTATTGTTATTTGGTTTATTAAGACTGTTGGATCAATTAGTGTTTGATACGACTAGAACAATAAATCTGTTTTTTCTAACTGTGACAGTTGGATTGATAGGATTAGGGGTATATCTTTTTATAGCCTGGGTTTTTGGAGTAGGACAGGTAGATGCTTTTTTGAGACTGCTCAAAAGAATTGATAAAATTCGTTCTAAGTATATTCCCTGGACGTATCCGTTATTACCAGATCAAGAACAAAAACAACTATAACAACAGTACAAAGCAGTTAATTTTCTTTAGTTAATTCTATAATCGCTACACTATTTGCCGGCATAAATATTTCTTTTTTAAGCGTATTATTATCGATTTGTTCAGTAAACGTAGCGTCTCTACCTAATAGAAATCGTTCGCGATATTTATAGGTGCCTGATGCAATTCTGGCGAAAGTAACTGGTACTGTTTCTGATTTACTACTTTGGTGATTAAAGTTAATTAAAAGGACACGTATAATATCATTATTGATTGTAGCAAGTGCACTTACCCAACTTCCTTCTCCTAACAATTCCAACCGTGTTCCATTCATAGACTCTAGAAATGAATATACGTGGTATCTGGGTTTGAGAGTGTTGCCCTTTGATTCATGCGTAATCATTCCCCATCCGTCTTCCTGATTTGGACCATCTTTTAATTGAAAAGAAAATAAAGCTTGTGGTCCACCTGTAGCTGTTTGGCGAAATACAGCTGCAGTATGTGCTGCTGCATACATTGTACTGTATCGGGGATCCTTGGCGCCTGTAAATCCAAACTCGGTAACAAAACGAGGTAAAAGAGCATAATATGGTGTTGAAGAAAGCCAGCTTGAAATATTCATTTGATCTTTGGCAAATTGATTTGGGTCAAATAAATATGAATGCCAGGAAAAGAAATCAACTCGACTCCCGAGTGTTGTTAATGCGATGATCCAGTTTTTGTACAATCCGGTAGTTGATGGACCACCTATGAAGAATGGATTGGTATTAGCAGCATTTCTTGCTCCTTGAGCTGCATATCTATACAGGGTAAGGTAATTTTTTTCTCCTGTTAGTTTCCAGCTTCCAAATTGCGCTAAATCTGGTTCATTCCAGACTTCATAGTAGATATTTCTATAATTTTTATTATTTTTTCCACTATAATGTTCAATTGTTCTTTGTACGACTAACGCCCATTCATCCCAATTGTTTGGCGGGTTAATAATTACACCATCTTTGGCGATAGCAGAAGGCATATATGAAAGTGCGAGCACAGGGGTCGCACCAGTTTGAAAAATACTATCAACTGCTTTATCTAAGCGGGAAAAATCAAAACTAAGGCCTTCTGAAGTCCTTTGTACAACATTATGATAGTCATAAATATGGTCAATGCGGATATATGTAGGTTTTAACGCCTTTACTGATGGAATAATAGATTCAAGCATGTCAGTTGCTTCTTCTCCGCCTTGAGCAAATGCTCTCATATGATCTGTTGTAACCTGAGAAAGTTGAATATCTGTATTAACAATAATATTTGCCGGAGTACCAAACGCTCGAGTGATTACCTGTACGCTCTCATATACACCAAGGAGTAATAAAGGTAATAGAATTAATAAACTCAGAGTTGAAATAAATGAAGTGATTTTAGGAGAGGTGTTTTTTTCAAGTATGTTGTTCATAATCAGCGGATAAAAAATGGCAATGCAGCTCCTCCCAGAAGCATAATTAAACCAATTAGAGCTATGAGTAATGTGGTTTCTATTGTTCCGGTTACCGGTATTTCTGAAGTAGAAGTGTCTTCTTCAATTGTGTCAGTATCTGAAGTAATAATAGTTGGTGTGGTAGTTGGCGTTATTGTGGATGAACCTATTGTTATAATTGATGTTGTAGATTGTGTTTGACCGGAAACGGGATTTGTAGCGGTAACCGTGAGAGTATATGTACCGTTTTTTATGGCTTGTGTTGGGGTAAATGACCAGTTTCCTGTAGTATCAGCAGTTATACTTCCATTAAATCCTGTGGGTGAAGATACTATAGTGATAATACTCCCAGAATTAGCTTTCCCAACGATAGTTGGTGTGGAGTCGGATGTTACAGAATTGTTAACAGGTGAAGTTACCGTTAAATTAAGTAAGCCAGAAGGACTTGAAGGCTGTGTTGGTGTAAGTGTTGTTGGAATTGTTGAAGGTGTAGGTGCGATTGTTGAACCACCTCCACCTATTGTCACTTTTGCTGGATTAGCACCAATGAGTAAATTAACTTTTTGTTCTTGAATTCCGAAAATACCCGTTTGTTCAGTAAATGCAATATCTATAGGTGAGGTTGTTGGTGCAAGTGCTTGAAATCGTAGTGTTGCTACGGGTCCGGTACCTGTAAATGGGGTTTGTAAACTTAATGTGGTTAATTGGTAGTGAAAAGCACCATTAGGATTTGAGATTGTTGTTTGTTCATTCGGAAAGTTTGCAGAATTTACAGCACTTAGAAATTGTAATTTGGTAGGATCATACGTAATATACATGTCGGTGAGAATAACTGGGTTTGTTCCCGTATCGATCATAATTTGAACCTGGAATTCATCACCCACATTTTTGGAGATTTGAGCGGGACTCATGGATAACTGTGTTAATGGAGCAGCTTGTTTCCTAATTTCTTGTTGCTGACGCATAACAAAAAATGTAATAGGAATAGCTATTAGCAAAAATAACGTTATTATTATGAATAGAAATTTTCTGGACATTCTTTTTATTATGGACAGGAATATTTTTTTTGTGCAAGTAGCGTATGTGGTTCTTGACAGAAATTAGCACTCTTTATATAGTACTGCTAATACTATTTCAACATTTATCTTATGGAAGAACTAACGGAACGACAAATCAGTATTTTAAAAGCAATTATAGAAGAATACATTGCGACAGCAGAACCTGTCGGATCAGAGACGTTGGAGAAAAAATATAATTTGGGTGTTTCGCCAGCTACTATACGAAATGAAATGGTTCGGTTAACACAGATGAAAATGCTAGCTCAACCACATGCATCTGCTGGACGCTCTCCAACACCTCAGGCACTTCAATATTATGTAGAGCACATGATGAAGCCAAAGAATCTATCTGTTGCAGATGAAGTTTCAGTAAAAGAAAAAGTATGGGATTATCGGCAAGAAATGGATAAATTTTTACGAGAAACAACGAAAACGTTGGCTCAGAAAACAAAAACGTTAGCGTTTACGGCGACCGAGAATGGAGATTTGTACTACTCTGGAGCAGCCAATATTTTAGACATGCCTGAATTTTATGATTATGAACTAACACATCATTTACTTTCTACCTTAGATCAATCAGATTTTTGGTGGGAGTTGTTTTCTACACGTCCTGATCCTTTTGATGTATTACTCGGGGAATCTTTTGGATCGCGGAGTTTCTTGAATCAATGTGGTGTTGTATATTATAAATTTTCTACCCCTTCGCTTTCAGGAGCTGTAGGAGTAGTCGGTCCATCGCGACTTAATTATCCATATGTAATACCAGTAGTTCGATATGTAGGATCATTAATTGGAGAATTAGGTTCACGGTGGAAGTAAGGATACCTGTATGAAGCATACTCAAACAAATGATGAGCCTGATAAATCTCAAACTGAAAACAATACTGATAATGAGAATAACGAAGAAATTGCAGTATTAAAGCAACAAACAGAGGAATACAGGCAAAAATATTTACGTGCGCTTGCTGATTATCAAAATTTAGAAAAACGAGTATTTGCAGAGAAAGAGGAGATAAAAAAATTTGCTGCGGAAGTTACCTTAAGAAGATTTCTTCCTGCATTAGACAATTTAGAACGTGCATTAAAACATATTGAAAATAAAGGCTTAACGTTAGCAATGAAAGAGTTTGAAAGTGCATTAGAGGGTAATGGAGTTAAGCGTATGAATATTATTGGTAAACCGTTTGATCCGTTCGCTATGGAGTGCATAGAAGTAGTTGAAGGTGAAGATGGTGTGGTTGTTGAGGTAGTTACAACGGGTTACACAATGTATGAAAAAGTACTTCGTGTAGCACAAGTAAAAGTCGGTAAAAAAAGTAATAACTAACTGTTAACAGTATACATAGTTTCTATATTTACTGTAACAATCTCTTGAAAGGAGTTTTTATGGCAAAAATTATTGGTATTGATTTAGGAACAACAAATTCTTGTGTTGCAGTTATGGAGGGTGGGGCTCCTAAGGTTATCCATTCTGCCGAAGGAAGAAATGTAACGCCTTCTGTGGTAGATCCTATTAAAAATATTGTAGGCGATGTTGCTAAAAGACAAATGGTAATGAACCCTAAAACGACTCTCTATTCGGTAAAGCGCTTGGTAGGCCGCAAGTTTTCAGACCCTTCTGTTGCACGTGATGCCAAACTTTTGCCCTACAAAGTGGTAGCTGGAAAAAATGAGATGGCAGTTGTAGAGGTAGAGGGTAAACAATACACCCCTCAGGAAATTTCTGCAAAAATTTTAGCTAAATTAAAGGCTGATGCAGAAAGCTATTTAGGAGAAAGTGTAAAACAGGCAGTTATTACAGTGCCTGCATATTTTGATGACAGCCAAAGACAAGCAACCAAGCAAGCAGGAGAAATCGCAGGGCTGGAAGTTCTTCGAATCTTAAATGAACCCACTGCTGCAGCATTAGCATATGGTTTAGACAAAAAAAACGCTCATACCATTGCCGTATATGATTTAGGTGGAGGGACATTTGATATTACGGTTTTGGAGTTAGGAGAAGGAGTGTATGAGGTAAAAGCGACGAACGGTGATACTCATTTGGGTGGAGATGACTTTGATCAAAAACTCTTAGATTATTTAGCCGAAGAGTTTAAAAAAGAACACTCTATTGATTTACGAAAAGATCCTCAAGCATTACAACGATTGAGAGATGCAGCAGAAAAAGCAAAAATTGAATTATCAACTTCGATGGAGGCTGAAATTAACTTGCCGTTTATCACGCAAGGCTCTGCGGGTCCATTGCATTTAGTAATGAAAATTAGCAGAGCAAAATTTGAAAGTATTGTAGATGAGTTAATTAAACAGTCAATTGAACCTGTAAAGAAGTGCTTAAGTGATGCAAAGTTATCTGCTTCACAAATTGATGAAGTAGTTCTTGTCGGTGGTATGACACGAATGCCGAAAGTAATAGAAGCGGTAAAGAACTTTTTTGGTAAAGAACCAAATAAATCTGTTAATCCTGATGAAGTTGTAGCTGTCGGTGCAGCTGTGCAGGCAGGAGTATTGGCTGGTGATGTAAAGGATGTTGTATTACTTGATGTAACACCTTTAACACTTGGAGTTGAAACGTTAGGTGGGGTGATGACACCTCTTATACAACGAAATACGACTGTTCCAACCAGTAAAAGTGAAGTATTTTCTACTGCTGCAGATAATCAAACTTCTGTTGAAATTCATGTCTTACAGGGTGAACGACCTATGGCAGCGGATAATAAATCATTAGGAAGGTTTGTTTTATCTGGTATTCCTCCTGCACCACGAGGTGTCCCTCAAGTAGAAGTAACATTTGATATAGATGCTTCAGGCATTTTGAATGTAACTGCAAAGGATAAGGCTAGTGGAAAAGTAGCAAATATAAAAATAACCGGATCTACTGGACTTTCAAAAGAAGAAATTGAAAAAATGAAACAGGAAGCCGAAGCTAATGCTACTGCAGATCAAGAGAAGAAAGATCGTATTGAAGCGCGAAATGTGGCTGACAGTATGATTTATTCTGCGGAAAAAACAATCAGTGATGCAAAAGATGCGATAAAACCAGAGGACAAGACGGCTCTAGAAGATAAAATGAAAGCATTAAAAGATATTTTAGAAAGTGGTAGTAAAGCTGATCTTGAAGCAAAAACGAATGAACTTGCTCAGGAAGTACAACGTGTAAGTGCAACACTTCCGCAACAAGGTGCAAACCCTAAAGAGACAGATCAGGCATCACAAGATTCAACAGAAGAAAAAAAGTCAGACGATAAAAAAGTTGAAGAAGGGGAAGTTGTAAGTTAACTAGTATAAAGAAGGCATTAATCCTTCGCCCCGCAGACACTTGCGGGGTTTGTCGTATCCAACTATGGCTACAAAACGTGATTTTTATGAGGTTTTAGGAGTTTCTAAGTCAGCGACTGCTGATGAGTTAAAACGTGCGTATAGAAAGTTGGCATTAGAGTGGCATCCCGATAGAAATAAGAGCCCTGATGCAAATGAGAAATTTAAAGAAATAAATGAAGCATATGAGGTGCTTTCTAATCCAGAAAAAAAGCAAATGTATGACCAATTTGGTCATAGTGCTTTTCAGCCAGGTGCAGGTGGTTTTGGAGGAGGCAATCCTTTTGGCGGCAGTTATCGTCAAGGTCCTTTTACTTATTCCTATCAAAGTAGTGGGGGAAGTCCTTTTGAGGGGTTTGATTTTTCTGATCCTTTTGACATTTTTGAGCAATTTTTTGGTGGAGGGTTTCGCACTCAACAAAGAGCTCGTCGTCATGTTTATCAGGTAAGTATTGATTTTAAAGATGTTATAAAAGGAGTGACTAAAGAAGTACATATACCCAAAGGGGAAGCAGGTGGTGGTACAAGTGTAAAAAGCATTAAAATTCCAGCAGGAGTGGATTCGGGTTCAAGAATTCGATTTGAAGAATTCGACATTCTTATTGAAGTAAAACCTGATCAACAATTTAAACGAGAAAATGACAATATTATTGTAGAATATGAACTATCAATGACACTTGCAGCATTGGGTACTGTGGTTGATGTTCCAACAGTTGATGGTCCAGTTAAAATACGAATTCAACCTGGTACACAGCCAGAAACGCTCATTCGCTTAAAAGGTAAGGGTATTCCTCATGTGCGGGGAAATGGACGAGGTGATCAATATGTGCATATAAAAATTAAGATACCCGAAAAACTCAGTCGTAAGCAAAAAGAATTATTAGAAGAGTTGGCTGCGATTGACGGATGAGGCATAAATTGCGTATAATACTCTCGTATATTAACGGTGGGGAAACCCACCAATTTTTTTGATAACCATTTATGCCAGCAATTGTACGATCTGAATTTGCATTAGCCTTACATCAAGTAGCCACAGAGCGTGGTATTGATATAAACGTTGTTATTGAGACTATTAAAGCAGCTATTCTTGCTGCATATCGTAAAGATTATGGTGCAGATGAAATTGAACAAATGACTGTAGATCTCAATGGAGATACAGGAGAAGCAAGAGTCTTAAAAAATGGTAATGATATTACTCCCCCAGGATTTGGACGCATTGCAGCACAAACAGCAAAGCAAGTTATATTACAACGAATCCGAGAAGCTGAAAAACAAGCTGTTTTGTCTGATTTCCAAATGAAAGTTGGAAGTGTCGTTCCTGGAATGGTACTTCGCTTTGATGGGTCAAGTGTCATTGTGGATATTGGCAGAACACAAGCAGTAATGCCTCCTTCAGAACAGAATCCCGCTGAAAAATATCATCTTAATCAACGATTAACTTTTTATATTGATGGTATTCGTGAGTCATCCAGAGGGAGTGATATTATCGTTTCACGAGCACATAAAGGGTTGGTAGAAGGATTATTTAAGCGTGAAGTTCCAGAAGTTGCACAGGATGCTGTTGAATTACGAGCTATTGCTCGTGAAGCAGGGGGTAGAACAAAAGTTGCTGTGTTTTCTAGTCAATCAGGGGTTGATCCGGTAGGCTCATGTGTTGGACAAAAAGGAGTACGTGTACAAGCGGTTATCAATGAACTAGGAGGCAATGAAAAGGTAGATATTATTCAATGGACAGATGATGCAAAGCAGTTTATTATTGCAGCTTTAGCACCTGCTAAAGATATTTCGGTTACTCTTGATGAAGAACACAAAACAGCGATGGTACTTGTTCCTGAAGATCAATTGTCTTTGGCTATAGGTCGAGAAGGACAAAATGTACGTTTAGCTGCAAAACTTACAGGATGGAAAATTGATATACGAGGGAAAAATGCTGAAGATACAACCACTGTTGAACAAACAACAGAGGTAACAGATGTTCCATCATCACCAGAGAATTCTCTAACTGATGAACTCAAAGCAGACTCTAGTGAAGTACAACATGATGAAGTCCAAACAGCGGATGTGGACGATAAAGATTCAAAGGAATAATATGAAGATTTTTTCATGTTCTGTAGTGATTCCTTTTAATAAGTCTGAACATTATGTGTTTTTAAAAGGCCTGAATAGTCAATGTAATTTATATGACAAAACAGACAAAATCATCAACCCCATCGAGACCACCAGTTGTAGCGGTTTTAGGTCATGTTGACCACGGTAAAACCTCACTTCTAGATTACATTCGAAAAACCACAGTTGCTGCAAAAGAATATGGAGGAATTACTCAACATATTGGTGCCTATCAAACAGAAATAAAAAGTAAAGGAAATGAACAGCGGCTGATCACATTTATTGATACCCCCGGACATGAAGCCTTTGCTCAAATGCGTTCTCGGGGAGCAAATGCAGCAGATATTGCTATCTTAGTCGTTGCTGCCGATGACAGTGTTAAGCCTCAGACAATAGACTCTATACATCAGATACAACAATCAAATACGTCAATGATTGTTGCCATAAACAAAACGGATCTTGAAGGTGCAAATGTTCAAAAAGTCAAACAGGATTTAGCAAAACACAGTGTTCAAGTGGAGGGATTTGGTGGAGATATTCCCTGGATTGGCGTATCTGCAAAAACTGGTAAGGGAATTCAAGAGTTACTGGATTTAATTTTACTTGTATGGGATATGAAGGAAAAACATGCAGATGAGCAGTATTTTTCTGGAAATGTAATAGAAACACGCGTAGATAAAGGAAAAGGAATGGTCGCTTCAGTCATCGTTAAAAGTGGACAATTACAGGTAGGAACCAAATTATACGAAGAAGATAGATTAATGGGTAAAGTAAGGGGTATGAATGATGAATTTGGCCAACAGGTTAAACAAGCTAATCCAGGAAAGCCAGTCCAAATATTAGGGTTTGACTCATTACCTACCATTGGAATGCTCTTAACAGAACAACCTCATAGTCGTACGGTCATTCTCCAAGCAAACACAGAAAAACAAGTACAAGATATTCCAGATTTCTTAAAACCTTTACATGAGGTCGAACAAGAGAAGCTCGTTATTCTCTTAAAAACAGATACAGCAGGATCTATGGAAGCAATAAAAGCTTCCTTTTCTGACAAAATCCAGATAGTTGGTGAAGGGTACGGGGATATCACTGAGGCAGATATACTTTCTGCACGATCTCATCATGCATTTATTGTAGGATTCAATGTCCAATGCAAGGGTTCTGCTGCAAAACTCGCTGAAACGGAAAAAGTAGTATATAGAACATACACGATTATTTATGAATTACTTGATGAACTCCATGATGTTGTGGCGGGAATGAAAGAAGTCATATCTGGTGAAAGGGAAATGGGTAAAGGTACAATTTTGGCTGAATTTCCTTTTGATAATCAACGGGTTGCAGGTACAAAAGTTGAAAATGGCCGACTCGCTAAAGGTGATTTAGTAAAAGTATTGCGAGGTGAAGAGATTATTGATAAAGGGAAAATCAAAACTATTCGTCAAGGGAGATTAGAGGTAAATAAAGTAGAAGAAGGAGAGGAATGTGGTATTTTATTTGACAAGCCTATTGCTTTTTCAAAGACAGATGTTATAATTGCGTACATAAAATAATGCTATAGGCTTATGAATCAGACACATCTTGAATCTGCACGTAAAATTATTGAACAAGCACAATCGTTATTGATTGTGTCACACGAACGCCCGACTGCTGATAGTATAGGGAGTTTACTTACTATCTATTTAGCGCTTCAAAGTTTAGGTAAAAAGGTAACTGTTGCACTTCCTGATCCTATTACTGTTGAACATTCTCATTTTGTTGGTGCAAATAAGATTGTAAATGAAGTAGGCAAAAAGCATTTTGTGATTTCATTGGATTACACCGAGGGTTCAATAGAAAAGGTTAGTTATAATATTGAAGGAAATACATTTAATCTTGTGATTGAACCACGTGATGGTTTTGATTCTTTTACACAGGATAAAGTTCATTTTTCTCAGGCTGGGGCTAACGTAGATGCAATTATTGTAGTAGATACTATACATTTAGGTGGTCTTAAGAAGGTATATGAAACAAATAAAGATCTATTTGCTTCTAAGCCTGTCATTAATATAGATAGACATCCAAACAATAGTAATTATGGACAAGTAAATATCGTTGATCCACATGTTTCTTCGACTGTTGAGCTTATTTTTGAAGTTATTAAGAGTTTAGGTGTCACGTTAACTCAAGATATGGCTACAAATGTATTAAATGCTCTTTTTTCGGCAACAAATAATTTCACTTCAGCAAATGTAAGTGCTAAAGCGTTTGAGATTGCTGCAGAAGTTTCCAGATTAGGAGGAAAAAAGTTTCAAAGAACTGTATCAATGCCAGTTAGTGAAGAAATTCCCGTAGAGGAACATGGCATTACTGAATCAATTGAAGCTAATCCAGTCACTATACCAAGTAATCAAGCTCAAGAAACTCCTCCAGATTGGTTAAAGCCAAAGATCTTCAAAAGCTCTAATTTAGGATAATCTACAAGTTTTTAGGTAGTGAATGAGTTTAAGATTTCTTCAAGCATTCAAAGCTCGTACTCATGAGAATATAGAATTTACAACAAAATCAGATAAAACGTTTTTTGATATACCGATAGTAACAATACGTGATAGGAGATATTCAATAGTAAATGAATACAATAATCGAAAAGGAAATTCGGTTAAGAAAGCCTTTATGATTGTATATCTGACCAAAATAGTGTAAAATAACTAAACTTCTAAAAAGAAGAAAGGAAATGCAGGTATGGCAAAAGCAAAACAAACAGAAGAAAAAACAAAAAAAGTTGCAAAAGAAGAATCAGTTGCATCAACCGAAGCTCCTAAAAAAGCAAAAAAAGTAACTAAAAAAGCAGAAAAAGAAGAAATTACACCTGAACCCAGCGCAGAGAAAAAGACAATTATTGAACAATATGCTGTAAAAGATGGTGATACTGGTAGTCCAGAAGTTCAAGTTGCTCTTTTAACGAATCGTATAGAAAAACTTATACTTCATTTAAAAACCAACCATTCTGATAATCATTCTAGACGTGGATTACTTGGAATTGTTAGTAAAAGACGTCGATTATTAAACTATCTTGAGAAACAGGATTCAAAGCGATACGCTGAAGTAACAAAAAAATTAGGATTAGGCAAATAATACAGAATTGTATTTTTATATATTAGGAGGATGAAGATATAAGGTAACATTGAAGTTGGATGTGTGAAGATTGTGTCTTCCATCATCTGTCTTCAATGTATCTATTCTTCATATATCTTCATGAATATTGTTAGTAAATCCACCGAAATTGGTGGAAAAACGTTAACCCTAGAAGTTGGACGTGTTGCCCAACAAGCATCTGCTGCTGTTATGGCACGTTATGGAGATACCATGGTGTTAGCAACCGTTACGGTTTCCGGTAAAGAATCTTCACTGGATTATTTTCCGCTGAGTGTTGAATATGTGGAACGATTATATGCAGGTGGTCGTATTAAAGGATCACGTTGGGTTAAGCGTGAAGGTAGACCTACGGATGACGCTGTTTTAGCTGGAAGAGTTATTGATAGATCAATTCGTCCACTCTTCCCAAAATCGTTTAAAAGAGATGTTCAAGTAATTATTACAGTTTTATCTGTGGATGGTGAAAATGATCCAGATATATTAGGACTTGTTGCAACAAGTGCCGCTCTTGCCATATCACCAGTTCCTTGGAACGGTCCAATCGGCGGTGTTCGTATGGGGTATATACAAGGAAAAGATGATGAACCAGATATGTATTTAGTAAATCCTACTGTGGCAGAACAGGGAATCAGTGAATTTGATTTTGTTATTTCTTCCAATAAAGAAAAAGTGGTTATGTTAGAAGGCGGTTTTTGTGAAACAGCTGAAGATGTTGTTTACAATGCTGTATTAAGTGCTAAACAAGAGAACGCAAAAATAATTGATCTTATTAATGAGTTGGTAGCAGATGTAGGAAAAACAAAACTTCCTGTACCTGATGAACATGCTTTAGAAGAATTAAAAACGAAGATTACTGCTGATTATTATAAAGATATGGAAGCAGTATTTATGAAGAATGTACAAAAAGAAAGTGCAGGAGATGATGTTACAGTATTGGCGAAAACGATAGCTGAGGCTTATGCAAATGAATATAGTGTCAAAGATATTGAAGCAACCCTTGATAAACTGTTTAAAAAGAAAGTACGTAAAGATATTATTGAACACAAAAAACGTGTGGATGGACGAGGTTTGAATGAAATCCGTTCGCTCCATGCAGAAGTTGGTATTTTACCCAGAACTCATGGAAGTGCAATATTTCAACGTGGTCAAACCCAAGCACTTACAGTTGCAACACTTGGCACACCTGCTCTGGAACAATTAATAGAAGGACCGGCTGGTGAAGAATCAAAACGATATATTCATCACTATAATATGCCTCCTTATTCTGTTGGAGAAACCGGAAGAATAGGCACATCTTCTCGTCGGGAAATTGGTCATGGGGCATTAGCAGAGCGAGCGTTACTGGCTGTTATTCCATCACTAGAAGAATTTCCGTACACCATGAGATTGGTATCTGAAATCATGTCTAGTAATGGATCAACATCGATGGCATCTACCTGTGGATCTACTTTGGCACTTATGGACGCAGGTGTTCCAATTAAAGAACCTGTTGCCGGAATTTCTATTGGTCTTATGACTGATGGTGATAAATATGAATTATTAACAGATATCATGGGAATTGAAGATTTTGCCGGAGATATGGATTTTAAAGTTGCAGGAACAAAAAATGGTATTACTGCTATCCAACTTGATATAAAGATTGATGGATTAAGTGATGAGATAGTTGAAAATACCCTTAAGCGAGCAAAAGAAGCCAAGATGAAAATTTTGGAGGTTATGTTGGCAGCAATTCCAGCATCAAGAACTAAACTTTCTCAATACGCTCCCAAAGTAGTTGTGGTTAAAGTCCCAACTGAAAAAATTGGAGAAGTTATTGGTCCTGGTGGACGTATGATTCGAAACATTATTGCCTCAACTGGAGCAAGTGTAGATGTTGAAGATGACGGATCAGTCACCATTGCAGGAACTGATGAAGAATCTGTTCAAAAAGCAGTCGATTGGGTAACAGGATTAACACGTGAAGTGAAAGTTGGAGAAGAATTTGAAGGTGAAGTAAAGCGTATTATGAATTTTGGAGCTTTTGTGGAAATTTTACCTGGTAAAGAAGGAATGGTTCATGTATCACAAATGTCGACTGAATACGTAAATAATCCTGAAGAAGTTGTAAAACTAGGACAAAAAGTAAAAGTCAGAGTAGCAGAAATCGATGACCAAAAACGTATTAATCTCTCTATGCTTTTTGGCGAAGATGCGAATAAACCTCGTGAACCTCGAGAGAGGATGAACATGGGAGGTGGAGATCGTAGACCACGTCGAGGTGGATTTGGTGGCGGTAGAAAAAGGTTTTAAATTATTTCTGAAACCTGAATATTATAAACTACTCAATGTAAGAAAGAAGTATAGTTTTTTGTTCTTCTGTAAGGAGGTATACTTATTATATATCAACGTATAGTTCTTACAGATTTGTATGTCTCATTTAACCGATCAGTTAGCAGGTCTTAAACAACAAATTTCCAAAGTTCAGCTTCCTCAAGAAATGGAGGGAAGAGTATTAAGTCAGATTGAAGAGATTGAGAGACTTGAACATGATATTACTGCACGTGTTCATATTGAGATGATTTTGCGCTATATCGATTCAGTTGTTAATCTTCCCTGGAATATTCGTACAACTGATCAACTTGATTTAGCTCACGCAAAAGAAATTTTTGAAAAGCATCATTATGGACTCCAGTCTGTAAAAGATAGAATTTTAGAATATCTTTCTGTTTTAAAATTAAATCTGGACCGTTGGAAAAGTAATTCTGAAATACAGGGTGGGGCTGTGGTTGATGATACAAAATTAAGTCATGCGATGTTAGCCAGACGAGCTCCTATTTTGTGTTTAGTAGGGTTAGTTGGTACTGGAAAAACAACATTGGCTAAATCTATTGCAGAAGCAATGGGAAGGCGATTTGTTCGCATACCTTTTGGAGGATTGAGTGATGCATTGGATTTGCGGGGGCAAGCGCGTGTAACTCCTGATGCAGAAATGGGACTCATCATGAAAGGGTTACGATTTGCAGGCACAAAAAATCCAGTAATACTGCTTGATGAAATTGATAGAGTAGCCGAACAGACAAGAGCAGACATTATGGGTGTATTAGTAGAGTTATTAGATCCAGAACAAAATGCTGCTTTTAGAGATCATTATGTAGATTTTCCATTTGATTTGTCTGAAGTATTATTTATTGCAACTGCAAACAATACAACTCATATAGCAACAGCAGTCTTAGATAGACTTGAACCGATACAAATGCCTTCATATACTGACGAGGAAAAAATCACAATTGCTAAGCAATATGTTTTACCTAATTTGATGAAGGAATCGGGACTAAGTCAGGAAAATTTAACAATTGATGAATCTATCTGGCCTAAACTTGTTCGTCCTTTAGGGTATGACGCAGGAATTCGTAGTTTAGAGCGGACCATGAATAGTTTATGCAGAAAAGTGGCTCGGTTGATTGTCGAAGGAAAAGGAAACACGTTTCACATTACGAATGAAAATATTAAGGATTTTATCGAAGTGTATTAAGTATGTTTAAAGCTCACAAACACATAGCCTCAACGGGGGTAAACAAACCATCATCTACTATTCATGTAGGTAAAAGTAGTTCTATTGGAAAAGATAGTGTACGACTCTTTCCTATTGGAGGAGCTGGAAATGTAACTAAAAATATGTACGTATATGAATATCTTATTGATGGCATATTACAAGATATTTTAATTGTGGATTGTGGTATAGGATTTCCTACTCCAGAAATGTTTGGAGTTGATTTAGTTATCCCGGATGTAACCTACCTGCAGGATAAATTGCAGTACATACGAGGGTTAGTATTTACTCATGGTCATGATGATCATATTGGAGGAATACCATATTTATATGAAAAATTAGGCGCTCCAAGCATGTGGGGTACTAAGTTAACTGCCGCATTAGCAAATATTAAGTTAAAGGAAGCTAAAATTTCCTCGCGAGTTCAGAGTGTTTCGTTTGATGAACAGATTGAGATAGGTCCTTTTCGTTTATCATTTGTACGAATGACACATTCTATTCCAGATACATCAAATATTATTATTGAAACACCTATAGGTATTTTGTATCACGGTAGTGATTTTAAATTTGATTTTACTCCCTTAGATGGAAAAATATCTGAACTGGATAAAATTACAGCGCTGGGGAAACGGAATGTATTGTGTATGCTTACTGATTGCTTAGGAAGTGAACGTCGAGGTTTTACAGTATCAGAACAGGTAATTGGTGAAACTCTAGAAAAAGAATTATCACAATCTCATGGAAAAATATTCTTTACAACGCAATCAAGTAATCTCTCTAGAGTTCAACTTGCTATTGATATTGCTGTTAAACATGGTAGACAAATAGCACTTTTTGGGAGAAGTATTGATAAGAATACTGAAGAAGCAGTGAATATTGGTTACATGAACATTCCTCGTGAATACATGATCAGACCTGAGGATTTAAAACGACTTCCTGCAAACAAACAGTTTTTAATTGCAGCAGGTGCTCAAGGACAACCAGATAGCGCATTATCAAGAATTGCTAACGATGCGCATCGGTATGTAAAAATTATCGATGGAGATACTGTTATTTTTTCAGCTGATCCAATACCAGGGAATGAACATAATATTGAACAGCTTATTGAACAAATTTATAGAAAAGGTGCTCGAGTTGCATATTCAGATATTATGGAAGATTTGCATGTCTCAGGACATGGGAGTCAGGGAGATTTGATGCTTTTATTATCTACGATTGGACCCAAATATATATGGCCAATAGGTGGGAATTACAAGCATATGATGCAGTATAGACGACTTGCTGAGGACTTAGGGTACCGGAAAAAGGATGTATTGATTCCTGAAGAAGGTCAGATTATAGAATTTAAAGAGGGAGAAAGACCCAAAGTTATTTCTTCAGTAAGTCTTGAGAATGTGATGATTGATGGATTAGGTATTGGAGATGTAGGGACTGTTGTGTTGCGAGACAGAAAGCAAATTGCAACAGAGGGAATTGTGGTAGTAGTAGTTCCTGTTGAGGAGGCCACAGGAAGGGTAACGGCAGAACCAGATATTATTACTCGTGGATTTGTGTATGCGAAGGAATCAGGCGAACTTATGCAAAAAATTAAACAGGTAACAATGCAGTCATTAAAGTTGAAAAAAGGACGTATTTTGGACTGGCAATATGTACGTAAAGTAGTCAGTGAGAATTTAGCAAAAATGATGGAAAAAGAAACTGGTAGATACCCACTCATTGTTCCTGTGATTGTAGAGGTCTAGACTGGATCTATGGATGAACCTTTAAAACCCGTATTTCCTCAGCAACCTGAACAGATTGATCCGTCATCAAAGCAAGTTCAAGCAGTTGATAAACCTCAAACATTATATTTATTTGTGATTCTTATTTGTTTCTTTATTGCTCTTTCAAGTATTAGTTTTTATGTGCTTTATAGCAAAAATCGAATTCATAAAGATGAAATGATGATTGAAAATACGGAGAATGAAACAACAGTGAATACAGAAGGGATGCAGACTATTACCTACAATTACTGGAAATTTTCTATACCAACCAATTGGGATTATTTTAGTTGTAAAGAAAGTAATCAGATTTTTGCTGGTGAGTCAATCAATGATAAATTTTCCAGTGGGTTCCCAATACCTTTAGAGAAAGAACTTGATTGTGGTTTTGATGGAAATATTTCAGAAATTTATATTAATAGAATTGTTGGGTTAATGAGTCCTAATAGAACTTCTGTAGCTAGCCCGGAAAACCCATCTGAAATTACTGTTTCTCAAGTACATACACTACAGATTGGAGGTAAACAAGCTACAGTTCAGTTTGAAAATATCGGAGGTATAGGACAAGGAAAAGGTACATACTGGAAAGCGTATATTCCCTATGGAGAAGGCTCTGATGTGATAATACTTTCTGATATCAGCAAAAAAGATGTGTTTGATGCTTTGTTACAATCACTTTCTTATACCAATTACATACCCACACCTACACAAAATCCTAGTAATACTCCAATCCCAACGTCCATTCCAAAACAAACGTATATAGATCCAGATGGATTTTTTACATTTACATATCCAACAACATGGAAAGTAAGAAAAACGTTTGGCCCTTCAGTTGCAAAAACAACTCCTGTTCAAACAGAAATTAGTGGAGTGGATTTGCAACATGAACACGATTTTGCACCCAGTTTGGTTATTGTATTGAATGATATGGGAGGGAAATCTGAAGATGAAATTAATACTGATAATAAGTCGTCTATAAATGCTACGTTTAATGGCAGAAGTGCTGTAAAAACGACGTACCAAACATCTTATGGACCAATGGCTGAAACATATACCTATACGGATGGAAACTATATTCTGTTTATCTCATTTCCTTTGCAAAGTGACACATATAATTCTGAAGTCCAGCAGATAATTTCTTCTTTAAAGACTTTTAAGTTATAATTCTTCCTGAAAGAAGGCTCTATGGATGAAAAGAAAGATATAACAGTTGATCTGGATCCTGTAAAAACACCTATTTTTTATACGGATAATATGATTGTAACTACGAATGAAGATGGCTTAATCATTAATGTTGGTCAGAGAGTAGGAAGCACTAACAAGTTACACATTATTACCAGAATAGGTATGAGCAGACAGCAGGCAAAAAAATTTGCAGAAAAACTGAGTAAATTATTAGCTCTTACTGAAGGTTCTTCTCAAACTGGAAAAAAGAGGAATTAATATAAATATCATCAAACTATGTACTACTAGGTTTCTAAAGTGTCCAATGATTAAATGTCGTTCATAACATATATCAATCTATGAATGAAGAATATATACTCATTTTGAAAGACGGAAGAAAGCTAGGATATGCAGAGTATGGAGATCCTCAAGGAAGACCATTGATGTTTTTTCATGGTTGGCCATCTTCGCGTTTACAAGCACGAATAACTGATGAAATTGCTAAAGAACTTCATATAAGAGTTATTTCTCTTGATAGACCTGGTTTTGGATTGTCTGATTTTCAGAAAGCGAGAACGCTTCTTGATTGGCCTACTGATGTAGCAGAACTGGCAGATAAACTTAGTATAGATACTTTCGCAATTCTGGGAATTTCTGGTGGAGGACCTTACGCGGCTGTATGTGGATATAAAATTCCTAAAAGGCTGACTAAGGTAGGCATAGTAGCGGGTCTTGCTCCCACGTACATTCCAGGATTATTAGATGGCATGCCTTTATTCTCAAAGCTGGGTTGGGCAAATTACGCAAAATTTCCAATGTTTAGAACAGTGTCAGTATTGATACATTTCGCATACGCTAAGTACAGTCCACAATTAGGTTTACATAGATTTCTATTTGGTGCAAAAAGAGATAAACAATTGCTTTCTGATTTAAGAGTGAGACAATCTATCACAAGAAATTTTCAGGAGGCTTTTCAGAATGGATACCAAGGAGTTAAACATGATTTGAAATTATATACAAGTGATTGGGGGTTTAGTGTAAAAGATATTCCTTCTAAAGTACTTTTATTTTATGGTGAAGAAGATAAAAATGTTCCTCTTGCTATGGGTAAGTATTATGCTTCACAAATTAAGGGGAGTAAATTAACTCTATATCAAAATGAAGGGCATTTTATTTTAAGTACTCATATGGAAGAAATATTCCAGAAATTATGTTGAAATTTAATGACCGTGGGCAAGTGTGGTAAGTTGTGCAATAAAAATGATACTTAATATAAGAGGTATAACAACACTAAGGATTTGTTTATGTCCTGCTCTGTGATGGAGTTCTGGAATAATATTGGATGCTGCAATATAAATAAAAATTCCTGCTGTGAATGCTAATAAATAGGGAATGTATTGTTCAATTGCCTGACTCATATAATATCCAACTATTACACCGGGAATAGTAAGTAAAGATTGCATAATATTTACCAAAATTATTTTTATTTTGTTCCATTTAAGACTAAGAAGGATTGAGAAATCACCAATTTCTTGAGGAATTTCGTGTGCCGCTATGGCTAGTGCAGTTGGGAGTCCGAGTACGGGATTGGCAACGTAGGCTATAGCTATAACAATGCCATCTAAAAAATTATGTAAGCTATCACCAACAATAATTAACCAAGGTAATGATTCTGTATGATCTGAATGATGATGCGTATGCTCAGCATGTTTATTAATAATCATCAGAATTCGTTCAAGAATAAAAAATGCAATAAATCCGATAAGAAGTGAGTAAAATATAGGATGAGCTTCTTCAACTTGTTCGATTGCCTCAGGTAGCATATCTAAAAAAGAAGCAGCTAAAAACGCTCCAGCTCCAAAAGCTATCAGGGGTGTCATGATTTTTTTTGACAGTTTGGTATTTATAAGAACTAAAAAACCTCCTATAAGTGAAAAAAAACCACTTATTAAGCTGTATAGTAGAAGAGTACTCATAGGTGTTTATATTGACAGTTGTTACATACTCCAAATAATTCAACGGAATGATCTTGTATATCAAAACCTGTTTTTTTAGAAATGTTACCTAGATTTAATTGTAACTCTTCATCATTAACATCTGCTACCGTGTGACAAGTATTGCAAACAAGATGGTGATGATGTGATCTTTGCGCCCACTCATATCTACTGCCTCTTTCTTTCCAATCAATCTGGATTAATTTTTTTGCATGAGAAAGGTCTTTTACTATGCGAAATACAGTTGAATAGGCAACAGTTGGATACTGCTTTTTTACTTGTAAAAATGCTTCGCGTAGTGTTAAAGGCGTCTGAGAATTTTGAAAGAGATCGTTTACAAGCACTTTAATTTTTGTATTGCGAGATACCATAAAAAAGATTTTATACAGTACAGAGTATTAATGCAAGTAATTTGCAATAAGAAGTGATTTAGTTTCTGCTCGCTCTTGTTCTGTCTACTTTTGTTAAGTATTTTTTGCGTAGTCTTAAATTTTCTGGTGTTACTTCTAATAATTCATCTTCTTCTATAAAATCAAGGCATTGTTCTAAACTTAGTGTAGTAGGAGGGGCTAGCATAATAGTATCTTCTCCTGCAGAACGGTTATTCGTTAATTTTTTTGCTCTGGTGACATTAATTTCAATATCTTCTTGTCTTGCATTGAGTCCAATAATCATGCCCTCATAAACAGGGGTTCCTGGTCCTATAAAAGCGGTTCCTCTCTCATGAACTGTTTGAAGTGAGTAGGTTGTTGCTTTACCAGTTTCAAAAGATATAAGTACACCGTTTCGTATTTTTGGGATATGTGTAGAAAGAGGAAAATATCCTATAAAGCGAGTAGCAAAAATTCCTGTTCCACGAGTTTTTGTTAATATGTCACTTCTAAAACCAAGTAAGTTACGACTTGATATTTTATACAGCATACGGGCCATTTGTTGTTCGTTCGTGTGAGTATCTAACAATTCTGCTCTCCGTTTTCCTAATTCTTCGGTAATAATACCGACATAGGTTGAATCTATATCTATTGTTAATTCTTCATACGGTTCGTGTGTTTCTCCTGCAACTTCATGAAGAATAACCTCTGGTTTACCCACCTGCATTTCAAAACCTTCCCGTCTAAGTGTTTCTATGAGAACTGCAAGATGAAGTTCGCCTCTACCTGAGACTAAAAATCCTGCTCCTTCTGAATATTTTTCAATTCTAAGTCCGATATTTGTTTTCTGTTCTTTTTTTAGCCTGTCTTCTATTTGTCGTTCTGTATGATACTTACCCTCTCTTCCGGCAAAGGGTGATGTGTTGGGAGCTATTAATACTTTAAGAGTAGGTTCTTGTAGTTTGATTGCTGGAAAACCAACAGGGTCTGAAGGATCTGTGATAGTTTGACCTATGTTGATATCTCCTAATCCGGTTAAGGCAATAATATCACCGGTTACTCCTTCATTTACTGGTGCTCGTTCGAGTCCAATACTTGTATATACCTCTTGTACTTTAAATGTGCCTAGGACTTCTTGTTCTAGGACTTTTACAATTGTTTGATTCGGTTTTATCGTTCCTTGAGTGACTTTTCCGATTGCATACGTTCCTTTATAAGGATCAAAGTCTAAAGTAGATATAAGCATTTTAAACGGTTTTTCCCTATCTCCTTGAGGAGCTGGTATATGAGTGAGAATTGTTTCAAAAATAGGAGAGAGATCTGCTGATTCATCTGGATTATGTGGGAGTGAATTCCAGGCTTTTGCTTCTCTTCCTATTGCATAAAGAACAGGAAAATGAAGATGGTCGTCGTGGCTTGCTAAACGTAGGAATAGTTCCTCTACCTCATGTAATACATCACTTGGTCTTGCATCTTTTCTATCAATTTTATTTATTACAACAATAAGTTTTAAATGATTTTTAAGAGCTTGCTCTAATACAAACTGTGTTTGTGGAAGTGGTCCTTCTGCAGCATCAACAATCAAAAGAGCGCCATCAGCCATATTTATCACCCGTTCAACTTCACCAGAAAAATCCGCGTGACCTGGAGTGTCAATAATGTTAATCTTAACGTTGTTATACGTAACAGCGGTATTTTTAGCTAAAATAGTAATACCTTTTTCTCGTTCTAGATCATTTCGATCGAGAATTGTTGTTTGTTGCATTTCAGCTTGATTATCACGGAACGTATGTGTTTGTTTTAACATACCATCAACCAGTGTTGTTTTACCGTGGTCAACGTGTGCAATAATAGCAATATTTCTAATATCCATAACAAAAAAAAAGAACCAAAGTAGTAAGGAATCAAGAATCAGGGAAAAAAAGGACAGTAATATTCCTCGATTCTTTAATCTTACTTCTTGATTCTAGGCTATTATAGCATATTGGTTGAATGCGCGCGAAGTTACGCCTATACTAGGTTCATTAGAGTACTTTATGAAAAAGAAACACGGGAGACATAGTTCAGGACATAGACGAAGAAAAAGTCCGTATCAGTTTAAATTAAAGAAAGAAACTGTATTTACTGTTGCAGCAATTTGGTTTTGGTTAATTGCAGGTATCATAAGCCTTTCTTTTTTTGCTGATGGGGGTCTTATGACGAGTTTGCGTGAGGAGCTGTTTGGAAATTTTGGATGGGTAATGTTTGCTATTCCACCATATCTAGTTTTTTTAAGTCTTCTATTCTTTAAATTAAAAGCAGCAGTAGCTCAACCACCGTTTTCTATTGGGGTAGGAATATTGTTAATTTCGCTTGCTGGGTTAACACAGTCTGGATTAGCCGGGGAGGCATTATTTTTATTTCTTACCAATTATGTGAATACGCAGGGTGCGGTGTTAGTATTGTTAACTGGTTTGGTTGTAGGTTTACTTATAGCGTTTAATAGTTCCCTAGATAAAATTGTTGGATTTTTTATTACTACGTTCCAAAGAATATTTGATACTTTAGGAAATACATTATCAAATGTAACCAAAAAGAAAGATTCAGTATTTACTGTTTCGGGTAATCAGCAATTAAAAATAAAAGGAGTAGATGAGAAACCTATTCTTAAGCAAACTCCCTCTTTGGTGAATTCTGCTGTTAAGCAGCCTCTTAATTCTCAGACAGCACTTCCAAAGGAGGAAAAACAGGACATCAAAATAAATATGCCCATGGCTACTGTCCCGCATGAATTAATGACATGGGAATATCCACCATTGCATATATTATCGGATGGTCCTGGTCATAAAGCAGACAGAGGGAATGTAAGACAAAACGCAGATATTATAGAAAAAACGTTAGATAGTTTTGGCATTTCTGCTAAAGTAACTGAAGTAAATGCAGGTCCTGCTGTTACCCAGTATACGTTAAAAATAGCCCTTGGGACAAAGTTGTCAAAAATTACGTCTCTTTCAAGTGATTTAGCCCTAGCTTTAGCTGCTCCTACAGGATCTGTTCGTATTGAAGCTCCAATTCCTGGACGAGATCTAGTTGGTATAGAAATTCCGAATAGAGGTCTTGAATTTGTCACTTTAAAACGCATGTTGCAATCTGATGTTATGAAAAAAGCAAAAACAAAATTGTCAGTAGCTTTAGGATTAGATGTATCAGGTAATCCACTTATAGCGGATATTGCACGTATGCCTCATGTATTAGTGGCTGGAACTACTGGTTCTGGAAAATCAGTGTTAATCAATGTTTGGATTGCTTCTTTGTTGTTTAAAACGACTCCTCAAGAGGTCCGTTTAATAATGATTGATCCCAAGCGAGTAGAATTAATTGGATATAATGGGATTCCTCACTTATTAACACCGGTTATCGTTGAACCAGATAAAATATTATCGAGCTTGCGTTGGGCTGTTAATGAAATGGAAGGTAGATACAAAAAATTTGCTGAAGTAAATGTTCGTAATATTGAAGGGTTTAATGAGTTATCTGGATTTCAAGCAATGCCTTATATTGTAATTTTAATTGACGAGCTGGCAGACTTGATGGCATATGCTCCAAGTGAAGTAGAAGACGCTATCTGTCGATTAGCTCAAAAAGCACGTGCAGCAGGTATTCATTTAGTGCTGGCTACACAACGACCAAGTGTGGATGTAATTACAGGATTAATAAAAGCCAATGTTCCATCACGTATTGCTTTTAATGTTTCATCAATGATTGATTCTCGAGTAGTGTTAGATCAACCTGGAGCAGAAAAATTATTGGGTCGAGGGGACATGTTATATATTCCTGCTGATTCTTCTAAGCCCAGTCGTATACAAGGCACGTATGTCTCAGAAAAAGAAATTAATGTGTTGGTTAACTTCCTAAAAGAGAAAAATCCTCCTGTTGCGTATACTGAAGAAGTTCTTACTCAACAGGGCACAGTAGGGAAAAAGAGTGCTGGGGGAGGTGGAAACAGTGTAGATGGTAAAGATCAGTTGTTTGAAGAGGCTTTACGGTTAGTGGTGCAACATGATAAGGCTTCTGCTTCTTTACTGCAACGAAGATTATCAGTTGGGTATGCCAGAGCTGCAAGAATTCTTGATCAACTGGAGGAGGCTGGAATTATTGGACCTGGTGAAGGGAGTAAACCAAGAGATGTATTAATGAAAAGTGTTGAACAATATTTCTCTCAAAATGAAGAATCATGAAAACAGTTGGGCAATTACTCAAAGAAACCAGAATTGAAAAAGGTCTTACTATAGATCAAGTTGCAAAAGCAACAAAAATACAAAAAAGATATATAGAGGCACTTGAAACTGATGAATTTAAACAAATAGAATCTCAGGCATATACAATTGGATTTGTAAAAAATTATAGTGAGTTTTTAGGTTTAAACAGTAAGCATGTTCTCGCGTTTTTACGGAGACAGACTCGCGAGATTTCTAAAAGTGCATTACTACCTAAAAAAACAGAAGAAGAACTGCAGACTTCTAGAATTAGATTAACACCAAGTCGATTCATAGTGTTTTTCATTACCTTTTTACTGTTATTATTTGTGGGGTATTTTGTCGTTCAATACCAACGTTTACAAGCACCTCCAACATTAGTTATAGAACAGCCGAAAGAAAATGAAACTATCTTAAATGCTCCTCGTATAGAAGTATTAGGTCAAACTGATTCAGATGCAACTGTTTCTATAAATGGAATTGGTGTTTTGGTAAGAGACGATGGTAAGTTTTTTGATCAGGTCCAAGTTTTTCCGGGTAAAAATACTATAGTAATTACGGCAACATCACGCTATGGCAAAACAACTCAGGTTAATCGAGAAATTACTGTGCCAGAAGTATCTGAATAATATATGTATCAAAGTGTTATAGTTGTAAAAAATTGATATTTTGACATAATAGTATAAAGTCATAAAAAAATACTGCCTATGGAACCAACACAAATTGTCATAATTGCTATTTCAATTGTCCTCACAAGTTTATTTATTGCCTTAGGAATTCAGTTCTGGTTTATTCTAAAGGAAATACGAGGGACGGTTATTCGTTTGAATAAAATGCTTGATGATGCAGGGAGAGTAACTGGAGCAGTTGGAGAAGGTTTTAATAATGTAACTGGACTTATGAGTGGAATAAAAGCAGGTTTATCACTTGTTACTTCATTAAAAAAGAAAGGTGAATCTGATGAGTGAACATAGAGGTCCAGATATAAAATTTATTCTCGGGTTTTTCTTGGGTGGTATCATCGGTGCCATTACAATTTTCCTTATTGGGACTAAAGAAGGCAAAAAAACAACAAAAATTCTTCAACAAAGAGGTTCTGATTTTGTTGATGAACTTCAGGATAAATTAAGCGATTTAGAAGAACAAGGAAAAGAGCTTATAAAAAAAGGTGAGGCATTAAAAGAAAAAGTAGCAGAGCAAATCCAGGAAAAAAAAGAAGAAATGTCTACAGAAACAGTAAAACGTGTAGATAGTGCTCTGTCACATATTGAAGATTTGCAAGAACGTGGCCGTCAAACAACTGCAAATATTAGAAAAAAGCTATTTAAGAATATTCCCAAAAAGTGAGATACTCTTTTCTGCTATAATCCTTCACATGAAATCTCAGGTTATCCGTAGTAAATATATTTCCTTTTTTAAATCTAAAGGACATACAGAAATACCGTCTGCTTCACTCGTTCCAGAAAATGATCCTACAACATTGTTTAATAGCTCTGGTATGCAACCGTTAGTTCCATATCTTTTAGGACAACCACATCCTTCTGGAAAGCGTTTGGTTAATAGTCAAAAAGCAGTACGTTTACAGGATATTGAAGAAGTTGGTGATAATAGACATACTACTTTTTTTGAAATGTTGGGAAATTGGTCGTTGGGAGATTATTTTAAAAGAGAGCAACTCCATTGGTGTTTTGAATTTTTGACTAAAGAAATAGGCCTTGATCCCAAATTATTATATGTAACAGTGTTTGAAGGGAATGAGAATGTTCCTAAAGATGATACATCTATTGAAATTTGGAAAGAAATATTTTCCAGTGTTGGTATAAACGCATTGGAAAATGAACGGATATTTTCGTATTCTGCAAAAAAAAATTGGTGGAGCAGAAGTGGAGAACCTGAAAAAATGCCTCCAGGTGAGCCAGGAGGACCTGATAGTGAAATTTTCTTTGATTTTGGCGAAAAGTTAGCATTGCACGAACAATCTGAATGGAAAAATCAAAAATGTCATCCAAATTGTGATTGTGGACGATTTATGGAAATCGGTAATTCTGTGTTTATGCAATACAAAAAAACTGAAAGCGGATCATTAGTTGAATTATCACAAAAAAATGTTGATTTTGGAGGTGGTTTAGAGCGTATAGTTGCTGCAAGTAATAATGATTCTGATGTGTTTAAATCTGATTTTTTTCTTCCTTTAATACACTATCTGGAATCAATAACAAACATAAAATATGGTGAACATAGTGAATCTACAAAAGCATTTAGAATTATTGTTGATCATATTCGAGGTGCTGTAATGTTACTGTCTGACGGAGTAATACCATCTAATAAGCAACAAGGATATGTCTTAAGAAGATTATTGCGAAGATCTATTATGTATGGAAGACAGTTAGGAATTGTTAATAACTGGACTTACTTGGGTAAATTAGTTGATCCAATCACTGAGGTTTATGCTGATGCATATCCAGATGTTGCAAAGCAAGCTTCAAGCATAAAATCATTAATTGAAGAAGAAGGAATTCGATTTGGTAAAACTTTAGATAAGGGAATGAACGAAATTCATAAAATTGATAAATTAGATGGAAAGAAAGCTTTTTCATTGTATGAAACATATGGATTTCCTTGGGAAATGATTGTAGAAATAGCAAATAAAAAAGGAGAAAAGATAAATAAAGATCAGTTTGAAGAAGAATTTAAAAAGCATCAGAATTTATCAAGATCGGCAGCAGCTGGCATGTTTAAGGGTGGATTAGCAGATCATAGCATTCAGACAACGAGACTACATACCGCACATCACTTATTGTTAGCAGCATTGCAAAAAATTGTTGATCCAACAATAAAACAAAGAGGTAGCAATATTACTGGAGAACGGTTGAGAATTGATGTTAGCTTACAGAGAAAATTAACCGAAGAAGAAAAAACTAAGATAGAAATGTTAGTAAATGAAGTTATTAAGAAATCTGTAGATGTAAAACTTGTTGTAATGAATAAAAAAGATGCAGAACGAATCGGAGCTCAAATGGAGTTTGGGCAGAAATATCCTGATCGCGTTAATGTATATTTTATTGGTTTAAATCCATCTATTAAGCCAGAAAATGCTACTCCTGATTCTTATTTTTCTGCTGAATTTTGTGGTGGACCACATGTACAGAATACGGGGGAATTACAACATGATGGAAAAGTATTTAAAATATTGAAAGAAGAAGCTGTTGGAAGTGGTATAAGAAGATTTAAAGCTGCATTTGTTTAAACTTCATCTTTTCTTGCCCTTCTAATCAATCGTTGCTAGTATGAATGTAGTATGAAACTGCCGTCATTCAGTGGAAGGAATAAACAACAAGAGCTTTTTCTTACACTTTTAATATATCCTGATGCTATTGACGCAGCCTGTTGGGCTTTAGGAAAGCAAGGAGAAGCCATTATTGAAGGAGCAGTAACACAAGAGTTGATGAGTGATTCTTGGGAGGAACGGATAGAAGCTGTTGATAAATGTGTATCAACGCTTGAAGATTTAACTAAGTCTGAAAATATAAATAAAGTAATATTAGGTTTTCCTTCCGAATACCTAACTGAAGATGGAGACGTTAAGAAAGAAATTAAACCTCACATTAAAGAACTAACAAAATTACTTGAATTGACCCCGATAGGATTTGTTTCTATTTATCAGGCGATCATTCACCAGTATAAAAAACAAGAAGGTGTTCCACCTAGCATGATACTTATGGGGATAACAAGTAAGGGGATAACAGTAACTCTTTACAAGGTTGGCAATTTTATTGGTCAAAGAGTTTTTGCCAAGGAAGGTAATTTGATTGGTCATTTAGAAGATGCATTAAGTACGTTTACTGATGTCGAAATACTACCAGCAAGAATACTAGTATATGGCACGGATAGACATACACTAGAAGATGCTAAAAGAGATATTTTACAGTATCATTGGCAGCAAAAAGCGAATTTTCTTCATTTTCCAAAAGCAGAAATTTTGCCAGGGGATGGCGCTGCTGCTGCAGTGTCACATGCAGGTGCAAGTGAATTAATTGAAAGCATGGATGTGGATAATGACGAGACACAAGTAGAAGAAAGCATGGAAGATTCAGCGGTATCTACTCCAGTTGAAGAAGATATGAATCTTCCTTTGGATTCTGCGACTGATGATGTAGTAGATCAGAATGAAGTGATTTCATCTAAACAAGAAACTCCTGAAGAAATATTGAAAACAGAACAAGTATCAATACCTGAGGAAGAATATGACAATATAGAACCAGTAACTCCTGAGGATATTGGGTTTAGTCCAGTAGATGAAGAGGATATAGTTGAATCTGCTAAAAAACCGTCTAAAAACAAAATAACTCAACTATTTTCACCTCTTATACATTCAATGAAACACGTAGTACAAGGCGTTTTAACAAAAAGAAATGGTGTGAATGGTAATAAATCGAAGAAGATAAAAATGGTTTCGTTAGTGGTGGTACCACTTCTATTAGTTATAGTTGGATTTATACTTTTTTCAATTGTTCTTCCTAAAGCAACAATAGCAATTACTGTTATTCCACGTACTGTTGAAGCTGAAAAAACGTTTGTTATTGAACCAAATGGAACAACAAGTGGCGATGTAGTAAGTGGACTAGAAAAAGAAGAATCAATAAATGGAGAGAAGGTAGTTACAGTTACCGGTAAAAAAACTATTGGAGATCCTGCTAAGGGTACTATCACTATTTTTAATAAATCTCAGGTTCCTCGGACAATAAAAAAAGGTACTGTTGTTTCAGCAGGTTCAGTTGATTTTCTCCTCGATGACGATATCTCTATAGCGTCTGCTAGTGAGAGTTTAGCTGCAGGAACAATTACGTATGGAAAAGCAAATGGTACTGTTACAGCAAAAGAGATTGGTACACAGGGTAATATTAGTTCAGGACGAGAGTTTAGTATTAGCGGTATTGCGACAAGTATCGCTACAGCAAGAAACGATCAAGCATTTACGGGGGGAACGAGTAAAGATATTACTGTTGTAAGCAGGGCTGATCAAGATAACGCGGTAAAACAATTAACTGCAGAATTAGTTGAACAGGCAAAGAATGGATTCGGTGTAAGTGAAGGAGAACAGTTAATATCAGATACCATTACATCAGAAGTAAGTGAACGTTCTTTTTCGCACGAAATTGGTCAAGAAGCGAAAGAATTAACTGTGAAGGCAACTATTTTAATTAAGGGAACAGCCTACAAAGAAGACGACATTAAAGCAGTTATGAATCAAGCATTGTCTGCAGAAATACCCGAAGGATATAGATTATCCCAAGATTCAATTCAGGTTAACACGAATGAACCAATAGTAGAAAAAAATGGTGAAATTTCTATTTCCATTACAGGCTCAGCAAAGTTAATTCCTTCTTTTGAGGTAAAGGATTTAACTTCTCAAATAGCAGGAAAATCTATTTCAGAAGCTGAATCTATTATTAAGAATATTAATGGTGTTGGCGGTGTATCTATTAAAACTTCACTTTCTTTATTTCCTAATAAACTGCCTTCAAGACAGCAGAATTTATCTGTATCTATTGAAGCTCAATAATACATGCCTCTTTATCGTTATGTAAAGAAACGACCTAGGCCACCTATGAGGAGGTCTATTCTTATTTCTTTAATAATTATGAGTTTAGGTATGAGCATATTGGGCTGGGTGTCTTGGCCAATTGTCTCATTTCATGTAGTTGCAGCTCCATTACTAACGACTGTTGTTTCTCCAATAGGATTTGGGAATAGTAAAGAAGATAACAATACGCAATTAACGAGTAATACTAGTACAGATCCTAATATTTGGCTTCCTTTAAAGCCACAGGAAAAAGTAAATACTAAAATAAGAATATACAAATTATCTATTCCTCAATTGGGAATTATAAATGCGGAAGTAGTGATTGGTGGTAATGATCTCAATCAAGCACTCATTCATTATGGTGGAACAGCTTTGCCTGGTGAAATAGGGAATGCAGCAATTTTTGGACATTCTGTACTGCCTCAATTTTTTAATCCAAAGAATTATAAAACGATTTTTTCTACACTACCTACGATTGAAGTTGGTAATGATATTTTTCTCAATTATGATCAGGTAACGTATCGGTATCGTGTTGAAAATTTAGAAGTGAAGGGTCCTGAAGATATAAGTATGCTAGATCAACCAATTGATAATGCGTATATTACTTTAGTTACATGTGTCCCGCCAGGAACTTACTGGCAACGTTTGCATGTGAAAGCTAAATTGGTAAGACTATGAATGATCATTTAGAAGCAATTGAAGCAATTAAGAAAAAATTAATTGGTAAAACACTTAATTATCAAGAAATTTATTCAATAATGGACGAATTAGCAAAAGATAGGTTAGGACCGGTGTTAACTACATATTTTGCAGCAGCTGGTTTCCGGGAAGGATTCACTGACGAAGAATTATTCTATCTTACTAAAGCAATGGTAGAGACAGGCCCTCAGCTTCATTTTGACGGAATTGTTGCTGATAAGCATTCAACGGGAGGAGTCGCGGGTACCAGAGTGAGTATGATTCTTGTTCCAATAATAGCAGCTGCTGGATTTAACATTCCAAAAACTTCATCAAGAGCAATTACTTCACCTGCAGGTACGGCTGATACTATGGAAATTTTTGCTCCTGTTGTTTTTAATGCTGATGAAATGAAATCAATAGTCGAAGAGGTTGGAGGATGTATTATTTGGGGTGGCCCTTTAGGATTAGCACCAGCCGATGATGTTATTATTCAGGTAGAAGAAAAAATCGCATTTGAATCTTATGATAAATTGCTTGTTGCTATTATGGCTAAAAAAGTAGCTTCTGGAGCAACACATGTAGTATTTGATATTCCAGTAGGAAAAACACTGAAAGTAAAAAACAAAAAAGATGCAGAAATAATTGAGAGAAAATTGAAATATTTAGCTTCTAGATTCTCACTAGAAATTGTTGTGGATATTAATGAAATGATTGAGCCGGCAAGTAACGGAATTGGACCTCTCCTTGAAGCAAGAGACGTGTTATTAGTATTAGAGCAACATTCGTCTCGACCAATGCATCTTGAAAACAAAGCACTTCATTTGAGTTCTAAATTACTACAGTTATGTATGCATGATAAATCTATTGATACGTTAGCTTTGGCAACTGATTTATTAAAATCAGGAAAAGCATTAAATACATTTAAGCAAATTATAAAAGCACAAGGAGGAAATAATGATGTGTCATTGGATACACTCGTACCTTCCAAAAATCATTTAGACGTCGTAGCGCACACAGCGGGGATAGTCGGAGAAATTAATAACCAGCAAATATCTACTCTCTGTAAAATATTAGGGACTCCCAAAGACAAGAAGGCTGGTATGTATCTTCATAGGCGTATCGGAGACAAAATTAATGAAAATGATATACTATGCACATTATATGCTACAGACTCTTGGTTATTAAAAGAAGCCAAGGATACAATTAAACATATGCCTATATATGGAATCCTCGAACATTAATAAATCATCTCTCCCCTTAATAGTACGTTTCAGTGTATTAATTGTCGTTTGTTTAATCACAGTAGGAATATTTTATTTTTGGTGGCATGACGGTTCTGCTCCAGTAAGCAAAACAAACACAGAAATTCACAATTTTTCCATAAAAAGTGGAGAGACGATAAATAGTATTGCAACAAGACTAGCTGCAGAAGGTTTAATACGGAGTAGGACAATATTCTTTTTGACAATAAAATCTTTAGGAATTGATAATAAAATTCAAGCAGGGAATTTTCGTTTAAGAAAAACAATGAATGCAACGGAAATAGCAAATGCATTAACTCAGGGAACTGTTGATCAATGGGTTACAACACTTGAAGGATGGAGGGTTGAAGAAATTGCTCAAGAATTATCTCAGGAGTTAGGTATTCCCGAACAAGAATTTATAGCAGTAGCTGATGAGGGATATATGTTTCCTGATACATATTTATTCCCTAAAGAAGCTTCAGCATCAGCGGTGGCTGCTGTAATGAAACAAAATTTTAATAATAGAGTAACAGATCAGATGAGGGCTGATGCTTTAGCTCAGGGTTTATCCTTACATCAGGTTGTAACGATAGCATCATTGGTTGAAAGAGAAGGAAGAAGTAATGAAGATCGTCCTGTTATTGCAGGAATAATATTAAAACGACTTCAAACACCAGGATGGACATTAGATATTGACGCGACACTTCAATACGCTTTAGGGTATCAGCCTGAAGAATTTACTTGGTGGAAAAAAAATCTCACGAATGAAGATAAAAAAATAAATTCTCCTTACAATACCTATATGAAAGCTGGTTTGCCGCCAGAGCCGATTTCTAATCCAGGTTTAGATTCCATTCGTGCTGTGATTTATCCAAAAGAAACTGATTATTGGTTTTATTTACACAGCCCCAATGGTGAAATTTATTATGGCAGAACGTTATCTGAACATGAAAAAAACATTGAAAATTATTTAAATAATTAACAATTTCCTGTTTTAAAAGATTAATTATGAAAGATAAGTATAGTGCGATATGGGTTTCTCATTCTTCAATTTCTGATTATTTAAAATGTCCTCATTTATATTTTTTAAGAAATATATTTAGAGATCCAAAAACTCAGCATAAAATAGTATTAATGCAACCAGCATTAGCATTAGGTCAAGTAATTCATGATACGATTGATTATTTTTCACGATTACCTTCAGAAATTCGATTTAAAGAACCATTAATGGATGTGTTTTCTACGAAGTGGAATGGGGTTACAGGTAAATTAGGAGGATTTAGCAGCAGTGATGAAGAGAAAAGATTTAGAAAAAAAGGTGAAAGCATGATGGAACGATTAGAAAAATATCCAGGTCCTTTAGTAAATAAAGCGATAAAAATACGACAAGATTTACCTCATTATTGGATATCAGAGGAAGAGAATATTATTCTTTGTGGAAAGATTGATTGGTTAGAGTATTTACCTGATTCTGATAGTGTTCATATTATAGATTTTAAGACAGGTAAATATGATGAAGATCCAAATTCATTACAACTACCTATTTACTATTTATTAGCTACAAATTGTCAAACTAAATCAGTAACTAAAGCGAGTTATTGGTACTTAGATAGAGACATTTTTCCATTAGAAGCAGAATTGCCTACATATGAAGATGCTGAAAAAAAGGTAAAAGAGATAGCTAAAAAAATTGCTTTAGCCCGAAAACTCGAACATCTACCCTGTCCTCGAAAAGAAGGATGTCGTTTTTGTTTGCCCTATGAACAAATAGTAAAAGGGAATGCAGAAATTGTTGGTACTAATGAATTTAACCAGGATATTTATATTTTGAAAAAAGAAACTCCTAGTTGACCAATAAAAGAAAATACGTATAATACGTATATCGCGAAGGCGAACGTTCATTGTTCGCTTCTTTTTTTCGTTTTAAAAAGGAATTTAACACATGACACAGAAAAAAACTTCTCAACAACGTGAATTTTGGGGAAAACCTTATTCCGACTTACCTCAGATTGATTTAACTTTAGTTCAGCGAGAATCGTATCAATGGTTTATAGAACAAGGTATTAAAGAATTAGTAACAGAAATTTCACCTATTGTTGATTTTACGGGTAAAAATTGGGAACTTTCTTTTGGTGACTATTACTTTGGAAAACCTCGTATTACTCCAGAAACAGCGTTAGATAAGGGTTTAACCTTTGATATGCCTTTAAAAATTTCTGCAGCACTCGTTAATAAACAAACAAATCAGAGAGTTGTACAAGAAGTTTTCTTGGGTGATATACCAGCAATGACTGCAACTGGTACGTTTATTATTAACGGAATTGAACGTTGTGTTGTTAATCAACTTGTTCGTTCTCCTGGAATTTATTATACAGGTACAGTTGACTCATCAACAGGAAAAACCTTATACAGTGCAGAAATTCGTCCTCAACATGGAAGTTGGTTAGAATTTATTATTACAAGAAATGATGTGTTGATGGTAAGAATTGATCGTAGAAGAAAATTTGTTGCAACTACATTTTTAAGAGCGATTGGATTATCTTCTAACGAAGAAATCATTCAAGCTTTAGCCGATGTAGATCCAGATAGAAAATATTTGGAATCCACTTTTGCAAAAGACACAACCACATCTACTTCGGAAGCCGTACTTGAAATTTATCGTAAATTACGACCAGGAGAACCTATTGTATTGGAAAATGCACAAGAACTCCTTAAAACCACATTTTTTGATGCGAGAAGATACAGTTTAAGTCGAGTTGGTCGATACAAAATGAATAGAAAACTTAGTATAGATGTTCCAAATGATTTTGAACATCAAGTACTAACACATGAAGATATAATTGGAGCATTTAAATATCTTATAAATTTAGCTAACGGAAAAGGTGATGTAGATGATATAGATCATTTAGGGAACAGAAGAGTAAGAAGAGTTGGAGAGTTGGTTGCAAATAATGCTTTTAGAGTTGGTTTACTTCGCTTAGAAAGATCAGTGAGAGAAAAAATGAGCTTAGCTGGAGCAAACGCTATAGAATTAACCCCATCGCAATTAGTAAACGCAAGACCAATTATAGCTGCTGTTAATGACTTTTTTAGAACAAGTCAATTATCAACAATTCTTGATCAAACGAATCCTTTAGCAGAGGTAGATAACTTGAGAAGATTAACTGTCATGGGAATAGGTGGTATTTCTCGTGAAAGAGCTTCTTTTTCGATTCGTGATATTAACGCATCTCAATATGGAAGAATAGACCCTGTGCGAAGTCCAGAAGGACCTAATATCGGTTTAGTAACATATATGGCGCTGTATAGCAGAGTTAATGATTATGGATTTCTAGAAACACCGTACAGAAAAATTATTAAGGAAACAAAAGGTGAAAAAACAATTGTAAAAATAAGTAGTGAAATAGAATATTTATCTGCAGATGATGAACAATATCATTATATTACTCACGCAGATTTACCAATGACTGATGATGGAGTAATTATTGGGGAAAGAATACCAGTTAGATATAAAGGAGAATTCCTTGAGAGCGATGTTTCTAATGTAGAATATATTGATTTAGTACCTAGACAAGTTGTTGGTGGTCCAGCTTCACTTATCCCTTTTCTTTCTCATGATGAAGCAAATCGTGCACTCATGGGAACACACATGCAATGTCAAGCCGTTCCACTAGTACGTCCTGATGCTCCAATAGTAGGTACTGGTATGGAAGCAGCAATTGCGGAATCAATGGGGAGAGTTATCAAAGCTTTGACTGATGGAACTGTTGTCTATGCTGACGCTTCACATGTTATTTTTGAGGATAAAAATGGTCAAAGAACTACATATTCAGTTGAAAAATATAAAAGAACCGCTCAATCTACAAGTTATAATCAACATGTATTAGTAACTACAGGTCAAAAAGTAAAAGAAGGTACAGTGTTGATTGATGGACCTTCTTGTGATGGAGGGGAAATAGCACTCGGAGCAAATGTTGTAATTGCATATATGAGTTTTGATGGATTGGGTTATGAAGATGCTATTGTAGTTTCTGATAGATTAGTTCGTGAAGATGTATTAACCTCTATTAATATTGAAGAACATGAGGCAGCAGTTGTTGATACAAAATTAGGAGAAGAAGAAACTACCCGTGATATTCCAAATGTAGGAGAAGAAGCATTACGAAATCTTGATAAGGATGGAATAATTGTAGTTGGAGCAGAAGTAGGCCCCAACGATATTTTAGTAGGTAAAATTGCACCTAAAGGTGAGACTGAATTAACAGCAGAAGAAAGATTATTACGCGCAATATTCGGAGAAAAGGCGAGGGAAGTTAGAGATACGAGTCTTCGTATGCCACATGGAGAGCGTGGCATTGTGGTAGATGTAAAAATATTGGATCGAGAAAAGGGTGATGAATTAGAACCTGGCTGTATAAGAAAAATTATAGTTAAAGTCGCACAAAGTCGCAAAGTTGTGGTAGGTGACAAATTAGCAGGACGTCACGGTAACAAAGGGGTAATTTCTAAGATTATGCCACAAGCGGATATGCCTCATATGTCTGATGGAACTCCTGTAGATGTAATAATTTCTCCTTTATCCGTTCTTTCACGTATGAACTTGGGTCAATTATTAGAAGCACATTTGGGATTTGCAGCTCAAAAAATTGGCACAAAAGTAGGAGTACCAGTCTTTGAAACAGTCGGTGAACAGCGAATAACTACGATGTTAGAACAAGCAGGATTACCAAAGAATGGCAAAAGTATTTTATATGATGGTCGAACAGGGGAGGCATTTTCTGAGCCAGTAGTTGTAGGAATAGGGTATATTTTGAAGTTAAGTCATATGGTAGAAGATAAGACACATGCTCGATCAACGGGTCCATATTCATTAGTTACACAACAACCATTAGGTGGAAAAGCCCAAATGGGAGGTCAGAGGTTAGGAGAAATGGAAGTATGGGCTCTAGAATCTCATAGGGCTGCTTATATTCTGCAAGAAATGTTGACAATTAAATCTGACGATGTTGTCGGTCGTGCAAAAGCTTTTGAATCTATTGTAAAAGGAAGTGATATACCAGCATCGACTGTACCTGAGTCTTTTAGAGTTTTGGTGAAAGAATTGCAAGCGTTAGGATTAAAAGTTACACCTACTGGTGCAGTTACGACTCCAGTTCCACCACCTGCTCCACCCGGACCTCCATTATTACCAGAAGATATGGAAGATGAAGAAATAAAAAATGAAGCGAAAGAGATAGCAGAAGCAAGTGGAGAACAGTTAGTAGAAACTCCAGATGTTGCTGCAGATGCTACTACAATTGAAGAATTATTAAATCAGGAAGAAGTAGAAGAACCAACAGTAGAAGATTTAGTTGCAATGGAGGAAGAAGAAAATAGTTAAACTCAATTTTGGAGTAATAATTTCATTTGCTAAATTATTAAATCAAAATTAAGATCAATAAAAATATATGGATAAAAAAGGAAATTTTGCAAACATTATTGATTTTACAGGTTTACAAGTAAATGTGGCCTCATCAGAAGACATCCTTTCATGGTCATATGGAGAAGTGACTAAGCCTGAAACTATTAATTATAGAACACTAAAACCTGAAAAAGATGGATTATTTGATGAACGAATTTTCGGTCCAACAAAAGATTGGGAATGTTACTGTGGTAAATATAAACGAATTCGTTACAGAGGTATTATCTGTGATAAGTGTGGAGTAGAAGTTACCCAAAGTAAAGTTCGTCGTGAAAGAATGGGTCACATTTCTCTTGCTGCACCAGTCGCACACGTATGGTTTTTCAAAGGGGCACCTTCAAAATTATCATTATTACTTGATGTTAGTCCAAGAGCATTGGAAGGTGTTATTTATTTTGCACAATACTTAGTAACTTCAGTAAATGATGAAGTAAAGCAGAAGGTGTTAGATCGATTAACAGGTGCAGAGGATGAAAGATTTGCAGATGTAGAACGCAGATTCCAAGATGAAAAATCTAAAAAAGAAACACAATACGATAAAGAAAGAGAAGATGTAAAAAAACGAATTACTAACAGCGAGGCAGCAGGTCTTGCATTATCAGAACTTGAGTTAAAAGAGAGAGAAGATATTGCAAAATTAGAGACAAAGTTTGCTGAAGAGAAAAATAAAATTCAAGAAATAGTAAATTGGTTAGTCAACACCGTTAAAGCTATTCGTCCATTAACAACCTTAACTGAAGATGAATATTTAAGACTAATGGAATATGATGCAGTTGATTTTTTTGAGGCAGGAATGGGTGCTGAGGCTGTAGCAGAGGTAGTAAAAAACATAGATTTAGCTAAAACAGCGGCTAACCTTCGCGATGAAATTTCTAAAACAAGTGGTCAACGCCATGTAAAAGCTACAAAACGACTTAGAGTAGTAGACGGAATGAAAAAAGCAGAAATGGATCCGTCCTGGATGATATTAAATAATGTCCCAGTATTGCCACCCGACTTGCGACCTATGGTTCAATTAACTGGTGGACGTTTTGCAACAAGCGATTTAAATGATTTATATAGAAGAGTTATCAATAGAAATAACCGTTTAAACCATTTAGTTGAACTCGGTGCGCCAGAAATAATTTTAAGAAACGAAAAAAGAATGCTCCAAGAGGCAGTGGATAGTTTGATTGATGCCACCCAAAGACCATCATCAAGAGCAGTAATCCAGCCATTGCGATCACTTTCTGAAATGTTAAGAGGTAAGCAAGGTCGATTCCGACAAAATTTATTAGGAAAAAGAGTAGATTATTCTGGTCGTTCCGTTATCGTTGTGGGACCAGAATTAAAACTTACACAATGTGGACTTCCGAAAGATATGGCTTTAGAAATGTTTAAGCCATTTGTTTTACGTGAATTAATAGTACGAGGAATCGCTCCTAACGTAAAAAATGCAAAAAATGTGCTAGAGCGAAGAACACCAGAAGTGTATGATATTTTAGAAGAAATAACGAAAAATCATCCGGTTTTACTTAATCGTGCACCAACACTTCACAAATTAGGTATGCAAGCCTTCTTCCCTATACTCATTGAAGGTTCTGCAATTCGAATTCATCCTTGTGTCTGTGCGGGATATAATGCAGATTTTGATGGGGATCAAATGGCAGTTCATATTCCATTATCTGGAAGTAGTCAACAAGAGGCTATTCATTTAATGCTTCCTACACATAATCTATTAAAACCAGCTGATGGATCTCCAATTACGGTTCCAAATAAAGAAATGGTATTAGGTTGTTATTATTTAACAACAATCGATCCTTCACTAGAAGGTAAAAAAGATGAAGAATATGCGTTGTATGGAAATGCTGAAGAAGCAATATACGCTAATCAAACAGGAAGATTAGGGTTGCGAATACCCATAAGAGTTTCCATAAAGGGAGAAAGAATAGTTACAACAGTTGGTAGAATACTGTTTAATGAAATTCTTCCAGAAGGTTTACAGTACATGAATCAAGTAATAAAAGCAGCAACTGTTAAATCAATTATCACTAAAGCACTTTCACTGTACACGAAAGAAGAAGTTGTAGAATTAATTGATAAAATTAAAAATATTGGTTTTATGGGAGCAACAGTGTGTGGTGGTTTATCAGTTTCAGTATTTGATTGTGAAATGATTGATGAAAAATCAGAAATTATTAAAGAAGCTGAACAAAGAGTTGCTGAAGTAGATAGTAATTATCAAATGGGGCTTATCACACTTGAAGAAAAGAAGCGTTTATCTAATGATATTTGGATAGAAGTTACAGAAACAGTAGCAAATAAAACTTGGGATAAATTAGGTTCTGATAATCCCGTTAAGATGATTATTGACTCAGGAGGAGCTCGTGCTTCAAAAGATCAATTAAAACAATTATCAGCTATAAAGGGATTAGTTGTTGATCCACTTGGAAAAATCGTTGAATTACCTACAAAAAGTAACTATCGACAAGGTCTTTCAATATTTGAATACGTAACTTCTACAAGAGGTTCTCGAAAAGGACTCACTGATTCTGCACTTAAGACAGCTGATGCAGGATATCTAACAAGAAGACTTGTTGATGTATCTCATGATGCATTAATTAGACTTGATGATTGTGGTACAACAGAAGGATGGGAAATCAGCAGAACTGAAGATCGTCAAGCATCATTAGCTGCGCGTGTTATTGGACGATATCTAGCAAAAGATGTAGTTACAGATAAAAATAAAGTAATTTTAGAAGCAGGTGTATTTATTGATGAACATAATGTTCAATTACTTGAGGAACATACTATTGAATCTGTAATTATACGTTCACCTATTGCTTGTACAGCTAAAGCAGGTTTGTGTGCCAAGTGTTATGGAAGAGATTTTTCTACCGGACACCTTGTAGAGATGGGAACACCAGCTGGTGTTATTGCAGCTCAATCTATTGGAGAACCTGGAACACAGCTTACTATGCGTGTTAGACATGCAGGAGGTATCGTTGGATTAGATGTAACCCAAGGACTTCCGAGAGTAGAAGAACTTTTTGAAGCAAGACTTCCAAGAATTTTGTCACCAATAGCAGAAATTTCTGGTACAGCCGAAGTATTAGAAACAGATACAGGGTATACTATTCACATAAAGAATAAACAACTCGGTTCTGATGAATTTGAATATATAATTCCACGGACAATGGAGCTTTTGGTAAGAGATGGAGAATTGGTTTCATCAGGTGATCAATTAGCACGAGGGAGTTTAGATTTGAAAGAAGTATTAAGAGTACGGGGACTTAGAGGTTCACAAAAATACCTGATTAATGAAGTACAACGAGTATATGAATCACAAGGTATTACAATTAATGATAAGCATTTCGAGGTAATAGTTAGAAAAATGAGTGATAAAGTACGCATTGATTACTCAGGAGATACAACTCTTCTTCCAGGAGAACTAGTTGATAGAAGAAGATTTGAAGATGAAAATGCAAGAGTATTAGCAGAAGGTGGAGAACCAGCAACAGCACAAGTAGTGATCTTAGGTATTACCCGTGCATCACTCTTTACTGAATCATGGTTATCTGCGGCTTCTTTCCAAGAAACAACCAATGTTTTAACAGATGCAGCAATTGCTGGAAAAGTCGACACATTGCTTGGACTCAAAGAAAATGTTATTATCGGCAGACTGATTCCTGTCAGTCCAGAACGCGCTGCGTTAAATGTTAATTAAATAAAAATATGCCAACAATTAATCAATTAATCAGAAAAGGAAGAACGCAAAAGCAAGCAAAAGTAAAAGCGACAGCATTGCGAAAATTCTTTAACTCAAAAGACCGAGTTACTAAACAACTCACAGCACCGTTTAAAAGAGGAGTGGTTACATTGGTGAAAACCATGACACCCAAAAAACCAAACTCAGCTCTTCGAAAAGTCGCTCGTGTACGGTTATCAAATAAACAAGAAGTAACAGCATATATTCCAGGAATTGGTCACTCGCTCAATGAACACGCAATCGTGTTGGTACGAGGAGGACGTGTTCCGGATCTTCCAGGTGTAAAATATCATATAGTGCGAGGAAAATATGATATGACCGGAGTAGAAACAAGAAAGCAAGGACGAAGTCGATACGGAAGTAAAAAAAGTAATAGTGGCCCTAAAGCAGCCAAAGCAAATTAAGGAGTAACCAATGAGAGCAGGACGAGTAACTAAAAAATTATCAGAACCAGATCCAATTTACGGCAATCGCCTTTTAGGTAGATTTATAAATCGTGTTATGTTGGACGGGAAGAAGTCAACCGCACAAAAACAAGTATACGGAGCATTAGATCTTATTAAAGAATCAGGCGAAGACCCAATAAAAACATTTGAATTAGCAGTACAAAATGTAGGACCAAAAATGGAAGTAAAAGCCAGAAGAGTTGGAGGTGCATCATATCAAGTACCTATGGAAGTACGCGGAGATAGAAGAATTTCACTTGCAATTCGCTGGATGGTTACATTTGCCAGAAAACGATCAAATAAAGACTACAAAACATTCGGACACAAATTAGCAGCAGAACTTCAATCAGCCGCAAAAGGCGAAGGAGAAGCAATTAAAAAAAGAGATACCGTCCATCGCATGGCTGAAGCAAACAGAGCATTTGCACACTTCAAGTGGTAATTACTCAAGGATAGCCTGTATGTCTGAATGAATACAGCCTATTCCATACCCCAAAGATTATGGAATTGGTGAAACCTTATAATTCTCTCCGTACAGATTTTTATCACTGTACAAGATGCTATTCCAATAGTATCAATTACAATATCGAATCAAACGATTCAAGAAACAATGAAACCAGTTATACTGAAAGATCAACGGCTAGTGTTTTATACAGTTATTTCATATGGTAAAAATATACGTAATTGATCACGACAAATACAGTTAGTTCTCTCATCAGTAATAAATGCGGAATGGACAACACTGTTGCAAGCAGTAAATGGCAATCATTTAATTAGTGGAAACAATAGAAAATGTGGAGTTATTAGAGAAATATTGACAGATCCATTCCGTAATTATATGGGAAACGTGGTATAAAAATGAAAGACTTAATCAATTCTTATTTCCAAATAAAAGATCCAATACTTCATTCAGCGATTACGCCCTCAGTAACCTTTCACTTACATAAATCAAACAATATATTCTTTTCACTGGTTGAATCAATAATCTCGCAACAATTATCAGTTAAAGCAAGTGACACAATCGTGAAACGATTTGTTGCACTTTATACTGATAAAAAAGTTACACCAGAACAAACACTGCGTTTAACAAGAGAACATTTGAGAAACGTTGGTATGTCCTGGAATAAAGCAGATTATGTCCAAAATATTGCTCGAGCAATTATTGAGAATAAACTTGATATCGCTAACTTAGAAAATCTGACTGATGAAGAAGTCATTACTCAATTAACACAAATAAAAGGGATAGGTCGGTGGACTGCAGAAATGTTTCTTATGTTCACCTTAGGTCGTGAAGATATTTTTTCAGTAGGAGACGTAGGATTACAAAACGCTATTCAAAAACTCTACAAATTTAAAACGAAACCCACTACAAATCAAATGCTAAAAATTAGTGCTAAATGGAAACCATATAGAACATACGCCTGCAGAATACTCTGGATGTATAAAGATAATTTACCAATAACATCGTAAATTGAAGTGTTTACTTTAATGTTTCCAACAATTGTTTACACCACTCTTCAATTTTCCCTGCATTTTCAGCCATATTATAGTAATATTTGTCCATTCGTAATGAATCAACAACTTTAACACCATTCCATTCAGCGATCCATTTTTCCAGCTCATCTACAGCTCCACAGAAAATCTGATAGGAACTATCTCCACACCCATAGACGGCCATTTTTTTCCCTGCGAATGCAGATGGATCAACCGTTCCTTTCCAAACAAAAAATTCATCATGTGGTTGTCCTTCTTTTCCATCATGATCCCAACTTGGAGACCCTAAAATAACTGCATCTACCGCTTTGATATCGTCAGCAGTAGATTGATTAACGCGTTTCATCGTCACTTCATGTGATGGAGAAAGGCGATTGACAATTTCTTGGGCAGCCATTTCTGTAGAACCAGAGTTAGTAGTATAAAGGAGTAATACTTTCATATAGCTTCATAATCTCTAATTATTATCACTTCGTCAAGCTTCTATGTTGCAATGAGTATAAATCTACGATACGCTAAATACTGTTATTGGAGGAAAATATGAAAAAATCTGCCCGATCAAAAAGTTCATCTCGTAGTGTTTCTTCACAAGTTAAAGAGCAAACCCAAGAAGAAATAAAGAGCTTTGCCGTTCATCTTATTATCTATTTATTAGTCATGTTTGGATTATTTACTTACTTTTATTCCTATACTTCCGATTTAAATATGTTCTTTGTTGTAGGAGCAGGATGGGGAGTAGGCGTGATTGTTCATGGATTAGCAGCATTCGGATTCATGAATCACTTACATAAGCAACGTAAATACTATTAACACAATTCGTGTAAGCAGTTGATGGATTGTACTTCTTCTTGGTGATGGTAGAATGACCAGTATTATGATTTCAACAATCACATGCCCTTCTTGTGGAAAAGCTATTGAAGTAACACAGGCATTAGTTCATCAAGTACAAGAAGAATTATTAGCAGACATTGAAAAAAAACATAAACAAGAGTTAGAACAAACTATAAAAACAGCAGAAGATTCAATAAAAAAACAGCTTCAAGAAAAAACAGCATTAGAAATAACTGATCTAAAAAAGCAAATTACGGAAAGCCAACAAAAAGTTACAGAAATGAGGCAAGAAGAACTCAGACTACGAGAAGAAAAAAGAAAACTTGAAGATGCAAAAAAAGATATGGAACTTGAAGTTGCAAGAAAAGTAGATCAAGAAAAGAAAAAAGTAGAAGAATCAGTCTATCGTCAGGTGACTGAACAACATCGATTAAAAGAACTCGAGAAAGAAAAAGTCATTAGTGATTTACGAAAAGCGCTTGATGATGCACAACGCAAAGCTCAACAAGGTTCACAACAAACTCAAGGTGAAGTAGCCGAACTCGATATAGAACAACTGCTTCGCCAAACCTTCCCCACAGACACAATCTCTCCCGTAGAAAAGGGAGTAAAAGGAGCAGATATACGCCAAGTAGTTAAAACAACAATTGGTAATGTCTGTGGCACAATTCTGTGGGAATCCAAACGAACGAAATCTTGGTCACAAGACTGGGTTCGCAAGCTAAAAGATGATTTAAGAGCAGAAAAAGCAAATATTCCTATCATTATTTCAACAGTACTACCCGAAGAAGCCAGTAACGGATTTGGGTTTATAGATGGTGTTTATGTGGTAAGTCCACTCTTAGTAACTCCAATAGCATCGGTATTACGGCAAAAACTAATTGACGTTGCCCGGGAGAAATTTATTATTCAAAATAAAGAAGGATCATCAGAAAAATTATACGAATACGTCACTAGTCATGAATTTCGACAACATATAGAAGCAATAGTTGAAGTATACAAAGATATGCAGGTGCAAGTCTTAAAAGAACGAGCAGCATTTGAGAAAATATGGAAAACAAGAGAAGCACAGGTGCAAAAATTATTTACGAGTACTGCAGGTTTCGTAGGTACAATGAGTGGTGTTATTGGACAGTCGTTTCCTACCGTTAAAGGATTAGAATTATTAGAAGAAGAAGCCGTTTCAACAGAATCAACGCCATCCTCAACAAAAGACCTCAATAATCAAGCAACCCTTCTTTAGTATGAGAATTGGTGCTCATCAGTCAATTGCTGGAGGTCTAACTAAAGCAGTAGATAGAGCAGTTTCAATCGGAGCAAACGCATTACAAATTTTTACCAGCCCACCCCAGCAGTGGTTGACCCCTCGTTTTTCTTCAGAAACATTGCACGCATTCAAACACTATGCAAAAGAACAAACCATCGAACCAATTCTTATTCATGCATGTTATCTCATAAATCTTGCATCAGATTCATCGTATATTCTCAAACGTTCTAAAGAATCACTGATTGCAGATTTAGAAGTATCATCTTCTATTGATGGACTAGGAGTAGTATTGCATTTAGGAAGTCACAAAGATAAATGGAGTGGTACTAAACGCATAGAACTGATTAACACATTTATACATATCTTGGAGCATGCTCCCCAAAGTTCAACAATTCTTATTGAAAATAGTGCAGGAAGTGGAGGGAAAATCCCCTCAACACTAGAAGAAATGGCACAAATAAAAAAAGATTTACCATCTTCACAGATTAAGTTTTGTATCGATACTGCGCATGCTTTTGCAGCAGGGTATGATATGCGAACACCAGATACAGTCAAACAGTTTGTAGAAGCAGTAGAACAGATAATTGGATGGCAAGAAATAAAAGCTATTCATCTTAATGATTCGAAAATAGATCTCGGTAAAAAAAATGATAGGCACGAAAATATTGGAGAAGGAAAAATTGGTTTAAATGGATTATCTGCCTTTATTACAAATCCTTACCTTACAAACATACCAATGTTTCTTGAAACGCCAGGTTTTGACAATAACGGACCAGATCAAAAAAACGTAGATCGGGTAAAAAAAGTGATTAACAATACTGAAAATAGTTAGAAATCGTGTATACTTAACTTACTGTATGAAGTTGACACGACTTATTTTATTCTGCTTAAGTATTTTCGTTTTAGCATTCCCAGTAAAAACATATGCGTTTACTGTACGATCCGGAGAACAAGCACTTTTTACAAAACAAGAGACGAGTCAAGGTTCTTTATTTATCACCGGTGCGCGCGTTCAAGTAGATGGAGATGTCGATGGTGATGTTTTCTGTGTTGGTCAGCATATTGAAATAAATGGTCAAGTAAACGGAGATGTTATCTGTGCAGGACAGAATGTGGATATCACAGGTACTGTAAAAGGTGATGTTCGACTAGCAGGTCAAATGGTTAATCTGGAAAGCAGTATATCCGGAAACGTATCTGCACTTGCGCAAAATCTTACAATCAGTAAACAGGCGAGTGTAGCAGGAGAAGTAGGCTTTGGAGTACAACATGCTACATTTGCAGGCAACATTTTCAAATCAGTGTACGGTGGAGGAGAAACAGTAACAGTTTCTGGAACAGTACAAGATCTAGACGTTTCAGTAGATTCGTTATCTCTTCTTCCCGGTGCCAGTGTTGCAGGAAATATTCACTATACCAGTGAAAACTCAGCAACAATAGATGAACAAGCATCTGTTTCTGGAGTTGTAAATAAATCAACGCCAAAAAAAGATAGAGCAAGAATCGAAGTAGGAGAATCTGCAAAATCAAGAGAATCAAATAGAGGAATCCCTTTTATAGTTTTAAGTTTAGTATTTGGGGGACTCTGCATATTTTTTATGAAAAAAAGAACCACCGTCCTCCTTCAAACAATGCAGCAGTCTCCAGGATTGACTCTTGTAAGAGGATTAATTTTCCTCGTTCTCATTCCTGTATCATTACTCCTTCTCTTAATTACCATTATCGGTATTCCCGTTGTTTTTATAGGGATTGGTGTTATTATTCTGAGCTATTTTATTGCGAGAGCATTATCAGCCATAATCCTTGGATTGTTTCTCATCGAACGACTTTGGGACGCCAAAAAAGGTCATTTAGGCTGGTCTCTTATTCTCGGCGTAATTACGTTATGGGCGCTCCAACAAATTCCGTTTATCGGTGGGTTTACATCCTTAGTTATTACATTATACGGATTTGGAGGATTAACCTATCTTCCTTTTCCTAAAAAGAAATAGAACTGTCATTAGTCCAATATACATTGAAGTAAATCGAAAATTACTTGAGCTTCGTATTTACACGTCATTGGCGTATAATGACCCGCATGTTCTCATTAGTAGATTTTGTATTTATAGTAGGTTTACTCTTTTTTCTTTATCGTGGATGGAATCGTGGCTTTCTCTATTTAATGTCTAGTTTAATAACTCTGGTCGTATCATTTATTGTTGCCATTAAATATACCGATCCTCTCTCTGACTTCATATCATCATTCAGTCCTTTCCCATCTGTTTGGAATATGTTCATCTCGTTTTTCTGTATTGCATTTTTAGCTGAAGCACTCTTGTCGACGTTTTTCCGGTATGTACTTGTGCGTACCATTCGATTGGGTCACTCCAGAGTAAACAAAGCAGCAGGAGCGCTTATGTCAGCGATTACTGGAGTCTTTTTCTTAAGTGCATTTTTCTTTTTGTTACTACTCGTTCCACTACAGGGCAATGTAAAAGAAACAATTCAATCCTCAACAATCATCCCGTTTGTCTTATCAATTCTTGATACTTATGGTGGATCGCTGCCTAACGCACTTCAAGACTCTGCATCTCGTTTTACTCGCTTTCTTACTGTTGCACCTAAATCAACAGAGCGAGTTGATCTTACTCTCTATATAGATCCCAACAAACTTACAATAGATCCACAAAGTGAATCAACTATGCTTGAATATCTAAATAATGAACGAGCAAAAGTTGGAGTTGGACCGCTTGTTTCATCAGTAAAAATGCAGGATGTCGCACGAGCATATAGCCGCACCATGCTTACAGAAAAATTCTTTGCCCATATAGATAATCAAGGAAAAGATGCAGCAGACAGATTAAAAGCTGGAGCAGTAGAGTTTCTTATAGCAGGAGAAAATTTAGCATATGCCATGACAGTTGATATTGCTCACGAAGGACTCATGAATAGTGAGGGACACAAACGAAATATCTTAGATCCCCAATTTAAACGAATAGGAATCGGAGTAGTTGACGCAGGCCTTTGGGGGAAAATGTTTACCCAAGTCTTTGCGGATTAAAAATGAATATACAGATTTTACAAGTATAATATAATAGTATGGGATTAGTGTCGCCAATAATCAAACTCCATATCAATTTTATTGAAGTATTACTTATTCCTGTTACACAAATTCTATTTATTACTTTGGTTTCAATAGGCTGTTACGTACTTGTTTAAAAAGTTACAAAACATAATCGATTTATTTCGTTATTAAGTGGAATAAGTTCTATAGTTCTTTGCTATATTTGTTATCAAACATACATTTATTATTTGGATATCCTGGGTATCAACCAAGAGTATATTCATTCTTAGGGTATTTTAAGTTTCCATTAAAAAAATATATTAATTACTATTAGTACTATTATTAACTTTATTCTTTTTATTTTTCTTCAAGATTTCTATGAAAGATATAAGCATAACATCGTTCTTTCTAAAATATTTATTTACGTATTCCTTGGTTCATTATTTATCGTAAGTTATTTTGTCACTGAGTATGTAGTGTCTTCATTTGCTAATCCAGTATGCATGCCATACGATTTATGTGGTGATCCTTTTTAACATACATCCCGTATAGACAACACACACAATATTTTGTAAAATGTTTTTGTACGCATTGACTGTTTCATGTCTTTGAAACAGTTTTTTTGTCGTTTAAAACATAACAAATATTTATTACAAAAAAACTATATGGCAAACCCACAAACAACTCTTACATCAGATCGTAATGTACCACTAGATAAAGTACGTAACATTGGAATTATCGCACACATAGATGCTGGTAAAACCACAACCACAGAGCGTATTCTGTATTACACAGGAAGAACATACAAAATTGGTGATATCGATGAAGGTAACACCCAAATGGACTGGATGGAACAAGAGAAAGAACGAGGGATCACCATCGTATCTGCTGCAACTACTGCATTTTGGAAAGGCTACCGCTTTAATATTATCGATACACCAGGACACGTAGATTTTACCGCAGAAGTAGAACGTTCACTCCGAGTACTTGATGGAGGGATCACTGTCCTTGATGCAGAAGAAGGAGTTCAATCCCAATCAGAAACAGTCTGGCACCAAGCAGACAAATACAAAGTTCCACGTCTTTGTTTCATCAACAAAATGGATAAGTTGGGAGCAGACTTTCGAGCCACAATCAAATCAATAGAAGAACGATTAGGTGCAAGAACCGCTGTCATGGTCGTTCCAATCGGAGTAGAAAATACATTCAAAGGATTTGTCGATCTTTTAAGCAGAAAAGCATATGTATGGACAGGTGAAGAATTAGGTGCTGCATTTGATGTGTCCGATGACATCCCTGCAGATATTAAAGATGAAGTAGAATCAAGTCGACTTGCACTCATTGAACGTATTTCCGAAACAGACGATGTGTTAATGGAAAAATTCCTCAACGGTGAAGAAATTTCTGTTGAAGAATTAAAAGCAGCACTTCGCCGGGCAGTTATTGCCTACAAACTCGTTCCAATTTACTGTGGAACCAGCTTGCGCAATAAAGGTGTCCAGCCACTCCTTGATGCCGTGGTTGATTATCTTCCTTCCCCAATCGACCTTCCACCAGTTGCAGGTACTCACCCTAAAACAGAAGAACCACAAATCAGAAAAAGAATTAACGAAGAACCATTTTCAGGACTTGCCTTTAAAGTTCAAATTGATCCACACGTGGGTAAAATCACATATGTAAGAGTATATTCAGGCAAATTAGTGTCAGGCTCCTATACCTATAACTCAAGTAAAGATGTGCAAGAACGCATAGGAAGACTTCTTCTTATGCATGCAAACCAACGAGAAGAAATCAAAGAAGCATATGCTGGAGAAATTGTTGCAGTAGTAGGATTTAAAGACACCATTACTGGTGATACTATTTGTGACCCGGATCATCCAATCGTCTTAGAAAAAATTTCATTCCCAGATCCAGTTATCTCACTGGCCATTGAACCAAAAACCAAAAATGACCAGGAAAAAATGGGATATGCATTGCAAAGACTTTCAGAAGAAGACCCAACTTTTAAAATCAAAACTAATCAAGAAACAAATCAAACCATCATTTGGGGAATGGGAGAGCTTCATCTTGAAATTTTAGTTGACCGCATGAAGCGAGAATTCAAAGTTGATGCAAATGTCGGAGCTCCACAAGTTGCCTACAAAGAAACCATTACCAAAAATGCAGAAGGTGAAGGAAAGTATATTCGCCAATCAGGAGGCCGAGGACAATATGGTCATGCACTGATCAGATTAGAACCGCTCCCACGTGGTCAAGGATTTGAATTCGTCGATGCTATCAAAGGTGGAGCAATTCCCAACGAATACATTCCAGCAGTTGGAAAAGGCGTCAAAGAAGCCATGGAAAATGGCGTTGTTGCAGGATTCCCATTGGTAGATATGAAAGTTACGCTCTATGATGGAACCTATCATGAGGTTGACTCATCAGAAATTGCATTTAAAATTGCAGGATCTATGGCACTTCAGAATTCAGTAAAGAACGCTGCTCCTGTACTTCTTGAACCAATCATGAAATGTGAGATTACAACGCCTGATGAATTCATGGGAGATATTATCGGAGATCTTGGATCAAAAAGAGCACAGATTGAAGGCACACAAAAACGAGGCCACACAACTGTCATATTAGCTCAAGTTCCTTTAGCTGAACTCTCAGGATATGCAACAACATTGCGAAGTATGTCCAAGGGTCGTGCAACATACTATATGGAACCAAGCCATTACGAAGAAGTTCCACGAAATATAACGGAAAAGATTATTGCGAAGGCGGCCTAAACTGTGATATTATCATTATTCATAAACGTTTAGCCAACCCACCATCAGACCACCTCAAAAATGGTTTGATAGCAGGATGGCTAATAAGGTATTACAAAATTTTATAGGAGGATATATGGCAGATCAACAAAAATTTGATCGTTCTAAACCACATTTAAATATTGGAACCATTGGTCACGTTGATCATGGTAAAACCACAACAACTTCAGCTATTACACAAGTACTTGCAAAACAAGGTCTTGCTAAAGCGCTAAAATACGATGAAATCGACAATGCACCTGAAGAAAAAGCTCGTGGAGTCACAATTAACATTCATCATTCAGAATATGAAACAAAAAACAGACACTACGCTCATATAGATGCCCCTGGTCATGCAGACTACATCAAAAACATGATCACCGGAGCTGCTCAAATGGATGGTGCAATTCTTGTTGTTTCCGCTCCAGATGGTCCTATGCCACAGACCAGAGAACATATTCTCTTGGCAAAGCAAGTTGCAGTTCCAGCTATCGTTGTCTACATGAACAAATGCGATATGGTTCAAGATAAAGAACTCCTCGACTTAGTCGAAATGGAAGTTCGTGAACTCTTAACGAAATATGGTTTCCCAGGAGATACTGTTCCAGTTATCCGTGGAAGTTCACTCAAAGCAATTGAAGGTGATGCCGAAGCAGAAGCAGCAATCCTCAAGCTTATGGATACGGTTGATGAATACATCCCAACTCCAACCCGTGAACTTGATAAACCATTCTTAATGCCAGTTGAAGACGTCTTCTCTATCAAAGGTCGAGGAACAGTTGTTACCGGCCGAGTAGAAAGAGGAGTAGTAAAGGTCAACGACACTATTGAAATTGTCGGTATCAAAGCAACACAATCAACTGTTGTAACTGGTGTTGAAATGTTTAGAAAACTCTTAGATCAGGGACAAGCAGGTGATAACGTCGGAGTATTACTCCGAGGAGTTGAAAAAGACCAAGTTGAGCGCGGACAAGTTTTGGCTGCACCAGGGTCTGTTAAGCCACATACCAAATTCGATGCAGAAGTATATATTCTTGCAAAAGAAGAAGGTGGACGACACACGCCATTTTTTAAAGGATACAGACCACAGTTCTATATCCGTACAACTGACGTAACTGGAGAAATCGAACTTCCACAAGGAGTTGAAATGGTTATGCCAGGAGACAATACCAAAATGGTAGTAACCCTTATCACGCCAGTTGCCTTAGAGGACGGAATGCGATTTGCTATCCGTGAAGGTGGCCGAACAGTAGGAGCGGGAGTAGTTGCCAAAGTATTAAGCTAAGATTTTTATGATAAAGAGGGCTTTGCATGAAGAGCAAAGCCCTCAAAACACTAAAGACCTGCCAAACAATTACCATCATGCCAAAAGGAAGAATCAGAGTACGTTTAAAAGCATACGACAGCAGAGTCATAGACGATTGTTGTCAAAAAATTCTTGACACAGCAGTCCGAACTGGTGCACGTGTTGTTGGACCTGTTCCCCTTCCAACCGATAAACAACATTTTAATGTTGCTAAAAGTACGTTTATTGACCGCAATAGTCGAGAAGACTTTCTCCTCAAAACACATAAACGATTAATTGATATTCTAGAACCTACAGATAAAACGATTGATCAACTGATGCATTTAGATCTCCCTGCAGGAGTTGATGTAGAAATTAAAATGTAATATGGAAAGAAGAAGATGGGAAATACAAAACAAGCTTCCCCAAGTAGTCTTTCCAGGTGAAAACAACATACAATCCTTTTCTTCAAACAGTAATGTAATTTTGTACTCATATGCTAGTTGAACAACTAAGAAGCATCGATAATCAAAATCCTATACTGGTAAAAAATGGTGAAGAGCAAATCACATGGAGTAGATCTAGTGATAGTTCCGGAATTCCAAAAGATGTTATCCGCGTTCGTAATCCTCAACAACATATTCTAGACTCAGCTCCACAACTGCTCGTTATAGCAGTGCAAGATAAACTCAAAGATAATAATGGCAGTTTACAAGTGTTTACAGAAGTGAACATCACAGGTACAAATATTGCAGGTCCTACACATACTCGTACTACCCTCATTCAAGAAGTAAGTCCTACTCCTACAGAGTTATTCAAAGTCACAATTCGTTTTAATGGTGAAAATATGCAATCAGCAACGGTCAAACTGTCAGGATCAACAGCAACGTTTGTTCAACGTAATGGCGAATTTAACGCAGATCATATGAACGATTCCAAGGATAGAGAGTTATTGTCGGTATTAACTAACTGTATTAGTGCTGCAAGTCACTATATTTCAGAAATATCTAAATAAAAATAACTGTTTACAACGATAAAAAAGGATATGAATAAATATACTATTTTAGCTGCATTTTCAGGAAATACTATCCTAGAGACAAAAGTTCAAGAGTTTGATATAATATTTACCTATTCGCTAAACATTGATACGAAAAAATAGAAATTGAACTTAAAGAGATACTCTGGTATAATTGTGAAATTCATGAACATTACTTTGCCAGTAAAAAGTAAGTGAATACCAAAAGTCTCGGGTAATTGAGTACAAAGACCTCAAAACCTGAGGTCTCTTTTTTTGGTTAAATATGATTACAACACTATTCGGATTCAAATTAGGCCAAAGCCGACTCTTTCAGGAGGACGGTACTCAAATTGCAGTAACTCATATATCAATAGAGCCTACAGTCGTGGCTCGTATCGTCAATGATAGTCAATCAAAAGGATATCTTCTTGCAATTGGAAACAAACGAAAAACAACAAAACCAATTCAAGGCATTATGAAAAAAGCGGGAGTCGAGAAAGCACCCCGCTTTTTACGTTTATCCAATACACAAGAGTTCGATGAAACAATAACAGCAGGTAAAGAAGTAAAACCAGAAGAGGTGTTCACTGTTGGAGATACGCTAACTATAACAGGAGTATCCAAAGGAAAAGGATTTGCCGGAGTCGTAAAACGACATGGATTTTCTGGCGGACCAAAAACACACGGACAAAGCGACAGATGGAGAGCTCCAGGATCAATAGGAGCCGGTACCACACCAGGAAGAGTATATCCAGGACTGAGAATGGCCGGGAGAATGGGTAATGACACAATAACCATAAAGGGACTTAAAATCGTTGCAATTAATTCCGAAAAAAGCACTATTACAGTTAAAGGACTTATACCCGGAGCAAAACAAAGTTTAGTAAAAATGACCAAAACAAATTAACCTATGACAAAAACAGCAAACACTACATCAGGCAAGCCAAAAGCTACCAAAGAAAACAAAACACAAAAAGCGACAAAAGTAGCTTCAAAACCAACAGCTTCAAAAGTAAAAAAAGAAGCAGTTGCAACTGATATGGCTGTAAAAGAAGAGAAAAAAGTTACGAAATCAAAAGGACTTTCTACAGAAGTATATGACATAAAAGGAGCAAAGACAGGAACCCTTACATTACCAGAACAGTACTTTGCAGCAAAAATTAATAAGCAGCTCATTGCCCAAGCAGTACGCGTGTATCTTGCAAATCAACGCGAAGGAAGTGCTTCAGCCAAAACTCGAGGTCAAGTAGAAGGGTCATCGAGAAAAATATTTAAACAAAAAGGCACCGGAAACGCACGACACGGTAACATTCGAGCTCCTATTTTTGTAGGAGGAGGAAAAGCCTTAGGACCAGTACCACATTCTTTTAGGCTTGAATTACCGAAAAAAATGAAAACAAGAGCGCTTTCAAGTGCATTAACACTTCAATATAACGAAGGATCTATCAAGATTGTAGAAAACATGAATAAACTGGAATTAAAAACAAAAGCCTTCGTGCAATTATTGAACCAGATAGAAATAACAGGAAAAACATTAGTTCTTCTTGCAAAAGATGAATTAGTAATCCGCAGAGCAATGAGAAATATTACGTATGTAGATGTATTACCTGTTTCCGATGTTAATACATATGCCGTCATGCATCACAAGTACATTATTTTTTCAAAAGAAGCAGTACAAGAATTATCGAAGAACTAACTATGAAAACGATTATACAAAGACCAATCATTACTGAAAAAAGTTTAACGCTCGCAAGCCGCGGTTGGTATACATTTGTAGTGTCAAAAGACGCACGCAAACAAGATATCATTAACGATTTTAAACAAGCATATAACGTAGATGTCATTGATATTCGCACATCAATAATGCCAGGTAAGGTAAGAAGAGTAGGGAAAAAAATGAATACTATTACGAAACCAGATTGGAAAAAAACAATAGTACAACTAAAAAAAGGACAAAAATTAGACATGTTTGAGGTAACACCTCAACAACAGGGATAAGTGTATGCAAAACAAACGATTAAAAACTATATTACCGAAAAAATCGGGCCGAGATGCTCAAGGGCATATCTCAATCCGTCATCAAGGTGGTAGACAGAAACGCTATTACCGAGAAATAGACTGGAAAAGAACAAAAGACGGAGTGGTAGGGAAAATTATGACAATCGAGTACGATCCTAATCGAAGCAGTCAAATTGCATTAGTTCATTATGCAGATGGAGATAAACGGTATATTTTAGCCCCAGTAGGCCTAAAAATAGGTGCAACAATCGTTTCAGGTGAACAAGCAGACATAAAAGTAGGCAATGCAATGCCAATTGGATCAATGCCTGTTGGTACTATGATTCATAATTTAGAAATCAAACCAGGTCGAGGCGCTCAAATGATTAGAAGTGCAGGAGGAGTAGCTATGATCCTTTCAAAAGAAGGAGACACAGTACAAATCAAGCTTCCATCCAGTGAAGTGCGCTTGTTTAAAGCGATCTGTCGTGCGACAATCGGACAACTAGGAAATGTAGAATGGAAAAATAGAGTTATCGGAAAAGCAGGAAGAGCAAGACTTATGGGAATAAGACCTACAGTCAGAGGAGTTGCTCAACATCCAGGAAGTCATCCACATGGAGGAGGAGAAGGAAGAAGCGGAATAGGTATGCCATCTCCAAAAACACCATGGGGTAAACCAACCTTAGGGAAGAAAACAAGAAAACCGACAAAGTATAGCGATTCACTTATAATGGAAAGGAAAAAGAAACGAAAGTAAACAAAACAAATTTCTCAAACTGAGCAAATACAGTAGTATGTTATTTGAATAGTTTGTGAAATTTAAAAAATTATAAAGTATGGCACGATCAAGCAAAAAAGGACCATTTATTGATGAAAAGCTCATGGCAAAAATCATGAAGCAAAAACAAGGCGGCGATAGAGCAGCTATTAAAACATGGTCAAGGGCATCACAAATTCCTCCAGAATTTGTCGGACACAAAATTGCAATTTACAATGGTCGCGTACACATAGAAGTGTTTATAACCGAAGGAATGGTTGGACACAGACTTGGAGAATTTTCACCAACGAGAACATTTAGAGGACATGGACAAGTAACAAAGAGAACAATGGATAAGACATAAAATGGTGTGAGTTGTGGGTGAAATGTTATGCATAGTAACAAATAACGAATAATTAATATATGGAATACAAAGCAACAGCAAAATATGTACACATGAGCACACGAAAAGTGAGGCTAGTAGCCGACGCAGTCAGAAACATGAATGCAGAAAAAGCGTTAGTAGCCTTGTCTGCAACACCAAAGTTTGCTGCAGTTCCGTTATCTAAGGTTATTAAATCTGCACTTTCTAATGCAAAACAAAAAAATGCATCAACCAATGGACTATTCATTAAAAAAATAGAAATTATGGGTGGTCCAATGATGAAAAGATGGCGTGCCGTATCTCGAGGTATGGCTCATGGATATAAAAAGAGAATGACACATATACGAGTTATATTGGAGGAAAAAACAACAACATAAATAAGAAATACGGAATACGAAATCAATATAATTCAGATTTCGAAATTCGCATTTCAATAATTAAAACGTATGGGACAAAAAGTTAATCCAAAAGGTTTTAGAATGCTCACAGTGTTTCCATGGACATCACGATGGTTTGCCAATAGTCGTGACTATAAAACATTGCTCCTGGAAGACGTAACATTACGAAAAGCCTTACAAAAAAGACTGAAGTCTGCTGGGTTAGCTCAGGTAGAGATTGAACGATCAATAAACAAAATGAGGATAATTCTTCATGTTGCCAAACCAGGTATTGTTATCGGACGAGGTGGTAGTGGACTGGAAGAAACCAAAAAGTTTATTGAAGCTCATTTAAGAGATATTCGAACAAAAATGAAGAAAGCATCAAAAGAGCAACCTAAAATGAGAATTGAGTTAACGGTTGAGCCAGTAAAAGAGCCCAATCTTAACGCATTCTTAGTAGCAACCAGTATCGCTGATCAGCTAGCTCGACGCATGCCTCAAAAGAGAGTATGCAATCAGGCGCTGGAGCGAGTCATGGGAGCAGGTGCAAAAGGAGTTAAAATTGGACTTTCCGGACGTATAGCAGGAGCAGAAATTGCCAGACGCGAAAATTACAAACAGGGAAGTATTCCTTTATCAACTATCCGTGAAGAAGTAGATTTTGCACACGTACCATCGTTAACCAAATCAGGATATATCGGTGTAAAAGTATGGATATGTAGGAGTACAAATTAGTTGTGAGTTATGAGTGATGTGTTGTGAAAATAATACATACTAACACTCACAACCCATAACATATAACGTATTTATGTTACAACCAGCACGAACCAAATACAGAAAACAATTCCGAGGTAAACGCCGTGGGATAGCAACACAAGGCAACGAAGTTGACTTTGGCACATGCGGACTTCAAGCAACGACAGTTGGCTGGGTAAATGCTCGCCAAATTGAAGCGGCTCGAAGAGCAATGTCTCATTTTACCAAACGAGGTGGAAGAATCTGGATTCGGATTTTTCCAGACAAACCAGTTACCAAAAAACCACCGGAAACACGTATGGGAAGTGGTAAAGGTGATGTGCATGAGTATGTTGCAGTCGTAAAACCAGGTCGCATGATGTTTGAAATGAGTGGTGTAAGTAATGAAATGGCTAAAGAAGCAATGAGACTTGCCGGAGCCAAATTGCCAGTTAAAAGCAAATTTGTTGTTAAGGAATAACCTATGAAACGAAAAGACTTAGATTCAGCAACATCACAAACAATACAAGAATTAGAAAAGCGTATAGCAGAAAAAGAAAAATCTCTTGCTCAGATTGTTCGAGAGCGCTATACTAAACAGTCTAAAAACGTAAGAGAAGCAAGACTCGTACGGCTTGAAATAGCACAACTTAAAACTATTGTAAGACAAAAGGAATTACTAGCATGAAAAAACAACAAACCATAAAATCAACAAATAAAAAACAGCATGTTGGCAAAATATTAAATGGTATAGTTGTGTCAACAAAAACAGCACAAACGATTCAAGTAAAAGTAGAACGATTTATCGTTCATCCTATTTACAAAAAACCAGTACGAAAATCAAAAGTTATTGCAGCACATAATGAATTAGACGGCATTGTTGAAGGAGACATGGTTCGACTTATCTCAACAAGACCAATCAGTAAAACCAAACACTTTAAGGTGTTAGAGAAAGTAACATTATGATTCAATTAAGAAGCAAATTATCAGTAGCAGATAATTCAGGGGTCAAAGAAATGGCTGTTATCCATGTCTATGGTGGCAATCGAAAAATTGCATCCATTGGGGATATTGTTCAATGTATTGTGCAAAAAGCAGATCCTAACGGAATCGTAAAAGATGACGAATTAGTAAAAGTAGTAATTGTGAGGACAAGAAAAGAAGTACGCAGACAAGATGGATCATATATCCGTTTTGACGATAATGCAGGTGTTGTAGTTGCAAGCAGAGAAGACCCAACACCACGAGGAACACGTGTCTTTGGACCAGTTGCTCGAGAATTAAAAGATAAATATCCTAAAATTGTAAGTTTAGCTATGGAAGTTTGGTAATGTTTTGACGTTATCAAATCCATATAAAAGTCTAAAGGATGTATTTATGAAATTAAAAAAAGGTGACACAGTTATTGTTTTGTCTGGAAAAGACAAAGGAAAAACAGGCAAAATTGAAAAAGTGTTTGTAAAAGAAAACACTGTACTTGTTACGGGCATAAATATGTTTAAGCGACACATGAAAAAACGAGACGAGAAAAACCCGGGTGGAATCATTGATATCACCAAACCGATTAATGTCAGTAAAGTTAGTTTTTACGATGCAAAAACAAAAAAACCAACACGCTTAGGATTTCTCTTAAGCAAAGGAGAAAAAACACGTGTAAATAAACGAAGCGGTCAAGCCGTATAATTATATGAACGATTTACCTGATACATACAAAAAAACAGTTATACCAGCTCTCATGAAAGAGTTTGGAATAAAAAACCCAATGCAAGTGCCAAAATTGATGAAAATTGTAATCAATTGTGGTATGGGCGAAGCAATTTCTGACAAAAAAGTAATTGAGAAAATGGCTTCACAATTGGGAACAATCACTGGTCAAAAAACACAAGTGACATACGCACGAGTTTCAATTTCAACATTTAAACTAAGAGAAGGTGAACCGATTGGTCTGAAAGTAACTTTGCGAAGAGAAAAAATGTATGATTTTTTCAGAAGACTTACGTCAGTGGCACTCCCACGTGTGAGAGACTTTAGAGGAATTTCAGTTAACGGATTTGATAAGCAGGGAAATTACACACTTGGTTTAAAAGAACAAACGATATTTCCAGAACTCGACTATCAAATGGTAGACAAAGTTCGAGGATTTGAAATAACGTTTGTAACAACAGCACCTAATAAAGATCAAGCAAAACGCTTATTAGAATTATTAGGATTACCATTTGAAAAAACAAATTAATATAATTAAATCCGAAATCTAAAAGCACAAAAATATAACAAAGTTGCATTTAAATTTTCGAATTTTAAAAGTTTAAAGTTATGGCAAAAACATCAGATATAGTCAAATTTGAAAAAAAACAGAAATATTCGGTAAGAGCACGAAACCGCTGTTCCCTTTGTGGAAGAGCACGTGCTTATATGCGCCATTTTGGTCTTTGCCGAATCTGTTTTAGAGAACTGGCTCACAAAGGAGAATTGCCAGGAGTTGTAAAAGCATCATGGTAAATGAAGGAGAATAAAATATATGGTTTCTGATCCAATTGCAGATATGTTAATAAGAATAAAAAATGCCTCTATGGCAGGACGTTCAACCGTTCTTATTGATCATTCAAACATAAAAGAAGCAGTGGCAAAAATTCTAGCTCAAGAAGGGTATATCGCAAAAATTGAAGTTGATACTACTCAGCCAAGAAAAAAGATACTGCTAACCTTAAAATATGAAAATAAAAAATCAGTAATTACTGATGTAAAACGTAAAAGTAAACCTGGAAGAAGATTCTATGTGCCACACACAGCCATTCCGAGAGTACTGGGTGGTATGGGTACAGCAATTCTTTCAACATCAACCGGTATCATGACCGGAACAGATGCTCAAAAGAAAGGAATAGGCGGAGAATTATTGTGTGAGATTTGGTGAAAACTGAAAAATAATTCGGAATACGAAATTCAAATAAAAAGCTGGATTTCAAAAATTCGAATGTCAATAAATATTATGTCACGAATAGGAAACATGCCAATAACAATACCAAATGGAGTAACAATCTCTATTAATCCTGATGCAATAACCATCAAAGGACCAAAAGGAGACTCTGTCATGGCAATTCCAAGAGGAATATCAATTATCCAAGAAGAAAATCAACTCGTGATTAAAAGTCAAAGAACTGATCGACCAGGTAAAGCGCTCTTTGGATTAACCAGAGCCTTACTTGCAAATCATGTCACAGGACTTACGGAAGGGTTTAGTAAAACACTAGAATTAGTTGGAGTTGGATATAGAGTCAACTTAACAGGAACAAATTTAACATTATCAGTTGGATTTTCTCATCCAGTGGTGGTAACTCCTCCTAAAGGGATCACCTTTGCAGTTCAAGATGGGAAAATAGTTGTTTCCGGAAATGATAAACAATTAGTCGGACAAACAGCGGCAAATATTAGAGCTGTTAAACCACCAGAACCATATAAAGGAAAAGGAATTAAATACGTGGGTGAATATGTCAGAAAGAAAGCTGGAAAATCTGCAAAAGCAGTTGGAGGGAAATAATCTATGAAATCAAGAAATGAACAACGATTAATTCGTCATAAAAGACTGAGAGCAAAAATAAGCGGTACAAAAGATCGTCCAAGACTCGCCTTATTTCGTTCAAATCAGGCATTATATGTACAGGTTATCGATGATGTAAAAGGAGCGACAATTTTTGGATTACGAACCAATAACAAATCCATAACTGCAGCCCAAGACTTAGGAAAAAAATTTGCAGAACAATTAATAAAACATAAGATCTCAACTGTCGTATTTGACCGTGGAGGATATATGTATCATGGACGAGTCAAAGCATTTGCAGACTCAGTACGTGAGGGAGGAATTACATTCTAATTATGAGACCAGATGCATTTCACAACCAACCTAAAGAATTTGAAGAAAAAATTGTTCAGGTAAACCGTGTTTCTAAAAAAACTAAAGGAGGAAACAAAATCGGTTTTTCAGTTCTTGTTGTTGTTGGTGACAAAAAAGGAAAAGTAGGAGTAGGGCTGGGAGGAGCACCAGATGTTTCTTCCGCTGTCAGAAAAGCAGTCAGTTATGCAAAAAAACATCTCATAACGGTTCCTATGAAAGGAACAACAATTCCACATCATATATTCCTTAAAAGAGGAGCAGCACGGGTGTTTCTAAAACCAGCGCCACCAGGAACCGGAGTTATTGCAGGAGGAGCTGTACGAGCCGTAGTTGATGCTGCAGGAATTAGAGATATCGTCTCAAAAATTATGGGAAGTAAAAATCAGGCATCAAATGTGTACGCCACTTTAGAAGCCTTAAAACAGTTTAAAGTGAAGAAAGAACATAAAAAGACACAAAAGACAGGAGAAGCTCAAAAGATTGAGCAAGAATAAGTATGAAATTACACACACTCACATCAATTTCACAAAAATCCTCTAAGCGATTAGGACGCGGACATGGATCAGGTAAGGTAAAAACTGCTGGCAGAGGACAAAAAGGTCAAAAGGCACGTGGGTCAATTAAGCCAGGATTTGAAGGTGGACAAGTTAGTCTTATTCATAGACTTCCATTTTTACGAGGTAAGGGACGAAATGCTTCTCAACAAACAAAAACAGTAGCAATTCCACTTTCCCGTTTGCAAATGTTTACTGATGGAGAAACAGTAAGTCTTGAAACATTACAAAAACATGGTTTAATAGAAAAGTCTGACAAATCTGTTAAGCTTATTGGAAATACACCTGTATCCCAAAAGTTAACAATTACAGTACAAGCAAGTAAGGGAGCTCAAGAATCAATTAAAAAAGCTGGAGGAACTGTTCAAACACAAGAGAATGCCTGAAAGTATGGAGTAATCCGCAGGTAGCGATCTTACTTGAACACCCCCCTACCAAAGACTCCATGGAACAATTTTTTACATTAATAAAACAGGCATGGAGAACTCCAACTCTCCGTCGCAAAATCCTTTTTACAGGACTAATTCTTGTAGTATTTCGCTTATTTGCTCATATTCCTATTCCAGGAATAGACCGTGAACAGTTAGCCACATTATTTTCACAAAATCAATTTTTAGCATTGCTCGATATCTTTTCAGGAGGCACATTACTGAATTTTTCCGTATTAGCCCTCGGTATGAATCCATATATCAACGCATCAATTATTATGCAGTTGATGACGTTAGTATTCCCTCAGTTAGAAGAATTGCAAAAAGAAGGAGACTTTGGGAGAGAAAAAATTAACCAATACACCAGATTTTTAACAGTACCGTTAGCAATCGTTCAAGCAATAGGTATGTACGCTGTACTTCGCAGTCAGGGTATCGTTACCACCTTTGATCCAGTAGGACTTCTTACTATTTTAGTTACCATGGTGACAGGTACAATTTTTGTTATGTGGTTAGGTGAGTTAATAACAGAGTATGGTATAGGAAATGGTATCTCTATTTTAATTTTTGCAGGTATAGCAGGAAGACTTCCCGTGGCATTAGGCCAAGTATTAAATACAACCAGTGCTGATTCTTTTGTGCCAGTTATTGTTTTAGGACTACTTGGTCTGGGTATGATTGCAGGGACAGTGTATATAAACGAAGCAGTACGAAAAGTCAGTGTTCAATATGCACGAAGAGTCAGAGGAAACAAAATGTATGGTGGAAATACCTCTTATCTGCCATTAAAAATAAATCAAGCAGGAGTGATACCAATTATTTTCGCAGTTTCCTTAGTATTGATTCCTTCTTTAATAGGTAACTATCTTGGGCAGGCAGCAAATCCAACAGCAGCACAAATTGGAAGATTTTTAACATCACTGTTTGATCCGAATAAAATTACCTATAACGTTTTGTATTTTTTGTTTATTGTTGGCTTTACCTACTTTTATACTGCTTTAACATTTGATCCTAAAAAAATATCAGGAGAAATACAAAAATATGGAGGATTTGTTCCTGGCATACGACCAGGTACCCCAACAGCACAATATCTTAATTATATTATTACCCGCATTACCCTTGCTGGAGCACTCTTTTTAGGTACAATTGCTATATTTCCAACGCTTGCAAATGGTGCAACTGGTTCTACCAATCTTTTAGTTGGTGGGACTGGTATACTTATTGTAGTGTCAGTTGTTTTAGAAACTATTAAATCAATTGAAGCTCAATTAGTTATGAGAAACTACGATAGTTTTGTTAAAAGTTAATTGAGTAATTGGAGCATATCGAAATTTTAATCATCGAAATTAAAACGTAGATTTTTAAATCCGAATATCGAAAACGTTATTCTTTCGTAATTCGGATTTTTATAGTTTATATATTTCGTATTTCGAGTTTACTGTTTCGAATTGTAATGAGTATGCATATTGTTTTTTATGGACCAGAGGGATCAGGTAAAGGTACACAAGCTAAGTTGCTTGCAGAACAGCTAAATCTACCTATTTTAACTTCAGGAGACCTAGTCAGAGATGCAGCAGCCAATGATAAAGGTATTATTGGAGAAGTAGTAAGACAGGCATTAGCAGAAGGAAAATATGTTGCCGATAGTGAAATGTTTGTCCTATGGAAGTGGAGGCTTAAAGAAGAAGATGCAAAAAGCAACTGGATTATGGATGGGTTTCCACGAAATGTAGAACAAGCAAAGTTTTTAGATGATAAAATCGATAAGTACGGCTACAAAGTAGATCATGTTATCTATCTGGATTTACCAGAAGATATCTCCTATGAACGATTGATAAAACGAGCAAGACCACTGTATGAAGGAAGTGAAGAACTGCACGACTCACCAGAACGAATTAAAGATAGATTAAGAATCTATAAAGAAGGTGAAAAAGATGTGCTAGCATACTATACAGAAAAAGGAATCATGCATGTTGTAAATGCCAATCAAGATGCAGACAAAGTTCACCAAGACATTTTAGACGCCATTGGCCATGGAAAATAAAAAAAAACTTATTGCATTAGTGGGAATGACCGGTTCAGGTAAAAGCCGTGCTGCAGAATTCTTTAAACAAAAGCATATACCGGTAATACGCTTTGGAGATGCTGTTCAGCAAGAAGTGGAGCGGAGAGGCTGGGAAGTAAACGAACAAAACGAGCGCATAGTACGAGAAGAATTAAGACAGAACGGAAAAGATATGGGTGCCCTAGCTCGACTCATGGAACCCTTGATAGATAAAACGTTAGAATCTAGTTCTCTGGTTGTTTTAGATGGACTGTATTCAGAATCAGAACGACGGTATCTTGTAGAAAAATATCCATTTATCATCATTGTAAGTATCTTTTCACCTCCACATTTGCGCTATAAACGACTAGAAAACAGATCCGTTCGTCCATTAACCAGAGAACAAGCAGTAAGTAGAGATTTGGCAGAAATAGATAAATTAGAAAAAGCAGGACCTATTGCGATGGCAGATTACACCATTGTAAATACAAAAGACGAACAATATTTACAGTCCCAATTAGAACAATTATACACAACAATATGAACACCACGCTCGATACCGAAAAAATACATGCTCAAAGAGAAGGCGGAAATAAACTGGGAGGTATACTCCTCGATTTATTAGCAATAGCAAAACCAGGCGTATCACTCATGACTATAGAAGAACGATCACAAGAATACATAAAAGCTGCCGGTGGTACTCCTTCTTTTCAAACAGTTGAAGGGTATAGCTGGGCAACATGTCTGTGTGTAAACGATGATGTGGTTCATGGCATACCAACAAGCTATGTGTTACAAGAAGAAGATGTGTTAACCATAGATGTAGGAATGATTTATAAGGGATATCATACTGATACAGCTTGGACAAAAGTATTGCGAACTCCCAAAACCACTATCGTTCCAGGAAACGATATAGATACATTGTTATCTGTTGGACAGCAAACGTTTTGGAATGCAGTCAGTCAAGCTCGAGCAGGCAATCATATTGGGCATATTTCTCAAGCCATACAGCAGGGCATTGAACAGGCAGGGTATAGTGTGGTTAAGTCACTTGTAGGTCACACAGTTGGTCGAGAACTTCATGAAAAACCACAAGTACCAGGTTTTATCAGGGGTGCACTGGATAAAACCCCTCCACTCCTACCTGGGATGACTTTAGCAATCGAAGTGATATATGCTCAAGGAAGTGGAGATATCATGTATGCAAACGAAGATGGATGGACTTTAACAACGAAAGATGGTTCACTTTCTGCCACATTTGAACATACGATACTCGTAACAAATGATGAGCCAGAGGTGTTGACCAAAGGCGTTAAGTAAGGTACAATCAATAGTCACAACTCGGGTCTTACTCTTTGGTAGACATCAGAGAGGAAATGCCCGATGTTTTTTCTGTGTTTTTGTATATATTATGAATCAACCGTCATCGCAGCGAATCGAAGTAGAAGGTGAAGTGGTTGAGTCATTACCAAACACACTCTTTCGCGTAAAACTGCCCAACGGTCGTTTGGTACTTTGTCATTTATCAGGAAAGATGAGATTACATTTCATCCGTCTGATGCCAGGAGACAAAGTAAAAATAGAAATGACACCGTATGATGCAACAAAAGGAAGAATTGTGTATAGATTGCGATAAATAACTATATGAAAGTACGAGCAAGCGTAAAACCAATTTGTAATAAATGTAAAATAGTAAAACGAAGAGGAAAACTCTATGTTATTTGTGCAAATCCAAAGCATAAACAACGACAAGGGTAAAACTATATATGCCAAGAATTTCAGGAGTTGATATACCAGTAAATAAAAAATTAGATATAGCACTTACCTATATCTATGGAATTGGAAAAACAAATGTGCAAAAAGTACTTGATGGTGCACAAATAGATGGCTCTCGGAGAGTACACACATTAACAGACGAAGAAGTAAATAAAATTTCAAAAGTTATAGAGAAAAACATTATGGTCGAAGGAGATCTTCGTCGTCAAATTGCAGAGCATGTAAAAAGATTACGAGAAATCGGCTCGTATAGAGGACAGCGTCATTCCAAGAGCTTACCAGCTCGAGGTCAAAGAACAAAATCAAATGCCCGTACAAAGCGTGGTAAGAGATTAACAATAGGTGCAATGAAAAAAGACGACAGAGTAAAAGCAGCAGCAGCGCCTGCAGCCAAAAAATAATACATACATTCGTATGTTGATAATCAAATAGATATTTAAATTATAGTATGGCAACAAAAAAAGTAACTAAAACAGTTGAATACGGAAAAGTATTTATTACTGCTACCTTTAACAATACGATTGTAACTATTACAGACCGTGATGGTAATACCGTTTGTTGGGGATCATCAGGAATGGCCGGATTTAAAGGAGCACGCAAGTCAACGCCATTTGCAGCATCTTCAGCCGTTGAAACTGTTGCACGAAAAGCGCAAGGATTTGGAATGAAAGAAGTCGAAGTGTATATAAAAGGACCAGGTGCAGGACGTGACGCAGCATTAAGAGGACTTAAATCAGCTGGCATGAACATTACGATGATTGCAGACGTTACGCCTATTCCGCATAACGGATTGCGTCCCAAAAAGAAAAGAAGAGTATAAAGATTCAAACGAAACAAACATGTATATTTGTTCAGTTTGAAATTTTTTTAAAAAAAGTATGGCAAGGTATACAGGACCAAAAAATAGATTAGCAAGAAAAGAAGGCATAGATTTAGGCCTTAAAACTGTTGGAACAAAATCACACGCTAATTTGCTTAAGCGTTTGAATGTTCCTCCAGGAATTCATGGTCCTAAAGGAAAAAGAAAGTCTTCAGAATATGGAAATCAGCTTCGTGAAAAACAAAAAGTAAAAAGAATGTATGGTGTGTTAGAACGTCAATTCCGTAAAATGTTTGAAGCAGCCAAAGCACTCAGGGGCAACACAGGAGATAAATTACTCGAATATCTGGAAAGAAGACTCGATAATACAGTGTATAGATTAGGTATGGCACCAACACGAACAGCAGCAAGACAATTAGTCAGCCACGGACATGTTTTTATCAACGAAGAACGCGTCACTATTCCTTCATACCAGGTAAAAGCTGATCAAGTTGTCACATTCAAACAAAAAGCATTAGACATTCCTGCAGTAAAAAAACAAATGGAAGACAAGGGGTATAAACCCCCATTCTGGCTGGAACGAAAAGGTCCAGTCGGTAAAATACTACGGCTGCCTGTGCGTGATGACGTAAAAGAGGACGTCAACATGCAACTTATTATTGAACATTACTCACGATAATCGTGGAAGGAGGCATAGGATATGAACGATCCTGTCTTTAAAACAAAAACTGATCAAGAAACAAATTCTTTTGGTCGATTTATCATCGAACCATTAGAACAAGGATACGGACAAACATTAGGAAACAGTTTGCGAAGAGTACTCTTAAGTTCTCTTCCTGGTGCTGCAGTTACTTCAGTACATATTGAAGGCGTAAAACACCAATTTTCAACATTAGCAGGGCTAAAAGAAGATATTGGAGAATTTATCCTTAATGTTAAAAAGATCCGCTTAATTGTTGATTCTGAAGAAGAAGTATCTCTTTCTGTTTCCAAATCTGGACCTGGCGAAATTACAGCAGGAGACATAGAAGTACCAGCAGGAGTAACAATAGTTAATCCAGAATTAGTCTTAGGTACACTCGCAGATAAAAAAGCTGTATTAAACATGCAGTTAACAGCAAAGCGTGGATATGGTTATGTACCTGTTGAAGAAAAACAAGACACAGCAATTGGTGTTATTCCTGTTGATGCCTTATATTCACCAATTTTGAGAGTAAATTATAGAGTTGAAGCAACTCGTGTTGGTAGAATGACGAATCTTGATAAATTAGTGCTTGAAATTTGGACCGATGGAACAATTAAACCATCAGAAGCGGTCAAAGAATCAGCCAAAATTTTAGTTTCGTATTTTACACAAATCATTAGTCCAAAAGTGGAAAGTGTTTCAGAAGAACCAGCAGCAAACCAGCAAGCAGTTTCAGATGAAGTACTAAAAATGAGAATTGAAGAATTTGATATTCCAACCAGAATCGTAAATGCACTTGCAAAAGGTGGCATAGAAACTGTTGGACAACTCATGAATACTTCAAAAGAAGAAATGATGAAAGTGAAAAACTTAGGTTCAAAATCTCTTGAAGTAGTCTTAGAAAAATTAAACGAAAAGGGAATTGTTGTTATTTTATAATGACATTGCTATTTGTTTAGCAGAATAAATGTATGCATCACGGTATTTTTGGAAAAAAATTATCACGAACAGCCAATGAGCGAAAAGCATTAATTCGCAATCTCATGCGAAGTCTGGTGTTGCACGGATCAATCAAAACAACCAAAGCTAAAGCTCAAGCAGCACGCAGTGAAATAGAAAAGCTTATTACAAAAGCTAAGAAAAACACTGATGCAGCAAAGCGGGATGTCTTAGCACATCTCCCAGATAAAAAAGTCGTTAAACAATTATATGCCATGGTAGAAACACGATTTGCAGGTAGAAACAGTGGATATACCAGAATCGTAAAATTAGGTGTACGAACAGGGGATGCAAGTGAACAAGTTGTGCTAGGATTCGTTGATGAAGAAGTAAAAACAGAAGTAGTAACACCGAAAAAAACAGATAAAAAAGAAAAAGAATCTGTCAAAACTGAAGTATCAGCTAAAGTATCCTCCGCCAAATCAGCGGAAGGGCAGACAAAAAAGAAAACAGAAAAAAAAGTATCGAAAACTAAAAAATAATATATGAAACATACAAAAACAACAAGAGAAAAAGATATTACACACGCATGGCATCTTGTTGATGCAAAAGGGAAAATACTCGGAAGATTAGCAACAGATATTGCTCATAAACTCATGGGCAAGTCAAAACCGTATTATGTTCCTCATTTAGATTGTGGAGACTCAGTCGTTGTCATTAACTGTAACGACTATAAAGTAACAGGGAGTAAAGAACAGACCAAACTCTACGGTAACTATTCAGGTTTTCCAGGAGGACTAAAGCAAAAACCATTACAAACCGTAAGACTGGAAAAACCAACAGAACCAATCCGAAAAGCAGTATACGGTATGCTACCTAAAAACAAACTTCGCGATAGATTAATAACCAGACTTCATATTTATACAACAGAAGATCATCCATACAAGGAGAAATTCGTTTAAGAAAGGACCTTATGGCAGAGAAATCCACCAGCGCAAAATCAAAAGCACATCCTAAAACAGCGCCTACTGTTGAAGAAGTTACCCCAGTAAAACCAACATATTATGAAGCAGTTGGCCGTCGAAAAGAATCTACAGCAAGAGTTCGTCTGTATGTTGTAAACGAAGGAGCAATTACGGTACGAGGTCATCAGGTTAAAAAAGGCGATATGACCGTCAATGGTATAGATATTGAAAAATATTTTTCAGGTGAAGTTATGAAAAAATCGTATATGGAACCACTCCGTACTACGAATACCATTGGTCGTTTTGCAATCACTATTACCACTAATGGCGGCGGATCAAATGGTCAATTAAGTTCAGTAGTATTAGCTCTCTCAAGAGCTCTAACCAAAGTTGATTTAGAAAAATTCAGACCAATCCTCAAAAAGCGTGGTTTCTTAACCCGTGACTCACGAATCAGACAACGCCGAAAAGCAGGATATGCTGGCAAATCACGAGCCAAAAAACAAAGTCCAAAGCGGTAATATAGTAGTAGTTTTGATATTACGCTACCAAAAAACCACTAATAATAGTACTATGCACAGAATCTGTTCCCAGATATTGAACAAGTGCTTGATTACTTCTCCACTACAGGTTTCTTAGATTGATTTCCGACGGTGTTTTCATGTAGCGTAAAAGTATGCCTCATCGATCCGGAAAAAAAGTAACAACAAGAATAAATCCTACAGATAAGCGGCTAATGTACTTATTATTTGTTTTGTTATTATTACTTGCGTCTTTAACCATTATTCAACAACCACAGGATATTCGTAAACGAGCTCAAGTAACACCAACACCACTACTTCGTTGTGGAACACCCTGTACCGTTAATGCTCACTGCCCAAATCAACTAGTCTGTTTTGAAGGTTCATGTCGAAATCCTGAATGTGCCAATAAAGAAAACTGTGCTTGTATAGTTACTCCAACACCATCTGATGAGAATACTGAAGTACTAATCAGTACTACTCCATTCATTACTCCAAGTCCTATCCTAATAGCATCATCTACCTCAGTTATGGAAGAACAAACAATCCAAATCACAGAAAAAGTAAGTATTCTCCAAATAATTATTCACTTTGTTCAAGATAAAGTATGTCAACTGTTTAAGCAGTGTAAATACGTTTCAAAAGTATAAACGTGAGGTCAACTAGTCTTTTCTTCTTTAAGGTGTACATGAATGGATCGTAATAAATACGTTCCAATCGTTGCTATGCGCATTCCCACAGAGGCAAAAAATCCCATAAAGATTAAATGTATAAAGATATTACTCGTTATATTAATCATATCTGCAGGAATGATTTCCTGATTCATTTGCGTGTTGCCTCTCATCTGATTCAGTTGAGATAATTCCTCAGGTAAAAAACGAGCAAAATCTATCGATAAACCAGAAAAGGAGAAAAACTGTATTGGCTCCTTACTTTTGGTAAACACCAGTATGACATCAAATGCAGAAAACAAAATAATCCCAATACCTACAACAAGAAGTATATATCCAATCATTTTTTCTGACATATATAGTAATCCTAGCTGGTCAGTTGTGAGGTTACAATAGTGATTTACACTTATGAAACAAAGTGAGCAATCGCTATTCCTGTGGATTTCCCACGGGCGATACTTAAATCATGATTTCCTAATTTACTTGCAACAATAATCCTTGCATCAGAACTCAGGGGATATAAATTCGATATTAGCGCTTGTCGTATTTCAAAATCGTTTTCTATGCCTCCTTTACCATCAGGAATAATATGATGCGGTCTTGAAATATAGTCATCTATTCCATGGATAAGCACGACAGGTGCAGTTATCTTTCTTGCACTTTCATTGACAGATATCATTTGCTGTATTTCATGAGCTAATTTTCTGGGATAACCAATGATGCCTGTTTTTGCAATATCTTTGAGCAAGCCATATACACTATCTCTCATATACCTCCAGTGTTGCATGTTAATCACTTCTCCATGATTGATATAGGGAGGCTGTGGTAATGTATCAGAAAGTATTGTTTTTTTAACAAACCGTAAGACTGGATTGTTAGATTTCATAAATGCACGATATAACACTCTTAGTTGCGTCTCTCCTAAATCACGCCCATAGTTAAACATGAGCGAAAAGAGAGATTGGTCATATAACCCCATAGAATCCACAAGTACTATCTTTTGTACAGTAATACCACTTTTTTCACATGCTACAGCTGCATGAGTAGCTTGAAGTCCACCAAGTGATGTACCGAGAATATTTACCCGTCCAAAATTCATATCTTCAGTAAATCTTTTTACCGCAGCTGCTTCAAACATTGCTGAATTGGGATGACTCCTATCAATTCTAGCTTTAATTGCATATACAGGAGCTCTCGCATAGGTGGATAAGGTTTGATGAAGATCCTTAAGCATCTCAGCTTGTGGATACATAGTCCATCCTAACAACGAAACAATCGGAGTTTCTGAATATACTTTAAGATTTTTCGGTTCAAAATTAACTTTGGTGAAAGGAGGTTGTTCTTGTGGTAAAAAATCTTTCCACTCAAGTGTTACACGTTGTCCCATCACTTCATACGACGTCCTTGACCAGGCTACACCTGATTCAATATTTCTACTAGTAAATTCGTCAGTGTGCATAGTAGTATTATAGGATATAATAGAGCATCTGTAAAATACGACAGCATGTTGAGTATGATAGAACATAGAGTATCTATGAAACGCTACATAACGCAAAAAATAGCTCAATTTGATCAACACGTGCTACACCAGGGACTTATCGTTGCGTTTCAAACGATTGTCACAGAATCAGGTTCAAAAGTAAGTACAAAACGTCTTACTCAGCAGAGTAGCGATGCCTTACAACATAAACCAGTATTACTACTCTCAAATCATCCACATATATACGAAGTACCTGCACTTATTTCACAGCTCCCTCAACGAAAATCACTACATATCGTTGCAAACGAACTCTTTACCGGATTAAGCCATCACACAGATCAGTATTTAATTCCCGTTTCTATAGATCATCATGTTACCGATATACTTGGTAAAGTACTCATTAAGCTAATGAGTTGGATTAAACCAATACCTCACAAACACTACAAAGAAGCGCATCTTTATAATCGCGAACAAATAAAAAAAGCAGCAGACCTAATTACCCAAGGGGAACTTGTGATGTTTTTCCCCAATCCCGGACTAGTAAAAAGAAATGCACCTTGGTTTAAGGGAGTAGGCCACCTCATAACTCAAGTCCATAATCACTCAGCGGTTGTTATGTTTGCATATATCCAAGGATCTTCAATACTGGATTACCTTCGATATATTCCTCATTTAGGTAGATTATTGCCTACACTTAAGGTCTATTTCTCAGATCAAATTCCTTTCTCAAATATTCTGTCCGGGAAAGACCCTCAAACAATAACAAGACATCTCGAACAAGATTACAATAACTGGGTAAAACAAACTAAGGATGATATGTTGATATCGAAAAACACTCAACAATAAATACCATACATGTATGAATGATATGCATTCAGAACATCAGATATACGTAGGGGAGTATTCAGTTCAAACTCCTCAATTGCTTTCATCAACTAGTGATTTATTTGTGTTTTTATTGAACAACTCATCTGGATTAACCGATGAAGAACAGTTGCGTAATCAAGTTGAGCTTCTTGCAACCGGCAGTAATGTAACACTTGAGGTAAGGAGAAGGAAGGCTCAGATACTTAGAGTTTGGTCAGATAAAGCAGCAGCAATTGAAAGCAAACGTCACAAATTAGAAGGAAATGAAACACTGGCGCTACAGCAAATAGTATTTGGAGCGACCCAGGCATCTCTATTGGCAGATAATCAAGCATATTCTGCCGTTATTATACAAAAAGATCCTGCAGATGCGGATACAGTATATGAATGGAACGATGAACCGCAAGACACCATTCATGCATCATTTCCTGTATGGTTTGCTCTTACAAAAATGTTTCCCCAAAGTTCAACGTTTAAAGGAATACGCATTTTTAGATCACAGTCTCAACTACTTAAACGTTCAGCAATCATACAATTTCCAGGTAAAGAATATATATTACATCTTCAACCAATTCACATGGTGACACGACAAATCTTACTCTATAAACTTCGTGGTCAGGAATAGGAGATTATTTTACTGCATAGTAAGTAACTGTAAGCAGATATGAATATTATTTACATGTTTTATATAGAGCTTATAAGTTAATAAATTTAAATAATTCAGTATAAAATATGAACAATAAATATACTCTATATTGATTATTTAGGTTGTCGGGGTGACACGATTTGAACGTGCAGCCTTTCGCACCCCATGCGAATGCGCTATCCAATTGCGCCACACCCCGGAATTAATCTCTTAAGATTATTTAATTAAAATTTAATCTTTCTTTGTCACTATAGAAAGTGCTAGATTCTAGCTTGTATTCTATCATGCTTTGTGTAATTATGAAGCAAACTATAAAAATATAACAAACACGATCAAACAAGAAAGGATATCTATGGCAGATCAACAAAACCAAAAACTCCAAGCAATAAAAATGGCACTCGATCAAATAGAAAAACAATATGGAAAAGGTTCTATCATGCGACTTGGAGAACAAGCATCTGCCAAAACAGGAATAGAAACTATCCCAACAGGTATACTGCCTCTTGATGTAGCCCTAGGTATTGGAGGATTTCCTCGAGGCAGAATTATAGAAATCTATGGACCAGAAGCATCAGGAAAAACAACCGTCTGTCTATCAGTAATTGCCGAAGCACAGCGTACTGGTGGAGTAGCTGCATTTATCGATGCAGAACATGCCTTAGATCCAGCATGGGCACAAACACTGGGAGTAAATCTTGATGATCTTCTCATTTCTCAACCAGACACAGGAGAACAAGCACTGGAAATTGCTGAAACACTTATTCGCAGTGGAGGAGTTGATGTTATTGTTGTTGACTCTGTGGCAGCTTTAGTTCCACGAGCAGAAATAGAAGGAGAAATGGGCGATAGCGTTATGGGTGTCCAGGCACGTCTCATGTCACAAGCACTGAGAAAACTAACAGCAGTGATTTCTAAATCAAAAACAGTTATGATTTTTACAAATCAATTAAGACAAAAAATTGGTGTCATGTTTGGCAATCCAGAAACGACTCCCGGCGGACTCGCTATGAAGTTCTATGCCAGTGTCAGATTAGATTCTAGAAAAATAGAATCACTCAAAGAAGGGGATAAAGTTATTGGTAGTAGACATAGAGTAAGAGTAGTAAAAAACAAAGTTTCTCCACCATTTAGAGTCGCAGAATATGATGTATTTGCATCAGGAATCAATAAAGAAGGCGGTATTTTAGATGTGTCCCTAGAATTTGGTTTACTAACAAAAGCAGGAGCATTTATTAAAATGAACGGTCAAACAATTGGTCAAGGACGTGACGCAGCAGGACAGTATTTGCGTGAAAATCCTAAAGTAGTAAAAGAATTAAACGATCAAATCTGGAAAACAATGCGATCGGGAGCAGCTGGTACCAAAGTCGTAGTGAATACTCATGACGATGATGAAGAATAGCATTACCGATCCCGGATCGGAAATACTATAAGGCCATATAACATCCTGAAAATAATCATATATACTTCGTTTACGTACTATGGATGAATCCCTTTATAGCTCAACCATGGCCAAAACATTGAGATATATTTCTGTCAGGCCAAGATCTGCAAAAGAAGTAACCGATTATCTACATAAGCGTACGACAGATTCTCAGATTATTGAACGCATCGTCAAAAGACTTCAGGAAATGAATTATCTGAATGATGAAACCTTTGCCCAATTTGTCATAGATTCCTATCAGGGTAAAAAAGCAAAAGGAAGACGCTTTTTAGAACAATTACTTAAAAAACACAATATTTCTGAACTTACTATTAAAAAAGTCATAACACTCGATGAACAGCAAGAATTAACGTCTGCGCGATTCCTTCTTCAAAAAAAGCTACCACTGTGGAAGACTCTATCTGTAGAAAAACGTATGCGGCGCATTCAATCCTACCTTTTAAGTAGAGGCTTTTCTCGCTCAGTTATACGGTCTTTGGTTGACGAATACGGGAAATCCGCATACAATACAACCACAGAAATTAACATGTAGTATTCAATTTGGAGGCTATTTACATGGTAGAAACGCATCAATTAAGTAGGCATTTACACAATAAAACAAGACATTGGTCTTCACCTACACATTTGGGGCTTAGTTAAGCTTCGCGTTCTCCCTGTTTAAAAATATTCTTCAAAGCATAATTCTAAAGGAGGATTCATGTTTGATGTACTTAAAACACTCAGTGAACTAGTAAAAACCAAGCCACAACGAGTAAAAACAAAAGAAGTAAAACCACCTGTTACTGTTGCAGAACCAGTAAAAACGGCTCAACAACCAGCGCAAACAGTACCTGCTATTTCCTCAACGCCTGTTGTACAAGCTCCAACCGTTGATATGGAAGCAGAACTACGAATAGCTCAGGCAAAAGCAAAAGAAATAATACTTGAAGCCAAAGACGAAGCGCTTCGTATTCGCCGTGAAGGAGAAGAAGAAATCCGTAAAAAATCAGAAACTCTAGCCCGTAGAGAAGGCACCATAGAAGATCAGGAACGAAGATTAAAAGTGTTGGAAGAACAAACAGAAAAAACGAAGCGAGAGATAGATACACTTAAAGATCAGACATTAAACAAACTCGAACAAGTTGCAAATCTTACCCGTGATGAGGCAAAAGATCTTATCATGGAACAGGTAAAACTAAAAACAAAAGAAGAAATTGCCAAGGAAATCCGTCAGGCAACTGAAAAAGCCAAAGAAGAAGCTCAAGAAAAAGCCCGGGAAATATTAATCGATGCTATGAAACATGGTGCTACAGACTATGTTTCAGAGTACACAGTTTCTGTTGTAAAAGTACCTGATGAAGAGGTTAAAGGAAGAATTATCGGAAAAGAAGGCCGTAACATTCGTTCTTTTGAGAACGCTACTGGAGTTGATGTTGACCTTGATGAAGAAGGAGTAATCCGTTTATCATCCTTTGATCCTGTCAGGCGGGAAATTGCTCGAGTAACGCTAGAAAGACTTATGAAAGATGGCCGTATACAACCAGGCCGTATTGAAGATATTGTCGATCAGGTCAAAAAAGATATCGAACGCATCATGTTTGAGGAAGGTCAAAAATTATGTCACGCTGTGGGTGTTTATAATTTACCTGCTCCCATCGTAGCCTTATTAGGACGATTTAAATATCGTTTCTCATACGGACAAAACATGATAGCTCATACCCTTGAGGAAACAAAGATTGGTATAGCACTAGCCCAAGAAACAGGAGCAGACGTAAACGTGGTTAGACTTGGCTGTTTACTTCATGATATCGGAAAAGTAGTCATGGATAAGGATGGAAACCATATTGATTTAGGTGTTGAATTATTAAGAAAATATAATCTTCCACAGAAGGTTATCGACTGTGTTGCACAACACCACGAAGACACACCATTTACATCAGGTGAGTCTATGCTCGTATACATATCAGATGCTATTTCAGGATCAAGACCAGGTGCACGATATGAGAATTACGAAGAATACGTTAAACGCTTAAAAGATCTAGAAGATATTGCCAAGTCACATCCCGGTGTTACAGACGTTATAGCATTTCAGGCGGGCAGAGATTTGCGTATCGCAGTTGATCCTGGAAAGGTAGATGATGCAACAGCAACCATCATGGCATCTCAAGTTAAAGATGAAATAGAAAGAAAACTTACTTTTCCCGGAAGTATCAAAATTTCTGTCATTCGTGAACTTCGAGCAACAGCAACAGCTGACTCAAGTAAAGAAAACAGAAAATAACTCTACAGATCCAGAATGCAAATCGATCCTGGATCGGTAATATCGGTGATTGTTTATTCACCAAGTGAGATAGCCCATTCTGAAGGAATAAATCAATTCTTTGTATTCTTAAATAGTAAAAGAATACAATAATAGTTGAAAGCAAAATCGTCTTCCTTCTTGACACTTCAATCTAAATTCTCTACATTGGGCCTACAAGGTTGCTATGGCAATCTGCAAAAAATTTTGTATTGTTCTATCCATCTGTCCAAAGGGAGGTGAGAAGAAAATATGACAAAAGCAGACTTAATTGAAGTAGTTGCAAAGAAAGCAAGTCTTACTGCAAAAGCATCACGTGAAGCAGTATCAGCAGTTTTTCAATCAATTACCGATTCACTCAAAAAAGGTGACAAAGTTGTTGTAACCGGATTTGGAACCTTTATGGTCAGATCACGCAAATCCAGAGCAGGACGAAATCCACAAACTGGGGCAACAATTAATATTCCAGCTCGCAAAACTCCTGGATTTACAGCCGGAAAAGCATTGAAAAAAGTTGTACGCTAAATCTTCGGAAACAATTTTTGCAAGGAAAACTCGAGTAATCGAGTTATTCCTTGTTATAAAACTTCTAAATATCTTTCTGGAAAATAGTGACAAGACTTAATGATGCATTACTAATTTTTATAAAACTATTTCTAGACGAGTAGTTAACTCTGGTATACACTAGTTACGTATGGAAAAAAAACGAAAACGTCCCAGTTTTACAATCCCAACAACCCCAGCAACCAAACCTGCGGCTAAGCCTGTAAAAGAAGAATCAGTTGAAGAAGAACCAGCTATGAAACAAGTCGTAGAAGTCGTAGTCCCCAAAACAAAACCGGGAGATACACCTTCTCCTATTAACATTGTTATTCCGCCGCAAAGTGTAGTTGTTAAACAGGGCGAAGAAACAACACTAGAAGTAAAATCAGAAGTAAAAGCACCATCTAAACAAACAGTTGAACCAATAATGGATGAATTACCAGTAGTTGATGGAGTAGATGACGCCCCGACATTTAAACTGAACGATAGAGCCCAAGAGCTCATGGATGAAGATGATGAATCGACAGTGACTGCAAGTGCAACACCAGAGGGCGATACAGTCGTAGTACGGGAAGATGCAGAAGATGACATACCTGAAAGTTCACCAGTTAAACAAACGATAGAGGTAGTAAAAGAAGAATCACCAAAAGAAACAGAAAATGAAACAGACGAACAATCAGATCCAATGCCTGAACATTCAGAAGAAGTTTCAGAGCCGGTAAAACCACCAATAACAGTACACAAAGCTCCCGAAGTAAGTGAAAGGCAACAAGAACAAGTTGCAGAATTATTTGGAAAAACTTCACAATCTGTCATGCCTGAGATTACTGTTCATCATCATTCAAATACAAGAGGAATTATTCTTTGGGCAATAACAATGATTGCGATTGCTCTTGGAGTTGGTGGAGGACTCATACTTTTCACAAGTAGAAGTTCAAAAGAACAAACTCCTGTTGCTGTTATTTCACCCACTCCTACTCAAGTACAAGTTGTTCCAACAGCAACTCCTACTCCCGTACCGGTTAATAAAACAGAAATAAAAATTCAAGTTCTCAATGGAGGTGGTGTTGCCGGAGCAGGTGGACGAATGAGAAGTTTCCTTGAAGAATTAGGATACACTGTGTTAGAAGCGAAAAATGCAGAAGCATACACATACGAAAATACCGATATCATTATTAAAGAATCTTTGGCAAGTCAGTTAGAAACTATTCAAAAAGATATTGCAGAAAGTTACGAAATCGGAGAAACAGACACAACCCTTCCCGAAAGCTCAGCATATGATGTGCGTGTCATAGTAGGTGAGAATGAGTAACACGTATTTTTCGTCTTGCCAGTCAACTCTGTTTTAGTGACGTGGTATAAGACGATTTTTTTATGAAATATAAAGCACTTCTTATCGATCTGGATGGAACAACAGTTCCTGTCTTTTCTCATGAAATTTCACCTCGAGTCAAAAGAGCGCTAACAAAAGCAAATGAAAACATGTTTGTGTCTATAGCAACAGGAAGACCCTTAAGTTTACTAAAACCAATTTTAGATCAACTTCCTTTAAGAGATTTATGCGTTATCAGTAACGGGGGTCAAATTTATGACCCCAAAACAAAAGAAATTGTGAAAGAAATAGCGATGGATAAAGAATCCGTTGGGCCATTGTTTGAATTACTCTTATCTTTTGGTGTAACAGTTCAAGTATTTAATGGCGAAGTAGAACGCCCTTTAACAGTCTTAGAACCCAATGAAAAAGTCCTAAGCTTTTATATGCCAGATATCCCTGTCTCAACGATAGAAGCAATCATGGAAGCAGTAGATCGAAGATTCCCTACAGCTATTTGCCACCGTCTCAATGGGACAGTAAAAGGAGTAGAATCATTAGAAGTTTCTCATGCAAGTGCAACCAAGCAGTCTGGTGTATACGAAATTCTTAAAAGAGAAAACATACATCCAGAAGAACTTATCGGAATAGGAGATGGGTATAATGATTTTCCATTGTTACTAGGCAGTGGTCTAAAAATAGCAATGGGTAATGCTGTACCAGAATTAAAAACTATTGCAGACTTTATCTGTCCAAGCGTCAATCAGGATGGATTAGCAGTGTTTATCGAAAAATTTATTTTAGACGAATAAAACTTTTTAAATAAATCAATAGAAATACTATGAAATACAAAGCCTTAATACTTGATGTTGATGGTACAACCGTACTGAATGCAAAAGACGCGGTTCCATCAAAAAAAACGATAGAGATGATAAAAAAAGTTAAAGATCATTTGCATGTTTGTCTTGCAACAGGCAGACCACTGTATCGAGTAAAAAAAATTATTGAGGAATTAGACATTCAATCACCTTGCATATTAACAGGAGGTACACAAGTATATGACCCGCAAACAGATACTTACTTGTTTGAACGAAGACTTACCTCTCAAGTATTAGAACAAGCTTATCCGATATTTAAAAAATATTCTCCACATTTTTATTTTCAAGATGAAAAAGGACATACACAATGGACTGGTCAAACAGACATTAATCCACTGGTTATTTTTAATGAAGGAATTGAACCGGATAAGGCAGATGCGTTACACAAAGAATTATTACAAATTCAAGGCGTGAATAGTTATAAAATGGTTTCCTGGGAGGAAGGAAAAATTTGTGTTGATATGGTTGATCAGCAAGCCTCAAAACTGCATGGAATCTCTTTTCTTCAACAACACCTACAAATAACGAAAGAGGAGTGTATCGGCGTAGGCGATGGGTATAATGATTTCCCTTTACTCATGGCTTGTGGCGTTAAATTTGCGATGGGCAATGCCGTAGAAGAATTAAAAGCAGTAGCAGATTTTATATGCCTACCAGTCCAACAAGATGGAGTAGCAACAATTATCGAAAAATTTATACTCGCAAAGATATAAGTTTATTCTTGTATTATTGATTATAAAATCATACAGTGTGAGCATTCATGTTTCAGCTTGTTCATAGAATTTTGGTCCTTTTTGCAATCAAAAGGAAGAGAACATAATAAAGAACTAGTATCATTTAAATTTATTAATAACAAATTTTTCTGTCCCAACAGGATAAATCTTCTCTATTTTGGTACAATAAACATCCATGAAATACTTCATTAAAACGTTTGGTTGTCAGGCTAACGAAGCAGATAGTGAACGAATTGCTTCTTTTTATAAAGCTCGAGGATATACGCCTGCACGTAGTATGAAACAAGCCGATGATATTGTTATTAATACCTGCATGATTAGAGAAAAAGCAGAAAACAGAGTATATGGATTAGTTCACAATTTAACTCAGGAAAAAATACAGGGAAGAAATCTCAAAATTGTAGTGACAGGATGTATGGTTGGTATGGCAATGAGAGAAAAATCAGGAAAGATGTTATCAGCACTCAAACGTAAAATGCCTCAAGTTGATGAGTTCTTGCCAATTGAAGAAGTAGGCTTCGATCATGCCCCGCTTCGCAGTGATTCCAAACATGCATGGGTGCCAATTTCTAATGGATGCAATAATTTTTGTACTTTTTGCGTGGTGCCGTTTACCAGGGGTAGAGAAATCAGTCGTCCCTTTGATGACATTGTTTCAGAAGTTACACAACTTGCATCCAATGGGTATACCCATATAACCTTAATCGGTCAGAATGTTAATTCTTATGGTGCAGATTTATTAGTAGGAGCAGAAAACATACAAGTCATGAGAGATTTACCAGGAAAAAACTATTTTAATGCTCAATCAAGGCATGAAGCATCCGTTATCAGAGAACCAATTAAATCACCAGATCAATCAGAGACAAAAGAATATGTATTAAACGGACAAAAAGTAAAACCGACATTTGTAAAGCATTTAGGAAGAATGCGTATTCCAACAGTATTCCCATTGTTACTGAAAACAATATGTGAAATTGAAGGAATTGAACATATAGATTTTCTATCTAGCAATCCTTGGGATTTCTCAGATGATCTGATTGAAACCATAGCAAAGAATCCTAAAATTACTCGTCACATTCATTTACCAGTACAATCAGGTGACAGTGCAATGCTTAAAAAAATGAATCGTTGGTATACGAAAGAAGAGTATCTAGCGTTAGTTGCCAAATTAAGAAAACAAGTAAAAAATATAACTATTTCAACAGATATTATCGTGGGTTTTTGCGGAGAGACTGATGAACAATTTAATAATACCGTTGATTTATGTAAACAAGTAGGCTTTTCCAAAGCGTATGTATCTATTTATTCAGACAGACTTATGACCACAGCACACAAAGTATTCACCGATGATGTACCCCATCCAATCAAGAAAAAGCGATGGATACTGCTTGAAGAAATGATTAATAGAGCAAATTTAAAGGCCGGAACATATAGATGAATAAACTTCTTATTATTTGTGGACCAACAGCAACTGGGAAAACGAATCTGGCGTTAACCTTAGCAAAGGAATTTCATGGTGAAATAGTGAGTTGTGATTCCCGTCAGGTATATAAAGAAATGGATATCGTTACAGGCAAAGATATACCACAACATCCTAAACCAGAAATAGTAACAATCAATGATTCCACTACACTTCCAGTATTTTACTTAAATAGCATTCCGCTATGGATGTATGATGTTGTATCTCCTGACCAAGAATTTAGCGTATCTGCGTATGAACATCTTGCAACCGCAGTGATTGCAGATATTCATAAACGGGGAAAGCTTCCCATAGTCGTTGGTGGAACAGGTTTATATCTTGATGCAGTTGTTTCTGGAATACAAACGAGTACTGTTCCTAAAAATAATACATTACGAAAACAACTGGATAATATGTTTGTTGTAGAGTTGCAGCAAATGCTTCAAGCTCTTTCTCCAACAACCTGGGAAGCATTGAATAACTCTGATAGAAATAACCCCCGGCGATTAATTCGAAAAATAGAAATAGTAAAAAGTGAAATACCTCAAACATCTCCTAATCGACACTACAACACCTTGTGGTTAGGTCTTACTGTTCCAAGCGAAATACAGGAGGAACGAATAAAACAAAGAGTAGTTCAGCGAATGCAAAGAGGAGCTTTAGAAGAAATTAAGTACATTTCAAAAAAATATTCTATTTCTATCCAGGCATTACAAACAATTGGTTATCAAGAATGGAACGTATATCTCCATAGTCCTACAGAAATACAGTACAATCAGGCAATTCAACAATGGCAGACTCATGAAATACAGTACGCAAAGCGACAAATGACCTGGTTTAAGCGGAACAAAGAAATAGTATGGATATCTATGTCAGATAAAGATTCAGAATATATTGCAAGAAAACAAGTCCAATCATGGTATAATTTAAAAAGTATTTAGGGATATGTATGCCCAGAACTATTGAAATTTCTCATCGAACAATTATCTTTATTTTGGTACTTCTTGGAGGTATTTGGTTAGTACTACAAATTCGTGACATTTTATATTTACTTTTTATCTCCTACATATTAATGACAGCACTGCGTCCTTTGGTAGAAGGATTAGTTAACTTAAAAATTCCAAGAGTGATGGCTGTTCTACTAATGTATATACTAATTTTTGGTGGATTGGGTGGAATTGTAGCATCATCAATACCTAGTATCGCATCACAGTCAAATCGTTTAATTCAAGAATTTCCCAGTTTAGCCGAACGAGTAATCCCTGCTCTAGATATAAATATCCAAGCAATAACACAAGAGATTGCTCCAATTACACAAAATATATTAAGAGTTGGCGTAGAAGTATTTAACAATATCATTAACATTGTCACAATTCTTGTATTCACTCTCTATTTATTATTATCAAGAAACACACTAAAACAAACATTGAAACAATTTACCAATGAAGAAACAGGAGATAGAATTCACAGCGCACTCCAAGATGTTGAAGGGAAATTAGGAGCATGGGCTAGAGGTCAATTCATTCTTATGGTTGTGATTGGTGTTATGGTATATATCGGTTTAGTAATACTTAAAATAGAATACGCCTTACCACTTGCTGTATTAGCAGGTTTACTCGAATTAGTTCCTATGATAGGGCCTATTGTTTCTGCAGTTCCAGCAGTCTTAATCGCCTTAACAGTTAATCCTATTCTTGCTGTATCGGTTGCAGCAATGTATTTTGTGATTCAACAGTTTGAAAATCATTTAATAGTCCCGCTCATTATGAGAAAAGCAGTTGGGTTTTCACCAATTATTACCATCGTTGCCTTCATGATTGGAGCTAGATTTGCAGGTGTAGTAGGAGCCATTTTAGCCATTCCGGCAATCTTAGTTATTCAAGTTGTTGTAACTAATCTTCTCGAATACAGAAAAGAAACAGAAGAATAAAAAATATTAAACAAATATTTACAACAATGCTATTAAATCACTCTATTCAACAGTCATTTACTCAACATAATATAAAATTAGTTTGTATTACTATTCCTCAGTATCCAGTTTCTTCGTCTTCTGTATGGATAAATGCAGGTTCTAGGTATGATTCGTTATCAACTTTGGGAATATCTCATTTTATTGAGCATTTATTATTTACAAAAATGAAATCATTTCCTAATCGTATTGAAATGCTTAGATCAATCGAAGAAAAAGGTATGTATTTTAATGCTTTCACAACGTTACAATCACAACATTATTACTATGTACATAATCATGAGCATTCGCTATTTGCATTAAAATTGCTAATAGAAGGCCTAGTAAATTCACAAGTTCATGAAGATTTTTTTATTTCTGAAAAAGATGTAGTTTTGAATGAGGAACTACAGAATCATATGGATCCTTCTTCATATATTTGGAGGTTAGCTAACAAAGGAATTTGGCATGAAAAAAAATTAGGTAAAGATTTTTATGGTACGAGAGATTCAATTATGAATATTAGTCTTAAAGATATTGAAGTTTTTATGAGTAAATATGTAACGAATAAAAATATTACTTTTGTATGTATTAATTCTTCATTAAAAATTAACGAGATACTAGACTATATAAATGCAATAAATCTTCCAAATAAGAATAAAACTGATGAAAGTTTTGAATATAATCAAGTAAACAAAAAAGTTGTATATGAAAAAATGGACTTGGGTGAATCTATTCAGTTAAGTATTTCAATATTAGGACCTAAGATAACGGATAATAAAGAAAAAATTACTCAAGATCTGATAAGTTCGAGCCTTTCAGGGGGATGGTCATCCTCGTTTATTCAAGAATTAAGAATAGATAACAATCTTATATATTGGATGTACCCAGATTGTGTAGCACTCACTGATACAGGTTATCAAAGATATAGTACAAATATTACTAGATCTAATCTACAAGAATTATTGCCACGCATTCTTGAAATAGTAAATACACCAATAAGCGAAAAAAATCTAATTCTACATAAAAATAAATTAGTTAGTGATACTATTCGTAATGCTACAGATTATTCATGGTTGATAAACTGGTATGGATATAATGCTTTACTTTCGTCAAATTTACAAACGATAGATGAATATATCCTTTATCTACACCAGATAACAGTTAATGATCTTAATCATTTTAGAAGCAACTATATGACCAGAAATAAAATAAGCTTTGCATATTTAGGAAAACAAGAAGAATCTGTATTTCAAACATTGCTTTAGATTCCTATTGAATAAAATATCTTGATATTAAAGGTAATGCGGATTGACACGCTGCAAGTATCAACGGATATGATACGAATATGTTTCATATTGCAGACCCGTGGACTTATCAAACATTCTCAAAAGTAAGTCAATATTGGGTAAATAGCGAAATTTGTATTGCCGAAATATATTCCTTTACAGGAGAAATTGGAATTATATCTAAGTAGAATAATTATAATTAATAATTCTAGCACCTCATAAGCCAGATTCTGTTTTATTGCTCTTATTCATCTAATGCCCGTATGCTTCGTTCTGACTCCGGTATGCGTCGGTTTTTTGCAGAACAGTCGCCGGTTGCAGCAGGTGGGATTGTTAGCGTTTCACCCCTTCAACATTCTCAAACTCAAGCGGCAGCTTAAGCTTAAAAGTAGTCAAAGGATCGTCTCTGTAACTCTCTCAGAGTGTTAATTCAGTCATCGTCTCTATTCTTTTTCAAGAATAAAGCACCTTTTCACCCACTTATAGTGAGTGAAACACAGCTTGCGCTGAGTCCCCTGCATACTGCTGTCTGGACTTTCCTCCCTGCCAAAGGCAAGGCAAGAGCCCGAGTGCTAGAATTAATATTATATCAATTTACGATTGCTTATACTATCTAAATAAGTAAATATTTCATAATATAGAATTATGAGTTCAAATACTTTATCCATAGAAGAATATAAAGAATGGAATGGACACAAAGGTGTAATTCATTATGTGCACAAGCCAACGAATCTTTCCGTGTATATAGCGCTCCATAAAAATGATTCAATGCATCCATACTTTGGAGCAACCAGAATATGGCAATATCCAAATGTCGAAGATGCAGTACAAGATTCTTTAAAACTTTCACGGATTATGACATATAAATCTGTTATGGCTGGATATAAATACGGAGGAGCAAAAGCAATCATGTTAAGAGATTCAAATAATCCTTTTCGTTCAGATTGGATATCAGTATATGCAGATATTGTCAATGAACTACGTGGATTATTCATAACTGGTGCCGACGTGGGTATGACTATAGAAGAATTACAACAACTTGCAGGTCAATCGTCGTATATTATGGGGATAAAGACAGATCCGATTGCATATACGATCGATGGGCTCATAGCAGCTATTCGAGTTGGTTGTAAGCATGTATTCTCTGATGAAAGATTACATGACAGAACAATGGCAATACAGGGACTTGGAAAAATTGGTTTTGGAGTGTTAGAAAAACTAGCAAGCGAACTAAAAGATATTTATGTGACCGATATCAATATTGCGATGCTTGAAAAAATACAACAACAGTTCCCACACATACATGTAGTGAATCAGCATGAAATTTATTCAGTTCCTGTAGATATTTTTTCTCCCTGTGCCCTAAGTAATATTCTTAACGAAGAAACTGCACCTCAATTGCAGTGTAAAATGATAATCGGTTCTGCCAATAGTCAATTGTCATCCGATGCCATAGCGGATTCATTATTTAATAAAGGAATATATTATCTTCCAGATTATGTTGTAAATGCAGGTGGTTTAATGGCGGTCGTAAACGAATATGAGCTTGTCGATTCTCAAGATGAAAAAATAAAAAATATCCCACAAGCAATTTCAAAAAATGTAGATTTAATCATGACAAAAAGTAAAGAACTTTCTATCTCTCCCTTACTCGTCTCAAATACCATGGCAGAAGATAGAATGAAACAATTTGGTTGGATATGAAATACAAATCACCTTTTTTACAGGATGATGTTCTAACCATAGAACAAGCATTACTAACTGAATCTGAGGAGTATTGGTTGCGTAAGGGTGAAACTTCAGTACTTGAATTATTTCATTTAATGGCTCTTAGAGTTCCTGCATATAAAGATTTCCTTCAAAAAAAGCATATTGATCACACAAAAATACGAACAATAGAAGATTTTGAGCATGTTCCGCCGATTGATAAGCAAAGTTATCTGCGTCAGTATCCCAGAGAAATGTTATGTTGGGATGGGAAATTTTCTACTTCTCAATGGATAATATCAACAACTTCAGGATCAACAGGTGATCCGTTTTATTTTCCTCGACAAGAAGAGCAGGATTTGCAATATGCATATACTGCAGAGTTATATTTACGTACAAATTTTAAGATTCAAGAAAGATCAACGTTATATATAGTGGGATTTCCAATGGGCGCTTGGATAGGAGGAGTATTTACTTATAAAGCACTGTCGATGATTCAACAAAAGGGAATATATAATTTAAGTATCATTACTCCTGGAATTAATAAACTTGAAATTATTAAAGCAGTTCAAAATTTAGGATCGTCATTTGATCAGATTATTATTGGTAGTTATGGACCTTTTTTAAAGGATATCTTAGATGAGGGTGAACGCTACGGATTACAATGGAAGCAGTTAAATATGGGTTTTGTTTTTTCTGCTGAAGCATTTAGTGAATCATTTAGAGACTATGTTCAGAAGAAAACTGGGTTAAAAAATATATATGTCGATACATTGAATCATTATGGTACTGTAGATTTGGGAACAATGTCCCATGAAACACCCCTATGTGTATTATTAAGAAGACTGGGAATGGAAAATAAATCTGTATATGCTCTTCTTTTTGATCAAATCCTAAAATTACCTACATTGACACAATATAATCCCTCACAATTTTATTTTGAGGATGTTGATAGTAGTTTGTATTGTTCTGCGTACAGTGGACTACCACTCATACGATATGATTTAAAAGACAACGGAGGAGTTAGAAAGTATTCTCATATTGTTAGTAAACTCCAAGATATGGGAATAGATATCGTGGAAGAAATGAGAAAGAGACATTTACAGGACACAATATGGAAGTTACCTTTTGTATACGTGTATGAAAGAAGTGATTTTTCTGTAAGTTTCTTTGCATTTCAAATATATCCTGAAACAATTAGAAGAGCACTGCAGGAAGAATTATTTGAGTCGTTTATTACTGGTAAGTTTACTATGCAAGTGTTGTATGATGATAATGCAAATCAACAACTCATAATTCACATAGAAATGAAAAAAGATATGTCTATGGAGGATTCAGTGAAAGATAAAATTATCGAAAAACTAGTATATTATTTATTAAATGAAAATTCTGAGTATAGAAAAACATATGAAGAATATTCTAAGCAATTAATTCCTAATTTAGTTTTTTGGCCCTATGAAGATCCAACGTATTTTCGACCAGGTGTAAAACAAAAATGGGTAAAAAAATAACAGCTTGGAGATAAAGATGAAAAACCAACGAAGTGAAATATTTTGGCAAATATACGCTCATGTATACGATTTAGTTCGTTTGCTCCCTCCATATCAACATTTGTTACAAGATGTTAAAAAGGGTGCCTTAGTTAAGCCCAACATACGTGTATTAGATGTGGGATGCGGTACTGGTAATTTTATGGAGCTTGTAGCAAAAGATAAACTTGGTGAGTATGTAGGAATTGATATCTCAAAGGTTATGTTATCAAAAGCCAGAAAAAAAGTAGGTTCTTTTACAAATATGCGTTTATTTTTGGCAAGTGTAAATGATAAGCTACCTTTAGAGAAGAATTATTTTGACAGTATTGTTGCAATTAATTCGATATATGCTGTAAGTAATCCGGCTTTTACTGTTTCAGAATTATTGAGAGTTTTAAAACCGGGAGGTACATTAGTGATAGTTAATCCTCACTCAAAAGCAAAATTTACTGCAGCATATTTTGAAATTATTAATTCAGTTAAGGGATTTGCGAAGGTGAAAATGTTTTTTATTACACTTCCCTTATTTTTTTTCAATTTGATTATTAAATTAAAAGCAAACAATAAAGGTTTCCATTTTCTTTCTCAAGAAGAATGGGAAGAGATGGTAAAAAATCTTAATATAAAGTCAATATCTATTAAAGAAACATATATGCAAAGTTATTTATTGGTTCTTACTAAAAAAGACTGAATTATATGAATCCTTTTTTACTGTTTGTAGGTGGTATCGCTCTCATAAATTTTATTCTCGCACTGATTGTTTATCAACGGAATTCACATAGTTGGGTAAATAAAAGTTTTGTTTTTTTTGCTGGAACACTATCTTTATGGACACTATCTATTGGATTCTTGTTTACGTTTAAGACCTTATTCTGGAGTGATTTAACTTTGTTTTTTGGAAATCTTTTTGGCGTAAGCAGTTTTATATTGTTTTCTAAACATTTTCCTGAGGGCCACAAGTTAAACATAAAATATTTAATTTATTTTTGTGTAATACCAGTTGCCCTATTTCTTATTCTTACTCCATTTCATCCATTTGTTTCAGGAATAAATTCTGACTTTGATCAAATACAACCGGTTTTAGGTGTGTTATATCCACTATTAATGTTATGGTCAGTATTTGGAGCAATATTCGGTAGTGTTACACTTTTTAAAAAGTTTCGAAATAGTACAGGGAGACCAAGAAACCAAATCAAATTTTTATTTTTTGGATTTTTTTCTTTCTTGTTTGCTGTAACACTAACTGGTGTCATTTTGCCTGCAGTAGGAATAAGCAGATTTGGCTTCTTTAGTCCTGCTGCCACGTTATTGTTAGTTGGATTCACATCATATGCAATTATTCGACATAGACTCATGGATATTCGGTTGATAATTGTAAGGGCAGTGTCATTTGTTTTGGTGTTGGTAGTAATTGGTATACTATATTCATTATTAGTTATTGGATTTGGTACAATATTAGTTGATTTATCACTGACACAGATTCAATTTGCAACCCTAATCTCTCTAACGTTTGTTGCTTCGTTTACATTCACACCTCTTCGAAAATTATTTGAATCGGTATCCAGTAGAATTTTTTACAAAAATAGTTATAACAGCGACAAGGTTTTAAGTGAAATTAGCAAAATATTGGCAGGGACGCTAAATCTGCAAGATATGACGGGGGCTCTCTTTAATGAACTTGAAAAAAGTTTAAAAATTACTAAGAGTGCTGTACTTCTTCTGGCAAAGAATAATATCCATCAAACATATCACAAAAACTTCCAAGTGGTTTCAGATATGTCTGAAGATGATTTTGAGTTATTACAGAGTATCCAAAGCAAACTGCAAATATTTGATGAAATTTCCGAAGGAAATGTAAAAGAATTATTTATTAAGTATGGTATCTATATTTTGGTAAAATTAAAAACTGAGACAGAACTGGGAGTATATTTTATACTGGGTCAAAAAGAATCAGGAGATATTTTTACTGAACAAGATTTGAGTGTCATATCAATTTTAGCAAGTGAGTCTGCAATAGCATTTCAAAATGCAAGGTCATATGAAGAAATAAGGCGTTTTAATATTACACTTCAAGAAGAAGTAGAAAAAGCGACGAAAGAACTGAAAGAAGCAAATAGTCAACTTCAGGAACTAGACAAATTAAAAGATGAATTTGTATCTTTAGCCTCTCATGAGTTGCGCACACCCATGGCTGCAATCAAAGGTTCAATTTCCACAATTCTTGAGGGTTATGCAGGACCAATCTCTAACGATTCAAGAGAATTTTTAACTGCAGCATACAATGAAAATGATCGACTTATTCGTCTAGTCAATAATTTACTTAATACTTCTCGAATAGAATCAGGCAAGTTATCTTTTACGCTTTCTCATGTACAGTTAAGTGAGCTTATTGCTGATGTTGTCAAAAACTTAAAACTTGCTGTAAAAGAAAAACATTTATACATAACCTATGAGCAAGTAGGAGAGCTTCCATTAGTCATTGCAGATGAAGATAAAATAAAAGAAGTGGTTATTAACTTAATTAGTAATGCACTTAAGTTTACTTCTGAAGGCGGTATCACCATAAAAACGGAAGTAAAAGATGGTATGGTAGTAACCCAGGTCAAAGATACAGGAACAGGTATTCATAAAGAAGACTTTGATCTGTTGTTTAAAAAGTTTTCTCAAGTAAAACGAGATCAAAAGTATACAAAAACATATGGAGGAACAGGATTAGGACTGTATCTATCTCAAAAAATTATTGAAGGTCTTGGAGGAAGTATCTGGTTAGATTCAGAGGTTGGGAAAGGAACTACATTCTATTTCACTCTGCCGATTGTTAAATAACTATGTATAATACGAAGTATGTTTGAAAAAAGTTTATAAAGTTTGTATCTTTGTATTGTTTAAAAGTAATATGGCAAAAATTTTATTAGTAGAAGATGATTCTTTAATTGTAAAAATATATACAACTCGTCTGAAAGCAGATGGGTATGAAATAGTATCTGCAGAAGATGGAGAAAAAGGTATTGAATTAGCAGAAAAGGAACGTCCGGATTTAATATTATTAGATGTTATGATGCCTAAAGTAGATGGTTTTACAGTTATTGAAACTCTGCGTGCTGAAGAACAGTTTAAAAATACTCCAATCATAATGTATTCCAATCTTGCACAAGAAGCAGAATCAAAACGAGCCCTTGATGTAGGAGCAACAGAATTTATAACGAAAGCAAATATCTCCCCCACCGAATTGGTTAATAAAATTAAATCCTATGTAAAACCAAATTAGTTTGTAAAACAGTATCCATGGTTACAAAGTAGCATACTTTTTACAAACAACATTGAATTCATGCTTTCTGCTGCTCAATTACGTGAAATCGTTGTAAAATCTGGATTTGTATCTTCAGAAGATTATGACACTGCAGTAAAATCTGCGACAGAACTCAAGAAAGATATTGCAGACGTTTTAGCATATAAAGGGTTTTTAACAGAAGACATTTTAGGGAACTTAATTGCAGAATATTATAAGGTTCCATTTATTGATTTATCACACAAAACAATTCCTCTAGAGGTGCTTCTTCTTATTCCAGAAGAAGCGGCAGCTACGTTTAAAATGATTCCCTATGAACTATCAGGAAATGAATTATCACTTGCAATGGATGACCCTTCAGATCTTGAAGCAAAAGAGTTTGTTAAACGAAAAACAGGTTATAAATTAAAAATATCATATTCCCGGTATACCGATATTACAAAAGCCATAGGACAATATAAAAGAAACATAAAAGAGGTTTTCGACAAGATTATTAAAGAAAATCTTCAGGAAAGTCAAAAAGCTGGAAGAGATAGTGAAAAGATGGCACTTGATCTGCCCGTAATTAGAATTCTTGATACTGTTTTAGAATATGCAGTAGCAGAAGGTGCTTCAGATATTCATTTTGAGGCAATGGAAGAATCATTTGTGACGAGATTTCGTATAGATGGAGTATTAAGAGATATTGTTGAGCTACCTAAAATGATCCATCCGGCAATTATTGCGCGTATTAAGATACTCTCGCAACTTAAAATTGATGAACACCGAATACCTCAGGACGGAAGGTTTAAATTTAAAATTAAAGAAAGCTATATTGCACTGCGTGTGTCTATTTTGCCATCGTTTTACGGAGAAAATATTGTACTTCGAATTTTAGCAGAATCAGCACGTCCACTTTCGTTTGAAGAGTTAGGCCTTACTGGATTTAATTTAGAATTAGTAAATAGAAACATCGTAAAACCTCACGGAATGATTCTCGTCACTGGTCCAACAGGATCAGGAAAAACAACAACTCTCTATAGCGTTTTGACAATGCTCAATTCAACAGAAGTAAAAATGTGTACTATAGAAGATCCTGTAGAATATGGCATTAAACGAGTAAATCAAACACAAATAAATACAGCAGCAGGATTAACCTTTGCAGCAGGCTTAAGAGCTCTCTTGCGTCACGATCCAGATATTATCATGGTTGGAGAAATTCGTGATACAGAAACTGCAGAAATGGCGATACACTCATCGCTTACAGGTCATTTGGTGTTATCAACACTTCATACAAATGATGCCGCGGGCGCAATTCCTCGATTTACAGATATGGGAACCGAAGGATTCTTACTTGCTTCAACATTAAATTTAATTATTGCACAACGACTTGTTCGAAAATTGTGTACGAGATGTATTCAAAGTTATACTTTGCCATCAGAACAAGTCGAATATTTACAAAAAATTGCACCAGAATGGCAAGTTCCGCAAACACTCTACAAAGGGATAGGTTGTCAAGAATGTGGGGGAAGGGGGTATAAAGGGAGAATAGGAATTTTTGAAATTCTGGAAGTGAACGAAAAAATTCGAAAATTGATCATTCAAAAAGTACCTTCAGAAGAAATTGCCAGAGAAGCAATGCGAAATGGAATGACTCCACTTTTACGTGATGGGTTGAATAAAGCAAGTGGCGGTTTAACAAGCATAGAGGAAGTATTGCGTGTTGTTCGTGAGTAAGAAATTCTAATGTAACTTGTTATGGCTTCATTTAAATATAAAGCAGTAGACAGTAGTAAACACCTTACAGAAGGTGTAGTTTCTGCCAAAACTAAAGAAGAAGTTGCCAGTTCATTGACTAAACAAGGTTTAACTCCCGTAGTTATTAAAGAAAACATCGATAATGTTCAAATGCACGGTACAGTTCCTGCTGTAGATAAAATTACCTTTTGTCGGTATATGGGTATTATGCTTTCAACAGGATTATCGCTTTCAGAAGGAATTGATGTGCTTTCCAGAGAAACGAAAAATCCAGTTATGAAAAAAATATTGGAAGATATGCAATATGGATTACAACAAGGTCAACAGTTATCAGAAATATTTGAAAAATATCCAGGTGTGTTCGAATCATATTTTTTAACTTTGGTCAGAGCAGGCGAAATTAGTGGAAAATTAGCTGAAGTGTTTACGCAATTAGAAATAGAACTGCGTGCTGAGTATAGTCTTGCATCAAAAGTTAAGGGTGCAATGATGTATCCTGCAATAATATTTGTAGCGATGATCGGAATGGGTATTCTCATGTTTTTCTTCGTGTTGCCCTCAATCGGAAAAGTATTTTTAAGCCTAAATCTGCCGCTTCCAGCTCCTACCAGATTACTGTTTACTCTTAGTATTGCTTTTTCAAAACAAATAATACCAGTTGTTATGTTAACTGTTCTATCTCTTATTGGTGGGTTTTTTGCATTACGATCGCAACAAGTAAGAGACATGTTATTGAGTGCGTTAGGATTAATCCCATTTATTCGAAGGCTCATTCAAAAAATAGATTTAGCACGGTTTTCAAGAATTTTTTCAACACTCATGAAAAGTGCTGTTCCCATTACCGATGCACTCGAAATATCGCTCTCACTATTAAGCTGGAAAGATTATAGAAACTTAAAAATAACAATTCCAGAGCAAATACGCAAAGGTCGAACGCTTGCCAGTTCTATGAAAGAACAAAAAGTATTTCCATCCTTAGTCGTGCAAATGATAGCAGCGGGGGAGAAAACCGCAACAATAGATAGTACAATGGCAGATCTTGCTACCTTTTATGAAGGAGAAGTAGAAGAAGAGGTTAAAGGATTAACACAAATCATAGAGCCAGTCATGATGTTATTAGTAGGAGTTGCAGTCGGAGTCATGATTCTCTCAATTATTGCTCCTATTTATAGTGTCGTTGGTAATTTCCAACAAGCTGCAGGAAGATAACAAATCCTTCATTCTTTAACTCTTCTCAATCAGTGAGTTTGATAAAACCATGGCAAGATGAACCTGAATCTATCATAAATACATTTGTTTCTGCTAACATAAGAGTAATAAGTTTTTTAAAAAACTTTAGTGTTTTTTCTTAACAAATCAACACTTATTATTCTTCCGTCCAGGATATAAATTCATATTCACCTTGATCAGGAAAGTAAGGTGGAGCATCAAAATATAAGTTACTATCATAGGTGATTAAGCGTTCTCTAAATCCAGATGTTGGACCAGTACCAAAATTCCAATATGATTTTTGATTACTAATTACAGACCCATAAATCGTTAAGTTGTCTTTTACAGCTGCAGAATAATAACTACATCCTGAGTAACGATAATTATGACGGATTATTCTGCCTTGAGATGCAAGTAGTGCAGCATTGATTTCAAAATCTTCTGGTACATTCAGTCCAAAATAAATATTATTTTGGGCAAACAGACCAAGATTGGAATGACCATCTTTTGCAACGTAGGTTAAGTTATTGGTTATCCAAATATTCATAAAGTTAACATTTAAGGGAAAACGTGCAGCAACTACAGTTGCTTTACCATTAACTACACCCTCAACCCATAAATTGTCTTCAGCAAAAATAATAGGTCTTTGAGCAATTGAATAAGTACCAACATTGACAGAATTCGTAATGTCTTGCGCTAAGCTTTGACATCCATTCTCAACGCTCCAACCAGATCTGCTCGTAGCATTTGTTACTCGTCTTACAGTGTAATTACCATTTGATTGAAATTGGATTCTGTATCCCAAGCTACCCGAAGCTGGCAAATATAATCCATTCGCTTGAGCTGCAGTTCTCATAGTACTGAAATCAAGATTTAAACTATTAAAATCGACAGCTGGAACAGGAAATTGCCATAAATTAGATGGACCCCCAGACCCCCATACGCCATTCCGTATTTGTGAAGGAGAACAACCTGTTTCTGTACCACAAGTATACGTTTGTCTGGCACTTTGAATTGTAGATATATTCACCCCATCCATACGAATTCCACCATTGGATAATGCTGGTCCCTGAACAGTTAATCCAGAACCAAACCATACATTAGCATTATGGAGAAAAGAAAATCTTGCAAGAGAAGGTATACCATATCGAGCAATAACTTTACGTTTTATTTCAGGATTGCTATTTAACCAGCCAGTAGACTCAATGGTTATGTTAGAAGAGCCTGCAGCCGGTGGAGTAATCATTAAACTAAACGTTCCTTCAGTTTGGCCATATGGATCAGAAAGAGGGTGGACATATGGTCCAGGTTGTCCAGTACCATCAGTATAATCTGTGGGTGCATGAGCAAGATGCCAGCGATAATACTCGGCACCTGCCTGAGCTACCGTTAATGCTCGTTCATAAATATCAGTTCTATATGCATTATTCTGCTGAACTTCTGCAACAATGACTAGTCCACCAATAGCGACAGAAAACATCAATCCAAACACAAGAACTAATATTGAAATACTACCGGCATATATATTCTTGAAATTATTATTGCCTGATGTTGATGTTTTGTATTTCATAGTTTATAAGTTGTTTTTCATACTTCTAATACTCACTCCACTGCTTAATTCAAACGGTTCAGCAGCAAAATTTGTTGTTTGGTTCAATCTTACATCTATTTTAACGAATCGAGTATTCAGTATTCTGTTAGCAGGTGAGAGTGGATTATTGGTTGTATCCGCAGGCCAATCGCCGTTGTAGTATCGAAAAATTGGACTAGAAGTTGCCTCAACAGAGGTCATAAGTGTTGTAATTACTTCATTTGCAACAGGATACGTAACTGGTACTGCAGTGGGTTGAATAATTCCTCTTCTTAGTTCGTTGCCACTTAAAAAATAGCGAACTCTGTCACTGCGGTTATCACCATTTACATCAGCATAAAAGATAAATACAGCATCATCTGTTTGAACTAATGGCCAGGAACCATCGTCTCCAGGTCGGGCTTTCCGTATTTCCCGAATCATCTGTGTTAGAGCAGATTGTGCTTGACCAACCTGCTGCTGCTGTTCAAAAGTAAATGAATAATTACTGAAATAATACACAACAAAACCTGACGTTAATGCAACAATGACAGTAAATAAAAATACAGCAATAATTACCTCAACAAAGGTAAATCCATGTGTTGATTTTCTATGACTGTTAGTGTGTAAAAGATATTTCATATTCAAGTCATACTGCATGAATTTAAGGATTCAAGACCATTTGCAATTGTTGATTACCATTTATTGTTACAGATTGACTTGCAACTTGATATCCCGACAACGATGCCGTAACTGTATAGTTCCCGAGCGTTAAATTGTTATAAAAGACTTGTCCAAAATTTGCAGAACCGGTTGCAGCAGTAATTTTCGTTATTTCCGTCCCGGTGGTGCTATTTTTTAACGTTGAAGATACAGAAGCTAATAATTGATTTAAATTATCTTTAATAGTAACCAAAAGAGAAGAAGCATATTTAGGATCTGCTAATATAGTCATTGGAGTATTAAATACACCAGGTAAAACAGTAATTGGGTTTAAGGGATTAGAACCTGCAAGTGTATAGTTTGAATCAGTTAGATCAACCGTATAAGTATCCCACTCCAAATTAGGAACACCTACAGTACCTCCTCCAGTCGTAAATTGTTGAGAGTATTTATATACTGGTTTATCTAGCGTATCATATCCTATAATTTTACTACCTCTTAATGTAAAAATAACGTTTGTTAGTGGAATATAGCCAGTTTCCTGCGTGCTTCGCGAACTAATAGAAATACTACCTATCTGATCTATAGAAAAAGACACTTGTGTAATTTCTCCTTCAATAATGGTGGTAAGTGGCTGGAGCGGATTGGCGACTTCACTGGTAGTATATGTTTTATCTGTCGAATACCCTGACCGACTAACAGTAATAGAATAGCAGGTTATGCATGCTGGAGCAGCCGGTATAACAACAAATCCAGAGGCATCACTTAATGTAGAAATATTAATTTGCGGTACTACCAGAGTATTTGTAATAGCAACGTTTGCATTTGATAAGGGTAATCCTTGCGAATTGAGCACTTGGATAATAAGCGTACCTCCTCCAGGATTTGATTCAAGCCCTCTTGGAACAATATTTGTAACAAGGGTAACGGGTGATCGAGAAGGAAAAAGACCTCCCCAGGTTACTTGAACTCGGACACGTTTATAGTCAGCAGGGATTGGATCAGTTGGAGCACTTTGATCAAAAGGGTCATCTATATAAAAAATAGATGTGGTGACAGTAAACGGTGTTGAGTTAATAGTGACGATTTCTGACTGTTGCAGAGGACCAGATGGTATTCCAGCGATAGTACCTACATTATCGTATGGAAGATTTCGAATAACTTCCATTTTTTCTTGTCCTAGAGAGAGAGCTACAGCTCTTACTCTAGCTGTTCCAACGTTTTCTAATACTTGCTGCAGGATAAACGCAATAGCAGCAAAGAAAATAGAAAAGACTCCAATAGCGACAATCGTCTCTACCATACTGAAGCCGGTTTTCTTTTTATACAATGTACCCATACCTCTATCATACGTCCTTTGAATTTAATTACTCAAGGCTGATAGAATATATATAGCTAGTATGTTATCTCTGCCCGATTTAATTCTGCCGACAAGAGAATTTTTTGGTCTCTCAATTGACCGAATGAGTCTGCGTGGAGTTCAAATCAATAGAGCAGGGAAAGTTAAAAATACTGCAGAAGTTCAGATACCTCAAGATTTATTTTCACAAAGTGTGTTAGTAAATGGAGATATTTTTAAACAGGCACTTCTAACATTACGCGAAAAAGGTAAATTTACTACTCCATACGTTGTTGTTTCATTTCCTGAAGCATTTGCTTACTCTCGAGAATTAACCTTACCAAAGGTAGCCCTTTCAGAAATTGGAGAAGCGGTATCATGGCATGTAAAAGAGTTGTTTCCTTTCCCTGAAGAAGAATTATATATCGATTGGAAACTCATCAGGGAACAAGAGGGTCAATATATTGTCTCAATTGTCGGAGTTCCGAAAAAAACAATTGATCCTATCGTGAATATTTTACTTAACGTGGGTTTAAAACCCATGAGACTAAAGCCTGATGCTTCAACAATTGCCCATTTACTTCAGTTAAAACCGAATGCACACGCGCTTGTTACAGAGGTAAATCGTACCGGAGCATATGTAACGCTTGTAGAAGGAGAAAAGTCAGTCTTTACGACAGTCATTAGTTTCTCAAAAGAAGATACACCTGCTACATATCTGACAAATATTAAACAAACTATACAAGAAATCATAGCGTATTATAAGCAACGTAGCATTTTGAAAGAGGATACTATACCAATAATTCTGACAGGTGAAGTTGCTAGTGATCATTGGGTAAAAGAAATGCCGCAACCGACGACATTATTAATAACACCTATGAATAACCCTAGTTTTAACAAAGCATATGCCAGTGCCTTATCACAAGTCACGCCAATTTCAGAACATGACCTAATCAATATTTTGCCTCCAAATTTAAAGAAGGTATATGACACAGAACGAACTTCTCTTTTTTATACAACTGTATTAACACGAACAGTAGTTATTATTGGAGCATACACTGTTTTACTTGCATTGGTATTAGCATTATTAGTGGTGGAAAAACAGCAAATTGATACAAATGTTAAACGCTTAAATGATCTTGTACAATCTCAATCCGGAAGTGCTCAAGCTTTATTGACAGTCAACGGTACAGCAAAGCAAATCGTTGCACTTGCTCCTTTCAGGAAAACGCCCCGAATAGCATTTATGGAATTTTTAGAACTTGTACCATCAGAGATAGCAATTACACAATGGAATTTTGATGATTCAAAACAGCAGTTTTCAGTAAATGCACTTGCAAATACACGAGATGATGTGCTTAATTTTAAAACCGTTCTCGAGGAGAGCAATAAATTTACGAATATTGTTGTCCCTTTGTCATTTTTAGAATCACCACGTGATATTTCTTTTACGATGACGTTTACGACTAAACAACTATGACACCAAAACACCCCCCCAAATCCACATCTACGATCGAACGATTGGGATTATTTATCCTTCTTATTGTTGTCATCAATATCGGTCTTATGGTGCTTATGCAAACACAGGCTAAAACAGTATCTTTGCTAAAAGATCAGCAAAAACAGCTTGAACAGGATCAGCGAATAGTTAGCTCATCAGAACAAATTTATTCGCAGTATGAAAACGACATTCAAAAAATTCTTGATGTCTTCCCCAATGACGAAACGGTGTTAGATTTTCTACAAATGTTTGAAAAGCTAACAAAGGATAATAGTGAAGAATCAACCGTTAAATTAGCATCACCAGATCCATTACCAGAAGGAGATCAACTATTTTTACTTTTTTCTATTACAATGAAAACAGATAACACTCGATTAGACGCATTTTTAGATGCATTAGAGACCATGCCGTATATAACGCGAATATTATCGATGAATGTTGTTTTTTCTCAAGCTAATGCAGATGAAATAAATGCCTCATTGGCACTAAAACTGTATGTTAAAAATCCCTTTTCAGCAAAATAAAGAAACTGTTATTGGTTTAAGCCTCTTTGGAGGTGCATTTGTATTATTTGTTATTAACATCATTGTAGCAGTGTTAACATTAGTTCAAGTATATGGAGCAAAACAGACTGCAGATAGTAAAACAGCTATAGATGGCACTGTATTATCAGAGGCAGTCCGTATACTTTCAACTCAATGAATTGACATAATCTTCATTGCTCTGTTACGCTGGAATAGAGAGTGGCAGCCGAGAGACTATTCGGACACATCTTTTTATTTATGATTACTGCCCAGAGAGGGGGTGAGAGCACATGCATGCAGATAAAAAAACATTAACGCAGCGCGGGTTTACTCTCATCGAACTTCTCGTTGTTATCGGTATTATAGGAATATTAGCAGCCGTAGTATTGGTGGCGGTCAACCCTGGTCGTCAATTTGCTTCTGCTCGTGATACTCAAAGAAGAGCAGATCTTTACGGAATTACTAACGCTATTTACCAATACGCAACAGAAAACAATGGAACAATCCCTACTGTAATTACAGGTACAGAAACGAATATTGGTACAGGTGGTGGATTAGTTGATCTTTCAACTATTCTCGTTCCTACCTATATCGCAGCTATTCCAAGAGATCCATCAAATGGAACAGATGCTGATACTCAATATGTAATTTACAGAAATGCATCAGGACGTATTGTCGCTAGTGCATCGAGTGAATTGAATGCTGGAACATGGATTTCCGTAGTTCGCTAAGCGTTTAATGACTAAACAAAAGAGCACGCCTAAACAGCGTGCTCTTTTCGTTTTATCAACAAAAGATTAATCTTTTGCGATCGTTGTTTGCAAACTGTAAACTATAAGAACATACTCACAAATTAACTAACGATATGTATAAAAAAGTATATGTAGCGCTTCTAATAGTATTTCTGGTGTCTATAGTAGGCGTTGTATCACTTGTCATGGTAAGACAACGAGGTCTTTCAACAAATCAGACATTTGATTTAGAACAGTCAGAACAAATAACAATTAAAGAAAAGAAACGTTTACGGAGGATAACAGTACAAGATGAGGAAACTGGTGAATGTTTAGAAATTACAAATGACGGTGTCGTAAGAAGATATGAAACATGTGATGGTCAACTAAAAGATGTAACTCGATTATTTGATCCTAAAAGGATTATTTTTTTATTTGAGTATGCCTCGCGTATAGATCCAAACAAATTTAAAGAAAAACCAACAGTTCCATATGTAAAACTTATTCTCCATACAGAAGATGGAAGTCAAATAGTGTATGTACCTGTAACTGATGAACCAGAGTCGATTTCAGAACTCATAGACTTAATCGAAGGAGACCTTCCACAACCAACACCAACGATTATATTACCAACATCAAACCCAACACCAACAGTACCTGGTACTACCATAGTGCCCACGGTTACTCCAAGTCCAACACTATTTCCCGGTCTCACACCAACCCCTGTTCCAACAGGTGTTCAACAGAAGTTTAGTTGCGATTATTCAGATCAACCCACAGACACAAGACCATATAACGTTTCAAATTATATTTGCTCAACAGAACCTTCACCAGCTCCGTAATAGAACCGAAAGATGTTTCTGCGTTATAGGGTATATTGTAAAAGAATTTGTACGTAATAATAGTGAATACGCATTAAGTACTTGATCTTTCTTCCAAATCTGACATACGATGGTTATGAAGGATTTTTTATGATAAAACGATCTTCCGGATTTACGCTCATTGAACTGTTAGTAGTTATAGGAATTATTGGCATATTAGCAGCCGTTGTATTAGTGGCTGTTAATCCTGGTCGTCAATTTGCAGCAGCACGAGATACACAGCGTAGAAGTGATTTGTATGGTATTACGAATGCAATTTATCAGTATGCAGTTGAAAACAATGGTAGTATACCCACAGCTATTATAAGTACTCCAACAAATATGGGAACTGGTGGAGGATTAATTAATCTTGCAACTGTATTAGTGCCAACGTATATAGGATCTATTCCTAAAGACCCTTCCAACGGCACAGATACAAATACACAGTACATAATTTTCCGTACAGCAACCGGAAGGCTTGTGGCAAGTGCTTCAAGTGAATTGAACGTTGGAACATACATTTCAGTCGTTCGATAAATACTATCTTCAGTGTTAATCATGATGATCTAACCTTATTATATGGGTAAAAATGTGTAAGGTGCTCATTCAACCAATAATGAATCATGCATTTTTAATAAATATTTAATCTTCTTCTGCTACAACACAAGCATGCTGGCAAAATTATGTTCTGGTGCACTTTTAGGTCTTGATGCTGTACCCATTACTGTAGAAATTGATATAGCAGCAAAAGGTCTTCCTTCTCTTACTATTGTAGGTTTACCCGACAAAGCAGTAGAAGAAAGCCGTGAACGTGTTCGTTCTGCAATAGTACATTCTGGAGGATTTTATCCTGCGCGGAGAATTACCATTAATCTTGCACCTGCGGATTTTCCCAAGGCAGGTCCGGCATATGATTTACCAATTGCCTTAGGAATTCTTCTAGCATCAGGTCAGCTTTCTGAAATACCCGAGCACGTATTGTTTCTGGGTGAACTGTCGTTAGATGGGAGCGTACGGCATACCAATGGAATATTACCTATTGTCGTCATGGCAAAAGAGAAAGGATTTTCCACAGTATATCTACCTGCATGTGATGCAAAAGAAGGAGCTGTAATATCAGAAGTTACAGTTATACCTGTGCACTCACTACAATCTCTCGTTAGGCATTTTCAAGGGGTAGAAATAATACAACCTGAGAAACCCTTGTCTTTTTCTGAGTTGCTTACAGAAAAAACATATTCATTTGATTTTGCTGACATAGTTGGACAAGATCATGCTAAACGAGCCGTAGAAATAGCTGCAGCAGGCGGTCACAATATACTTCTCCGCGGTTTGCCTGGTGCTGGAAAAACAATGTTAGCAAGAACAGTTCCTTCGATATTACCGCTACTCACTCAATACGAAGCAATAGAAGTTACTAAGTTGTATTCAATCACCGGTAATTTATCTAGTGGTATGTCACTTATGACAGAACGGCCTTTTCGATCACCGCATCACACTACCTCTCAGATAGGATTAATTGGAGGAGGGAAACATCCTATGCCAGGAGAAATATCTCTTGCTCACAGAGGAGTATTGTTTTTGGACGAATTTCCAGAATTTCCAAGAAGTGTACTGGAAGCCTTAAGACAGCCAATGGAGGATGGTCTTGTTACAATTTCAAGAGCAGCCGGTACAGTTTCCTATCCAGCAAGGTTTTTACTTATAGCTGCAAGTAATCCTTGTCCATGTGGTTATTACGGATCAAGTACAAAACAATGTTCGTGTAATCAATTCATG
>CAZGOA010000001.1:0-248987 GCA_964527425.1 uncultured Gammaproteobacteria bacterium | reverse complement strand
TCCATGTGGTTATTACGGATCAAGTACAAAACAATGTTCGTGTAATCAATTCATGATCGAAAAATACAAAAAACGAATTTCCGGCCCAATACTTGATCGGATCGATTTGCATGTGTACGTCCCTCAAGTGGCAACACATCAATTAACCACACAACAACAGACACACAGAGAATCATCACGGGATGTACGCACGAGGGTTATCAACGCAAGAGAGGTTCAAAACACTCGCTTTTCTTTGCATAGTGGTATACACACCAATAGTGAAATGAATACTAAATTAGTAAAACAACTTTGCTTGCTTGATCAATCATCTCAAGCGCTTCTCGCGAAGGCAATAGATACCTATAGTTTATCTGCGCGATCATATTACAGGATTATCAAAATAGCAAGAACAATTGCAGATCTTAGTCAAAGCTCGTCAATACAGTCAAATCATATTGCAGAAGCATTAAGTTATCGCTATACAGATATATAGAATAATGTAGTTATTCGACTTGCGTACTTATATGTCCTTACTATTTAATAGTTATCCATTAGCCTGTTTTATAAAGATCTTCTGTTTTTAAGAGGACTATACAACAAATGATTCTATAAATAGAAGGCTAAATTCCCAAGTACTCTCTTAATAAATGCATGAAGTAAATAGAGTAGTGTTATAGTGTTAGGGTAATACAATAGATATAACTATAAGGGTTGATACTGCTACAACAGCATAAATAACTGTAGTCATGATATCTTTTTTAGTTGCAACATATAATGACTCGTCTACTTGAGAAGATGCATGTGCTTGAGTTGGTTTAGTCTTCTCAGAAAAAGAGATTTCATATCGAAATCCAGACTGAGTAGATGTTTGTCCAGATTCAGCAGTGTGTTTTTTTGCAGGAGTATCCATTTTTTTCCGTCGCAGCGCTGCATCTGATTTCGCTTTCCTTGTTTTTTTTGGCATAGCCAGAAACTATCACTAGACTTACTTGCTGTCAACAATTGACAGCATTATTCTAATCATCGTACGATGATGATTACGTATAGTCTTCATGTGAAAATATATTAATCTATGAATGGAAAGTTATTAAAACTTAGTATTATTGGGGTTTGTCTCTATCTCGTTTCGACAGGTATTGCATACGGTGCATTTTCTATGTTTGCACCGGCAGGTACGAAACAAATCCCAGATATTACTTCTCAAACACCAGAAAAACCACAAGCACGATTCACTGTCGATCCATCAATTCCAAGAACAGAACCGTGTCCAATAAATGGCATGTTATATACAGAACAGGAGCGGGTAGGTTGGGAAAAGCGAAGGCCTTTAGCAGTAATGATAGAAAATTCTGTTGATGCTCGTCCACAATCAGGTTTATCTAGAGCAGATGTTGTATATGAGGCAATTGCAGAGGGTGGAATTACTCGATTTATGGGTATATTTTATTGTGGAGTATCGGCGTATTCATTATCTCTTGCACCTGTAAGAAGCGCACGTATTTATTATCTTCCATGGGTTTTGGAATATGATGCACTCTACAATCATGTGGGTGGTGCTGGAAATTGTGATGATCCAACAGTAGATGAGAGAGCAAAAGCATTATGTAGAATTGATCAATGGAAAATAAAAGATATGGACCAATTCGGTTTGCCGTTTAAACTAGCGTTGCCTGATGGCAATAAAGTTTCGGTCTGTTATCGCAATGAACGTAGATTAAATAGAGATGTCGCCCCAGAGCATACAATGGTTTGCGAAACTGAGGGACTTTATAAATTTGCAGAGATCAAGTTGGGAATTACCAATGAAGACGAAGACGGAGTTTCTTGGGACAAGTCGTTTAAGCCTTGGAAATTTGTAGAAGAAACAGATTCAACATCTTCACAAGGTGCATCTCAATCTATTAGTTATTCAGCATCCGATAGCAGGGCAGGACAATACGGTGTTACATGGGATTATAATGCAGAAAAGAATAGCTATGACAGATCTACAGGAGGAGAACCTCATACTGATTTAGAAACAGAAGAACAACTATCACCAAAAACAGTGATTATTCAATTTGCAAAATTTCAGACTCTTCCAAATCCAGCTGAAGTAAATCATGGACACAGTTACTATGAGAATATTGGTTCAGGAGAAGCGCTAATTTTTTCAGAAGGAAAAGTAGTAAAAGGTAAATGGTCTAAAAAAGATAGATCTGCAAGAACACTATTTACCGATGATAAGGGTAAGGAGTGGGTATTCAATCGCGGTCAAATTTGGATAGATATGTTACCCACTGGCACAACCGTAACATATTGAGTAGAATACAAATCAATTACAGATTCCTGCCCGTGAATCTATGGCACTGGAAGACATTATCATTTCGCGAGTACGGGTAAGTATCCTCGAGCTTTTTTTACTTAACCCAAAGATTATGGTGCACGTTCGTGAGATCGTGCGCAAAGTTGATGAAGAAATAAATGCTGTCAGACGAGAACTCGCTCATTTAGAGAAAGCAGGTATTGTTAGTAAAGAGCATCGCGCCAACAGATTATTTTATACATTTAGAAGAGACTACCCTTTATACGAAGATTTACTTCGGCTTATTAATAAAACTGCTGGTCTTGGTGGTGATATAGTAAGAAACAAGCCAAAATTAGGAAAAGTAAAATACGCACTTATTTCAGGTAGATTTATAAAAGGATTACCCAAGAAAAGTTCAACAGATGTAGATTTGCTGTTAGTAGGTACAATTGTCCTTCCTGAACTTGCTAATTTAGTTAAAACAGAAGAATCAAGACGAGGAGTAGAGCTTAATTATACCGTCATGACAGAAGAAGAGTTTGAATTCAGAAAATCGAGAAAAGACCCGTTCGTTTTAAGCATTCTTTCCGCATCACGATTAGTCATTATCGGAGATGAAGAAGAACTGATACAATAAAGTTCTAATGCGTATAAGCAGTGTGTGCTTAGGGAGAAAAGAATTCTTCTTTTCGAATTTATCATGAAACATAATTCCAAACGAGTATTTTTAGCATTACTTTTTTTCTTAGGAATTGTTACTTCTACTGCCCTGCCAGAAAACTGGCGACTTCAATTTTCCATTGGTCCACTTCATATTGACCATACAATCAACCCCTTAACAATCGATTTAACAAGATTAAACATTCCGTTTAAAAAAGAATTCACTACTCATTTGGGTTTAGATCTTTCAGGCGGCACTCAAGTCATGCTTGAAGCAGATATGAGCAATACAGAAGAACAAGATAAAGCAAATGCACTCGAATCAGCAAAAAACGTTATAGAGCGGAGAGTAAATTTTTTGGGTGTTGCTGAACCGGTGGTACAAACTTCCATTGCACAAGATAGTTATAGAATTATTGTTGAACTACCAGGAATAACAGATGTAAATCAGGCAGTATCTGTAATCGGGAAGACAGCTCAATTAGAATTTCGTGAATTTAAACAAGATGCGTTTGCAACAGATTCCGCTACCCCAAGTTCCCTTTTAGAAATAACCACGCCAACAGGTCTTACAGGAAGTGATCTCAAACGTTCACAGGTAGTATCAGATCCAACAAACGGCAAACCAATTGTCTCTATCGAATTTACCGATGAAGGAGGTAAAAAGTTTCAGGAAATAACAAAAAGACTTGTTGGTCAAATGTTGCCTATGTTCATAGATGGAGAATTAATCGGTAACCCTCCTACAGTTTCAGAAGAAATAAGAGGCGGGAGCGCTGTTATAAACGGCGAATTTACACTCGATGAAGCAAAACAATTAGCAGTCCAGCTAAATGCTGGTGCATTACCTGTAAATATTTCAGTAGTTCAACAGCGGGTTATTGAAGCAAGTCTTGGTCAAGAATCAATACAAAAAAGTATTCGAGCAGGCCTGTTAGGATTATTGTTCGTTGCTCTATTTATGATTGCAACATATAGATGGCTTGGAGTGCTCTCGGTATTAGCATTAATGAGTTATGGACTTATTACATTAGCGTTATATCGAATTATTCCAGTAACATTAACCCTTCCAGGCATTGCAGGTTTTATCTTATCAATTGGTATGGCTGTTGATAGTAACATTCTTATTTTTGAGCGGTTTAAGGAGGAGAAACGTTTAGGTAAACCTTGGCATATTGCTATAGAACAAGCATTTGGTAAAGCATGGGATAGCATCCGGGATGCAAACATAACCACAATTATTACCTGTCTAATCCTTTTTAATCCGTTAAACTGGCAATTTTTACCAACGTCAGGATTAGTGAGAGGCTTTGCGCTCACTCTGTTTTTGGGAGTAATAATAAGTTTATTTACTGGATTAATTGTGACTAGAACATTCATTCGCGTATTGTATAAAGAAAAGGAGCTTAGCCATACAAAGTAATAGCAGATGTTTAACATGTTTCTTTGTGTAGTTTATATCTAATATATCTATGATCCGTTTTTCTAAATATATCTGGTTATACATAATTATTTCATCCTGTGTATTAATACCTGGAATTATCTCTTTAGCATTCAATGGATTAAAACCATCAATTGATTTTACCGGAGGTTCACTTATCGAAGTTTCAGGTCAAGATATCACACAACAATCAATAGAAACATTAATAGAACAAACTAACATTCCAATTGTTTCCATACAAAAAACAAATTCAGGGAGTTTTATTATCAGAGCAAAACCAGAAGGAAATGAACAATTAGCCTCGATTGCATCTGGACTTTCTTATAATGCTGCAAGCCAAGCTGCAGTCTTAAGAAATGAGGTTGTTGGGCCTGTATTAGGAAAGGAATTACTTCAAAAAGCAGCAATTGCAGCATTTTTAGCCATAGCTGGAATATTACTCTATATTGCTTATACCTTTAAAAATATTACCTATGGAGTCTCAGCCATTGTCGCATTATTTCATGATTTATTAGTGGTAGTTGGTTTATTTTCTTTATTTGGATATTTTTTTCAAGTCGAGGTTGATACATTATTTGTAACAGCATTTTTAACAACTATTAGTTTTTCTGTTCACGATACCATAGTCGTTTTTGTTCGAATTAGAGAAATGCAAAAAAAGGGAGAAAAGGGAAGTTTTGAAGAATTAGCAGACAAAGCATTAACACAAACAATGTCCAGATCCCTTGCTAACTCAGTAACAATAATAATTATGTTACTCTCACTTGTGTTACTAGGTGGAGAAACGATTTACTGGTTTGCAATGGCACTTCTTATCGGAACAATTTCCGGAACATATTCCTCTCCATTTGTTGCTACACCAACGTTAATCTTACTCAAACGCTGGCAAAACAAGAAACAATAACAACTGTATCCGAACTTTGGTCCTTTTGAGATAGTACCGATCTCACAATCTCAACGAACGTCTGCACATAATACCGATCCGGGATCGGTAGTATGTCTGCATCCCAGATCGAGAATACGATTTCAAGGACAAATATAGTTTTCAACATACATGCCATAGAGTGAGTCTTGAAATGAGAGTGAAACAGTTTTTCGAATGAATGAGTAAAGGGGAATCTCCAACCTCGTGTAGGAAGGGGAAGAAGATTCCCCCACGATTGAATGAGAAAAACCACTCTCATTTCTCCTGACTCGCACGTTTGGGTCCTTTTGCTTCAAAAGGACAAGAAGAAATAAAATTTTATAATAATATAAATCAGAAATATTTAAGAAATAAGAATTATTGTTTTAAGTTTTTCTAACAACACTTCTCTTTCATTTTGCAATGTCCCATTCTCTACTTCTTTAAACAAAGCGTCTAAAGTCTGTCCAATAATTGGTCCAGGTTTAACATCTAATACTTTCATAACATCAAAGCCATTTACTTTTAAATCCTTAATACTAAATGGTTGCAATTGAACTTCCTCAAGTCGTTTCTTAAATAGCTCAAGTCTCCAAGAAGTTTCTAAAGCACCGCCACCAAGTCGATCCCCAATACGCAGAGCTAACATGTCATTAATATTCTCTTTACCAACTCTTCTTATAAATCGCCTTATAGCGCTGTCAGTTTGCCTCTCATCAACGGTAAATTGATGCCATCGCACAAGGGTTAATATTTTTTCTGATTGTTTTTTAGAAAGCCTGAGTCTCTCAACAATCTTTTTTGCTATTCTCATCCCAACTACTTCATGATTAAAAAAAGTAATAAGCCCTGTTTCATCTTTTCTAAATGTTGCAGGTTTTCCAATATCATGAATAAGAGTGGCAAGTCGCACAATTGGATCTTTAGTTGGTGCATATTTCAATGCCATCACCGAATGAGTTCCTACATCATAAATATGGTGTCTCTTCGGACTTTTTTGTGGTACTTCAAAAGCATCGTGTAATTCAGGAAAAATAACGGAGAGTATCCCTGTATTCTTGAGTAACAATATCCCATCTGCAGGATAATCACTTGATAATATTTTCATTAATTCATCACGAATTCGTTCACGCGAAATTTGCAACAAACTTCTTGCATGATGTTTTATTGCTGAGAGCGTTTGTTCTTCAATTAAAAAACCCAATACAGTTGCAATCCTCACTGCTCTCATAATGCGTAGAGCATCTTCCGAAAATCGAGCATGTGGATCACCAACAGTTTTAATTACTTTATGTTCAAGATCTTGCTGTCCATTATAGGGATCAATCAGTTCTTTACCATCAAAGGCAATGGCATTTATTGTAAAATCTCTTCGTGATAAGTCTTCTAATAACGAATGACCCCAGGTAATTTGATCAGGATGTCGATTATCAGTATAACCTTGTTCACTTCTATATGTCGTTATTTCATAAATATCATCAGGTTTAATTGCCTCCTCATTGATGTCAGTTGTTTCCGGCTTGCCATTGAAATATATTTTTACACCAACCGTACCAAACTGATTGTCATAAAAACTATCAGGAAAGATCTCAAGGATTTGTTCAGGAGTAGCATTGGTGGTAAAGTCCCATCCTCTCGTTTCTTTGTCCATTAAAAAATCACGAACAGATCCCCCTACTGCATAGGCTTCATATCCCGCATGTTTTAATGTTTCAATTATTTCCTCTGCCGATTGTGGCATTGTTTTCATGCTTGATATTATATCGCAGTATTGTGAATTTTACCCGATCCCGGATCTTAATAATTTCTGATCTGGGTTTGAAGTACTCTAAGAACTGACATTTTTATAGAGCATCTTTCATTAAAAAAGTGTACTATTAAAACTCATGAAGAAATGGGACATCAAACAAACAATAGATAATCCGAGGATAACCAGTAAAGATATCCTGCAATTGCTTCTTAAACAGAGAGGTATAACAACTCAAGAAGATATCGAACAATTTTTAACACCCAAAACCCCCTTAATCTTCACAGCAGAAACAGTTGGAATAGACCCTATCATGCTAGAAAAAGCTGCAGAAAGAATAGAACAAGCAGTAAAAAATAAAGAATCAATTATCGTTTATGCAGATTATGATGCTGACGGTGTAACAGCTGGTACAGTTATGTGGGAAACAATTTATGCAATGGGAGGTAAGGTTATGCCATATATACCTCACCGAGAAGGGGAAGGGTATGGATTATCAACCATTGGCATAGATACAGTAAAAAAAGAACATAACGCAACACTTATTATTACAGTTGATCATGGAATAACTGGCCATGAAAAAGTCGCATATGCAAAATCACAAGGTATAGATGTTATAGTCACCGACCACCATACCAAATCAGAAATTCTTCCAGACACTACCATAGTACATACAACTACTCTTTCAGGTTCCGGTGTCGCATGGTTTGTTTCTAAAACATTATATGAACGAAACAAGAATACGATGATAAAAGACATAGATCCATACGATTTACTTGGTGTTGCATCTATTGGAACAATAGCAGATTTATTACCATTAAGTGGAATTAACAGGGCCATAGCGTCATTTGGCCTAAAGGCATTGAGTACCTCATCTCGATTAGGTGTATTAGCACTTCTCCAAGAAGCAACCTTAACAGATAAACAGTTAACCACCTATGATATTTCTCATATCTTAGCGCCACGTATCAATGCATTAGGGAGACTCGATCATGCTCTCGATGCATTGAGATTACTTTGCACAACCAACGAAGAACGAGCGTCTGCTTTAGCAGGAAAACTATCATTAGTAAACAAAGAACGTCAGTATTTAACTCAAGAAAGTACTCTTCATGCAAAAGAATTAGTCATAAAAGATAAAAAGCACGAAATTAAAAAAATACTAGTCATCGCAGATGAATCATATAATCAGGGAATCATTGGTTTAATTGCCGGTAAATTAGTTGAAGAGCATTATCTTCCAGCTATAGTCCTCTCAAAAGGAGAAACAATATCCAAAGCCAGTGCAAGATCAATTGCAGGTTTTAATATCGTAGAAGCAATTAGATCTCAAAATGACCTATTAGTAGATGTTGGAGGTCATCCAATGGCTGCCGGATTCACCATAGAAACAAACAATCTACAAGAATTCATTCAACGTATGGAAGCATATGCAGAGAAACATATTACAAAAGAAATGACGATTCGAAGTTTGTCAGTTGATTTGCAAATGCCATTATCCTTAGTAACAGCAGAACTTTATTCCACCTTACAACAACTCTCACCCTTCGGAATGGCAAACTACGATCCTGTCTTCGTAAGTACTGATGTTCCAGTATTAGAAGCAAGATTAGTTGGACAAGAAGGGAAGCATCTCAAACTAAAATTACAAAACGATAGAAAACAAACAATAGAAGCCATTGCCTTCAACATGGGACAACTCTTTCCCGAACTCCAAAAACAATCAACCATTAATTTAGCTTACACAATTACCAATAATATATGGAATGGAAAAGAAAAAATTGAACTGAAAGTGAAAGATTTGAAATATTAAATAGATAGATTAGTCATACTTCGTAGTTCACGAGTAGCAAAATGATCAATAGTTTGGGTAATCTTGCTTAAAACATGTGGATTAATAATCATATGTCCATTTCCGTTTTTGGAAAAATGTTCTTGTTGTGCATGATAAATAAGTAATGCATGTTGATATGCTAATCTAACCTCAGAGTCAAGTGGATATTGTTCTCTAAGTTTAACAATTGTTCTTGTATCAGTATTAATAATTCCATTCTCTAATTGATGTAAAGTTAATATTCCTTGAACTAATCTAATAGGACCATATTTTAATCCACGAATATATTGTTGTTTATCAAAAAAAATTTCTCCAGTTGAACTATCAAAGTGAGTTTTATAATTATTTGTCCCTGTTCTATTAGTTAGTAAGTACATTTTTAAATTTTTTCTTAATCGTTCTCTAATAACACTATTAGATTTCCATTCTTCGTGAATTCTTTTACAAGCATCAATAACAAGATGCTCATTACCTTCAAGCATTAAACTATCAAAAATTCTATCTGGCCATACCCTATAAGGTTCCCCATTATATCCAGAAATAAGATAATTTACTGATCTAATTGACAGGTTTTTCCATTCTACAGCACTATCAGCAGCATGAATTATTTTGCTTTTAATGCCTTTTACAATCGCAGTATTTATTACAGTGTAGTCTGCTTCATTTTTTCCCAGAACACAAAATTCTATAGGCGATACAAAAATAGAACTTTTTGCATTTTCAAGTCTCCCATCAGAACCTACCACAAGAATCGCATTTCTTCTTAATACTTGAGGATCTATAACAGATTTTAGGTAACTTCTAATATGACATAATCTATCGAACAAAAAACGTTCATGACCAGTAAATGGTTCCCATTCAGGGACCACCATTGTATATCCTTCAAAGTTTTTAGTAGCTATTGTCTCTAAGTGTGTTGTCATACGTTTTTTCCATAAAACACAAAAAAACCTCTCTTTTTATTAGTGAGAGGTTGTGATTTTTTTAAATAATTTTCGTTATATTACACAACCGCTCTCACCCATACGAAGGGTATTAAAGCGGACGGTAATAATAGCGATGGATTGCATAATAATAGTGCTAATTGTAAAAGCACATAACTCTCTTGTCAACACAATCTAATTGATTTATACTCATCGTAACGTTACATCAATATTGACATATTGATAGAGATTGTCTCAAACGGCTGGAAGAACATCGTTATAGATTAGTAGAACCAGACGGATAAGCTCCGATAAAGCTGTAATAAGTCCTTTAGAAATCTAAGGAAAAATAAGGTGGTACCACGACATTGCGCTCGTCCTTATATAGAGGGAGCGTTTTTTTGTGCTCACAAAGGAGGCAATATGCGTACACTATCAAACGATACAATATCCAAAACAGGAGAACAAATTACACTAAAAGGTTGGATAAATACTATCCGTAAACATGGCAAAATAATCTTTTTAGATCTTCGGGATAAATCAGGTATTGTCCAAACAGTTTTATCAAAAGAAATAATGCTTGATGCACTGAAGTCATATGGATTGAATGAACAACAAGAAGGCGTAAGTCTGCATGCGGAAGACGTAATAGAAATAGTTGGAATAGTTAGACGACGACCAGAGTCAATGATAAATCCTAATTTAGCCACTGGTACAGTAGAAATAGAAGTGCAAAAAATAATTCTCTTAAATAGAAGTAAAGAACTCCCCATTCCAATCGATACCGATGGATACTCGATTAGTGAAGAAATGAGACTTCGGTATCGCTATTTAGATTTACGTAGAGAACGTATGCACAATATTCTTGAGTTGCGTTCTAAATTTTATCGAGCAATAAGAGAAGCGTTTTATGAACGTGAATTTGTAGAAGTTGAAACACCTTTATTAACTAAATCAACAAAAGAAGGTGCAAGAGACTTTCTTGTGCCATCCCGCTTTCAACCGGGTAAGTTCTATGCATTACCGCAAAGCCCACAGCAATATAAACAATTGCTCATGACAGCTGGTGTAGAACGATATTTTCAAATGGCACGTTGTATGCGTGATGAAGATTTACGAGCAGATCGCGGATTTGAATTTACCCAGCTTGATATGGAAATGAGTTTCGTTGAACAAGAAGATGTTATGAAAATTATAGAAGATATAGTAAAAACTGCAGTTACCGCAGTGGGTGGCAAACTTAAAGATCAAACGTTCCCTATTATTCAGTACAAAGATGCATTAAAAACACATGGTGCTGATAAATTTGATATCCGTACAGAAGAAGAAAAGAAAGAAGGCATTCTTGCCTTTGCCTGGGTCGTTAATTTTCCGTTTTTCAAAAAAGTTGATACAGGAGATGCAGCAGAAATACGAGACGGTAAAAGCGGATGGACATTTACTCATAATCCATTCAGTACTCCTATAAAAGAACATATTGATTGGCATATAAAAGGAGAACATATCGATCAGATAGTAACGGCACAATATGATTTAGTATGTAATGGATATGAAGTTGGAGGTGGTAGTATCAGAGCCCACCAGCCAGAAGTATTACGAGCAACAATGAAGATCATGGGATATACAGATTCTGAGATACAAGAAAGTATTGGTCATATGCTCGAAGCCTTCGAATTAGGAACGCCGCCACATGGAGGTATTGCCTTAGGCTTAGATCGATTGGTTATGCTACTTACCCAAGAGCAATCACTCAAAGAAACCATAGCCTTTCCAATGACATCAACAGGCCGCACCGCCATTATGGATGCACCAAGTCCAGTCGATAACGGACAATTAGAAGAATTGGGATTAACACTTCTTATGTCCTCTCAAACATCTGTTTTTGATCGAATCGTGCAGGATCTCAAACGAAAGCAACTTCAATTTGAAGTAACGGAACATGTGCCTGTAAAAACATCAGAAGAAGCAGCAGTAATAAGAGGAGTTAGTGTCTCAACAGGAGCAAAAGCCATTCTTCTGTATGCAGACAACAAACCGATTATGGTTACTGTTCCAGGTGATAAAAAAATAGACATGAAAGCTTTTAAACTGCTATACCAAGTTAAAGATTTACGTATGGCTACATCAGAAGAAGTAGAAAAGGTAACTACTGTTCAAATCGGTGCAGTCCCGCCACTCGGTCATATATTTTCTATTCCATTATACGTAGATGAAAGCCTCCGTCAGAATGAAATTATCTATTTTAATCCTGGATTACACACAAAAACAATTGCAATCAAAGAGCAAGATTACGAAAAAGCAGCAAATCCAATTATCGGTTCATTTACCAAATAAGCAGTATCTACCGATCCCGGCTCGGATGAGGCTACCGATCCGGGATCGGAGGAATGTCTGTATCCCGGATCGAGAATAATACAGCCCCTAAGACTTTTTTCTGCCGACTTACAAGTTTTGGTTCTTCTGCGACAAAAAGGACTACAAATAAATATAGAATCTCAAAATTAAATAGTTTTCGTACATTATTTCAATATGACTATAAAATTCATCTCATAAGAAGAAAAAATATTTATACCTTTTTTGTTTAATGTCGTGTACTATCAACATATGGCTAGAAAATCTTTCAGAAATAATAAATTCTGGTGGGTTAATAGTAGAGAAAAAATAGTATTTCTTATCCTGCTTGGTCTCATTTTTCTTATTACCCCTCATAAACAAAATCAGGGAATAATAGTTACTATTCCAGAGTTTCCTCTTATTGCAAAGGAACCGCTTGCCATCCCAACTCCGGCCCCGTATCCGTTAAATACAACTGGTATTCTTCCAGGAGATGAGATTAGTGCATACGGTGTTTATGTAGTAGACGTTTCATCGGGAGCAACTCTCTATCAAAAAAACGCAGAGGAATTATTAGCACCAGCTTCAACAACAAAACTTATGACCGCAATGGTATCTCTCGATGAATATAAACCCGATGATATTGTAGTAGTAAAAGAGGCAACACTCTCTGGTCAAATTATGGATTTAGTCCCTGGTGAGAGAATGACAGTAGAAAACTTACTATATGGTTTACTTATAGAATCAGCAAATGATGCAGCCTATGTATTAGCACAACATCATCCACAAGGTCCTCAAGGATTTATGAATGTAATGAATAAAAAAGCACAAGAGCTTTCACTGAATAAAACACATTTTGTAAACCCTGCAGGTTTTGATGATGTTGATCACAATATGACAGCCAAAGATTTAGCTAATATGGCACGGTTTGCAATACAATACCCGTTAATTGCAAAAATTGTATCAGTACCTCAAATAACCGTACCAGATGTGGATTACAAAATATTTCATCAATTACGGACAACAAACATGCTGTTAGGTAAAATACCTGGTGTATCAGGAATAAAAACAGGATTTACTCCTCAAGCAGGAGAGAACTTAGTTACAATGGTACAACGAGACGGGAGAAAAGTGATTATTGTTGCATTACGAAGTAAAGATCGCTTTAGTGATACTGAATTACTTATACAATGGATTTTTAATAATCATCAATGGATAAATTATGGACCATCACCTGCAGCTTAATAAGATTTATAAAATTACTCAGTCCACTCAGGAACAATAGCAGGAACATACCCAACAAATTCCTGATCGCCCTCAAATACATAAATTGGTTGTAAATATGTTTGAGGTTCAAAACTATCATAATATGCAAGATAGACATTACGAACAATTGCTTGCTTGCTTCCATCAATTGGATATTTCGCGATATAACCTTTTCCGTTTTGTAATTCCTGCCAAGCCACATCAATTTTCTTCAGACCATAAGTTGCATATGTTTGATAGTCAATCGGCCAGTAGGTATAAACTAGCTCAATAAGCCGACGCTTGGGATTTGATGAGCCGCTAAAGGTAATACTAATTTGACCCTCATCAGGATTTGGTGTTACTACAGCAAGTTTATTTATAGAACCTCTATAAAAATTTACCCGCATAGCATCGGTTGTTGAGAGATTTTCCACAGGAACGAGTGTGTTTCCAACTAATCGTAAATTAGTAACTTTTTTTTCACCATTTATAAAATCATCAGTATAAAGATCATAATTTAACAATGTGGTTATTGCTTCTTGTTGTGCTATTTGAGGGTTTCTAATTGTACCTTCTGTAAAAATACTTGTATCTTGTTCATATCCATACCTCAATACAAAATTATCAGATACGATATCGTACCGCAGTCTTCTTAGTGGGTATTGAGCATCATCAAAACGATAAATAGTACGACTTTCCTGAATAGGATTTGGATTTAGATTCAATAATTTAGCAAATTCTTGCGTTTGAGGAATCGCGAGTAGATTAGGCGAAGCCTTAGGCATAAAATAGACGGAAGCAGATTCAGAAGCAATTATTGGTAAACCTCCAGTAATCGTCTCTAACGAAAATGTAAATTCTGTAGAGGGAGAGCTATTTTGTGTTGGAAATGAAATTGCTGGTAATTTACCAAATGCATGATTGGGTGGAGCTGGTTTTGGTGGAAATACAAAAAGCCAAAATCCCAGAAAAAAACTCCAAAGAATTCTCAAAATAAAGTAACACAGTATTGCAAGAATTACCCAATTTATCGCTCTTCTCGTGTAGTATGCAGTATTTGTTAATGAAGCCATATACGTAATAACTAAATGCAAAATCTCTGATTTTAACGAAAATTGTTCCTGATTGAAAATTTCGATATACAGAATTTAATTTGTCTGATTTGAGTATACGGTTATAGCTTGCTACAATCAACTATATGAATACAATACGAACAAGAATTGCTCCTTCTCCCACAGGCTTTCCTCATATTGGAACGATCTATCAAGTACTCATTGATTATGCATATGCAAAAAAATATCATGGTAAATTTATTCTGCGTATAGAAGATACAGATAGAAACCGGCTCGTAGAAGGTGCAGAAGACGTAATATATGACTCACTTTCATGGTTTGGACTTACACCCGATGAAAGTCCACTTCTTGGCGGACCGTTTGCGCCATATCGACAATCAGAAAGACTGCTAATCTATGCCCAATATGCAGAAGAATTGCTCAAAAAAGGTCATGCATATTATTGTTTTTGTACCAGAGAACGTTTAGAAGAAATGCGCAAAAAACAAGAACAGGACCATAAACCTCCCATGTATGATAAGCACTGTACGTTGTTATCCCAAGACGAAATAAAACAAAAATTATCAGAGAACATTCCTCATGTTGTCAGAATGGATATTCCAGAAAATGAAAAAATTATTGTAAACGACTTACTAAGTGGTGTTATAGAATTTGATAGTAATGTCATCGATCATCAAGTCATTATAAAATCAGATGGATTCCCTACGTATCATTTTGGAGTAGTTGTCGATGATCATTTAATGGAAATAACTCACGTTTTCAGAGGAAAAGAATGGATTTCATCAACCCCAAAACATGTTCTGTTATATCAATACTTTGGTTGGAAAATGCCTGTTCATGCCCATTTGCCACTTATTTTAAACGCCGATGGTAAAGGAAAATTATCAAAACGACATGGACATGCTTCAGTAGAGTATTATCGAAAGCAAGGATATTTATCTGAAGCAGTTCTTAATTACTTATCAAATATTATCTGGAATCATCCTGATGGAAAAGAAATATATTCACTCAATGAATTTATAGAAACATTTGAATTAGAAACAGTTACTTCACAAGCTCCACGTTTTGATTTACAAAAACTCGATTGGGTAAATAAAGAATACATTAAAGCCCTATCAATAGAAGAATTCTATAAACGATTAATAGAATTTGACACTTCAATTGCAGAATTACCAAAAGAAAAAGTAATGATAATTCTTCCCCTTATTAATGAACGCATGAAAACATTATCGGAATTTTGGAATTTAGCAGGATTCTTTTTTAAAGAAGTCACAGAATTTGAAAAACCACTGGATAAGCAACTAGTACGTAAATTATCCGAAGTACTTACTCATACTGATTGGACACATGATGCTATGGAACAAGTTGTAAGGGCATTATGTGAATCACTAAAACAAAAACCAAAAGATGTCTTCATGATGTTGCGCCTGGCAGTTACAGGTAAAACCGTCGGTCCACCATTACTAGAATCCCTTGAGGTTCTAGGTAAAGAACAAACATTAAAAAGATTACAGTAACTCTGCATTGCGGTTGTCTTCAGTAAGAATGGAGACATCTGAAAATCAATTTATTCTTTTTGGTTCTTTTGGAGGACAAAAGGACAAGATACTAATAAATTTCCATCCAATGAGGATCAGTTACAACAGTCAAATCTAAAAACACTTTTTTATTCGTAGCTCTCTCGAGTTCTTTTCTTGACGCCATACTAATCTCCTTGATCATCGATCCACCTTTACCAATTACCATTGCCTGATAGCGTTCTTCAGTAGCTAAAATTCTTGCTTTTACAAATAAAGATCCACTATCACGCTCTGTAATTTCATCAACAACAGCAGTAATCTTGTAAGGTACTTCTTTGCGTAAATTTAAGAAGGCTTTCTCTCTAATAATTTCAGCAACAAACATCTTACTGTCTAGATTTAATGCAGGTTGTGAAAGTGTTTCTGTATCAACAATAGCTTCACGTTCTGGTAAATAATCAAAAATTGCGTTTACTAAAATGGGTAAATGCTTCTCTTCTAAAGCGGATATCTCGATCACACGATCAAACTCTTCTTCCATAAATTTATATTGCACAATATGCGTAGGAGTTTTAACATCAATTTTATTAATCACTAATAGTTTAGGTGCATTCACTTTTCTTACAATTCCCAGTGCTTTATTTTCCTCAAAATCTCGTTCTCTAGTATGATCAACCATATATATAACCAGATCAACTTCCTGCAATGAGTCCTCAGCAGTTTTATTAATAGTTTTTGCCATCTGATCTTTAACTTTCCCAAATATTCCTGGTGTATCAACAAACAGTATTTGACCTCTTTCATCTTCATACACCGCTTGAATAGGGAAGCGAGTCGTTTGAGGTTTTGGAGAGGTTATCGATACTTTATGCCCTAATAATTTATTTAACAACGTTGACTTCCCCACATTTGGACGGCCAATTAAACAAACTACACCTGATTTCATATCCTGTATTGTACTATAGATTGACACAATCACCTATATGGTCTAATACATCACTTCCGCTCCCGGATCGGTAGCCTCATCCGCTCCCGGATCGGAAATACTATAAGTCTCTAAATCATAGGTAATGGTTATTTGTACTTTAAAAGAATTATTCCGATCCCAGATTGTAAGCATTTCTGCATCCCGCATTGAAATAACGGATTTCTATCATGTTCTCTGTTATATATCCCAACGTGTGCTATAACTAATAAAATCATGAAAATAATTTCCCAGGAACAAAAAAAACATTTTCAGAATCTTATTTTTACCTGGTGGGTTAAAAATAAACGTGATCTACCTTGGCGTAAAACCCATGATCCCTACATCATTCATGTTTCAGAAGTTATGTTGCAACAAACCCAGGTTTCAAGAGCTCTAATTACTCTACCAGCATTTCTCAAAAGATTTCCTACACTAGTAGATTTAGCAAAAGCCAAAACAGGAAATGTCATCATTGCCTGGAAAGGCATGGGGTATAACAGAAGAGCTTTGTTTCTAAAAAAAGCAGCAGAAATGATTTGTACTCAATATTCAGGTAACTATCCACAGGATGAACAAAAATTACTCAATTTGCCAGGATTGGGAAAATATACTACTCGAGCAATATTAGTATTCGCATTTAACAATCAATTAGCGTTTGTTGATACAAACATAAAAAAAATAATAGAACACCACTTTTTCGAACAAAAACCAGCAACAGCAAAAGAGATCCAATACGTTGCAGATCAGTTATTGCCGAATGGTAAAGCATGGGAATGGCATCAAGCACTTATGGACTATGGAGCATTAGAATTAAAACAACTAATACCCAAAGCAAGAAAAACAACTTCTACTATTCCGTTTCAAGATACGAATAGGTTTATTCGAGGCAGAATAATGGATATGGTCAGACAAAATTCTTGGGAAGAAGCAAATCTAATTAAACAAATGGAATTCACTTACTACAAGCCAAAAGAAAAAATTATGTATAATTTGAACAAATTATTAGAAGAAGGTCTATTGGAGAAAATAGATACTCTTATTACATTACCAGAGTAATTCTGTAATCTAATCAATCATAGTTCATATTGGATTACTAGTATGATAAGACTTCTATATAAATATATTACACTTCCCTAAAATTAAATTGTTACAAATAAGACATATATCCATAACTAGCCTTCATTAAACTCAACTTGAATGGTATAATTTCACAGCCAGAGTAATTAATAGTGTTTTAAAAAAATTTGGGAGATCGTCTAACGGTAGGACGACAGGTTCTGGCCCTGTTAATTGGGGTTCGAATCCCTATCTCCCAGCATAATAAATTAGCCCTAAATATCAAAACAATCAAGTACAGTTCGAATCTGAATATTAAATTTGATATGAATGTACAAAAATATGAATTTACTCCAGCTATTTTCAAAGAAAACGGGTTATTTATCGCAGAAGTAGATAAGGTAGACAATATCCCGTTTGATGTGAAGGAAAGGTCTGTTGTAAATATTCCCTCAAGAGAATTTGGAGGTAATCATAAGCATCCAAGGTGGGAAGCATTTATTGGTATTGGTCATGGATTAAAGTTAGTATGGGAAGAGAATGGTTCAAATAAAGAGGAGGTTATGAATCCTCATGGAAAAATGTTTCTTTATAATATTTCACCTCACATTCCACACATGGTTGTAAATACTTCTAAGGATGAGGCTGGAATTTTGCTAGAGTTTGCTAGTGAGTCTCAGCGAGATGTGCAACAGGTATTATTGGTGAAGACTTAGTCATAAAATACATTCGAATGTTATCCACAGTTTGTTACTGAGTTAGAAGATAAGCATTCATACCCTCAACATCTGTCATATAGTATAGTAGCCGATTTTCTAAAAAGCAGATTTATTAGAGATAATCATTTAAAGAATTTTGCAGTATAAACACTATTTTACAAACATCCTTATACAGGCTGGTAAGAGATTAAAATTATAGAATATACAAATAATGGGAAGTATTATCTCATTTGGAACTAAGAAGAAATTATTGATGAGTGGCAGAAATATATTTAAACAAGAATTTCTATTAAAATATTTCCTTGTTATACTCTAAGAATGGATAATGAGTTTAAAAAAACTGTTATTGCTTTACGAGGGGATATTGGAAAAAAATGGCTAGAGAACCTTCCGAATATTATCAGGAAGTATGAACAAGAATGGAAATTAACCTGCCTTTCTCCTTTTTCACTTTCATACAATTACGTTGCACCAGCAAAAACCCATGATGACAAATTAGTAGTACTCAAGATTAGTTTTCCGAACAATCCAGATTTACCATTAGAATACGCAGTGCTCAATTTTTATGATGGGAGTGGTTCTATTAAAGTGTTGAATGCAGATATCGAAAATGGAGTTTTGTTATTAGAAATGGCAGAACCTGGAACAAGAGTTAGAGATATTTTCCCAGATCATAAACAAATCTCATTTTCAGCTGAAGTTATAAAAAAAATGCATAGACCAGTCCCAGATTTTATCGCTAAGTTGTTTCCTACTATTCTTGGTATTGCAAAGGTTTTTGATAGACATAAATCTAAGTATTCTTCTGATAGTCCAATTCCATCTTGGATGCTTGATAAAGCTGAACAAATCTTTAAAGAATTTCCAAAAGATAAAAAAGAATTAGTATTGCTCCATGGAGATTTACACAGTGACAACATTCTCCTTTCACAGAGAGGATGGTTATCTATAGATCCCAAAGGTATAGTTGGAGAAAGAGAGTTTGAGCTAGGAGCATATTTAAGAAATCCTTATTATGATTATCCTAAAGGAAGTGATTATAAAAGACTTGAAACAAATAGAATAGTTCAGTTTTCAGAAGAGTTAGGTTTTGATAAAAAACGTATCCTTTATTGGTCATTTGCCTGTGCAGTTATTTCTCTGCTTTGGTTTTTAGAAGATGAAGACTATTTCAAAGAAATTTATGTTGCAAATGCAGAACTATTAAATGAAATAAAATTGTAAACAGCAGCTCTGTAATAGAATTAAAAAAAATTAACTAAACTATATTATTTTTACAAATTTTTTCGTTTATATAAATGAAGTTATATCCGTTTAATATTACTTCTTTGATATAGTGAAAAGTATGGTTCTTAGAAATGTCAGAATAATGGCTTGGTTTAATTTCTTTACAGACTTTAAACTTTATGCACCAATAGCAGTAATTTATTTTTCTCAAGTCAGTGGATCATTTGCCTTAGGGATGAGTATTTTCTCTATAGCGATGATCGCTTCAGCGATATTTGAAATTCCTACTGGGGTTCTATCTGATTTAATTGGTAGAAAAAAAACGCTTTTATTTGGGGCATTTTCAGCAGTCTGTTATGCAATGTTGTATGCCATAGGTCAGTCATACTGGATATTAGTAGCAGGAGCAGTATTTGAAGGACTATCTCGATCCTTTTATAGCGGCAATAATAATGCACTTTTGCATGATACATTATCACATTCTGGAAAAGCAGATGCGTTTGAAGAATATTTAGGAAAAACTAGTGCAATGTTTCAAATTGCACTTGCTATATCAGCAATTACTGGTGGAATATTGGCTTCATGGTCTTTCCCGTTGATCATGTGGTTATCTGTAGTACCTCAAACACTTTGTTTAATTCTCGGTGTGTTTTTAATTGAACCAAAAGTATATACCAAACAAAGTGGAAACATTTTTAAACATTTAGGTTTAGCATATACCCAGTTTATTAAGAATAGAAAATTACGTTTATTAAGTATTTCATCAATTTTAACTTTTGGGTTTGGAGAAGCAGGGTATCAATTCCAATCTGCATTCTATAACACTATTTGGCCAGTATGGGCTATTGGTATTGCTAAGGCTTTATCAAATGCTGGTGCAGCAATAAGCTTTCATTTTAGTGGGAAACTTATAAAGAAATTTGGAGCCTTTAAAATTTTTATTACAGAAAATATTTACAATCGAGTCATAAAAATTATTGCTGTAGTATTTCCAAATGTTTTATCTCCACTATTAATTTCTTCGACATCATTATTTTATGGAGTAACACAAGTAGCTCGTAATTCACTTATGCAAAAAGAGTTTACACAAGAACAGCGAGCAACGATGGGATCACTTGATTCTTTTGCAGGAAGTATATTTTTTGCCTTTTCAGCATTGATTTTGGGTTTGTTAGCAGATAGAACAAACCCTGCTATTGCATTTTTTAGTTTAAATTTCATCCAATTAATTAATCTTTGGATATATTGGAAATTATTTAAGCAAGATAAATAAAATCAGATTAAATCATTCTAGATATCTTCTAAAAACTTGTTAAATCTTAACTATAACTGATTATTAGTAGTTGTATGTTCTTTTTATAACAATAAAATTCTTGTTTTTTAAACTTAATATTAAATATGTAAAAAATAGTTTCATTTGAACATTTAACTGATTAATTATAATCATGATATACTGAAGCTATGAATAAGAATAAAACCATTTACATTAATAAGAAAAATAAAAATGTAGATGATTATGCAAGTGACAGATTAGTTCTCTATAAATGTAAGACCGTAAGACCTTTTATTTTTTTCCCAGATTCTTTGATTATAGATGTTAAAAAGGTAAGTATTATTCATAACATGTTTTTTTCGAGAAGTATTGATACTATCAATATAGTTGATATTCTTAGAGCATCTGCTTATCATGGGATGTTTTTTGGTTCAATTCAGTTAACTACACGATTTTTCACTCAGAAATCCATCACATTTACACATTTATTGAAAAAAGATGCAATTAATGCAAGAGCTCTTATTCAGGGATTAATTATTGCTGGAGAGAAGAAAATAAATTTAGAATCAATGAGGAAGCAAGAGATTGTTAGAGTATGTATGGACTTAGGAAAAGCAAATATTTAATAATCTAATCAATAATTAAGATAAATTAATAATTAGTAATACCCAAAGCGCTCTTCATCAATAAATTCATAAAATAGTTTTATGTCTTTCAGTGATCTCTATGTATAATTTTTTCAATTTTTTGTTGGCACTCTTTTACACCATTTCGTAAAGTATACGCGTTGCATTTAGCTCTTAAAATTTTTCCGTCGTTTACTGTGACTTGAATATGTACCTCAAACTGTTTAATACTCTGGTTTGTTTGTTTAACAGTGTCCAGGATTAGCTGAACTTGTTTAACCGGTCGTTTTTTTGAGATCTTAGCAGTAAACGATGATAATAAGTCTTCCATCTCTAATAATTGAAATGCGTGAAGTGATTTTTTCCTATCAGTAATTATTATTGGGATCTTCTTTTCTGGTTGATTTTCTAAACATGCCATAAGTATATCTCGAACAGAAATAATTCCCTGAGGCACATTAGTTTTATCAACAAAAACAATAGTGTTAGCATCGGACGAAATAAGTGTAGTAACTATCGTTTTCCAGCTTGCGTTTTCACTTACCGTCAAAACATTTCGAGTCATAAATGTTTTAACAGGTCTATCGAGTTTTTTTGGCCAATCACGATCGAAGAATGATGCTGATTTCTTTCCACCTTTTTGTTTATGCCGTTCATTGGGAGCTGGGGAAAGCTGTGAAAGATATATATCTCTCCTAGATAAAATTCCTTGTAAAATTCCTTTTTTTGATACAACGAGTACGCGTGTTTTGTGCCCCTTGCGTATAACTGTATAGACATCTTTTATTGACGCAGATTCTTCAGTAATGATGATATCTTTAATTTTCAAATGTTTTTCAATAGACAAAAACATTTCTTTTTCATTAGTCATTTCTTTGATAACATCTTTAGCTTTTATAACACCTAGTAATTGTTGCTTCTCGTCAAAGAAAGGAAGTGTATAAATATGAAGGCTTATCATTGCTTGCATTACATCCCATACTGTTGAATCAACAGTAATATAAGGGGGATGTAACATTATAGAATCGACTGTGTTATTCAACGCAATATTATTCTTATGTAAAAGATGATAGATCGCAGTTATACCCTTGAAGTTATTATGTTTATCAAATACCAATACCCCATCATGACTGCTAGTGGTAAGGGAAGAAAGTTTTGTAATGGAATCACTAGTGTGTATATGCGGAGTATTTGTAAGAGGCTGAATGAGATTTTTTATATGTTTCATTCTATAAATTAATGGCAGTGTACACTTATTATGTACAACAAATTAGATATTTTTTCAATCTTTTCTAATTCTTATGTTAGGAATAATTTCACATCCAATAGTAAATTTGCTATCTTTTAAACGTTATATACGAATAAGTATATCCACCTTTATTATGTGTTTCAGACGAAACGATGGTTTTAAATTGTGAATAATCAGGGAAAAATGTGTCTGCATGAGCTGATTCATCAACAACAGTTAAATATAATGTATCTGCTTTATGAATCGTTTGTGAATAGAGAGAGCCTCCTCCAATAATGAATATTTCATTATTGCCTGGTGCAGTTTTAGCTGTTTCTAAAGCATCTTCAATATTTGAAGTTATATGTATACCTTCGTGAGGAGATAAATTTGTTGAAACCACAATATTTGTTCTATTTGGTAATGGACGTCCAATTGAAATAAAGGTATTCTTCCCCATAATAACAGGGTGACCAGATGTAAGTTTTTTAAATCGAGGTAGGTCTCCGGGAATATGCCAGAGAAGCGCATTATCTTTCCCAAGTTCTCTGTTTTTTCCAATAACAGCAATAAGTGAAAGCATGTAAATTAAAAACCTCCAACCACCGTAATATCTCCCTTTATTGGTGGGTATGGATCGTATCCTTCTATAGTGAAGTCATCAATAGTAAAATCATTTATTTTCTTTTTCTTAGGATTAATCTTCATAATGGGAAATGGTCTCGGTTTTCTAGATAATTGCTCTTTGCATTGCTCAAAGTGGTTTTCATAAATGTGAACATCTCCAAATACATGAACAAAGTCACCAGGTTCATATCCCGTGACTTGTGCAAGCATCATCGTTAATAGAGCATAGGAAGCAATATTAAATGGAACGCCTAAGAAAAGATCGGCACTTCGTTGATAGAGAAGTAAAGAGAGTTTATTACCTGTAATATTAATATGAAACATGGTATGACAAGGTGCAATAACCATTGATGCACTATGGCTTCCGGACATTTCATAAATACAGCCTGCATTCCAAGCAGAAATTATGTAATGTTTCTTCATTGGATATTTTTTTATTTTTTCAATTGCCCAACCTAATTGATCAACGGTTCTGCTTCTGCCAGCAGGCCAGTTTCGCCATTGAACACCATACACTGGACCCAAATCACCCCATTGTTTCAAGAATTTTTTATCATTTTTTATTCTGTCCAAAAAATCTTCATAGCTAATTGGTTTAGCTTTTTTTTCTTTTACCGCCCATTCGTATTTCATGTATGCCCATTCATCCCAAATATGTACATTATTCTCAACTAAATATTTAATACTACTATCTCCAGACAAAAACCATAAGAGTTCATGAATAATGCCCCTGCTGAAGACTTTTTTTGTTGTTAATAGGGGAAATCCTTGTGATAAATCATATCGAGTAATTCTTCCAAAAACGCTCTTGAGTTTGACTCCAGTAGAGTGACTTTCTTTCCATGCACCATTCTCCATAATATCTTCCATGAGATTTAAATATTGATATTCAGGGTGTTGTAGTGTTTTTTTCATAGAGATTATTTACGTTTATAACTTCTATGTCAGTTATAATAATATCCATTACTATATCATGATTATTTTTAGGTAAAAGAGGAAAAATTTGTTCCGAAAAAGCGAGTCCAATTTTTGGTGCAGTAACCCCCTGTAGTACCTTATCATAATATCCTTTACCTCTTCCGAGTCTAGTTCCAAATCTATCAAATGCAAGACCAGGAATTACAAATACATCAATATCTTTTGCATCTATTGGTTCATAAGTGTTTATGGGTTCTCTAATTCTATGAGAAGAAATACGAACATCAGCGAGTGAAGAAATATAATGGAGCGTTAGATTTTCATTAGTTATTCTAGGTATAGCAACATTTTTATGTTGATTCAGTAAGTACATAATAAATTCATCTGTTTGTACTTCTCTTGACAAAGAACAATATACACAAAAGTTATTTGAAATGTTTGCTATGTCCAGTACTCTCAATTGTTCTATGATGCATTTACTCTTATGGTTAATATCTTCTAAAGAGAGATTATTAATTCGAGTATTTGCTTGTTGCCGTAATATGATTTTTTTTGTATGAATATTTCGATGATGGTTTATCATAAGTTAATGAAGTATGGCATTTATTATCTTAATAAAAACTTCGATATATAAATGATAAGCAAATAGTGAATAAGGATGGTAACTATTTTATAATAGCTTGCAAACATATCTGTTCATCAATTATTAAGCATAAGTTTTATCTTTCCCAATTTTTGTAATTGGAACAATTGTAAGTAATATCTACGAAAAAAAATTACTTTAATTCGTTTTCAAGCAAAGGCAGATTAAGTATCTTTATATGTTTTTCTACTTTACTAATAATTCCTTTTTCGGTGATTTTTTTTAGTTCTCTTGTTACCGTTTCTCTAGATAATCCAGTAAGTGTTGCTAGCTGATTATGTGTTAAATATATATGATCATTCGATCGTTTTGCCTGAATTATTAATTGAGTAATGATTTTATAATATGCTTTTCCCTCTAAGAGTGATTCCATTTCTCTAAAATATCCATCAAATCCTTTATAAATTCTTTTGAGCAAATCCCAAACTATTTCTGGCTGTTGTTTTAAAAAATGTATTGTTTTTTCTTTAGGTGCAATAAAAACAGTTACATCAGTAAAAGAATCAAAGTAATAATTATTTGCTGAAACATCAAGTGCCCATCCCATAGGGAAAAAAGATAGGGGTTTAAATAAATTTATTGAAAGTTCTGTACCATCTTTTGACAAACTATACATCCTAACAGTTCCCTTTGTTAATAAAAACACCCCTTCAGGTTTTTTATTAGGAGAAAGAAACACTTGGTTTTTTTTAAATGATTTTTGAGGGAATGTATGAAAAAAAGTCAAAAGCTTTTGTTGTATTTCACTGTCCATAGCGTGTATTATAGCTTAAATAGGTGACTGATATTACCTTTAACATGACGAGTAATAATGTTTAGATTTTCCAATACTATGAAATACTCTCGTCTGAGTTTCTATCTTTACAATATTTAAAGGATAATTACACCATTTGCAAGATGATTACAGAGAAATTAGATTTATTCCAAAATAAGTATGTGTACTTATAAAAAATAATTTATACATGGACATAATTACATTTTTTGAAATAGAGCAGTGGGAAAAAGAGTATCTAGTTACTCAATTAAAAGACTATCAAATAGTATATACAAAAGATAAAATGCAAGATGTATCCAATGAAGAAGTATATCAGTCGAGAATAATTTCTCCATTTATATATTCAAAAGTAACAAAAGAGTACATCGATAAATATCCAAATCTTTCTTTAATAGCTACCCGTTCCACAGGATTTGATCATATTGATATTGATTATTGTAAACAAAAAAAAATTGCAGTTGTTCATGTACCTACTTATGGATCACATACTGTTGCTGAACATACCTTTGCAATAATACTTGCCTTAAGCAGAAATCTTATCCAGACAGTAGAAAGAAGTAAGCGAGGAAATTTTCATATTGATGGTTTAAAAGGGTTTGATCTATACGGCAAAACGTTAGGTGTTATCGGAGAAGGAGAAATTGGTAAGAAAGTAGTTGAGATTGCATTAAGTTTTGGAATGAACGTACTTATCTATACGAGACACCCCGGATTAGAGCGAACTGGAGTAGTATATACAACCCTAGAAGATTTAATGAAACAATCAGATATTATCTCTCTTCACCTGCCTGCCAATACTGAAACTCATCATCTTATTAATAAAAACAACATAACACTGTGTAAAAAAGGATGCATATTAATCAATACCTCAAGAGGACAGTTGGTAGAAACACAAGCAATAGTAGAAGGGTTAAAAACTGGTATATTTAAAGCTGCTGGACTTGACGTACTAGAGGAAGAAGGCGCACTAAAAGAAGAAAGAGAACTGCTTACTCAAGAGTTCCTCAGTAAAGGAGACATTGCTGTGCAATTGCTAAATCATGTCTTATTGACTAGAGATGATGTAATTTTTACTAATCACAATGCTTTTAATAGCGAAGAAGCGCTAAAAGAAATACTCGATGTAACTATCCAAAATATTAATCAGTATAAACAGAATACACTTATAAATTCTGTATATTAATTTGTACTATTCTAGTTTTCAACAACAAAGTGCAAAAGTAGTGTATTTCATTTTATAGAATAGATCAGTAGGACAGTATTCAATGAGTGAAAGATTAGTTTATGATTACCCATTATAACATCAGTATGTCATATCATGTTGTCTCTGTTAAACCTCAGTCATAATTATTTTCTTATCATTACAAAACCATTATTTTCCGTAGTTATTAAAAAAGACTTCTAAAGCAGGTAACTAATAAAAGAAGAAAATATATTTTTATATGTTTTTATTCATGCTTTTTTAAATTGTGCTGCTCTAATTTCTTCTTCATTCATTCCAAAATAATGTCCAAGCTCGTGAATAACAGTATCTCTCACCTGCTGTTGTAATTGTAATATATCCTTCCCATGTGCTCTAAATAAGGGACCAGCAAACAGTGTTATTCGGTCTGGTAAGACTGCATGGTAATGATTTCGTTTAGTTAACGGTACACCCTGATACAACCCAAACAGGGTCATTCCAGCAGGAACATTTCCTAAACGCAACTGTTCTTCAGTTGGCCAATCTTCTACTACAATGGATATGTTTTGTAATTTGCTTCCAAATTCTTGTGGGAGAGTATCGAGTGTTTCTTCAACAAACGATTCGATTAAAGAAATATTCATTGAACAAATAGTACAGGAATTTACAAGAGTTACAAGAGTAGACCAGATTAAAAAGTAATATGAATATCATCTAAAAATTTCAAAGAAAAGCATGTGAGTGAATATATATGTTGTATAGACCCAAAAATTTATTAATGTAAAATAAGGGAAATTGTACATTTCATCTTAAAGTGTGTGGTTATCAGGAGTAGTATAAAACTAGATGATACTGATATTATTGCAAATATGTATACAATATATATGTTGCGCACTTCAGGAAATACATTGTATGTTGGACAAACTAATAATCTTAAAAAAAGACTAGAACAACATAAAGAGAAAAAAGTTGGTGCAAAATATCTTAGACTTTTTTCTTCATTTTACTTAGTGTATACAGAACAGGTTGAAACAAAAAGTGAAGCACTCAAACGGGAATATTTACTTAAAAAACTAAATAAAAAAGAAAAAGAACGCTTAATTGATTCAGTAATATATGAAGATACTCATAACAGGTGCAAATAGCTATTTAGGAGCTAGACTCTTTTTAGATCTAGAAAAAACGTTTGAAGTCATTGGCACGTACCGTACTCAACCATTATCCTCACGATTTATTCAGCTTGATGTAACAAATAAGAAACATTTAGAGACTGCTCTATCAACATATAAACCTAATATTATTATTCATGCAGCCAATAATGCAAATGCGCGTTGGTGTGAACAGAATCCTAAAGAAGCAACTTTAATAAATGTAAAATCGACAGAATACATTGTGCAATTAGCCAATACAAATAATATAAAAATAATGTATATTTCATCCTTTTCTGCAAAAAATCCATCCAACATCTATGGAAAAAATAAGTATGAATCTGAACAAATCGTTGCTGACTCTTCGTCAGGCTATCTCATAATTCGACCATCATTAATTGTAGGGGGAAGTCCCAATAGCACAAATGATCGACCATTTAATCGATTACTGAAAAATATAGATGAACATATACTTGCCCAATATGATACTTCCTGGAAATTTCAACCGACTTATGCAGGACATATCAGTGAAGTTATTACCCAATGTATACAATCTTCTATTCTTAATGAAACTATTGCTGTTGCCTCTCCAGAGTTAGTAACTCGATACGATTTAGCGCGTGATATACTTTCACCTTTTTCAATTGAAGTTCATCCAATTAATAACAATGACCATAGTCCTATTATTGTAGACAACTTATCAGTATTAGATTTCTATGCATTACCAAAATATACATATAAAAAACTTATTGATTCTTGTATTAAAGACATTAAGCAACGTCACCAGTTTCAAATTTCATAATATATCCTATAATTTGTGTTAAAATAGTAGTATGTTTATTGATACAGTTACTTTAGAAATTCAAGCAGGAAATGGTGGAAATGGTTCTTCTTCGTTTCGAAGGGACGCTCAGACTTCAAAGGGTGGTCCAGATGGTGGAAATGGGGGAGAAGGAGGAAGCATTTATTTTCAAGGTTCGTCACACATAAATGATTTGAGAGAATTTCGATATAAAAAACATATTGAGGGTCAATCTGGAATAGATGGGAAAGGGAAAAAATTATTTGGAAAAAATGCACCAGATATAACAATCCTTCTACCCTTAGGAACAGTAGTTACTGACATTGAGACTCAAAGAACATTTGAAATTCGTGATACAATCAAGCAATTCTTAGTAGCAAAAGGTGGAAAAGGAGGGAGAGGTAATGTAGAGTTTGCAACCCCGACAAATCGTGCACCAGTTTATGCTGAAAAAGGAAAGCCGGGAGAAAAGAAGACACTTCATTTAGAATTAAAACTTATCGCTGATGTCGGACTTATAGGACTTCCAAATGCAGGAAAAAGTAGTTTGTTATCAGTCATAACACACGCCAACCCTAAAATAGGTAATTATCCTTTTACAACTGTAGAACCTAATATTGGAATGCTTGATACATATCCAATAGCAGATATCCCGGGATTAATTGAAGGGGCATCAAAAGGGAGAGGTTTAGGTATTACGTTTCTTAAGCATATTGAAAAAACAAAACTCATTGTTCACTGTATAGATGTAACAGAATCAGATCCTTTGAAGGCCTACACAATTGTTCGAGCAGAGTTTGCTTCTTACAACAAAAAACTATTGGAAAAACAAGAAATTATAGTACTTAACAAATCTGATTTAGTAAATGACCAAAGGATAAAAGAATTAAAAAAAATATTTACATCAACATCAACATCAGTATTTGTTTGTTCAATATACAATGAAAAACAAATAGAGCAGCTGAAAAAGGCAATTGTAAAACACATTACAGCACATAACAGCAAGTCTTAAATACAATCATGAAAAAACAAGGGGTGCCAGAGCCGAGAATAATTTTTACTCAAACAGGGTATCAGGAGTTGTTAGAAGAGAAAAAAAAATTACTTCAAGAAAGACCCGAAGCTGTAGAACATCTGCGAAAAGGCAGAGAAATGGGAGATTTGTCAGAAAATGGATATTATAAGGCAGCAAGAGCTCGTTTATCGTTTCTCGATGGCCGTATTAGAAGAATTGAACGATTAATAAAATTAGCCAAAATTGTAAAACCTATAGGTAACAATAGTGTACAAGTAGGAAGCACAGTTACACTCCTTTTCGGAACAAAAGAAGTGGAGTTTACTATAGTAGGAGGGTATGAATCTAATCCCCTCAAAAAAACAATTTCTCACATTTCTCCTATTGGAAAAGCTCTTATGGGTAAAATGATCGGAGATTCTGTTCAAGTAACTGTTCCTAAAGGTCAGGTCACCTATACGATAAAAAACATAACTATTTTATAAGAGATTATCCTCCCGAAATGATCTATATCCCGTTGAGGCTACAACAATATGATCTACTACCATAATTCCCAGCAAATTACAGGCTTGTACAATCGTAGTGGTTAATTTTTTATCTTCTTCACTTGGTGTGGGATCACCCGATGGATGATTATGCACAAGAATAATGTAGGATGCAGGTATCTTTAGAGCATAATGCAAAATATCACGAGGTTCTATTATTGCTTTATTGAGAGTTCCAACAGCTATTATGTGTTTTTCAAGCAGTTCATTCCGCGCATTTAAATAGAGCCCTAATAAATATTCTTGTGATTTATATTGTAAGTCTTTAACTTCTTGTAAAACTGTATATGGGTTAAGTAGTGTTGGATTTTTTTTATGAGAAAAAATTCTTCTACCAATTTCTATGGCAGCAACAAGTTTACCTGCCTGTACTTTTCCAACACATGTAGATCGTATAATATCTTCAAAAGAACAGTTAGAAAGTTCGAATAAAGAAAACTGTTTTAACAATTTGCGAGATTTTTCTATAACATGTTCTCCCTTTGTACCTGTACCAAGGAGTAATGCTATGAGTTCAATTTCAGTAAGGTTACTCACTCCAAGATACTCTAATCGTTCTCTTGGCCTTTTTACTTTAGGTAATTCTTTTAGTGTTGTCATAGTTGATAAACTAAAACAAATTAAGTGTAGTAAACAAAGATTAAAGAAAGATTAAAAAAAGATTGTTACAATTCACGAGATAATGGGTAATGCAGTATTCTGAAGAAACAAAAAATTTATGATCGTTAAGGTTTCTTTTAAGTAATTCCGAAAGTTAAGCTTAGAACATTCTATTAGATAGATTAATAACAATTACTAATAACACTAAATCAATGAAAGATGGTGCTTAAGCTAAAAGCAATGTCTTATGAAGAAATTTGCGTTATATTGTATGATTTGGGAAGGAATTGATACTGTTTTACAAGATTCGTATTAGATTCAATAATGAATGCATAAAAAGCACGTATAGACAGGCTCTACGTATTGCAAAAATATTTAAATTAAGAGAATAAGTTTTTTAATCTATGAAAAAATCTACTAGCCAATCTATGAAATCATTAGGCAATAAAATTAAAATTGCTAGGAAAAGTATTGGTTTATCACAAAAGGATTTAGCTCGGTATATTAAAGTAACGGATAAAGCGGTAAGTTCGTATGAGGTAGGAAGAACAAGTCCACCAATAACAATCTTAAAAAAAATAAGTCTAATTGTGCATAAACCCTTATCTTATTTTGATGATAAAGCATCACTAACAAAAGAAGAATTGCTACAAAAACTAAAACAAATAGAATTTGAACTTAATGAAGTTAAAAGACTTTTAAAAAATCAAGGATAGACCAAAACATAAAGAAAAAGACACTCCTTTGAGTGTCTTTTCTCCTCCATCTAATAAGATATTAAAAGAAAATTTAAAATAAAGTATTGTGAAAATAATGCATAGTTAAACGCTTTAGATCTTTATGGATAGTAGACGTCTTAACGTTAACAGTCAAGAAGATAAATGATCAATATTGATATACATTGAAACATTATTCTTTTTGATCAGTAAGATAATCAAACAACCACGATGCACCCAAAGATCCGATTCCTGGACCTAATATATAAAGGAAAAGTAACGATGGATCAAAAAGAGATCTTCCGAGCAAGACATTTGTAAAAAGTGGTCCTAACCCAACTGCTGGATTAAAAGCACCTCCAGAGATATCTCCTACTGCAAATGCGCCTGCAAGTACAATCCCACCAATAGCCAAGCCATAATATTGATTCCCTTGTGTTTTTTTATGAGCAGCAACATGCAATACGACACTGCATAAAAGAAATGTAAATAAACCTTCAGCAATAAAGGCTGCTGTCCATGATGCAGAACTAGTAATGCTTACTGGTTTAATAAAAACAATAGTACTTACAATACAAGCCAGAATACTGCCAACGAATTGAGAGAGCATATAGCGTGTTGCTTCTGTCTGAGTCATTTTTTTGCGTAAATAAAATGTAAGTGTGACAGCAGGATTATAATGAGCTCCGGATATAAATCCACCCCAGTAAACGAGACTGGCTAAGACGATACCAATTGCAATTGGATTGCCCGTTAATGCAATCGTTAGCACAAGAAAAAAGGTTCCAATACATTCTACAAGATATTGTTTCATACTGTTATCATGATAGAACTAAACATTTTTTTCAAGATAATATGAAACGATACTGGTTTAAAAGAAAAAAATATGGATGGGGATGGTATCCATCTACATGGCAAGGATGGGGTATTTTAATCGTGTATTTAGTTCTATTAATGCTGCTTGTGAATATTTTTCCTATTATCAAACCAGAAGATATTGGTATATTTTTACTCGGTATACTGTTGTTAACAGGCACATTAATAACCATCTGTTACATAACTGGAGAAACTCCTAAATGGCAATGGGGAAAAAAAGCTAAATAATCTTACGCATAATTAGTTACTCTTTTTTATTCTTATCTATCTTATCAAGTTTTAACATTTTTACACCAAAATATACTACCGAAGCGATTATTACAAAATCAATAACACTATTTATAAAACTACCCCATCGAATGCTGATAGGACCTAAAACAAGTATAGCTTCAGAAAGTTTTCCTGCAGCACCAAGTACTGGACCTAAAATAGGATTAATTACGTCATTTACTAATGACGTAATTAATTTAGTTACAGCCCCTCCCATCATAATACCGATGGCAAGTCCAATAACACCTTTTTCGCGAATAAACTCTAGAAAGCCTTTCATTATTGCGATTATATATAAAAAATGTAATACATAAAATACTGCAGTTACTATGCTAAATCAACTTCATCTAGACGTTCAAAAAGAAAAAAATTTACAAAAAGCAGTCATTCTTTCTCGTTTTTTTAAAACAAAAAAAGGTGAATATGGAGAAGGCGATCAGTTTGCTGGTTTAACAGTACCTCAATGCAGAGCTATAGCCAAAAAGTATAAAAAAATATCTCTTTCAGAGTTATCATTGCTTATTCAAAGTAACATCCATGAAGAAAGACATATTGCACTTCTCATTGCAATAGATCAGTTTCAATCTTCTTCTATAAATACAAAAGAAAACATATTTACCTGGTACATAAAACATATAGAAAGAATTAATAATTGGGATTTAGTTGATTTATCAGCGCCAGTTATTGTAGGTGGATATCTTTTTGATAAAGATAAATCAATGTTAATCAAGTTTGCGCATTCATCATCTATCTGGAAACGGAGAATTGCAATGTTATCAACCTTTCACTTTATTAAGGATGGAGATCATGTAGATGCATTAAAAATTGCAGATATATTGTTATACGACAAACATGACCTAATCCAAAAAGCAGTTGGGTGGATGCTGCGGGAGATTGGCAAAAAATGTGATCAAAAAATACTCGAACAATATTTAGATGCAAATGCAGGAAAAATGCCAAGAACAGCACTTAGATATGCAATTGAAAAAATACCAGAATATAAGAAGAGAATTTATATGAACAAAAAATATACTCTTATTTCCTCTTAAATATTTTATGAAGTTCTGTAAGTGAAACGATATATCGTAATGGTCTTCCATGCGGACAAGTTACGGCATGTGGAATTTTTTGTAATTCAGAAACTATCATTTTCATCTGTTCTAGTGTCAGCGGATCTCCAGATTTTACAGCTGATCGACAGGATAAATAGGAAATAAGTTTTTTAGATCCTGTATCGATAGAAGGGGCAAATAGGTCTTGAGTAAATTCTTGTAACAGTTCTTGTAGTAATGCTTTTGTATTGCGACCTTCAAACAAACGAGGGATTGTAGAGATTTTAAATGTATTGGTATGAAACTCGTCAATTTCAAATCCCATCATAGTTAGTTGATCAATGTAAGTATTGAGAAGGATGCTTTCTTGATTCGTACATTCAAATAGTATTGGTTCCTCTAATTGCTGTATTTCCTTTTCATGTTGTTGTTTGACAAATTGGGCATAAAACTGTTCATATAATATACGTTCATGTGCTGCGTGTTGATCTATTATTGTCATCCCTTCATTAGTTTGAGCTACAATGTAGAGATTATGAATTTGTAATAAATGATGATCTAAAGTAATAGTAGTAAGTTGTTCCGCTTTTTTGGGAAGCACTCTTTTTTTAAGTTGATTCGAAAGTGTAGTATAGGTCAGATCTTCGTAAGCATCATTAATTACGTGTGGTAGTCCTTGATAAACGAGTGACTGAGAGGAAAGTACTGTTTTGATGTGTTTCAATAATAATTCGTGGAGTGTCTGTTCTTGTACAAATTTTACACGTTCTTTCCGAGGGTGTATGTTTACATCTATCATTTCCGGAGAAACCTGAATTAACAATACAAAAGAAGGAGTTGCATTGTGTTCAATAAGCGAGCCATATCCTGTTTTTACAGTTGAAGTAATAAGTTTATCTATAACTGGTCTGCCATTTACTCCTATAATTTGATACGGAATATTAGAACTAATAAGTTGAGGAGTGCTAATATATCCGTTAATGTCTATATGTGCTTCATTAAATGAAAATGGAATAAAGTGAGAACTGATTGAAAGCCCATAAATATCTTCAATACGTTGTAATAATGAATCTACTCGGTCAAATTGATGAATGATTTGACCCTCATGAGAGAGAATAAAAGATATTTCTGGGTACATGGATGCATACCCTGTAACGACTTCAATAATTTTTTTTAGCTCTATTTTTTTATTGGTAATAAATTTTTTTCTTACAGGTTTGTTAGAAAACAACTGGTTAACAATAACGCGTGTACCAGAAGGCATCCCTAACGTAGTAATAATCACGGGCTTGCCAGGTATACATTGAATTTTATTACCGGCAATATCTTGTGCTCGCTTACTTTCAATAGTAATTGTACTTACCGCAGCAATACTTGCTAATGCTTCTCCTCGAAAGCCCAGCGTTTTAATATGGTGTAAATGATGCTCGTCGTGAATTTTACTCGTTGTATGCAGTTTATAACTTTCCAATAAATCTTCTCGACTCATGCCAGCACCATTATCAGTGACAATGATCGAATGCATTCCACTTTCTTGTAAATCTATAGAAACAAGACTAGCTTGCGCATCTATGGAATTATCAATCAATTCCTTAACAACAAAACAAGGGCGTTCAATAACTTCACCTGCAGCGATTTGTGAAACAATATGAGAAGGCAATGGAAGTATTGTAGTTTCTTGAGACATTATAATTTTTTTTGTAACTCCTCAAGTATTCGTAATGCTTGCATGGGTGTTGTGTTGGATAAATCGACGGATTTTAGTTTTTCTTCAATAACGGGAGAAAGGTCAGTATCTGTTGAATGATTTTGAGAAGTGGCATGTTTTTTTTCAAGTGAAGTCAACAATCGTTCAGCGTTCAAAATAACCTCACTCGGTAATCCAGCAAGTTGTGCAACAGCAATTCCAAAACTTGCTGATGCTCCACCAGGCTGTAGTGTATGGAGAAATACTGGTTTGTTATCTTCCTGAATCACTGACATGTGGTAATTTTTAATTTTAGTAGGATAGGCTTTTTCCAGTTGTTGTAATTCATGATAATGGGTTGCAAACAAAGTTTTTGATTGAGTTTGACTATGGGTAATAATATACTCAGCAATTGCCCAAGCAATAGAGATTCCGTCATACGTGCTTGTACCTCTTCCAATTTCATCCATGACAATAAGACTGTTCGGTGTTGCATGATGGAGAATATATGCTGTTTCAAGCATTTCAACCATAAAGGTTGATAGTCCTTGGGTTATTACATCTGAAGCACCGCTTCTAACAAAAAGTCTATCAGTAATGCTGATGGTTGATTCTGCTGCTGGGATAAAAGAACCCATTTGTGCCATAAGGACAAGTAATGCAACCTGTCGTATAAAAACAGATTTACCTGCCATGTTTGGTCCAGTAATGATTAATAATTGTTGATGTAAGGGATCAAGAAGTACGGAATTGGGAACAAACTGTGTATCATTCAGTAACCGTTCAACTACAGGATGTCTACCTTCTTTTATATGAATAGTCCCTCGTTCCTGAATAGTAGGTCTTGTATATCTATACATTTTTGCAATCGTTGCGAAACTGATTAAACAATCAATCGTAGCTATAGCAGTGCAAGCTTTTTGTATCATTGCAGTTTTATCTAGTATCGTAGAAAGAAGTGAAGAGAATAATTGATATTCTAGTGTATATATCTTTTCTTGTGCAGTTAAAATAAGTTCCTCGTATTCTTTTAATTCTGGAGTGATGAAGCGTTCACCATTAACGAGAGTTTGTTTGCGGATATAATTATCCGGAACTAGATGCATATTTGCTTTACTTATCTCAATATAAAAACCAAAGACTTTGTTATATCTCACTTTTAAGGAAGAAATAGAAGTTCTTTCTCTTTCCGTAATCTCAAGTTTTGCAATCCACTCTTTTCCACCTCCAATATGACGTCGTAGTTCATCTAATGAGTCATTGACGCCAGGACGAATCATACCACCTTCTCTCACAGTAATAGGCGGCTCATTTACGAGAGTTTGTACTGCAAGATTTACTAGGTCTATTATTGATTGGTCAATATCCTTTGCATGTTTGAGCAATAGTTTATTATCGCAATGTGCTTCAATATAGGTTTTAACCTCATGAATGCGTTGTAAAGAATGTGCAATGTTTACAATATCCCTCGCATTACCAAGACCAACAGTTAGACGGGAAAGTAAACGTTCAATATCGGTAATGTCATTGAGTAGTGTATCTATGTGTTTTGCAGATTCTTTATGAGAAAGTAAATGATCAACCGCATCGTAGCGTTTTATTATTAATTCTTTAGAAACGAGTGGTTTTTTCATCCAGGTACGTAATAAACGGGCACCCATTGCTGTATTAGTTTTATCCATGACTCCAATTAAACTTGCTGTAGTATCGTGTTCCTGTAATGTACTAAATAGTTCAAGATTTTGAACAGTTGACTTGTCCATTTGCAGATGGTCATTTTTTTCTACGGTTTGTATAGATGTAATATGATTTATTTGATCTTTTTGCGTTTCCATTAAGTAACCCAATAAAGCTGCGGCTGCAATAGTTGTTATTGCTTGTTTTTTTATGCCAAAACTCAATAGAGACGAAACATGGAAATGATTAAGTAACATCTTTTCAGCTTGTTCTGTGTATGTGTCCCATTCTTTAAAATGAGTAATATTTAATGAGCGTTCCTGTTTGAGTATTTTAAGAAGCGTTGTGTTGAGATAATCATGTTCATGCAAAATACATTCAGCTGGTTGTAAACTGCCGAATTCGTCTTTTATTGTTTGTTCAAGATATTTGCTGTTTCTTTCTAACACAATGAAATAGCCCGTTGATATATCACATGCAGCAATAGCAATCGATTCTTTTTCAATAACTAAACTGGCAATAAAATTATGTTCTTTACTATTGAGCGCTTTTTCATCAAGAATTGTTCCAGGAGTTACCACTCTAACTACTTCACGTTCAATAATGCCTTTCTTGTTTGGTTCACTTATTTGTTCACAAATGGCGACTTTATATCCCGCTTTTACTAATTTATTCAGATAGGGATCAACAGCATGAAAAGGTACACCAGCCATTGGGATTCTTCCATCTTTTCCTTTCGCTCGACTTGTAAGCGTGATATCTAGTACTTTCGAACCAATATGTGCATCTTCTAAAAAGAGCTCATAAAAGTCACCCATTCGATAAAAGAGTAAACAATCCTGGTAATCTTTTTTTATTACTTCGTATTGTTTCATCATGGGAGTAGTGAATTGCTGATCCATATCTAGTAGTAATGTACTATAGTTATTTCTAATCTAGAACTCAAACGAAGGAACTTTATTGTTGCGGTACTAATCTTAAGACTTTATCGTCTCCTTTTTTAGGAGAACCTCTGCCATCTCTATTACTGGTGGAAAAATAAATATACCCGTCTGGACCCTCAATAACTTCTCTAATTCGTCCCATCTGTATATCTGACATTTTCTCTCTATAGAGAACAGTATCTGGATCTTGTGTATCTAACACAACTCGGTATAAACCAGCACCTCTAAGTCCACCAAAAAATAAATTATTGGTAAACTGTGGCAATTGCGAACCGCTATAAATCATGAGTGAAGCAGGAGCAACAGCGGGGGTGTATACCACCAAAGGATGAGTCATTCCTTCTCGTTTCTTCTCATGTGACACAAGGGGCCAGCCATAATTGTTACCTGCTCGTATGTGATTAACTTCATCACCTCCTGGTGGACCATCAAATACTGATGGGCCATGTTCTGTAGAATATAGTTCTTCAGTTTCAGGGTGAAACGCAATGCCTTGAGGGTTTCGATGTCCAAGACTATAAATAGGAGAATTGGGAAATGGATTATCTTCTGGTATTGATCCATCAGGATTAATACGCAATATTTTACCAGCAAGGGAATTCATATCTTGTGCTAGGTTTCTTTCAGTAGCATCACCAGTTGTTATATATAGTTTTTCATCTGGTCCAAATAGAAGTCGATTACCTGCGTGATTTGTATCAGCTGGAATATCGTCAAGTATTACTGTATCTACAGTAATTGAATCCTGGTTATCAATTAATCTGAGAATTTTTACAACAATAGCATTATTTTTTACATATGCTAAAGAAGTATACAGATAACGATTCTGTTCATACGAGGGATCTCTAACAAGACCCATATGCCCTTCTTCAGATTTTGATGATACTTCTGAGAATTGTATGAGTGGATCCTGTCGCAATTTACCATTTTCGATAACACGTATTCTCCCAGGTCGTTCCGTTATAAGCATTCGAGTTCTCGACGTAAATACTATACTCCAAGGAACTTCTAACCCTTCAGCAACGGTTTCGATTGTGTAGGGAATGGTTGCCTCGGGAGTAGGTAGGTTACTTGTGTTAGTAAGTCTAGGTTGTTCATCGGATTGTGTTTGTACATTAGGTGTAAAAAACTGAAGAGATAGAATACCTGTTCCCACAACAAGCAGTAATCCCGTAATGAAAAATAGAATCAGTTTTGCAACTTTGGGAACATGATTGAGATGTGAATGTAAAAAAAACATGCTATGTTTGACTGGCTTTTTCAATTCTATTCATAAGTCCTACATGTTTTTGTATATCGCTATCAAGAAGTATATAAATTCGATCTACACCAAGAGTATTCGCTTCCCTAAAGTTGGCATAGAGATCATATTCTGTCAAGGGACGTACAAAAGAAACAGGGAGGGAAGGTGATAGTTGTTGATTAGTAATTACCATACTCTGCTTATAAGGGTTTTTCTGTAATTCTTCTTCAAGCAGTGGTAATGATTTAAGAACAACTACTGGAGCATTCGGTGCATAATGTCGATATTTCATTCCCGGAGAAGCAACGGGTGCTTCAGTATCTATTGCTCCAACAATAGATGCTACAGGGGTTTTAATGACATGTTCAATTTCTTCCTTTGTGATAATACCCGGACGCAAAATAATGGGGTTTTGGGTTATATCAAGTACTGTTGATTCAATTCCTACTGTACAAGTACCACCATCAATCACAGCAGCAATTCGTGTATCCAAATCTTGTAACACGTGTTGTGCAGTTGTAGGACTAGGATGACCTGAAAGATTTGCAGAAGGAGCAACCAAAGGGACACGGCAAGCAGCAATGAGTGCATGTGCCACTGGATGGGAAGGCATTCTAACTGCAATCGTCTCTAAACCTGAGGTAACAACAGGTGACAGTGTTGGGTGTTTTGGAAATACAATCGTTAAAGGACCAGGAAAAAATGCATCCATAAGTATGTGAGCCATATCGGAAACTTCATCCGTTAACAGTGATAGTTGAGAACGGTCAGATATATGGGCAATTAATGGATTGTCTTTGGCTCTCCCTTTTACTGTATAAATAGCAGTAATAGCTTGTGGTTGAAGTATAGATGCACCTAATCCATACACAGTTTCAGTTGGAAAAGCAACAAGTTCACCAGAACGTAATAATTTTGCAGCTTGTTGTATATCAGAATTAGAAGTGCTCAATCGTATTGTTTTCATAGGTATATGTTTTTAACAACTATATTATTTTACAGTTTTACAGTGTATTTTAAGACAGAGATGTTACTTGCTCTCTGATTTATCATAAGTGAGTTCAGATGATATACTGTCAAAATTCGTATAATTGTTTGAAGGAAGTTATAACATATCTGACAATAAAAACGTTTTCGAGTTATATAGAATTTGATTAAATACAGTACTGTGTCGTCTGTAACGATAGGTAAATTATAATAAGTACGCATTATTATATGGATTGTAGCACTAAGTAAAATGGTTTAGGATACCCATACGTTATGAAAAAATTACTCTTTATTTTTGCTCACCCTGACGATGAATCATTTCTCGCAGGAGGCACAATAGCAAAATATGCAAAACAAGGGGATATAGTAGAACTTATCTGTGTAACCTCCGGTCAGTTAGAATGGGCAGAACATGGATTTGAAACACAAGAACAGTATGCGCAAGCGAGGATTAAAGAATTGGAAGAAGCATCCTTTGTGCTTGGTATAAAAAAAATACAGATGATGGATTATATGGACGGAAAGCTAAAAAATATAGAACCAGGAGAATTAGAAGACAAATTATATAAAAAATTAAAAGAAATTGAACCAGATATTGTTGTTACATTTGAACCTAGGGGAATAACGAATCATCCAGATCATATCAAAGTTTGTCTTTCTGCTACGTATGCCTTTCAAAAGTATGCGAATTATTTTGTTAAAGGTGAAATGTTAGGTTCAAGGGATCCACGTCGTAAGTTTGTGACAAAATTAGGAGGGTATACTCATCGTGAAGAACCGAAATTATATTATGGATGTATACCGCAAGAAGTTTCAGAATTCCTTTTGAAACATGATGTAGTGCCACAAGAATCATATGGAAAACCATGGCCGCTTATTGATGACAAAAAAATAACAACGGTTATTGATATATCTGAATATACTGAACAAAAAATTCGAGCCTTATCTAAACATAAAACACAGCGCGAGGATGTAGAAAAATTTATTTTAATAGATTCTCAACCATTGGTATATCAAGAGTATTACATATTGCGAATGCAAGGAGAGGAAGAAATATTTATGGGTAAAAAAGATTCCGTTTCAACGACATTATAAATCATATGAAAAAAAATAAAGAATCACTTAATATTCAAAACTTAAAAGTCTCCGTTGAAGGAAAAGAAATATTACATGGAGTATCATTGACAATTCAGCCAGGCACAGTTCATGCAGTGATGGGTCCCAACGGAAGTGGAAAATCAACATTGGCCTACGCTTTAATGGGACATCCAGGATATGAATGCAATAGTAACGTTTCAATAAAAATTGGTAAAAATGAGTTGAGCAACCAGGAACCAGAAGAAAGAGCAAAATACGGATTATTTTTGGCGTTTCAATCACCAATAGCAGTACCAGGTGTAAGTGTGATTAATTTAATGAGAACTGCATATCAAGAAATTCATAAAGATCCCTCAAGAGTCCAGAAAACGACTCAAAATCCAGTATTAGATAGACGATGGAATGCCTCAGATATTTCCTTATCAGAATTTATGCAAAAAATAAAAGACTTTGCCAAAATACTTCATATGGATGATACGTTTTTAACCAGAGGCATACATGATGGATTTTCTGGTGGAGAAAAAAAGAAACTCGAAATGTTACAGGCACTTATATTAGCTCCAAAATATGCAATTTTTGATGAGATTGATACTGGTCTTGATGTCGATGCATTAAAAGTAGTAGCGTCAGGAATAGACATGCTTAAAAAACAAGGAACTGGCGTCATTATCATTACACACTATCAACGACTACTCTCTTACATTTCACCAGATCATGTGCATGTACTCGTAAAAGGTCATGTTGTGAAACAAGGAGATGCAAATCTTGCACGCGAAATAGAAGAAAATGGATATAAGCAGTATGTATCCTAAACAGTATGTTCTAATATGACAAATCAACAGCTTATAAATGATACGTATACCATGGGTTTTTCAAAACCAGAGAATTATGTGTATAAATCCCAAAAAGGCTTAAACGAACAGGTAATAAAAGATATCAGTGGTTATAAAAATGAACCAGAGTGGATGAGACAGTTTCGATTAAAAAGTCATACTTATTTTCGAAAAAAATCAATGCCTCCTTGGGGAGCAGATTTATCAGGGATTAATTTTGAAGATATCTACTATTATATTAAACCTACAAAAGATAAAGCTGCCTCTTGGGAAGAGTTACCACCAGAAATTAAAGAGACATATGATCGAATTGGAATGCCAGAGGCAGAAAAAAAGTTTTTAGCTGGTGTCAGCGCACAATACGAATCAGAAGTTGTCTATAAAAGTATTCATGAATCGTTGTCCAAACAAGGAGTTATTTTTTTAGACATGGACTCCGGATTGCGAGAATATCCAGAACTTGTACAGACCTATTTTGGTACCGTTATACCTCCACTTGATAATAAATTTGCTGCCCTTAACTCCGCTGTATGGTCAGGTGGCTCATTCGTTTATGTCCCTAAAGGTGTGCATGTACAGTTGCCTCTTCAGGCATATTTCAGAATAAATGCTGCAAATATGGGTCAATTTGAACGAACACTGATTATTGCTGATGAAGGAAGTTACGTACATTATGTTGAAGGATGCACTGCACCAATATATACAACAGATTCTTTACATAGTGCTGTTGTAGAAATAATAGTAAAAAAACAAGCACGTGTACGATATACTACTGTTCAAAATTGGAGTACCAACGTCTATAATCTCGTTACAAAACGTGCCCGTGTTGAAGAAGAAGGAACAATGGAATGGGTTGATGGAAATTTAGGAAGTAAAGTTACCATGAAATACCCAAGTGTGTACTTAATGGGACGTAAAGCGAGAGGAGAGGTATTATCAATCGCGTATGCAGGAAAAGGACAGCATCAAGATGCTGGAGGAAAAGCGATACATGTTGCTTCAGAAACAACATCGCAGATCATTTCAAAATCGATAAGTAAACATGGTGGGAGAACATCCTACCGTGGGTTAGTGCAAGTTGATAAAGCTGCTTTCAATTGCAAAAGTAAAGTTGTATGTGATGCCTTACTACTCGATGAGCAATCTCGTTCAGACACCTACCCAGATATGCAAATCCATGAAAAACAAGTTCAAATAGAACATGAAGCAACAGTGTCAAAAATTGGTGACGAACAATTATTTTATCTTCAAAGCAGGGGAATCAAAGGTGAAATGGCAGAATCAATGGTTGTTAATGGTTTTATCGAACCAATCGTTAAAGAATTACCTTTAGAGTACGCGGTAGAAATGAATAGACTTATTCAGTTACAAATGGAAGGATCAATAGGATAATACGTATGAAGGGTAAAACAATATCTTCCTATAAAAAAGAGATAGTACTTCACGATCTTGAAGAAGAAGCATCAGGAGATTATAGCGTGATGGAAGGAAGTAGTTTAACCCTTGTTGTATATGCAGCTCCTAAGAAACATATTAGTGGTGAAATGTATATTCGATTAAAAGGCAAAGGTTCAAGTGCACGAATCATTGGTGTATTTTTCAACAGCAAGAAAAATCATATTTCTTTAAAAACACTTCAACATCATCAGGCTGTTGATACTTCAAGTAATTTGTTGATTAAGAGTGTATTAACAGACGAGTCGACATTTTCGTTTGACGGGGCCATTCGAGTTGAAAAACAAGGTCAAAAGACTGATGCCTATCAACGGAATGAAAATTTAATGATATCCGAAAAATCTCATGCACAAAGTAAACCTTCTTTAGAAATACTAGCCAACGATGTTCGATGTACCCACGGAGCAACGATTGGTCATGTAAATCCAGATCAACTCTTTTATATGAAGAGTAGAGGTATTGATGAACAACAAGGAATAGAATTAATTGTGAGAGGATTTCTGCAAGATGCGATTTCAAAAATAGAACATGAAACATACGAAAAAAAAATAATGGAGTATTTATGGCAGAATGGATAAAAATTGCCGAAATAACAGATGTGGTAGAAGGTACTATGAAAACTATCCGTGTCGCTGGTAAAAGAATAGCGCTTGCTTGTGTAGAAGGAGAATATTTTGTAATAGATGATACCTGTAGTCATGCCCAATGTTCATTGGGTACACAAGGATTTCTTGATGGGACAGCTGTTATCTGTGGATGTCATGGAGCACAGTTTGATATCACAACAGGTGATGTCTTATCACTTCCTGCAACACAACCTGTAGGGTCATATAAGGTGAAAATTACAGGGAATGATATTTATATAGAAGTATAATGGTTAACTATGATTAATCTCACATCAATACGTAAAGATTTTCCAATTCTTAAAAGAACCATAAACAATAAACCTCTTGTCTATCTTGACTCAACAGCAACAACATTAAAGCCAACTAAAGTTATCCAAGCAATGAATGACTATATGAGTAAGTATTCAGCCAATATTTTTAGAGGAATATATACCATTTCCGAAGAAGCCACAGAATTATATGAAAAAACAAGAACGCTATTTGCAGCCTTCGTCCATTCAGATCCAGAACAGGTTATTTTTGTGAGAAATGCAACAGAAGCGCTAAATATAGTTGCCTATAGTTGGCTTTCGGAACGTTTAGATAAAAGTGATTCTGTCGTTGTAACTGCACTTGAACATCATTCTAATTTTGTGCCGTGGCAACAATTAGCATTAAAAAAACAGGCGTCGTTTAAAGTACTATCTGTCCCTCATGATGCACCACTCGATGTGTCGGTGCTCAATACTTATATTGATAAAACAACCAAAATATTTGCATTTACTGCTGTATCCAATGTGTTAGGTACTATAAATCCGGTAGAAAAAATAGTCAAAGCTGTCAGAACAATTAATCCTTCCTGTATCGTTGTTGTAGATGCTGCGCAAGCTATTCCTCATATGCATGTAAATGTAAACCAATGGGATGCAGATTTTGTGGCGTGTTCAGGACATAAGATGCTCGGTCCAACAGGAGTTGGCGTTTTGTGGGGTAAAAAAGAACGATTAGAAGAACTATCTCCTTTTTTATATGGTGGTGAAATGATTGGGGAGGTTACAAACGAAAAGACAACATATAAAGAAATACCACATAAATTCGAGGCTGGAACACCAGCAATTGGAGAAGTAATAGCATTTGGGAGTGCAATTACGTATTTGTCCAGTATTGGAATGGATCAAATAAGAAAACATGAAGAAGAAATTACTTCTTATGCCTTACACCAATTGGAACAATTACCATATATAACAGTATATGGTCCCAAAGAGACTCAGTTTCGCGGTGGTGTGATTTCTTTTACCATGAAAGGTGCACATCCACATGATATAGCACAAATGCTCAACGACGATAATATTTGTATTCGTTCAGGTAATCATTGTGCAATGCCTTTACATATTGAGATGAACGTATCTTCAACAGCGAGAGCTTCGTTTTATTTATACACAACAAAAGAAGAAATTGATGTGTTGGTTAAATCCCTAGGAAATATTTATACAGTATTTAATAAATAACATGGATATATACAGAGAAATTATTTTAGATCATTACAAAAACCCCAGAAATTTTGGACATTTAGATCATGCAGATTCCATAGTAAGTGATGCAAATGTGAGTTGTGGAGACAGAATTAATATGGAAATTTCTATAGAATACAAAGGTAAAAACTCCTATATTTCAGATATTCGATTTTCTGGAGAAGGGTGTGCTATTAGTCAAGCGTCAGCATCTATGCTTACAGAAAAAGTAAAAGGTATGACTATTGAGGCAGTTAAGAAACTTACTGTGAATGATATTGTAGAGATGTTAGGGACTCAGTTAACACCTTCTCGAACAAAATGTGGAGTATTACCGCTCCAAGTTCTTCAAAAGGCGTTAACTACTTCACTAAAACCTAATCTTTAGACTTGTGATAATCAGTAGGTTTAGATATAAGTAATAAATATGGATCAACGCGACCCTAAGCAGCAACGAGTCATTCGTAACACAACAATGAGCATAGACAGAAGTCTTTGTATTGGTGCAGCAACATGTATAGCAATAGCACCTAAAGCATGGACGCTTGATGATGAAGCAAAAGCAATAATATTAGATACAGCAGATCAGGAAACAGATGAAACCTTATTAAACGCTGCCAAAGGATGTCCAGTTATGGCAATTATTATCACTGATAAAGATGGAAAACAAATCTATCCCTGATATTTCTAACGTCCAAACATCTTCTGTTCCACTTCCCAGACAATGGAATGCTCGTTCGTGTCCTTCTTGTGGATGTGATTTATATGGAATGCCGGGTGGTCATGATGCACATTGTGAAAACTGTGGATATAAAGATCCTTGTTGTGGCGATTAACTATGTTGTGAATGATCAAACAAACATATCCCGACAGTAGGTATATTAACAACTGTCGATAATGTGATAGTCTATTATTATGCGTCCTTCAATTACTTGGAAAATAGGCGGCGAAGCAGGGTTTGGAATAATGTCTTCCGGGACAATGTTAGCTCGTACATTTTCGCGACATGGGTATCACATTCTGGCTACAAATGAATATCCTTCGTTAATCAGAGGAGGACATAATCTAATTACGGTTCGTGTTTCAAAAGAACCTTTTTATGCGTTAAATAAAGATGTTCACATTCTGGCTGCATTGAATAAAGAAACAGTAACATTACACAAAGATGAATTATTAGATAACGCAATCGTGCTGTATGACCCTCAAGATTATGACTGGAAAGCGGAAGATTTTTCAAAACCTGTACAATTATTACCTATTACGTTAAAAGAAATGGTACGACAAAAAAATGCAGATCCAGTAATGCGTAATACCATTTTACTTGGTGCAACGGTTGCTGTATTAGATGGAAATTTTGAATGGTTACAGGAAGTAATTGCCGATCAGTTTTCAAAAAAAGGTGAGCAGGTAGTGAACTACAATATTGATTTAGCTAAAGTGGGATACGATCATGTCAAATCAAATTATTCACAATATCAAGAATTTTTTCTTGAAAAACGTGAAAAAGAACAAGACCAGTTAATTTTAAATGCAAGTGAATCATTAGCCCTCGGTGCGATAAAAGCTGGCATGAAGTTTGCAGCCATTTATCCTATGACGCCAATTAACGCAGTAATTACTTTTCTGGCAGATCACGCTAAACAATTAGGTATCGTTTATAAGCAGCCAGAAGATGAGATTGCAGGCATGAATATGGCTGTAGGAGCATCATATGCTGGTGTAAGAAGTATGGTAGCAACGTCAGGTGGAGGGTTTGCGCTCATGGTTGAAGCGTTATCCCTGGCAGGTATTATGGAAGTTCCAGTAGTTATAGATTTAGGAATGAGAGTTGGACCTGCAACAGGAATGCCTACATGGACAGAAGCAGGTGAACTTCAATTTGCTATACGAGCGGGTCACGGAGAATTTGCAAGAATTGTTCTGGCACCTGGTAATTGTGAAGAATGTTTTACCTGTACTGCAGAGGCCTTTAATTTAGCTGACAAATATCAAATTCCTGTTTTTGTACTTACAGATAAATATTTAAACGAAAGCCAGTGGACAGTTAACAAAAAAACATTAGAAGCACCTTTTAATATAGATAGAGGAAAGTTAATCAGTCAGGATGAGCTTCTTGCTCATGAAGACTTTAAACGGTACTCCTTAGACGTGTCAGATGGCGTATCTACTCGAAGTCTTCCCGGCATGAAAAAAGGTCAGTTTTTTTCTAATGCATATGAACATGATGAGCATGGTTTAGTAACAGAAGACCCAAAGATGCGTAAAAAAATGGCTGATAAGCGGTTACAAAAAATAAAAGCAATGCAGTCTGATATATGGGCACCTAAAGTATATGGTGAGCAAGATACACCAGAAATAACTCTCGTTACATGGGGTTCAACAGTTGGTCCAGTACTTGAGGCTATGACTATGTTGAATACTAACGGTAAAAAAGTCAGAGTTATACAATATCAATGGATATATCCATTTCCTGAAAAACAAACACAGGAACTTTTCTCAAAAGAATGTCGATATATAGATATAGAACAAAATGGAACTGCACAATTAGCATCACTTATACGAGAACATACAGGAATAGAAATAAGTAATCGAATACTAAAATATGATGGGAGGCCTTTTTTTCCAGAAGAAATTATAGAACAAATATCATCCTGACTCTCAACAGTCTCAAGACAAATTAGATTTAAGACGTTAGAACAAAGATGAAAAAAAATATATGGTAACTCAAAGTTCATTTTTAACCAATCATATGCCAACTTGGTGTCCCGGATGTGGAGATTTTGGAATTTGGTCGTCACTAAAAGATGCGTTGGTCAAAATGGATATAGGAACTGACGATGGAGTGTGTGTGTACGGTGTAGGTTGTCATGGCAATATGTATAATTGGATGAAAATATACGGATTTGTAGGCCTTCATGGAAGAACGTTGCCTGTTGCACAAGCAATAAAATTAGCAAATCACAATCTTCCAGTAATATGTATTTCAGGAGACGGTGATGGGCTTGGTGAAGGAGGAAATCATTTCATTCATGCAGCAAAACGAAATCCCGATGTCACAGTAATTTTACATGATAATCAAGTATACGGCTTAACTACAGGTCAGGCTTCTCCAGCAGCTAAACAAGGATTTAAGACTAAGTCAACACCAGAAGGGGTGACAGACAACCCTATTAATCCATTATCCTTAGCTATTACTACAGGAGCGACGTTTGTAGCTCGCGGATTTTCAGGAGATACGGTCGGTTTAACAAATCTTTTAACTCAAGCTGTTCAACATAAAGGCTTTTCATTAGTAGATGTCTTACAACCATGTGTCACGTTTGACAAAGTTCATACATATCAGTGGTATAGAGAAAGAGTGTATTATGTAAACGATGATTATGATCCGACTAACAAACTAAAAGCGTATGAAAAAGCGCAAGAATGGGGTGATAAAATTCCGTTAGGAATTCTCTACAAAGAAGACCGTCCAACTGCAGAATCTCTAGAGCCAGCATTACAAGAAAAGCCGTTAGTAGAACAATCTCTGGAAACTCCATTTTTTAATGATTTACTTCAAGAATTTATTTAGTATCTGTTGTACTGTAAATCAGAGACTTGACGGGAGTTTTAGCAGTTGTTATAGTTAAGTGCTAAAACATATGAACGATACAAACTTTCTTACCAACAATTCAGAAATAATATTACCTGTAGTCCCTATTCGAGATGGGATAGTTTATCCAGGAACAGAAATGATTTTAACATTCGGCAGGCAAAAATCTGTATCCGCAATAGAAGCAGCCTTTCAGGCAGGAAAACGAATAGCATTAGCAATGCAGCGAAATCCGAGTTTAAATGATCCTTCTCCCAATGATTTATATTCTACTGGAACAATAGGGGAAATTGTTCAAATGATGAGAAACGATGGAGAAATTAATGCATTAGTGCGAGGTGTATCTAAAGTATCTATCCTTTCCTATGAGGAAACTGAACCATTTTATACAGCTAGAGTTCTAGAGGTTGCCGATGTTGTTGAAGATAATGATGAAATGAAGGCTTTAGTGAATCATCTAGTAGGGGAATTGAGAAAAGCGGTGAACATGGGTAAATCATTAGATTTTTTGACATTCATGAATATTATGTCTGGTTTAGGATCTCTAGAATTGTCCTATCAGATTGCAGGCATATTGGATTTAAAACCTGACGATAGACAAGATTTATTAGAAACAAATTCAGTACGTAGTAGGCTTGAAAAAGAAGCCTCCTTTCTTGCCAAAGAAGTAAAGATTCTTGAATTAGAAAAAAAGATTGCCAATAAAACACAAGAAAAATTTGATAAGAATATTCGCGAACAAGTATTACGCGAGAGAATGAAAACAATAGAAAAAGAATTAGGGGAGGAAGATGGAAAAGAATTTAGAGATTTAGAAGATAAGATCAAAAAAGCTGGAATGCCTGAAGAAGTACGCAAAAAAGCAGAAAAAGAGTTAACCCGTTTAAAACAAATGTCTCAATATAATCCAGAGGCTTCTTACGTTCGTACCTATCTTGATACGTTAGTTGAAATGCCATGGAATATTGAAACACCGATGGATGTAAATATCCACGAAGCTGAAAGTGTTTTAAATAAAGATCATTATGGTTTAAAAAAGATGAAAGAAAGAATTTTAGAATATTTAGCAGTCATGAAATTGCGCCGACAGATGGCACAAACATTGGAAAAAGAAGACGCAAATACGGCTGAAAAAACAACTAACACAAAAGAAAATGGAAAATCTCAAACAAAAAATAAAGACGAGAAAAAGAAAGAACTTGATATCTTAGAAAGAAAAGCAAAATCATCACCAACAATATTGTGTTTTGTAGGTCCACCAGGAGTAGGAAAGACATCTATTGGTAGATCAATTGCAAAATCACTCGGTAGAAAATTTGTAAAAATGTCCTTAGGTGGTATTAGAGATGAAGCAGAAATTAGAGGTCACAGAAGAACCTATGTTGGAGCTTTACCAGGAAGAATAATTCAAGGAATGAAACAGGCAGGAACCAAAAATCCGGTATTTATGTTAGATGAAATAGATAAAGTCGGAAATGATTTCCGAGGAGATCCATCTTCTGCGTTACTGGAAGCTCTAGATCCAGAGCAAAATTTTGCTTTTCAGGATCACTATCTTGATGTACCGTTTGATCTTTCAGAAGTATTTTTTATTACTACATGTAATTTACTGGATACTATTCCGCCTGCTTTGCGAGATAGATTAGAAGTAATTCGATTTGCTGGATATACAGAAGAAGAAAAGTTTCATATTGTAAAAGATTTTCTTATAGAAAAACAAAGAGAAGTACACGGAGTTCCAAACGGAATCGTTACAGTAACAGATGAAGCAATCTATCAAATAATTCGTCGCTACACAAGAGAAGCAGGCGTAAGAAGTCTGGAAAGAGAAGTAGCACGGTTATACCGTAAAATTGCACGGAAGCTCGCAGATGAAGATGCTCAAAAAACATTCCATGTAACCCCTGATGATTTACACGGTTATTTAGGTCCATATAAATTTGCATCACAGCTTGCAGACTCAACAGACACTGTGGGTATGTCAACAGGGATGGCATATACAGAAGCAGGAGGAGATATTCTTTTTATAGAAGTAGCCCTTATGCCAGGGAAAGGCTCACTGCTCTTAACAGGTCAATTAGGTGATGTTATGAAGGAATCTGGACAAGCTGCGTTATCGTATGTGCGTAGCAAATGGAACGATCTCAAATTAAAAGAAACATTTTTTAGTAAAGTAGATGTGCATATTCACGTTCCAGAAGGAGCTATACCCAAAGATGGGCCATCAGCAGGAGCAGCTATAACTACAGCTATTGTATCTGCGTTTACCAAAACACCTGTAAAAAAAGATGTCTCTATGACTGGTGAAGTTACATTAAGGGGGAGAGTATTAGAAATAGGTGGAGTGAAAGAAAAAGTATTAGCAGCACATAGAGCAGGAATAAAGGAAGTAATCTTGCCAAAAAATAATAAAAAAGATTTAGATGATATTCCTGAAAGTGTACAGAAAGAACTGCAATTTCATTTTGTAGATCATATGGACGAAGTTCTAAATATAGCTTTGGTAAAACCCATACAACAAAAAAGTACTTAATTACTCTTCCATATAATCAAATACCGCTTTAGAAATTTTTCCGATTGTTTTTGTGGCACCTGGTTCATCGGAAACCCCTTTGGTAAAGACTCCAATATAATAGAGAGAAGTAGGTGTTACAACAATTCCCACATCATGTAATCCAGCTATGGCAGTACCAATCTTGTGATAAATTTTTACCTGTTTTGGAAGCAGTGCAGGAAGTCTATCTTCATACAAACTATCTCTAAATAATTCACTGGCTTCTCTGGTTAGTGAAGCAGTAAATAATTTACCAATGAAAAATTGTTTCATCAGGATATTTATATCCTTGTTCGTAGTAGTGTTTTCGAACATATCTGTATCTTCTAATCCCCAAGATATAACGTTATCTTGTATTTCCTGCAAGGATACCACTCGGTTGGCAATAATGTATGCAGCTGTATTATCGCTCTGTTTCATCATCAGTTCTGCAAGTTGTCGAATAGTAAATTGCTTCCCTGCCGGCTGGTATCTTATTGATCCAGTACCATAATCTTGTCTATCTCGTTCTTCAAATACTATCTTTTTATCCCAGCTAATAGTCTCTTGTTCTATTTGTTTTAACAGTGTAAATAATATTGGTATTTTAAGTACTGATGCACCTTCATAGATAATTTGATCACCTAATTCAATACGTAATGGTCGTAAAAAATCATCAACAATAATTGAGTACTTCGGGACTGTGCTGTCAATTTGGTCAATTATTCTCTTTTCTAATTCACTTGCTGTTTTTATTGTTATAGTTGGAGTAACTCTAATATTTTGCAGTTGAGGTGTTTGAGCAAGAGCTATTGGAGACACAAGTGGAGCTGTCGTTAATCGACGGAACAAGACAAACAGTACACCACCAATAATGATGACAACACTTAACTGTAGTAATTTAGGAATTATTGATCTGTGATATCTACGACGATATGAAGAATTATAAATATGCATAAACTACTAACAATAAATTAGTCTATTCTTTCACTATATCATTACTGGTCTTATCTAATTACCGCATTTGTTGCTGAAAAAAATCAACGTACAATTGATAGTGCGTCCAAATAATATAACCATTAAAAATCATAAGTAAAGGGAATAATATTGTTTTTTCAATCATTCCTCCAGAACGTATTCGATATCGTTTTATTGGGGGTATACCAAATTTGAAAGGAAAAGGGAAAAATAAAGGTAGTCCATCTCGATTCAATAAATCAATTAGCAGATGAGAAATAAATCCAATCATAAAACCATGCCACAGAATGGTCATGTCCAATAGGATAATTGATGATAATTTTGAAAGCAGTATGTTAGAACCATATGCAAATAGTGCAGCTCCAATCAATGAATGTGAAATCATCCGATGACTTCCAAGTATTGGTGAAATAATTCGACCAATAATATTTCCAGCAGGCAGTCTTCTCCATAAATCAGCAGTAGGTTGGTCTATATCAGGGGTTAAAGCACCAATAAATACCATCGAAAAAGCACCAAAAGCTGTTGCTACTGTCATTGATGGCATAGGTACAGTAACAAAAATAATATTAAGTAGTGTAAATCCACAGAGATCATGAGTACGGCCTGTCATAGTAGTGACCACAGTGAGCTATCTTCACCACCGAGATAGTAAAAATTAAACTGATTAATACCGAGTTTATTTGCTTCCTGGATTTTCTTCATTATGCTTTGGGAATCTTCCATCCAAATGATATGGCTACTATTACTGGCAATATACTCTAAATACACTGTTTTTGATAACGAATCCCGAATTGGTTGAATATCCTCAAACGGTGGTATTTGTTCAAAATCTTTAAAAGACACTTTCTTAGTATCTTTTTCTGTCCAATCATATCCATATAATGGAAGAGAAATCACAAGATTTTCTAATGGAATGCTTGTTTTTGCATATGAAATAATATCAATAAACCAGTTATGAGGTGTAACAGGTCCAGGATTTTTGGGTGGAGTATAGTAATCATATCCAGTGACAAATATATAATCGGAAACTTTAGAAAGAGCTATCCAGTCGTACGTTTTTGAAAAGAGAGAATCACCAGGCTTACCAGTTTTTGGAGGAACTATCAGAATAAGTTTTTTCTGTTCCTTATGTAGAGATTGATACACAGTATTAACAAATGCAGTAAAGTCATCACCATTTTCTGGATTAATTCGTTCCCAATGAAGAGTAATTCCATCAAACTGCTCTTGTTTAATAGTTGATAATAGATTTTCTATAAATGCAGATTGCTTTACTTCAGATTTCAAAAAGCCAGCAGTTGTTAATGGGTCAAGTGCATTCTCAACAATAGGAAAAAGTAGTATCTGTTCTTCTTTTGCAATTTGAATGATTTCTTCTTTTTGAGTTGAAGGTAAAACTTCAAGTAATCCATTGGTTTGCAGTGTATACCATTGTGGAGTTAAAGAAGAAATCATTCCAACAGCATTTTGAAGACTTACTAATCCTTCAGGATTATTTGGTGTTAGTATTGCAGAAAAAACAAAAGGTTCTTTTGATATAGTTGGCTGTTGTTCTGTAAGAATAGAAACTGGAGAACGTGTTGTTTGTTGGGGTAATAATTCAATAACAGTGATACTTGTAACAATAAGTCCAAGTATGAGAAACACAGCTGCAATGTGATGTTTAATCTTCATACAATATAAATACTATATTATTTCCCTTTACTCACTAAAAAGACTGCAAATCCTCCACCATGAGCTCCACAACCATAAAACGCTTCTTCACTTAATAGTGTTTGTTTGTGACCCTCACTGAAGGCCCATCCTTCAAAAACTATACCAGATGGTGTCTTTGGAGGTTCACTATAATGAATAACTTCACCCCAAAACGAAAATGATTGTTTTAAAAGCTCCGTATACTGTTGAAATCCTTCATGATTATCTAAGGTTGTACGTTGTTGTAATGAGTGCAATCGCTCATTTGCAATACTACAAAGTTTATTGTGTTCAGTTAAGTCGTGCTTAGTATGTTCTTTCCGAAACTTGTTAACTTCGATAAGCAGTCCATTTTGAATAGAATTTGTGGTCGGGATAGGCGTAGGTATTGTAGTTGGGACGGGAGTGGGAATCGTGGTTGGAGTATGTGTGCTAGTGGGTATTGGTAAAGGAGTTGGCGTCCTGGAAAGTCGTATCGTTGGGTTTAATAAGGGTGTTTGTGATGGTATGGGTACTGTTTGGGTTTTATGAGAATCCAAAAAAGGAGTAGGTGAGGGTAATGATAGTAAAATAGTCTTTTGTTGATTATGGCTTACAGATGTTTCAAATTGTTTATAGAGTTGCAAAAGAAAAAAAAATACACTCGGTAACATACTAGTATTGAAGGGCAGTTAAAATAATCGTAGTTTCTATTCAATGCACACAGTTCATAGAACAGATACTACATAAATAATTGTGGGCAGAAAATATTAGTATACTATAGCAATATGGATAACTTTAGAAAACAAGCTGAACAATTATTTGCTATACATTTGACACCGTTACAGCTTACTCAATTTCAACTGTATGAGCAAATTTTATTAGAGCGTAATCAGAAGATAAATTTAACCGCAATACGATTGTCTGAAGACGTAAAAAGAAAACATTTTATAGACTCTATGAGTTGTTCACTTGCATGGAAAAAAAATACGATTCCCTCATCTTGTATAGATATTGGCACAGGTGCAGGGTTTCCAGGAATAGTGTTAAAAATTGTTTACCCCACAATGAACATTACACTTGTTGAATCAACTCAAAAAAAAGCAAATTTTTGTAATGATGTGATCCACGCATTGCAATTAAAAGATATAACTGTGATTCCTACAAGAGCAGAAGAACTAATAAAACAAAAACAATATCTATCACATTTTGATGTAGCAGTTGCTAGAGCTGTAGCTCAGTTGCCTGTTTTAATACCGAATCTTGTACCATTTATTAAACCAACTGGAATAGCCATTGCTATGAAAGGAAATAATGCAGGAGAAGAAATTCAACTCAGCAAAGAAATCTTTGGACAGTTTAAAATAAGTATTAAATTACTAGTGCCTTATACATTACCTCAAGAAGAACGTTCACGGACGATTATCGTGTTAGGAAAAGTTAACCAAAACATGTACCCCTAAACAAATGAGAAATCGACTAAACAGTTTTTTCTCAAACTCAAAACAGTAGATATTGTACAGATAAAATCAAGACTGGGATAGATAATAAAAAATCAAAAGATAGCCAAACTATAAGAGAAAATGGGTATTCAAGCAGAATTAGTAACTTATGAGAACGACAATAGAAGATTACCTAAACATCATATGACATGTCGTCGTTTATACATTGATATTTCTGTATTAACTTATCAATAAGTTAGAAAACTAGATGATATAATTAAAAACCTTGATACGATTTTTTCTTTTTTTCATTATTTTTTTGATTGGTTTTTTTAGTACAATTTTTTTCTTTCATAGATATTTCTCAGATGAAGAATTATCTAATACTTCAATATTAATTGAAAGTAAATTGAACTCTTCTCAACGACCAGAGATCATAGGATTTTTACCATATTGGTTACTTTCTAAAGCGAACAAAGAGTATAGTCCGTTTATTACTACACTTACTTATTTTGGGTTAATAATTTCTCCTGACGGCACAATTCAAAAATTTACCAATCCTACTGAATCAGAACCGGGATGGTACCAATTACAGTCAGGTAATGTTGATTCATTTTTACAAAAAGCAAAACAGCACAATATTAAACGATCTCTTTTATTATTTAATGGTAATACAGAAGAAATTAACCAACTTCTAGCTGATCCTATTAAGCACGCAAAAACTGTAGTTGAGCAAGTCGCTCCTCTAATGAAACAAAAAGAATTTACCGATCTTAATATTGATATTGAAAGTGTAGTTGAGGCTTCCGATTCAGCTAGATTAAATTTTATCGAATTTATTAAAACTATTAAAACAGAAATGGATAATCTACAGTTAGGTACTATAACAATTGATGCAAGCCCAACAGACTTGATAAAAAAACGACTTATAGATTTACATGGTGTTGAACCATATGTTGATTATATAGTGCTTATGACCTATGACTATCATTATGTTGGTTCTCATGTAACAGGACCTGTAGCTCCAATTGGTGGTGCAGGAATAGAAGCAGAATTTGATATAAAAACAGGTGTTATGAAAGCATTAGAAGTATTACCAAAAGAAAAAATTATATTAGGAGTTCCATTATATGGATATCAATGGGAGGCTTTACACGAAAATCCAAGATCAGCGGTCATTCCTACCACAGGATTAGTCATAAGCAATAGGAGAGTGGAAGAGCTAATTGCATCATGCACTAATTGTATTCATAAGAGAGATGAGTATGCAAAAGAAGCATATACAATATATAAAGACGAAAAAACAGGAACGTTTCATCATTTATTTTATCCTGATGAATATGCTACATCTCAAAAAATTCAACTGGCAAAAGAGTATCAGTTAAGAGGATTAGCTGTATGGGCTTTAGGATATGAAGGAAGTACAATTCTAAATCCATTATCAACATATAAGAATTATTAATTTAGTTTTCCCTCGCGTTGATCACTTTCAAATCTAAACGAATCACCAGCATTGAGGACGTGTGTTTGGCTTATTATATTAGCATTATTGTACGCAACGATTGCTTGTCCATTTAAAACAGTGACTGTAACAATTCGTAATTTTTCATCAATATTAATACGCAAAGAACCGTTGCGAATAGTGGTAAGAAGTCGATTACTTCGGATTGATACAGAAGACTTGAATGCTTGATACGTTATAATACCCTTTTGCTGCAAAAAAACTATATCAACCGGTAATGTTTGAATAATATCTACTTTAGAATTATTAGATAATTCTAAAGATGCAGCTTCAGCAAAGGAAACAGTTACGCTGCCATCTTTTCCAGTTATTAAAGATTCTCCTTGCTGCAAAATAGTATGAGCAACGAGAGCAGATGGCTCAGTTGCTATTCTAGATTCCCAGAGCACTTCTCCTTCTAGTTGCAGAATGAGACCTTTTGTAGAGAGAGCAGGAGCGTTATTAATAGAAAAGTGTGAAGATAACAAAGGGGAACCAGTAGCTATAGGAGTCATGATAACTTGATCATTTAAATTACTTTGTAAAGAAAAAAATAATAATCCAGCAACCACACATCCAGATATAAAAACGAACACTGATAAAACAACAACCTTCATGTATTGCGATTATATCAGTAGCTTTATAAATGCATTTCTTAGTGATTTCAAGTTATAGCATTAGGTATAATGAAAGTTATATATGGTAGATAAGCAACAAGCTTCAGAAAAACTAAAACAAACATTAGAAACTTTGACAGAGTCATCCCTATATACATACAGAAAAGAAAATAATTATCACTATGTTTTAGGAGAAGGTAACCTTTCATCACCGATTGTATTTGTTGGGGAGGCTCCAGGTCAAAAAGAAGCAGAAACAGGAAGACCATTTAATGGAGCAGCAGGTAAAATGTTAGATAAATTATTAGGTTCAATTAATCTGAACAGGTCTGATATTTATATAACGAATATTGTTAACGATAGACCACCGAAAAATCGTGATCCCAAACCAGAAGAAATAGAATTATATGCACCAATATTAATAGAACTATTAACAATAATTGAACCCAAAGTAATAGTCACTCTAGGAAGATTTTCTATGACCTATTTACTAACCAAGTTTAATTCAGAAGAGAAAAATAAATCGATATCAGAACTACATGGAAAAGTAATTCCAATCAAAGTTCCATATGGTATTGTTTCTTTAGTTCCCTTATATCATCCAGCTTTTGCTTTATATAACGGTGGAATGAAGACTACCTTGCTTGAAGATGTACAAATACTTAAACAATTCATATAAGTAAACTTTTGTTATTCTTCTTGCTCTTTTTTTTGTATTCACTCAACTTTTGATTACAATGTAGAACTAGAATGAAGACAGCTGACTAGCATTTATTTAGTATTCTAATACGTCTCAATAGATTAGTAAAAAATAAAAGTTATTTTGAGATACAAATCTGCTACCCTTTATAAAACGTTCTCAATAAGAATCAAATGTATAAGGAACAATATTTGCAATTCTAAATTGTCCGATTAGAAAGAAAAATGATAAAAGCATATAGAGAAAAGTAGTTTTTACTAATCCATATTTTCTAAAACGTCTATCTGATACCTGAATGGTTGCAGGTATCATTCCAAATCTACCCATTCTGCCGCCTTTGCGAATAAATGCAATATCATCATAGGTAAGGGTACTATCAAATCCTCCAATAGAAAGAAAGTGTTTTTTAGAGACAGCAATACAAGATCCAGCACCGCTGGGACTTATTTTTTGGAAAATAAAAAATAAACTATTAAAAAGTATGTATACTAAGTTGATGAGAATTGTTGATTTATAGGGGAAGTAATACGGACATCCAATATCAATCTTTGTTTTACTAAAATAAGATACGATTCGACTGATAAAGTGTACGGATAGTCTTACGTCAGCATCTAAAAAGACAATCAAATTCCCTTTTGCTTTCTCTCCACCTACATTCCGTTGATACCCTACTTTTTTTCTTGTTTTTATAAGTGTTACGTCTGAATACGAATTTACAATTTGCTCAGTAGAATCAGAAGATCCTCCATCAATAACGAGTATTTCAACGGGTTTGATCGATTGTTGCTTTAAATCGGATAATAATAATCCTATATGTTTTTCTTCGTTTAGACAGGGGATAACAATGCTAATATTGTACATATATCTTGGACAACAGTACTATAAAAAAAAGTAAGCACCCCAAAGTCATAGTAATTATAGGAAACTTCCAATAAAAAGTTTCAATAAGCTTTTTGTGTCGGTAAAGATATAAGGGAATGAGTGGATAAATAAAACCTAATAATGAAAAAGGAAAAAGTGTTGATAGAATGGGCAGAATACTTAACAGCCATAACATACTGCATAGTAGTAGTGATTTCTTATCTCCTAGCCATACAGCAGTAGTTCGTATGCCTGCAGTTTTATCTGGAATAATATCAGGAATAGCAGAAAATAAATGCATAGCACTGGTCCAACAAAACGCAGAAAAAATAAATAGGAAAGAAGGTAGTGATCCTGTTATGTGATTAAATGCTAAAAATCCAGGAATTGCGTATAAAATATTTGAAGAAAAATCTAAGACTATTCTTGATTTAAACCGAATGGGAGGAGCACTATAGCTAATTGCTAGAATTAAAAAAAGTAATAATAGTAAGCTGTCATTAAGAGATGGCTGTAATAAAATCAACAATACGGAAAAAGCAATACTAAGTCCAATTAATAGTTTTAGCAGATGATGGCTTGAACGTGCTAAAACATATTCTTTAGATTCTTTTTTAGTATTGTTTACATCCGTGTCTTTGTCGAATAAATCGTTAACCCCATAAACAAGAATGTTGGCTACAATCAGAAAGTAAAAAAAGTGAATAGAAAATATAGTCTCACTAAATTGATTGAGAGACTGTATTCCTGCTACATATCCAATTACATATGGTCCAACTAAATATCCCCAAAATCTAGGACGAGAAATTAATAGTATAGTGCCAAGATGTTTCATTGAAAAAACAAAGCATAAACAGAGTTTCTCGTTAAGTATTGTAATATTGTTGGAATTGTAGGCTTAACTTTTTTCTGATAAACGACAAAAGGATTCTTATTAATTTCGTTGGCTGTCCAATTATATAAGTCTGAAGCTGTTTTAATAGGCACTCTATAACGGTAAGGAATGTAGGAAAACCCAGATTCAGCTTCTTTTTGCCAATTCGTATACGTGTTTATCTGTTTTCGAATAAACTCTTCAAAATTTGTTTTCTTATTACTAGTGCTTTCATACGTTAAATCTGTTAAATGATATTGTTTTAACTCACCCAACGGAAAATAAGTTCTTCCCAACAGTAAATCTTCCTGTATATCACGTATAAAGTTAATATATTGCATAGATCGACCAAGTAATGCAGCAGATGCATAAGATTGTTTAGGTAGTTCCAAAATAGTAGCCATCATTAGTCCAATTACTTCTGCAGATCCATACATATACTGTAACGTATCGTTCATAGATCTATATACTTTTTTTGTAAGATCTTGTTTCATGACTTCAATAAATGCATCAACCCATTCTCTATTAATCTTCTTTCTGATCATTAAACGAACAAATTCGTGAATAATTATATTGTTACTGGATTTTTTATTAAGAGTTTTATAATAATCTTCTACAAACGAGAAAAATGAATCTTTTTGTTGCGGCACACAGTCAACAAAATTATCTACAGTTCGAACAAAACTATAGAGTATAAAAACATCTCGTTTTATTTCAGATGGAAAAAATAAACTGCTATAATAAAACGTTCTACTGCTCGATTTAAAAATAGTTTCAAATGAAGAATTATCCATACATATTCACAAATTCATCTCGGACTAATTGTGCAGAAATAAGACACATGGGCACTCCTATGCCAGGTTGAGTATACTGTCCCACATAAAGTAAATTCTTTACTTTTTTACTTTTTATGCTAGGTCTCAAAAAAGATGTCTGAAATAAAGTATGAGAAAGTCCTAGTGCAGTGCCTTGATAAGCATTATAATCGCCAATAAAGTCACGTTGAGAATATATTCGTTTGACAACTATTCTGTTAGTAATGTCTTCATCAATTAACAATTCTAGATGAGAAAGTATTTTTTTAGCATATTGTTCTCTTATACTCTCAGTATCATTTAAATACGGAGATACAGGTACCAGTAAAAATAAATTTTCATGATTCTTAGGTGCAACTGTTGGATCTGTTTTTGATGGACAACATACATAATAAGATGGTTTTTTTGGCCATGTGGGGTTAGTAAACAGTTCATTAAAATGTTCTTCCCAATTATTGGCAAAAAACAAATTGTGATGTGATAGGTTTTTAACCCTACCCTTTATTCCCAGATAGAGTAAGAATGCAGATGGAGCAATTGTTTTTTTCTTCCAATAAGATTTCGGATATGATTGCCATTTTTTATCAATAAGGGTTGTTTCAGTAAATGGGTAGTCTGCGTTTGATATAACTGCATCGCATGACAATAAATCCTTATTAGTTTTAACACTATCTATAGTTCCATTAGAAATGTTTAATCTAATAACTTCAGAATTTGTATGGATAGTTACACCTAAGTCTCTGCAAAGAGAAACGAGTGCATTAACAATTTCTCCCATACCACCATTTGGATAAAATACTCCCATATTAAAATCTATATGAGACATAATTGAATACAAAGCAGGCGTGTTGTTTGGAGAGCCACCTAAAAATACGATTGAATATTCGAGAATCTGTTTAATTTGCTTGTTTTGGGTAAACTTATTTGTAAACGAATCTAAATTATGAAATAACGGAAATGTAGAGCCTGCTTTCATTATCTCCTTCGTAAAAAAAGAAAATACTGAAGTAAAGTTTTTATATAGCACATGATCAATAGCAGTAGTATAGTTAGTAGCTGCAATCGTTAAATAACGAAGTATGTTATCTTTTGCACCGGGTTCTAATTTTTCAAATAATGCTAAATTTTTTTGTAAATTACTTGATATATCGATAAACGTGTTTTTACTATAAAAAATACGATAGTGAGGATCTAAATGAATTAGTTTAAAATAATCAGAAGGTTGTTTGTTAAACAAAGAAAAAAATTTCTCAAATACATCTGGCATCAGGTACCAGGAAGGTCCCATATCAAACGTAAAGTGTTTTTCTTTCCATACTCTTGCTCTGCCGCCTAGTTCATTATTCTTCTCAAGGATAGTAACAGTATGACCTTGTTTACGTAAGAGAGCTGCTGTAGCCAACCCCCCAATTCCTGCACCTATAATGATAACATTTTTTTTCATATAATTACTAAATTATCTATTGATATAATACATATAGTAGAACAAATGTTCTATGATAACAAGCAAAAAAATTGTAAAAAAAGTAATGAAATTAATGGCACATGGAGGGCTTTCTGGAGTAACTATGAGGAGTTTAGCCAAAGAAGTAAAAATTTCTCCATCTGTTCTGTATCATTATTTCCCTACTAAACCGCTTTTATTAAGAGCAATGTTTGATGAAACAAATAGAGAATTAGGCAAACGAAGATCAAAATTATTAACTCCAGAAACTGCCAAAGATATGTTAAGACAGAGGATAGAATTTCAGTTTGATAATGCTGATTTAGTAGTAAGTGTATTGAAGTTTTATTTTTCATACCGCAAGGAATTTCCAATTTTGCGTACTGGTTTTCTTCCAGAAAAAACATATTTACATATAAAGGAAGTGTTAGAACACGGTATATCGACAGGTGAATTTAAAAACAAAGACATTGATAAACAATCCAGAGTTATAGTCCATGCAATTAATGGATATTTGTTAGAGTACTATCCACATATTCCCAAAGGTGATGATCGAAAACAGGTGATTAGTGAATTGTATGAGTTTCTCTTTAGAGGAATAGTAAAACATACAAAAAGCCGCAATTAGTGATAACTGTCACAGGGCATACTATTTATACGCTTTTATAATTATCAATATATTGTAGATACTTTAATTATTAGGTGTAAATATAAGGATGTTAAACCTTTGAATGAATTACTAAATTTATCAGGTAAAACAGCAATAATAACTGGTGCAGTTGGTATAGGATATGCTATTGCATATCGACTAGCAGAAGCAAGAGCACAGTTTTTATTGGGATTAGAAGTGAAAATAACGTTAAGAAAATATGAGTTTTAATAAACTGTATAGACTTATTACCATTTTTTCTATATTTGGAATATTGTTGGCCATTTATTTATTCTGGCAACAATTATTTGTTCCTGCATTCAAACCATGTAATGTAAACAGTGTTATTAATTGTGATGCAATTATTACTGGAGAAGTAGCTAAAACCTTTGGATTACCTACTCCACTGTATGGATTAGTAGGGTATATTGTTATTTTCTTTTCAGCTTTGTTCAGAAAGAAAAGAATATTGTTGGCAACTGCAGCTTTTGGACTAGTTTTTTGTTTATGGTTAGCTTATGTTGAGTTGTTTCAGTTATACGTAATTTGTCCAGTCTGTATTGCCTGTCAATTACTAATGATAACAATATGTATTAGTGCAATCTTTCTGTATAGGAATAAAAACATTAACGAATAGGTTTACACTCACATTAAGGTTTTTCCAACGCATTTGTTAATTTTTTTTATTAAGTCTTCATTTTTATAATTACCCAAATATGGTTGGTGTAAGATAGGAATTCCTGCTTTTTTCAAAACCGTATCTACAAACTTATCTCTTCTTCTTCTGTGTGGTAACGTATGAGTCTTGTCGTCTAATTCAATAACCAACAATGTTTCTCCCGTTTTTTTATCACACAGGACAAAATCAACACATTTACTTCCTAAAGGATTAAAGCTTTCCCAAAAAAATCGTTCTTTTGGTATCTTTACAACGTTTGCTAATCTTACTTGGGGAAATATAAAGTAAGAATCTTTAACAAGAAATGATAGTATTCTATAAAATCGTAATTCACCTTCAGTCAATATTGAGTTTTTTTGATAATAATTATGTATAGACCTAGTAATAAGTAATGAAATTATGATTCCACACAATATTGTGAATACAATAAGAGAAACTATACTAATAGTTACTACATCCATATTCCTATTATTTTACTAAAATAAACATTTATTAAATAATCCATTGTATATTTAAAAAACTTGAGTGTTAGTATTAACGAAGCATTTTATGGTATTTTCCTAAAGTGTCAATTTTTCCTGTATTACTTGGTTTCTCGGAATTCAACTATATGGGTAATAGCTTGGGGTTGTTCAGTATTCTGTAGTTGATTGGCTAGATCAAAGCTGAACAGTATACCTTTTTGAGACTTTCCACCTAATAGGTGTCACAGATAAAACACCTAGGGATTATCCCACATGGCAAATCGTTTACATTGGTCATTTCGAATAAATAAATTAGTTAAATGTTTTATTCAGATCATTTCTCTCCGAAACTAGCAGGAATAAACTATTCTCTCATCGAAGTAGCGTTTCAGAGTTCATTTTTTATATTCCATCAAAATGCACTTGTATGAGTATTTTACCTGTTGGAATAAGGGTTTTAGATGATTTACTTAACTTCCGTAACATTCACACGTATTCCATCACTAATTATTCTTATCGTAGTACCACTTGGAAAATCTAAACCAGAAGCATTTACAATAGTAACTTGGGATTCCCTCATTCTTCTAATATCTTCGTGTTGTAATAATCCTCCTGCGTAGTAAAAAATATTAGCTCTGGTGGGGAAATGGATAAAGTGTGTGAAACTAGGACTAGTAACTAGACAAATACTGTTTTTATCAGAAAATTCATTTCCAGAATCATAATCATCAAATGGTTTTCCGACTCCTTCATGTCCATTTTTATGGTCCTCTTCGTCTTTATTGTATACTATAACTTCAATTCCCTCTGGAGGGGTGATTCCAAACACAATAGGATTATAACCAGGTATATCATCTCTTAAACGTATAGAACTCTCTATTTGAAAATCTGCATGTTGAACTGGCATAAAGTCTCGTAATTGGAAAAGTAATAATGGATTTAGCCCAAATTCTAATTGATAGGTCATCTCAGGGGTAATTCCGGGCAAAGATTTAATTTGATAATACCATTCATATAATGTTGATAAATCATCAGGCACAGAAGATGGAGCGTATTTTTCGTTATATAATTTGCTAAAATCTTCCCAATAAGCACTATTACCTTGATCAATGCTGTAAAAGCCATTGCTGGTCAATGGCCAGGTACCTGCAGTAATACCTGCAAGTAATTTATCATTTATATGTGGGTGACCAACAAGAGTACCACGTATTCTACTTTTAGAGTATTCTGCAAGAATAATACTAGTTTCAGTAAATGGATGGCTTTCACTAACCCCTTCAATTTTAACTCGATCAATTATCCCTTTAGCATTTCCTCCCTTCATACAGATTGCAGTTTGAAACGCATTTTCCATTCCTGGAAGGTTATCAATAGGCGTACTTGCTCGTATAATCCAAGGTTCACTTATTTGTTGTTCTTTTGCTGCAGTAATTATTTCTTGTGTAGGTGTGCCAACAGGGGCTACTATCATTCGAGCTTGAGGAATATGAGGGAGGTATCTTTGTATCCATAACAACCCTGCAGCTTTTCCTCCTACTTTTTTTATCAACTCTTCAAAAGTAGTTTCAGAGGATAAATCTTCTGGACCATAAATAATTTTGGAATTGCGAGAAGGCAAGGATTCTTTGTTCATGAAGCGAATTTTAACATTGGTTCGAAAAAATAGATATATTTTGTTCCATAAAGTAGTTTTCTTTAACCTCGGGACTTAATGAGACTGTTATAACAATATTTATGTTTTTTAGATATACCAGAAGTACATAATAAAAAAACTGCTCGGATGTGCCGAGCGATTGTATTTGGTACCCCCTAGCTCACCAAATTCGAAATAATTATTTATTAAATTTCGTTAAGTTTTACTTTTACCTTCTTTAATAAAAGTATCAGGAATTTCAATATATTCTTTTAAGCAAGAGATGTATTTTTTTTGAATTTCTTCTGAAACCCATGAATGTTCTAGTGGGGGTATAAAACCATTATTTTCAATAATAGATTTACATGATGCGAAATGAAATTTTTTATTAGTTGCTATAAATAGTTGGCTAATACCCCATTTTGATTCTAATTTATTTGCAATTCTTAATATTTCAATTGAATCGATGTGGTTCCTATATTTCACTTCTACCATGTATACTTTGGTTTTATCATTAGAAATAAGTATAAAATCTGGAGTTGTTCTTAATTGATCAAGAATCTGATCTGATTCAAATGAAAATTTGTATTGTGAAAGTTCAGGAAAGGTATTCTCATACCCAAATGGTAAAACTTTGTATACTCCTGCTTCTATAAACATTAGCCTGAAAATAGTTTCTGTAACTTTTCCTTTAATAAAACTACGAATTACAGGTTGTTCCATGTATAAATAAGTATATATTAATATTCTAAAAGCTTTCTACTTGTTATATTCCCCCTCCGATGTGTATTAAGTACAACCCTAGACATTTATTGAAGTAATAAATATTTTATTGAAGCTAGATATTGCTAATATTGATCTTGATCTAATACAGATTAATTCTACATTTTTTACTTAATCAGAAAAAAAGACCATTAATTTCTGAATGGCCTTTACAAGTACCCCTAGCCGGATTCGAACCGGCGATCTACACGTTGAGAACGTGTCGTCCTAGGCCGCTAGACGATAGGGGCTTAAGTTCATTTAGGTTCAAAATGTACTATGCATTTAAAATAGATGAATTCTGAACGTAACTAGTTTATTTTGAACTCAAATATTGTATCAATATAATCTTGACATAGCAACAGAACTTGGCTAGTATGATGCATTGTAAGCACTTATTTAAGCCCTAATAAACAAAAGGGCAAGTAGGCTCCCATCACTGTTGTGAGGGAGATTTTTTTAAGGAGATGTTATGACAAATGGACAACATCAAGTTATGTTAACCCAAGAAGGGTTAGAAGAATTAAAGTCAGAATACGAAACACTAATTAATGAAAAACGTCCTGCTGCAGTTCAAAGATTGGCAGATGCACGAGAGTTGGGAGATTTATCTGAAAATAGTGAATACGCGGCAGCAAAACAGGATTTAGCCTTTATGGATGGTCGAATTAGTGAATTAGAAGAAATTCTTCATAACGCTAAAATTGTCACATCTCATGGTAAAGGTTCTGTAGGTGTTGGGAGCACGGTTACTGTTCATATTAAAGGTAAAAAAGAAACTTTTATCATTGTAGGAGAATGGGAAGCCGATCCAATGCAAAAGAAAATTTCTCATGAATCACCTCTCGGAAAAGCCTTAATTGGTAAAAAGGTAGGGGAAGAAATTCATGTAGAAGCCCCTGCAGGCAAAATCACATATAAGGTTGTCAGTATTGAATAATTTGACATTCCTTGAGTTTGATTTATAATAACCGAAAATTATATGTTACTTCCATGCATTGATAAAACTGCCAAAAATTCCCTTCTCTGAGGGATTTCTTGGAGTGACATGTAGTAATTCGAGAAATAAATCCCTCTGAAAAAGAGGGTTTTTTTGTATATACAACTATGCCAATAGAAATACTTACAAACAATCTTGAAGGAGCAGATGTCCCGCAACATATAACCGGGACAAGTAGTATCGGAGGATTTGGTGAGCCAAGTCCATCTTCGTTTAATCGTTATAAGGGTATTCATGAACATTATGTTTCAGATCAAAGCGGTTTATCTGTTTATTTACGAGAGTTCTATAGAGCGACGGAGAAATTAGATGCGCAAGAATGCACACGTGTACAACACAGAGCTCTAATTAGTAATGATTTGATTCGTGAAGGAGTAAAAGATGGACAGATTTGGATTGATTTTGTTGAATCTATTATTCCTGTAAATGATCAACAGTCAATAATTTATCTTTCTAAAAATGCTCCATCAAGACAATTACACCCATCTGATAACGATAAAGTTCAGGAAAATTTATCTGTGCTTGAGCAAATATCGTTTCGGCCCTACCAAAAAACTATTGAGCTGGTCAAAGAAAAAGGTTATAGCGTATCAATTTTAAATAACGAAGAACGTACTGGTTCAATGCTAGATGATACAGTACGTCAGTTGTATGCATTATATGAACGATTTGGCTGGAATGAGGAAGATATTCGAGAACTATGCAATAATCCAAATAATACAATCGGGATTGTAAGACATAACGGAAAAATAGTTTCTGCAGGAATTGCTGAACGTGCAGAACTTGTAATTGATGGACAAACAATTTCAATGGTTGAAATAACAGAAGCGGCAACTGATGCAGAACATATCAACAGAGGATTATATGCAGCGGTATCCTGCAATCTCTTACTAGATCTGGCAAATGGGGAAAATGTACCTGATGTAGTATTCGGAGAATGTAATACCTTATCTAAAGGTGTACTCATTGTTGCTAAGGCACAGGGGAGAGTATCTGCAAAAGAAACGATGGAATTATTTGGTATACAAAGAACCGGTGAACTTAATCAGCAGGTACCAATTAATGATCCATCGGGAACTCGTGCTTCCGAATATAATAATTTAATGCCCATGTCGTTGACCAAGGAACAATTATTACAAAATGTACAACGAGTATGATTATTGAACTTTTATCAGAATTAGTTGCTGTTCCTTCTTTTTCACCACATGAACAGAAGTTATCCCAACTGTTAGAAAATAAATTGTTAGCGTTAGGATTTATCACTAACACCATAGATATTGGAAATAACAGAAAAAATATTTTAGCAACGCGAGGGAAAGCAAAAACATATCCACTATTTTATGGTCATCTGGATACCGTTCAATTAGTACAAAAAGAAGAATGGAAGACAGATCCCTTTCAAGTTACTCAGAAAGGTGATTATTTGTATGGCTTAGGTACATATGACATGAAAGGCGGAATTGTCGCATTTCTAAAGGCAGTTAGTCAAACAAAAACACCTGTAAAAATAATGTTGTGCGTAGATGAAGAAGAATTATCTGAAGGGGCATGGACTGTGTTAGAAAAGAACAAAGAGTTTTTTTCGGATGTAGATATAATACTATCTGCAGAACCTAATTTTGATTTAGGATTACATGGAATCACAACCGCAAGAACAGGGAGATGTGTTTTCCAAACAACCATAATTGGTAAACCAGCCCATATAGCCAAGTATAAAGATGGTATCGATGCTGTAGAATTATCATCTTCGTTGATATCAGACCTATACAAACTTCGTAAAACTTGGCAAAAAAAATTTGGAACAGTTATTCAAGTAAGAAGTATTGAAGGTGAGTCTGTAGGAATGAGTGTTTGTGCTTCTGTACATCTTTCAATAGAAGCAATTATTGGTATTAATGATTCTATAGATCAAATTCAATCACGTTTATCAAAGATTTTTCGCACATCTGTAACCTTAAAAGAACGCAAAACACCGTATCTTCCTTCTTACTCATTTGGTACATTTCCACATCTAAAGACGATTAAAACTATTATTAAGAAAACGACAGGAAAACAAATAAAGCTACATACTCGACAATCTGTTGGAGATGATAATGTACTTGCAACATTGGGTATCCCCGTTCTTACCTGGGGACCGGATGGTGGAAATGCTCATGCACCGAATGAATACGTGTTACTATCAAGTTTAGAAACATTATCATCAATGTATAAAAATGTATTAATTCAAGCGTATCCTTGAATGAAGTGTAAAAATTCTTGATAATACAACTCATATGCCAACGTTAGAAGATTTACGAGATATACGATTACAAAAAGTAACCAAACTGAAACAGTTAGGTATCAATCCTTATCCTGCTACGTCAAAGAAAGATGTAGCAAATGGAACAGTTAAAGATGCATTTGATGCATATAATGGTAAAACAGTTTCTTTAACAGGTAGACTCATGTCACTGAGAGAACATGGAAATCTGGTGTTTGGAGATTTGCAGGATCAATCAGGTTCTATACAGTTATTTATAAAAAAAGGAACTATAAAGGATACCAAAAAAGAAACACAAATAATCGGTTTTTCTGATTTAGATCTCATTGATGTTGGAGATTTTTTAGAGGCAACGGGAGAAATTACTAAAACTTCTGCAGGTGAAATTTCAATTTTAGTAGACACATTGCGCATTATCACCAAGTCACTTCGTCCTTTGCCAGATAAACATGAAGGCATAAAAGATCCAGAAATAATCTTTAGAAGAAGATACTTAGATTTGACAATGAATCCTGAACGTCGAGAGATCTTTAGACGAAAAGCAAAGTTTTGGGAGGTAAATCGTAGTTTTCTAACAAAACATGGATTTATGGAAGTAGAAACACCTGTTCTTGAACATGTTACAGGTGGAGCTGATGCACGTCCTTTTGTTACCCACATGAATGCACTAAGTCAAGATTTTTATCTTCGTATTTCTACTGAGTTGTATCAAAAAAGGCTTATAGGTGGTGGGTTTGAAAAGGTATTTACTATTGGACCAAATTTTCGTAATGAAGGGATAAGTGATGAACATTTACCAGAATACCATCAGGTTGAGTGGTATTGGGCGTATGCAAACTACAAAGATAATATGACTCTTGTTCGAGATATGTTCCGCGAAATAGCCAAACAAGTCTATGGAAAAACTGTATTTACTAAAGGAGAACATACGTTTGATTTAAATGATGAGTGGAAAGAAATAGACTATGGAGTCACTATAAAAGAACGATTAAGTATAGATATTTTTGCTGATTCAAATGAAAAGATGACACAAGTTTTAAAAAAACAAGGGATTGTATTAGAAGGAGCAATAAACAGAAGTCGTCTTATTGATAATCTCTGGAAGGTTATTCGTAAAACAGTATCAGGACCTGCATTTTTAGTTAATGAACCAAAGTTTATGTCTCCCTTATCTAAATCTATTCCAGAAAATCCAGAATTAACCGAGCGATTTCATGTCCTTTTAGCTGGAAGTGAATTAGGGAATGGATATTCAGAATTAAATGATCCTATCGATCAATTTGAACGATTTAAGGAACAACAGCTGGCCCGAAATGCAGGTGATGATGAAGCACAAATGATGGATATCGATTTTGTAGAAATGCTTGAGTATGGGATGCCGCCTACCTCTGGGTATGGTCATAGTGAAAGAGTCTTTTGGTTTTTAGAAGGAGTAACAGCAAGAGAAGGAACATTATTTCCTCACTTGCGCCATCATGTGAGTGAACAATCAAAAAAGATTTATGGATTTACCGATAGATCAGAACCAAACATACGACAATCAGAAGCTAAACAGACAAATCCTGAAGCAGTTCCAGATGGGTTTTCGGTAGAATCAGCCCGCAAACTTCTTCATGATCATGTAACAAACGAAAATCTTCGTCGCCATTGTTATGCTGTAGGTTTTGTTATGAGAGCTTTAGCAACTCGTTTTGGCGGCAATCCGCAAGTGTGGGAAATTGTAGGTATTCTTCACGATTCCGATTGGGAAGAAACCAAAGACACACCAGAAGAACATACAAAAAAAACATTACAATGGTTGCAAGAAGTACATATTACAGAAGGCCCAATTGTTCGAGCAATACAATCTCATAACCGAAAATTTACAGAATTAGCAGAAATTGATGGAATCATGGAGTGGTCTTTAGAAACGTGTGATGAATTAACCGGTTTTATTGTTGCTGTAGCATTAACAAGACCAGATAAAAAATTATCCAGTGTCTCTGTAGACTCAGTCCTCAAAAAGTGGAAAACCAAAGAATTTGCAAAAGCAGTTGATCGGGCTCACATAGAACAATGTAAAGAAAAACTTGGTATTTCATTACAAGAATTTATCAGTGTTGCTCTAACTGCGATGCAACAAGAATCAGATCAATTGGGTTTGTAAATTCTCTTAAAAAGACTCTAGTTTTCATCTGAAAAATAGTTCACAATATATAAATGAAGAGAAAACCTCAAGTTGCTGTTTTTGCTGGTGCGAATGCTCCTGATAAATATCTAAACCTTGCTTTTAATGTGGGTATGGCTTTGGCAGATCATGGGTATGTAACAATAACAGGCGGTGGTCCAGGAATGATGCGAGCAGTAAATAGAGGAGCGTTTCAGGCAGGTGGGATATCCTGGGGAATATGTATTAACCATCGTGCAGAGCAAATTATTCCTGATTTTTTCCATCATCATGAAGTGTATGAACGATTTGATGAGCGAAATGATAGATTATTATCGTTAGGAGATGCATTTATTGTATTGCCTGGAGGATTAGGCACTATTGTAGAGGCTCTTCAAATTACCCAACGGAAAAAATTTAGAGAAGTATCTCCCATGACACCTCTTTTGTTTTTAGGTACATTCTATGAACCTTTAACTGGAATATTTAAAAAAATTGAAGATGAAGGATTTATCTCTGATAATTTAAAAAATCTCTATGAATTTGTCGAAACACCGGAAAGTATGATAGAACATCTACAAAAGTATTTTCATAATCTTGATCATTATGCAGCAATTAGTCTTAGCCACCAATAATGCAGCTAAAATAAAAGAAATTACACTTTTTTTGCAAGATCTTCCTCTACATCTTATTACATTAAACGAAGCGGGTATTTCTCAAAATTCTCCCGAAGATGGAAGAACATTCATGGAAAATGCCGTATTTAAAGCGCAATTTTATCATGAAAAAACTGGGCTTGCCTGTCTTGCTGATGATGGAGGGATAGAAATAGACGCTTTAAATGGAGAACCAGGAGTAGATTCACATCGCTGGATTTCTAAAACTAAAGATGATGAAGACGAAGCCTTGATAGCATATACCTTTGAACGTATGAAGGCAGTAAAGAATCGAGGCGCACAAATGCATCTAATCTTGGCTTTAGTCACCCAAGATCAAAAGGTGTTTACTACAGAAGGAATTGTGAAAGGAGTAATAGCTGAACAACCCTCTCCCTTTCGGACTCCTGGATTTCCATTTCGTTCAGTTTTTTTTATACCAGAACTCAATAAATATTACGATCATTCAGTCTTAACGCCAGAAGAAACCCAAACCTATAATCATCGAAGAATGGCCGTTGAAAAAATGAAGCCCATTATTGAAAAAGAACTACTCAAGATAGCGCGTTAGAGAGTTCTATAGTACAATTTCATGTATCGAGTCTATGTTAGATATTAATTTTATCAGAACAAATTTAGATCTCTGCAAAAATGCAGCCATAAATAAAAACCGACAAGTCGATTGGGAAAGATTACTTTCGGTAGATGATACCCGTAAAAAACTTGTTCAGTCAGTTGATGAAATAAACAGACAGCGAAACGAACTACAAAAGAAGCGAACTGCTGGTGCATCAATTGATGAAATTCGAGAAGAAGGAAAAAAGCTGAAAGAGCAAGGTCAAAAAACAGAAGAACACTTACGCAGTGTCGAAGAAGAATTTTTAAGCTTAATGTATACAGTTCCCAATATTCCCTTAGATATTGTACCCATTGGAAAAGATGAAACAGCAAATGTAGAAGTAAAAAAAGAAGGGAAGATAAAAGAGTTTTCTTTTAAAGTAAAAGATCATGTCGAGTTAGCAACAAGCCTGGATCTTATCGATTTTGAACGAGGAGCAAAAGTAAGTGGATTTAGAGGATATTTTCTAAAAAACGAAGGTGCACAGTTAGAATTTGCAGTATTATTTTATGCATTTCAAAAATTAATTGCCAAAGGGTATACACCAATCATGGCACCTTCTTTAGTAAAAGAATTTACATTATTTGGAAATGGACAGTTCCCCTGGGGAAGAGAAGAAGTATATCACTTAGAAAAAGATGATCAGTATTTAGCTGGAACGGCAGAGGTACCCGTCACAGCCTATTATAGTAACGAAGTGTTAAAAGAAGATGACTTGCCAAAAAAGTTTGTTGCATTCTCACCCTGTTTTAGACGGGAAGCAGGAAGTTATGGTAAAGACACAAAAGGGGCGTACAGAGTCCATCAATTTAACAAAATCGAACAAGTAATTATTGGCAAAAGCGATATGGAATCATCAATTGCACTGCATGAAGAGTTGCGACAAAATTCTGAAGAAATCTTAAAAGATCTGGAAATACCTTACCGTGTATTACATATGTGCACAGGAGATATGGGAGAACCACAAGTTAAGAAATATGATATAGAAGCATGGATGCCAGGTAGAAATAGTTATGGAGAAGTGGGTTCCAACTCAATAATGGGTGATTTTCAAGCTCGTCGATTAAATATTCGATATCGTGATAAGAATGGTAATTTACAGTATTGTCATACCTTAAACAACACTGCTGTTCCATCACCAAGAATCCTCATTCCTATACTTGAAAATTATCAACAAGAAGATGGGTCAGTAAATATTCCTACCGTTTTGCAACCATTACTTGGAAAGGAAAGAATATCGAAATCTTAAATTTCGTTTCACATATCTTCCCCCATCGTCATTTGACGACATCATCAAAGTTTAATAAATCAATCATAATAGAAGAATTTAGAGGATCAGTATCGCTTATTGTAAATGGTATTTTGCAGTCAGGTGATTATGTTACAGATCTGTATAATCAAGTTTTCAGTGCATTTTCAATATCACTAAAACAAAACGCAAAAATCCTCGTTTTAGGAGTTGGCGGGGGAACAGTTATACACAAATGTTTATCCATTCAACAAAACATCCAGATTACTGGCGTAGATATTGATTCACGGATTATCACTATTGCAAAAAAATACTTTAACTTAGACAAAGCAAATATCAAGTTTATACATCAAGATGCAAAAATTTATATAAGAGAAAATTCAGAAGTATTTGATATGGTTATTGTTGACCTGTTTATAGGAAATGATATCCCAGAATTTGTAGAGCAAAAAGAATTTATACATCAAATCTCCCTGATTACAAAAAAGAAGGGGAAACTTCTGATTAATTTTCAACGAATGAATGAATATAAACAAAGAGCAAGGAAGCTTCAGAATTCATTAACTCTAATATTCTCATCAGTTAAAGCTAAATCAATTAATAGAAACTATTTTTTTTATGCGAACAATCAATAGTACAGACTGTTTCCTCTTGACAATCTTGTGTTACTCCGGCAATCTGATAATAGCAAAGAAATTATTAAAGACGATAAAAAAGAATAGTTTCTTCGTCTGCCCGAAGCCCCATCAATATTTGATGGGGTTTTATGGTAAAATGAATCTTTCTACCCAATCCAAATCATTATGTTAAAGTTTATATCAAAATTATTTGATTCAAACGAAAGAGAAGTAAATAGAATTAAAGCTATTGTTGAGAGTATTAACAGGCTTGAATCAGATATGGCTGCATTAAAACCTGCAGAGTTCCCTAAGAAAACTGCAGAACTAAAAGAACGGTTTCATTCCGGTCAGTCACTAGACAGTCTTCTTCCCGAAGCATTCGCATTAGCAAGAGAAGCGGCTAAACGAACAATTGGAGAACGTCACTATGACGTTCAACTTATTGCCGCAATTTCTCTCCATGAAGGAAAAATTACAGAAATGAGAACAGGAGAAGGAAAAACATTATCTGCAAGTCCAGCATTATACTTAAACGCTATAACAGGTAGAGGTGTTCACTTAGTGACAGTTAACGATTACTTAGCAAGACGTGATGCAGGATGGATGGCTCATGTCTTTCACTTTTTAGGGTTATCAGTGTCAGCGATTATTAGCGAACAATCTTTTATATATGATCCAGACTATGTAGATGAATCAGCAGTTGATTGGAGACTGAGATCGTTAAAACCTATCAGTCGAAAAGAAGCATACCAAGCAGATATTACCTATGGTATTAACAGTGAATATGGGTTTGATTATTTGCGAGACAACATGGTTTCAGATATTTCACAGGTAGTTCAACGCGATTACCATTATGCAATAGTTGACGAAGTTGATTCAGTATTGATCGATGAAGCAAGAACACCACACATCATTTCAGCTCCCGCTATGGAAGCAACGCATAAGTATTATGATTATGCAAAGCTCGTTGAAAAATTAAGTTCAGATACAGATTATACAATCGATGAAAAGTTAAGAACGGCACATTTAACCGATCATGGTGTACTAAAGTTAGAAAAATTATTAGGTGTAGGAAATATTTATGAAAGCGATTTTGATGCAGTTCATCATGTGGAGGCAGCCTTAAAAGCAAGAACTTTATTCCATCGAGAAAAACAATATATCGTAAAAGATGGTCAAGTAATAATTGTAGATGAATTTACAGGAAGATTGTTAAATGGTCGGAGATTTTCTGAAGGTATTCATCAAGCAATAGAAGCAAAAGAAGGGGTATCAATCCAACAGGAAAGTAAAACATTAGCTACAGTTTCTCTTCAAAATTACTTCAGAATGTATGAAAAATTAGCAGGTATGACAGGAACTGCTGTAACAGAAGCAGAAGAATTTCACAAAATTTATAATCTCGACGTTATTGCAATTCCCACCCATCGTCCTATTAAACGAGATGACCAAACTGACAGTATTTATAAAACAACTAGAGCGAAATATGCAGCTATAGTGCAAGATATTATCGATTCTCATAAAAGAGGACAACCAGTATTAGTTGGAACAACATCCATTGATAAAAACGAAATCATAAGTGATTACCTTAAGCGTAAAGGTGTTCCGCATCAGGTATTAAATGCTAAAAATCATGTAAACGAAGCGATGATTATTGCTGAAGCGGGTAAAAAAGGCGCTGTGACTGTTGCAACCAATATGGCAGGTCGAGGAGTAGACATTATTTTAGGCGGTTCCAAAAAAGAACGATGGGAAGTTGAATCAGATAAAGAATATAAAAAACACCGAGATGAATGGCAAAAACATCACGATGAAGTAGTCTCTCTTGGTGGTTTACGGGTGATCGGGAGTGAGAGACATGAAAGCAGACGAATAGATAATCAATTAAGGGGACGAGCAGGAAGACAAGGTGATCCAGGAGCAAGTAAGTTCTATGTTTCACTAGAAGATGACATTATGCGTATTTTTGGTGGAGAACAAGTTTCAAGACTCATGACTTTATTTAAATTACCGGAAGACGTTCCACTCGAACATCCTATGGTTGGTCGTGCTATCCAACAAGCACAAGTAAAAGTAGAAGGATTCCATTTTGATTCCCGAAAACATTTAGTTGAGTATGATGATGTAATAACAAAACAGCGTGAAATTATTTATAAACGCCGAAGAGCTATCCTAGAAGGAGAAAGTCAAAAAGAAGCAACACTCCAAAAAATTGCAGAAGAGATTTCTATTCTGGGAGGAATGTTAGTGAAAGAAGATGGAAGTGGATCAGTAGATGAAGAGCGTATAGCAAAAGAAATTTCTTCAATTATTCCTTTTGATCAACATTCCATTAATCAGTTAACAGATCATCTTAAAACGATGAAAAGTAAAGATGAAGTGGTAAATTATCTTACCATGATGACTCGAGAACTTTATGATTCAAGAGAACAGCAAATATCTCCAGAAGTTACCAGACAGATCGAACGCTGGGTAAGTTTACAAGCTATTGATACATACTGGATGGAACATCTAGATGCGATCGATGATTTACGAGAAGGTATAGGTCTTCGTGGATACGGACAAAGAGAGCCGCTTGTAGAGTATAAACATGAAGCATTTAATCTATTTGAACAACTTATTGCCAATATTGATCGGGAAATTGTCAGAAGAATATATAAAGTAGAAGTACAAACTGCTCCTCAAGCAGTCACTCAAATTCAAGCAGCACCATCAGCAGAAAATAAAAAAGAGAAAACGAAAAAAACTTCTACAGAAGAAAACAAGACTGCTGTTTCTCTGCCAACCGAAACAGTAATTTCAAAATCAGCTGCAAAAGCCAGAACCAATACAGAATCGGTAAAGCAACCAGTTAAACATGAACATAAAATAGGCAGAAATGATCCCTGTTGGTGTGGATCAGGGAAAAAATTTAAGAAATGTCACTATCCTGCTTTGGGTTGATAAATATATCTAAAATTTATTTATGATAGTAAGTAATTAAATGGGCTTTTTTTACATAGTTTACAAAAAGCAGATAAGAACAGTACTAATATTTTGTCTTTACCAAAAAGTCATAATACTTTTGTAATCAGTTAAAACCTATAGTAAGTATTGACAAGGAAATAGTTTCTTTGTATAGTAATTTAATAATTCGAAAATGCGTTTGAGTCTATCGCAATAGACGAGCTGCGTAGGAGAAAGCCTTAAATAAGCATTACTACGACGGAAGTCCCCCGTAAAAATATGACAATGCGTGTCGGCAACGGAGCGCAGATAAATGAGCATTAGCTATATTTTCTGAAATCCACCGTAAAGGTGGTTTTTTTATAGTTAATGGAATTAGGGTGGTACCGCGTTTTATAAAACGCCCCTATTCCTTCTAAAGAAATTTAGGAGTGAAAGAGGCGTTTTTTTTGTGGAAAGGAGGTGAAAAACATGAACATAAATTATGAAAAATACGAATTGCAGCAATCTAGATTGATTATCGAACAATGGAAACCTGGAGATGCTTTGAGTATCTATACACAACTTGAGCATCCCAATTGGGCACCGTGGCTTGAGGCTAGTGTAGAAACAATTGCGGGTAGAGCAACTATTTTTCCTAAAGGTCAGTTACTTATAAAAGATAACGGTTTATTATCAGCAAGTTTATCAATGAATCAGATTAATTGGGATGGAAGTGTTGATACATTATTAAGTTGGGATAATGTGGCTGGTTTTAATACTACTGATTATAGTGAAACATATCAATCACATGGAAACACCTTAGTACTCATGTCAATGAATGTAGCTCCTCAAGCAAAGGGTAAACAGTTACCTACTAGACTCATTACTTATGCTAAACAGTTAGCTCAGGAACTAGGGTTACAATATATCCTCGGATCATTTCGGCCGAGTGGATATGGAATGGCAAAACAACAATTAGGATTTACTTTACCGTTCTGGGAATATTGCATGATGAAGCAGTCTGGAACAGAAAAACCTATTGATCCATGGTTAAGAAGTTTATGGTGGAACGGAATGAGGATGTTGAAAGAAGATTCACAAGCAATGGTAGTTACTATCCCATTATCAAGATTTGAGGATTACAAGCAAACGTATAAACCTGATCTATGGAGAGAAACTTCTCCAGGCAATTGGGAATGTGGAGAAGTAGGTAATTGGAGGACAAATGATGGAATAGCTATCTATCAGGAGTCAAACGTTTGGGGGATTATCCCATAAATTAGGGTAGAGAAAGAGGGTTGCGTACGAACCCTCAAACTCTGCTCGAAGCAATACTATGAAAAAATCTTGGTTTACCGTGAATCGGGTTTATAAAAATATTTATGCTTTTGCAGAATTTTCTCATTGGGAGAAGGTAATCTCTTATCTTATTGTAGACAGAACAAAAGCATTTTTAATTGATACCGGTATGGGATATGAATCTATATATAACGAGATAAAAGCAATAACTTTGTGTCCAATAACAGTATTGTTGACTCATTCTCATTGGGATCATATTGGTGGTATTGGAAATTTTGATGATGTTTGGGTTTATGATAACGAGTTTGAAAAGAACAAACTGGAAACAGGTTTTGTTTCTTCTGATATTCCTGAGCTAACATTTAGTAAATTTTATTCAGATGGATTTTTCCCTAAAAAATTTTCAGTTTCAGGTAAGAATAATATCCATATATTTAACAATCATACAAAAATATTTTCTGACACCTTTATTATCGATTGCTTTAATACACCAGGACATACTCCTGGATCTTCTTGTTTTTATATAGAAAAATATGCAGCTTTATTTACCGGTGATACACTCTATCCTGGTCCACTATATGCATTTCTTCCAGAGTCGAACTGGAGAAAATATGTTGGTTCTGTAGTTAATTTAAAGTTCTATCTCCCTAATGTTGACCATGTATTTCCCGGTCATAATTCAATCCATGAGAGTAATTTTTTCTTAAGAGATATAATTAATAACTTTGAAAATATCCCTGCTTTAGTTAATAGAAATACTAAAGAATTAAAATTCAATTCTTTTTCTTTTATTTTACATTAGTATTGTAACAATAAATAAAGTATATAAATGTTAGCAAAATATGCGTCATTTATATGGATATGTTATTTAGGATATTTTAAAGAAAGCCACTGAAAAAAATTGCTAACTTGACATATACCCCCCTGGGGTATATAAACAATGTATGAAATCTCACTATAATAATGTAAAAATAAAGGCTCAAAAAAGAATTAACATTATTAAAGGTCAACTTGATGGTCTTGCAAAAATGATTAACAACGATGAATATTGTATCGATCTGCTTAATCAGAGCCTCGCAATTCAAAATTCATTAAAAAGTTTAGACTCTGTATTATTTGAGAGACACGTAAAAACACATGTTTCCCATCAAATGATGAATGAAAAAGAAAAAGCAACTTCTGAGCTGGTTACTCTTTTTAAAAGGATTAATAAATAGGAGGTGAGAACAAAATGGATGATAAATTGAAATATGGTTTAGGCGGCTTACTAATCGGAGGATTTCTTGTTTGGGTAACTGCATTTACCTTGATAAGATTAAACAATCAAAATTTTATGGGAATGATGGGGTTTAGGAGCTCATATCAACCAAGCATAGTCCAAAACTCAAATGGGATTGATGCACATTTTATTGAACAGATGATACCTCACCATGAAGATGCCATCACTATGGCAAAGATTGCAAAAGAGAAGGCTCAAAAGTCTGAAATTAAACAATTGGCTGATGCAATAATCACTTCTCAAGGTCAGGAGATAGATCAAATGAAGTCGTGGTATTTAGATTGGTATGGAAAAGAAGTTCCATCAGACATAAATGTTATGAATCAACATGGCATGATGCAAGGAGGAAGAATGCATATGGGAATGATGGGTAATGAAACTGACATGACGAGACTTGAAAACGCTTTGGATTTTGATAAGGCCTTTATAGAAGAGATGATTCCTCATCATCAGATGGCAGTTATGATGGCCAACATGCTTAAGAGTCAGACTCAAAAACCAGAGATGAAAAAATTGGCAGATGACATAATAAACGCTCAAACGAAAGAGATTGAAGAAATGAGGCAATGGTATCAAGATTGGGAGTAATAACGTAGTCTTTTGGGGAGAGGTGCACGTGTTGCACTTCTTCTAAGGAGAAAACGTATGGAAGTAGATAACATATTCGTACTATTATTTAGCATTAGTGGAATAGCATTTACTTATTGGTTCTTTCTTATGAAAAAAGAAGAAGTAGCCCTCGTTACTTCTGATTCTGTAGACATAATTGTAAATGGTGGATATCAACCAGAAGTTATATCTATACCAAAAAACAAAACCACGAAGATAAATTTTTTACGTCAAGATCCTTCAAGTTGTTTAGAGGAAGTTATTTTAAGTGATTTTAAAGTAAAAAAATATCTGCCACTAAATCAAAAAGTTTCAGTAGAAATTACACCCGATAAAGTAGGAGAGTACCAGTTTTCATGTGGGATGAATATGTTTCATGGCAAGATAAACGTTATTTAGTATGAAAGAGATAAAAAAATCATATCCAATTAAAGGAATGCATTGTGCTTCTTGCGTCAAAGTGATTGAAAAATCTCTTACTAGAACTCCTGGAGTTAAAGATGCAGTTGTGAATTTAGCAACTGAGAAAGCTACAGTTACGTATAATCCCATAGAATGCAGTGAGCAACAAATATCATCTGCTGTAGGAAAGGTTGGTTATACAATTGTTACAGAACAAGAAACACTTTCAGAAGATCAGGAAAAGATTGAAAGAATAAATGAAATTAATAAAGTAAGAAATAAAGTTATTGTAAGTCTGTTCCTAGGAGGACTTGTTCTTTGGGGGAGTTTTCCTGGACTTATGAATTTTGCTCCAGAAATTTTAAAGAATTTTTGGGTTCAATTGCTTCTTGCTACACCTGTACAGTTCTGGGTAGGACTAGATTTTTATAGAGCAACTATACCTGCTTTGAAACACAGAACGGCAAACATGGACACTCTTGTTGCACTAGGTACGACTGTAGCTTATGTCTATTCTGCTTTTGTAACATTTTTTCCAGAGTTGGTTATGGATTTAGGACTCGAGGCAATGCCTTATTTCGATGTATCTACTATTGTCATCGGGTTAATTTTACTCGGTCGATATTTTGAAGCCAAAGCAAAAGGACAAACATCAGAAGCTATCAAAAAGTTGATAGGCTTACAGGCGAAAACAGCAAGAGTTATAAAAGAAGGAAAAGAAATTGATCTTCCAATTGAAAATGTTGTAACTGGAGATGTGATTAGAGTTAGACCTGGTGAAAAGATTCCTGTTGATGGAGTGTTATTAGATGGAGACTCATCAATTGACGAATCAATGATTACTGGAGAAAGTCTGCCAGTAGAGAAGCAGATTGGTGATATGGTTGTTGGCAGCACGATAAATAAAACTGGTACATTTATATATAAAGCAACCAAAGTTGGTCAAGATACTATGCTCGCCCAAATTATAAAGCTCGTTCAGGAGGCACAAGGATCAAAGGCTCCGATACAAAGAATAGCTGATACGATTTCATCTTATTTTGTCCCGATTGTTATAATGCTTTCTTTTGCTACTTTTGGAATTTGGTATGTATTTGGTCCAAATCCAGCTTTGCTTTATGCTTTACTTAATACAGTTGCAGTGCTTATTATAGCCTGTCCGTGTGCTATGGGACTTGCAACACCAACAGCCATAATGGTTGGGACAGGACTAGGTGCACAAAAAGGAATCTTGATAAAAGATGCTGAAAGTCTAGAAATTGCACACAAAGTAGACACAATTATTTTTGATAAGACAGGAACACTTACAAAAGGAAGACCTGAAGTAACAGATATTGTTCCATCAAACAAATTTACTCAAGAAGAGTTATTAATGTATGCAGCATCAATAGAAAAAGGATCAGAACATTCTTTAGCTGATGCAATACTAAAATATGCGGAAGAAAAACAAGTTACTATCGATTCAGTAACTAGATTTAAGGCTATAGCAGGATATGGAGTTGAAGGTAAAGTAGGTAATAAAAAAGTAGTTTTTGGAAATAAAAGACTTATGGATAGAGAAAATATTATGTTAGATTCTTTTATTGAAAAAATTGAAGCATTGGAGAATGATGGTAAGACAGTGATGATGCTGAGTATTGCAGACGAATTAGCTGGACTAATTGCTGTTGCTGATACTATAAAAGACTCTGCAAAAGACGCTATTTACAGTCTTAAAAAGAAAGGAATAGAAGTGGTCATGATCACAGGTGATAATCAAAGAACAGCTAATGCTATCGCTTCAAAATTGGGTATAAAAAAAGTGCTGGCAGAAGTTTTACCTGACCAAAAAGAAGCAGAAGTTCGAAAAATACAGCAAGAAGGGAGCGTAGTCGCCATGGTTGGTGATGGAATAAATGATGCACCAGCTTTAGCTGCTGCTGACATTGGTATAGCAATGGGTTCTGGGACAGATGTTGCAATAGAGGCTGCAGATATTACACTTATTAATAAAGATCTAACATCAGTAGTATCTGCTGTTGAACTCTCAAAAAAGACAATGCGAACTATTAAGATGAATTTGTTTTGGGCTTTTGGATATAATGTTCTTCTTATTCCAGTAGCTATGGGAGTTCTTTATCCTTTCTTTCAAATACTATTAAATCCAATTTTTGCATCTATTGCTATGGCATCAAGTTCAATTTCTGTAGTTGGAAATTCATTATTACTTAAAAAAGCTAACATATAAATAACTATGAATTTGGGAGTAATATTTATAACAGGTTTAACGGTAGGAGGGTTAACATGTCTTGCTGTGCAGGGCGGACTTTTAGCATCTGTGATTGCGGCAAGAGAAGATGAAGAAGTTGAAAAAGAGATTAACCGAAAGCGTACATTTTACCCAACTTTTGCATTTCTTATTGCAAAACTCATCGCATATACAGTTTTGGGATTTATCTTAGGTGCTTTTGGTGGTGCAGTTGGAATTAGTCAGACAGCACAAATCATTATGCAGCTTATAGCAGGCTTGTATATGCTCGCAATAGCGTTGAACCTTTTGAATATTCATCCAATATTTAGATATGCGGTTATCCAACCTCCAAGATGGTTAACAAGAAAAGTCAGAAATCAGTCCAGAAGTAAAGATATTTTTGCACCAGCTTTGCTTGGAACAATGACAATTTTTATTCCTTGCGGAACTACTCTAGCAATGGAAGCATTAGCTATCAGTAGTGCAAATGCTTTTTTGGGTGCAGCAATAATGGCGACATTTGTTTTAGGAACAGTACCATTATTTTTTGGAATTGGATGGTTAACTAGTATCATGGGAGAGAACTTCAAAAGCAAATTCTTAAAAATTGCAGCTGTAGCAGTCATGTATTTAGGACTAACTTCAATAAATGGATCGTTAATTGCTATTGGTTTTCCAGTTAACTCACAATCAATAACAAATGTTTTTAACAATACCTTTAAGCCAAAAAGTGAAGAAAAGTTATATACAGAAGCACCTCTGAGTCAAACAGTAGAAATTATCGTTAATTCAGGAGGATATTCTCCAAATTATGTGAGGGTGAAAAAAGGGCTTCCTGTAACAGTAAAATTAATCGGAAACAATGCTTTTAGTTGTGCATCTGCTTTTAGAATTCCATCTTTGGGTATTAGTAAAAACTTACAAGCAAATGAAACATATACATTTACATTTACTCCTCAAAAAAAAGGAAGAATTACGTTTGCCTGTTCAATGGGAATGTATACAGGGGTGATAGAAGTCATATGAGCAAGATTATTAAGAAAAAACTAACAATAGAGGGAATGCATTGTAGTTCTTGTGCTATGAATGTAGATTTTGACCTAGAAGATTTAGATGGAGTCAGAATGTCAAAAACCAACTATGCCAAGCAAGAGACTGAAATTGAATTCGATGAAGAAAAGGTTTCTGAAAAAGATATAATAGAACAGATTAAAAACACTGGATATAATGCAGTTTTCCAAGTAGGTAGCTAAATTATTATTCTTGTATTTTTAATTATATTGATAGCATGTTAATTATGCCATTCTAATATTAGTAAGACGACTCGTTTTTTCCCCTTGGTAACCTAAAAAAATGAGTTAATACTCCAGAAAAACGTTAATATCAATATTGTTCTCAAATGGGCCAACATCACGCTCCATTGAGGTTTAAATATGGTATTCTTATCTATGTCATATGCGAAATCCAATAAGAGCTTTCCGTCGTTTATCGCGCAAAAAGAAATTTATCGTAATTGGCATATTGTTAGCCATAATAGGTATTTTATTGGTTAGTTATTCAAGAGCGACATCTCAGCCAAAATACACTTTAGTTGAGGTAACTAAAGATGACATTATCGAAACAGTTTCAGAAACTGGGTCTATTAGTGTTAATGGTTGGATCGATGTTTATTCACCGACCAACGGTATTATTGAAGAAGTATTTGTTAAAAATGGTGATGTTGTGAGTAACGGTCAAAAGTTAATGGTTATAAGAAGCAGTGCAACGGAGCAGGAAAAAGCTCAAGCACAAGCAGCATACTTAGCAGCAAAAAATACACTAGATACAGCACAAGCAACACTGCATTCGTTACAATCAGCCTTGTTTTCAAAATGGGATATTTATAAACAGTTAGCAGAAAGTGATAAATACGAAGAATCTGACGGAACACCCAAAACAGAACAGCGCGAACTTCCAGAATTTCATATTGCTCAAAAAGATTGGTTTGCCGCAGAAAGCAACTATAAAAAACAGCAAGCTGTCATATCTCAAGCTCAAATCGCGGTTCATAATGCATATTTACTCTATGAATCAACGCAAAATGCAACGGTAAAAGCGACATCAAATGGAACTATAGCTAATCTCTCAGTTGATCGGGGAAGTTCGGTTAAGACGGTAGCCTCTGCAGTATCGCCCTTAGTTGTTATTGCGGGTATTGCTCATGCAGAAGTAGTGATATCAGTAAGCGAAACAGATATTACCAAAATTAAAGAAGGCCAGGAGGTAGTTCTTGATGTAAATGTCTTAAATGGTCATACCTATGAGGGAATTGTTAAAAGGGTTGATACTATCGGAACAAATGTTCAGGGTGTTATTCGATACAACATTTATATTGAAATACGCAATGCAGACGAACAACTCAGAACTGGTATGAAAGCAGACGCCACAATTACAACCAATAAAGTGACAGATGTCATAGCAGTTCCGAATGCGGCAATAAAACCATATCAAGGGAAACGGGCAGTCAGAATACCAGATCCAAAATCAAAAGATGTTACCTATGTACCTGTTGAAATTGGAATTAAGGGAAAAGAGAAAACACAAATTCTTAGTGGAATAGAAGAAGGTCAGATGATAATTACTTCTCTTTCTAATGATCAGCTCAAACGTTCAGGGCTTTTTGGAAACTAACAAATGAAGTCTATAGATCCTATTATACGTTTGGATAATGTAATTAAACGATATCCTCTTGCAGATGGTGCATATTATCAAGCGTTAAATGGAATTAATCTTACAATTCATGACGGGGATTTTTGTGCCATCATGGGTCCATCCGGAAGTGGTAAGTCGACAATGATGCATATCATAGGTGCACTAGATACTCCAACCAGTGGGAAATATCTATTTAAGGGAAAAGATATCAGCAGCTATTCAAGTGATCAGTTAGCAGAAATTCGAAATAAAGAAATTGGATTTGTCTTTCAAGCCTTTAATTTACTTCCTCGAATGACAGTTATACAGAATGTTGAAAGACCGATGATTTATGCTTCAATTCCAGAATCAGAACGAAAAAGTCGAGCAATGGAAGCATTAGAACTGGTAGGTATTGCTGATAAAGCGCAGAATATTTCTAACCATATTTCTGGAGGTCAAATTCAAAGAGTCGCAATTGCAAGAGCCATGATTATGAATCCCTCAATTATATTGGCAGACGAACCCACAGGTAATCTAGATACGAAAACTTCGCATGAAATTATGGAGATTTTTGCTTCTTTGAATAATAAAGGAAGAACTATCATATTAATTACACATGAATCGGAAATAGCAGAGTTTGCAAAAAGAATTATCAGAATAGTAGATGGTCAAATAGTAGAAAATCAAAAAAAATAATATGAATTACAGAGAAATAATTGTATCAGCGCTCCAAGCATTAAAAGGTAATGTTCTGCGAACTTCACTCACCATGATTGGAATTATCATTGGTATAACTTCGGTTATCCTCATTTATTCAATAGGACAGGGAGCAGTTGCATTTATTACAAATGAACTCGCATCATTTGGTACCGATTATTTTCAAATTAATCCAGGATCAAGTCAGGTCAGTACATTTGCAGGTTCAAATGCACTAACATTTGAAGATTTAGAAGCCATAAAAAATGATACAACATTAACAAATATTAAAAGCATTGCACCTGTAGCGTTAGCATCAGTCGTTGTTGCTGCAAACAATGAAGAAGAAGAGTTGTTAACGTATGGTATTACTCCAGAAATTTTAGAAATTCTTCGACCCGATGTTACCTCAGGTGAATTTATCACAGAGGAGAATGTAGATTCTTCTCAGCGAGTTGTTGTATTAGGTGCAGAGGCTTCAGAAACTTTCTTTGGAGAAGATGCTTCTCCTGTTGGAGAAACTATTCAAATAAGTAATCGTACATTTCAAGTAATTGGTGTTGTTGAATCTTCCAGTGTACTTGCAGGAGGATTTATTAATAATGCAATTTTTGTACCGATCAATGTTGTAATTAACGAAATACTTGGTGAAGAAAGATTACAGGAAATTGATATCAGTGTTCATGACACAGATCAGATAAATCAAACTATAGAAGACGTTGAAACATTGTTGCGTGATCGTCATAACTTAGAAGAGGGAGACGATAATGATTTTCGAATAGCAAGTGCTCAGGATATATTAACAACAGCACAAACAATTACTGGTCTACTAACCGCTATGATATCAGCTATTTCAGGGATTTCACTATTAGTGGGGGGGATAGGTGTAATGAATATTATGTTAGTATCCGTTACTGAACGAACGAAAGAAATCGGGTTATTAAAGGCAATAGGGGCAAAAGATCGAGATATATTAACTCAATTTCTTTTTGAATCAATCGTTATGACGCTCATAGGTGGATTAGTGGGAATTTTTTTGGGAATAAGTGGTGCTTTTATTATTTCTATACTATTCGGTGTACCATTTATCGTTAGTATACCAGCCATTCTTATAGCAGTAGGTGTATCCACGATAGTTGGTATTATCTTTGGATTATATCCAGCAAGACGTGCTGCACGTTTATCACCAATTGATGCACTCAGGTATGAATAAGTACGCTATACTTAGTTCGAAGTATTTATTATTATGATTACGTTTTATCTTATACGTCACGGAGAAGTAAATAATCCGCTAAATATTACATACGGAAGAGTAAGAGATATCGAGTTAACAATCCGAGGTAAACTCCAAATACACTCTCTAGCAGAAAGTATAAAAGAACGAGAAGAAAATCCCAACGCCATATTTTCCAGTCCCTTAAAAAGAACAGTTGAATCAACAGAACAAGTATTGCGTGTTTTTCCTAAAACAATAGTACATTACCGAGACGAGTTAAAAGAATCGGACTCAATTGGGTATGTGGGTAGACCTCTTGATTGGGCAAGAAGGTTAGGGAATCCATATAAAAAAGAATTTGGTGAACAGTTTCATTATCAGCTTGAACCAGAAAGTAAACAGGCAGAAAGAATGATAAAAGTAGTAAAAGAAGCAATGCAGATGTATAAACAGGGCATAATTTGTCTGGTAAGTCATGGAGATCCACTTGCGTTTCTAGTTGATGCATTGCATCACGAAGGAAAACAAACAGCTACAATTGATGAATTAAAGAAAGATACCTATTTATTACGTGGAGAAGCGTGGAGAGTAGTATTAGAACCAAATATGAAAGTGATTGAAACTGAACGGATCAGCCCAACCGTAAAAGACCATTCACAAGCAGAACGTTAAGTAGTAGGACAATAACGTTGCGTATGTTTTTCAGTATACTCTAACATTTGTTTTGCTTGTTCATAGGTAACAACCCATCCTGTTCTATGAATACTTGTATAAAAGGGTGTTTGGAATGGTCTTCCATCTGCATTGTATACCTCAGGATACCCTCTATACGTAACAATATTGTCAGTATATTTATCTATTTGATATCGTGCTTCCTGTAAGTATGCAGAATCACAATTTCCCTGGTAAAGTGATGTTAGAATTTTGGCATATTCCATGCCGAAATTACTCCATATAGCCTGTGTTCCATATTTTTTTGCAGCAACAGAGAGAATCCAATGTAACGTTGCTTTTTGAGATTCTGGTTCGTACATTAACCCAAACGGACGATCTAATCCTTGCTGTTTGATAAACTCAATACTTTCTGTGAAATAATGTTGTTCATTTTCATTTCTGGGATCGAGAAAACCGGTTTGATAAGCAATAACCCAATCTGAAGAGTAATGACGATTGTGTATTGCTCTATCAGTTAATTCTTCGAGAAAGTATCCATGCTCAGGTAACCAGAATGTAGAAAGAATTGTAGATTTTAATTGATCTAAAAACACATCATTTTTTTCAACGAGTTCTAGTTCTTGTGCTAATTGATGAGTTTTCCATAAGATAACATTGTCATAAAAACTGCTTTTTCTTCTTACTGAATCTTTCGTACCAGATAGTGATATGTCTTTTCTGACTAATCCTGTAGAAGGATCCGTAACCTCAGTAACATACAGTTGAAAGTGCCTTCTCAAAACATCTCTATATTCAGAAAGTAAGCTTTCTGCGGCTTTAGTAGTTTCTAAATCATAAACTGGAGTATCAACCGTATTGAATCGATTAATGGAGGTTATTTCTTTCGTACTCATAAGAGTTCGAAATGCATAGAGCAAGCTAAACATCGTATCTGAAGGAGGATCAAAGTAGTTAGTAATAGTAACAGATCGAGGACCTATTGGAATAATTGTTGTTGAAAGACGTTTTGATCGCTCATACGTTTCTAACGCATAGATAAGTGTCTTCATATATATCTGTTGACGAAGTGACCAGTCTTTTTGATTTCGTGCAGTTCTTGGATCAAGTGCAGAGTGATAAAAAATACCCAATGAACGAGGATATAACACACTAAAATGGTCTCCTGAAATTAAAAATGGCACATTAGCATTGAACCTAAGAGCATGAATATCATCGATAATGCCATCCAATGTTGTAGCACTAGATGGTTTTCCACCTCCAGAGAAATGATTCGTTAATATATGCCAGCCAGCTTTAAAGTTACCTAATAATCGAGCTCCTGCGTTATCAAACAGAAATAATTTTCCAGTATACGTAGGTGTAATATAACCACTTTCCAGCATGATGCTAACAGGATCCCGTACTACATTTATACGATTAAATGGATTTGTAAGATAGGCAAAAATACTAAAAAGCAAAAGAAACAATACAATATTTCGTTGCATAAGTAGTATCCTTCTTCTACTTACAATTCTTCGCCTTTTTATTGTAGAAGTCATTCCCGACTTTGAACGCTTAATGAATCTCATAGTGTATCTCATTATAAAAGAAAAGCCCCATGAAAATCACGGGGCTTTTTCGTCAGTTTATCCCTGTTATGCCTTAATAGAAATCTTTTTTGGCAAGGTTGATTTTGATTTCGCAAACGTAATTGTCATTACACCATGCTTAGCAGATGCTTCTGGGTCTACCTGAGCATCAATTTCACCAGGGACAGCAATTCTATATGAAAATGAACTTGTAGCTTTACGATAGAATTTTTTCTTTTTTTCTTCTACCTTTGCTTCCCCCTTAACCCAAAGTGTTCCTTTATCAAATGTAATGTCAACGTCTTTAGGGTCTACTCCAGGGAGCGCTACTTCTACATATACGTGTGTTTCATCTTCTGAAATAGATATTCCACTCGGAGTGGACATCATGGATATATCATCTTCATCATCCCATACCGATCTTGATACAGGAAATCTCCAAAATGATGTAGGTACTAGATCAATCGCCATAGAATTCACCTCCTTTATAGTATCTAGCACTCTTATACAACGACTGCTAAAAAATGTCAAGTAATTGTAATATCGGAATTATTGAATTAGCTAAGCTATGAGAATATGAGTAATGTATTGTTAGTGGTATTGCAGGATAGTTCGTTTCAAGCACAACGTTTTAGTGAAGTTAACTTGACTACAGAATTCATTCTTGTTACTTTTTTTACATCAGGTAGAATGAGTTATATACTAAACTGAGTAAAAAGGGGGATTACATGGAAAAAATGTCAAAAAGAAATCTGCAAATAACCATGGGGCCATTGCAACTGGCAATGGTAATCATTTTAATCGGAGGTGCGTATTTCTTGGGTAGGTTAACAAAAGAAGTAGAAGTACTAAGAACTGGTGTAGGAGGATCTGCAGGCCAGCCAACAGCTCAAGCTCCACAGCCAGTTCCACCACAAACAGCAGATGACGTAGAAAGACCAACAGCAGAAGATTGGGTTAGAGGAGATAGAAATGCAGAAATTGCGCTGATAGGATATTCAGATTTAGAATGTCCATTTTGTCAGCAATTTCATGCTACCGCTGAACAATTAGTGGAAGACTACGATGGCAAATTAATGTGGGTATTTAGACATTATCCGTTGTCATTTCATGCTAACGCCCAAAAAGAAGCAGAAGCTGCAGAATGTGCCGGTTCACTGGGTGGAAATGATGCGTTTTGGAAATATGTAGATACAATATTTGAAAGAACGACAGCTACAGGAACAGGTTTTGCTCTTGATAAGTTAGCACCACTCGCAAAAGAGATTGGACTCAATGAAGCTAGCTTTACAGAATGTCTCGATTCTGGAAAATTTGCTCAAAAAGTCGAAGATCAAATGTCTGGTGGGACTGCAGTTGGAGTTACGGGTACACCGGGTAATATTCTTTTAAATACAAAAACTGGAAAAACCAGATTAATTCCTGGTGCATATCCACTTGAACAAATGAAAACAGAAATTGATGCACTGCTAAACGGATAAAAGTATCAATTTTAAACAGAAGGAGAGTATATCAATACTCTCCTTTTTATTGCGGATTGGTATATTAGTTTATTGAGAGTTTATTATTTTTTAATATGTAATTTACCAGTTTCTGTAATAACTCTGCCTCTTGGACTACGTTTAATAAACCCAATCTGAAGCAAATATGGTTCAATAACATCCTCAAGCGTCCCAATATCTTCTGATAAAGAAGCTGCAAGTGTTTCAATACCAACTGGTCCTGCATCAAATTTTTGTAAAATAGTTAATAAATATCGTCTATCAGACAAATCCAGTCCTTTATGATCAACATCCATTAAATGAAGCGCTTTCTCCAATATAGCATCGGTAATATTTCCTTCTCCCTCTACTTCAGCAACATCTCTTACACGTTTTAATAATCTAAGAGCGATACGTGGAGTTCCTCTGCTTCGAGTAGAAAGTGCTTTTATTGCAGACTGACTAATAGAAATATGAAGTTTGTCAGCTGCCTGCTTAATAATGTGTGTTAATTCATAAGCAGTATAGAATTCCATTCTGCTTATTACCCCAAATCGATCTCTAAGTGGAGAAGAGAGCATACCAATTCTTGTTGTCGCACCTATTACAGTAAAATGAGGAAGGTCTAAACGGACGGTTCTCGCAGCAGGCCCTTTTCCAATTATAATATCAAGACAGTAGTCTTCCATTGCAGAATATAATGATTCCTCAACTACTTTATTTATTCTATGAATTTCATCAATGAATAAAACATCATGATGTTCTAAATTAGAGAGAATAGAGGCCAAGTCTCCAGATCGTTCTAATGCCGGTCCTGATGTAACACGAACATTTACTCCTAATTCCTTTCCTATAATATGTGCCATAGTGGTTTTACCAAGACCAGGAGGCCCATACAGTAATACATGTTCTAATGCTTCAGCTCGTTTTCTTGCTGCATCTATAGAAATGCGCAGCGTTTTTTTAATAGGTTCTTGCCCTAAAAATTCATGCCAGGATTTAGCTCTTAAATTAGTAAAGAGTGGTTCTTCTTCAGTTGAAAGAACAGTTGGTTGAATAACAGATGTGGTAATTACTGGATCGTTCATAAATTATGAGCTGGATAATTGTTTTAATGCTGTTTTTATATTTTGCTCGATTGACTGAGTAGCATCAAAATGCTGTTGTAGTACGTGTTTTATTTCTTGGCGTGAAAATCCCATTTGAGAAAGTGCTACAACAATATCCTGTTCCATTCCTGGCTCTTCATTGAGATTAAGTTCATTTACACTTCCAATTTTATTTTTTAATTCAATAATTATTTTTTGTGCATTTTTTTTGCCAATTCGAGGGATACCTCCAAAAAAAGATACATTAGCTTGTATAATTGCCCCCTCAACATTACTTACACCTTTATTCAGTATGGCAAGAGCTGTCTTTGGTCCTATTCCGGATACCGAAAGTAATAACTCAAATAATCTTTTTTCTTGCTTAGATTCAAATCCAAATAACTCTAATGCTTCTTCTTTCACATGGGTATAAATATATACATTACATTCATCGTTCAATTGATGTTGTGTGCGCCACTGCTCAGTTGTATATACACCATACCCAACACCATGAATATCAATGGTAATTTGTGATTCTGTATTGTCAATCAAAATTCCTTTAAGTTGAGAGATCATATGTATAACTATACGGCATCGTTTCTGTAAGCGTGAGTGAGTGCTATAGCAATTGCATCAGCAACATCATCAGGTTTGGGTACGGCAGACAATTTCAACAACCTTTTTACCATAGTTTGTACCTGTTCTTTATCAGCCTTACCATGACCTGCTATTGTTTGTTTTACCGTAAGGGGACCGTAAGATGCAACTGGAATATTATGCTGATAACAACTTAATAGTATAACTCCTCTGGCATGAGCAACATCCAATGCAGTTTTAGTATTCTTAGAAAAATATAATTGTTCTATTGCAACTTGGTCTGGTTTATACTTCATAATAAGAGTATCAAGACCTCTAGATACCATATGTAACCGTTCTCCAAAAATAAGATTTTTTGGTGTTAGTATTGAGCCACATTGCAAAAAAGAAATTGTCGTTCCCTTTTTTTGTATAACACCCCACCCTATTGTTGCATATCCAGGGTCAATACCTAATATAACCATGGAAGTGTTATATCACAGTATCGTACTATGTATTAAGGGGGGTATATGAAAAAATCCAAAACAGTTAGGTATACAAAAAAGACAACTAATGCGCATAAACAGCATATTGCACCAAAGACTGTGTTGCTTCGTCCTGTATTAGCAATGATTTGGGGAATAGTGAGCAGTTTATTGCTCTCAAGTTTGCTGTATATGCTCTGTTTTTATCCATCCCGTGATGCATGCATTTCTCCGTTAGTATGGGCAAGTTTACTTAAACCGTATGAGCAGTTACTTTTAATTTCTTTGGGACTTCCATCATTTCTATCTGTGCATTTATTAAATGCTTTACAACAGGTGTCATTTAATACATTTGAGGTTTGGTGGACAGTGTTGTCAATTTTATCAATTATTTTTGCATATATTGTAATAACCTTAATAAGTGGAATAATACTATTCATTCGAAAAAATAGAGGGTAATATTGTAGTGGTATGATTCGTTTTTTCTTAGTGTTTTTCGTTGTAGTGTTGGCAATAGTTGGGGTATCGCTATCGTGGTCACGGTTTTCTACTGCACCAAGACCGCAGGTGCTTGAAGGGGTTAATACATTTGTTCGTTCTACCGCATTTGGACAACAAGCAGCAAATGTATTAGGAGTATCAAATGAACAGTCTGTGATGGCGTTGTCTCCTCAGAATGTAAAAGACAGTGGAATTCAAATGATAAAAAACTATGCAACAGATATTGTCGTTACTCATGCTGCACGACTTATTATTTCAAAATTTGGTTCACTACCTGAAGAACAACAACAGAAAATACTCGAAGCATTAAGTCAATCACTCTCTACAAACTCAAAGTCACAATCCGAACAGCTTCCCGAATCCTCCCAGAGCGGTACCAATACTGATAATAAAGCCAGAACTGACTAAAAGAATATTCTGTAAAGTAGAGTTTTTATAGTGACCCATGAGTTCTTCATTGTTTGCAATTTTGTATAAGTAATAAAAAATTATTGGGAGCATCATTCCGTTTATAAAATCTGCAATCAAGGTAATATTAAAAAGTGAGATTGATGGGATAAATGTAATAAGTACACCCAATACTATTTGAATGATAAAAAAACTATAAAATAATCTGCTTTTCTTAAAGTCATCATTTAATGTTCCTTGATATCCAAAAAATTCAGAAAAAGCATACGCTGTTGCCAAAGGAACAATGGCACATCCTAAAAATCCTGCCACCAATAATCCAAATCCAAACAAAGAAGACGCAAAAGTTCCTGCCAATGGTTCCATAGCACGAGCTGCATCAGATGCAGTGTTAATGGGAATATTGTAGGTAAAAATTGTTGCAGCTACTGCAACCATCATAAAAAAGGAAAATAAGTTGGTAAAAATCGCACCAGAAATAATTTCAATTCTTGAAAAACGTAAGTCATCAACCTTTAATTTTTTATCTTTAATATAACTATTAATAAAAAACTGTCCCCAAGCCGTTACTGTCGTGCCAAGAACAGCAATAGAAGTGAATAGAAAATCAAATGACGGCATTTTTTCAGGAATTACTAATGCACGAGTTGCTTGTACCCAATTTGGTTTTGCAAGAATAGCCGATACTAAATATGCTAAATAAAAGAAAATAAGTACAAAAAAGAATTGTTGTAACTTTTTATAATTCGATTTCGTAATAATGAAAAAAAGAAAAAGAATAACTATCGGTAGAAATATCCGGTAATCAATAGAAAATAATTCCAGTCCAGATCTCAAACCTCCGATATTTTGTAAGATGACGCCAAAATTAACTACGAAAAGCGTCATGAAAACAAATACTGCAGTTTTTACTCCAAAACGTTCTCTAATTAAATCTGCTAAACCTTTACCCGTTACAATAGCAATTCTGGCACCAATTTCTTGTGTAACAGCCAAAACAATAGTGATTGGAATAAGCGTAATTAGTGAATAGTATCCAAATTTTGCAGCAGCAGAGGTATAGGTTGCCACACCACCCGCATCATTATCTGCAAATGCAGTAATTAACCCAGGCCCTAGTACAGCAAGCATGAGCATGATATTCAGTTTCATTTTTTGGAATGAGTGTTTTATTGTTCTAAGTTTCATACTGTTTGTTCAGTTAAACGTTCTAGTAACGGTTCGATAACATCATCGAATGTTACTATCCCTAATATTTGTCGATGTTGGTCAATAACAGGAACAGCTCGTAATTTATATTTAAGCATACGTTTGATGGCCAGTATCTTAGGAGTCGTTAAATGAATAATAGTGACATTTTGATTCATAAATTTCATAAGCTGAGAATTTTCTGGCTGAAGTAATAGTTCGTGCAGACTAAAAACACCGATTAATTCATTTTTTTTATTAATCACATAACCATATGGAAAGCTTTCGTACCCACTTGATTCTTTTCTAATCCGGTCTACTACCGTCCTAACTGTATCTTCTGGTGTAAATGTTAAAAATTCTGTCGTCATTAACTCACCGATGGCACTTTCTGCATGAGATAATAAAAATGTTAATTCTTTCTTTTTTTCAGGATTTAATAATGTAAGTATATGTTCTCTTTTTTCCTCAGATGCAGTCAGTAACAGATCTGTCGCCTCATCAGGATCTGCATAGGTTACAATTTGTGCAGCAGATTCAGGTGTCATTTGTCGAAAAATTTGTGTCTGATAGTTAATATTCAAATTTTGAATAACTTCAGTTGCTGTTTCTTGGTTAACCAATGAAAGTATTTTAATAGCATTATGAATAGTTGTTTTTTCAAGGTAATCTGCAAGATCTTCTGGTGCGATTGATTTTAATTTATTCTCTTCTCTGTTAAGAACAACTTTTCCTCTGGCTAGTTCAAGTGGTTGGATTTCTGCCCAGGGGAGAAGCTTGTGAGGGAGGGGTTTTTTTATGATGCTCGATAGCCTATCTTCAAGCCCAAACCATCGTAATATTCCAGTCCATCCAATATCAATTCCAGAAATAACAAATGTCGGCTTTTCCTGAATAAGTACATCATTGACTCGAACGATGTTATTACCTTTAATATCAATAATTTGTTGATCAAGCAAATTCATCCCCATAAATACTTCGTTTTCTCCCAAAGGAACATCTTCAGTTTTTTCTATTTCTATTGTTCCATTTATTCGTTTCCAGGCACTAATCGGATAGAGAGCTGTACCTTTTTTTGAGAATTTTACTTGGATTTTGGTGATATAGGGGACTTCAGAAGATACAAAAATAAGGTCGGTTAATGTACCAACAAGTTTACTATCCAACACACGGACTTTTTTACCGAGCAGTTCTGATAAATACAACATAAATATGGGTCTTCTTCTATCATAGTATTCCTAAATGAATATCTGCGTAAATGGGTCAGTCAGAAAGATTGATCCTATGCTACAATTATCCCATGACTGAGGAAATTAAAACAAGAGCTCTTGCAGTATTACATAAGCTTGATCCAGAAGGAAAGCGTCGTACGGTTCAAGATTTAGAAATTGAAAGTAGTAAACCAGAGTTCTGGCAAGCACATGAACAGGCTGCAAAAGTAATGAAAAGAATTGCAAATCTTCAAAAACAAATAGAAGAAGCTGAAATGCTGCAACTTATGATAGAAGAAGGAAATGAAGACGAGGTAATAAAAGAGTTAGAGAGAATGGAATTTGCCTTGTATTTATCTGGACCATACGATAGTGGAGATGCAATATTAGCCCTTCATGCTGGACAAGGTGGGACAGAAGCGATGGATTGGACTTCTATGTTATTTAGAATGTATTCTAGATACATCGAGCAAAAAGGATGGACACAAGAAGAAATAGATTACACACCAGGTGAAGAGGCAGGCATTAAAAGTGTCACAATTACAGTCACTGGAGAATATGCCTATGGATTTTTAAAAGCAGAAGCGGGGGTTCATAGATTAGTAAGACAATCTCCATTTAATGCAGATAATTTACGGCAGACATCATTTTCTATGGTGGAAGTGTTACCGGTAGTTGATGATAATGCAGGCGTTAGTATTAAAGAAGATGAATTAGAATGGGAGTTCTATAGAAGTGGTGGAAAAGGCGGACAAAACGTCAACAAAGTGTCTACAGCCGTGCGTCTTAGACATAAACCAAGTGGCTTAGTTGTAACGAGCCAGGCAGAAAGACAGCAAGGACAAAACAGAGAATCTGCATTAAAGCTGCTGAGAGCAAAATTATGGGAAATTGCAGAACAAGAACGATTAAAACAAGAAAAACACATGCGGGGTGAGTATAAAACTCCAGGATGGGGAAACCAGATTCGTTCATACGTACTTCATCCTTATCATTTAGTAAAAGATACGCGGACGGAGCATGAAACAAGTAACTCAGATCGCGTCCTAGATGGCAATATTGAAGATTTCATCTTGGCATACTTGAAACTGATGTCATAGTTACGCATAATGGGTATATGGTACCCAAAAACGTAACTAAACAGCCTCCTGAGAATACTGCGCAACTGTCAGATAGTGAGCTAGACCCAGTTCGTTCTTTAGATGAAGAAAAAGAAGAGGAAAAAGAAATTAAGCCGGTTGTATATGGAATATTTATTGTTCTTGTTGTGTTTGGTGTGATTACTGGATATGTACTGTCTCGAAATGGCGCTACCGCTCAAACAAACACAGGTGTTTCCGTAACTGAAACAGCAGATGGTAAAAAGACTGTAGGTATTTCAGATAGTGAAACATTTTCAGATTCAGCTACGGGAATAGTAGAAGCTGGGGGTTTTGATGGAGAGGGAACACATAAGCTTATTCGAGAAGGTGGACCTTCTCAAACTATGTATATGACTTCATCAGTTGTTGATTTAGACGAATTTATTGGACAAAAGGTAACAGTGTGGGGTCAGACAATGGCAGCCCGCAATGTTTCCTGGTTCATGGATGTAGGGAAAGTTCAAACGGAATGATTCAATTTATTAACGTCTCCAAACATTACGCGACCCATGCGGCGCTTTCTGATATAACTGTCACTTTTCCAGACGGTGATTTTGTCTTTCTTATCGGACCATCAGGAGCAGGAAAGACTACTCTTTTGCGTTTAATGATTAGAGATATGATCCCCTCAGCAGGCAAAGTAATTATTGATGATTGGGAGCTTCATAAATTACCAAGACACAAAATTCATCACTTAAGACGGAAAGTTGGGATGATTTTTCAAGATTTTAAAGTACTTCCAGATAGAACAGTGTATGAAAATGTGGCGATTGCGTTAGAAATTTTAGGCAAAAAACCAAACTCGGTCAAAAAAGAAGTTGCTGATGCATTATCGCTTGTAGGTTTGACAGATAAAGCAAATAAATTCCCAATACAGTTATCAGCCGGCGAATTACAAAGGACCAGTATTGCTCGCGCAATGGTGATGGGTCCTAAAATTTTACTAGCCGATGAGCCAACCGGAAATTTAGATCCAGAAAATGCATGGAATGTACTAACAATTCTGCAAGAAATTAATAAATTAGGTACAACGATTATTATGACCACCCATAATGTAGAACTCGTTAATCTTCTAAAAAAGCGTACTATTACTATACATGACGGAAAAATCATAAAAGATGAACAACAGGGGAAATATACAGAAATCAAAAAGCGTTAATTAGTCAGCAATCAACATTCTTATGAAAGCATTTAAAACAAGCTGGAAACATATAAGACGATCACCCTATCAAACAATAGGAGCTGTTTTAACGATGTTTATTACTCTGTTACTTGCTGGTATTTTTGGGATTACATCAATGGCATCAATTGAAATGCTGCGATATTTTGAGGGAAAACCACAGATTACCGTATTTTTTGCTGATAGAGCAGGAAAAACAGAAGCAGATGCCCTGGTTGCAACGTTAGAACAAACGGGAATGGTAAGCAATACAAAATTTATTTCTAAAGAGGACGCATTATTACTGTATCAAGAGCAAAATAAAAATGATCCATTGTTACTGGAAATGGTTACAGCAGATATTTTACCTGCATCACTAGAAATTATGCCGCTTGCTCCTGAGTACTTAACGGAAATCGAACCAATAATAAAACAGGCACAAGGTGTAGAAGAAGTAGTATTCCAGCGTGACGTGGTTGAATCACTCCTAAAATGGACTCGTGGAATCAGAATTGTTTTAGGCGCATTAGTGGGAATATTAGCGGTAAATGCTGTATTGATCATTCTAACCATAACAAGTATGAAAATTGCACTGCGTAAAGAAGAAATTGAAATATTAAGATTAGTAGGTGCCTCAAGGTGGTATATTCGTTCTCCGTTTATAATAGAAGGAGGATTTTATGGGGCGCTGGGAGGAATGATTGCCTTTTTTGTGATTATTGCACTTGTTTTGTATGCTAGAGAAGCATTATTAACTTTTTTAGGAGTAGTTCCTGTAATGAATGCTTTATTAAGTAATCCTTCAGGATCGTTATTTATACTATCAGCATTAGGTTTTTTTGCAGTACTTACAACATTTGGATATTTGTTAGGATGTATAGGAAGCTATAGTGCAGTAAATAGATATCTTAAAATGTAAGATGAATGTTGAATTTTATGAGAATAATAAGACTCTCTGCCTCGTTTTAATCGGGTTGATAGGTGCGTTTGTATTCGCTGTTAGCCTGCAGATTGGTAAAGTTCATGCGCAAACAGCTACTCCATCAGCTAGTGTTACACCCACATCATCATCACAAGCAAACATTGCAGAGTTGCAAAGAAAAATTACCGAATTACAAGGTCAGCAAAATTCGCTTTCTTCCGAAATTGGTTTATTAGACTCACAAATGAGTGTTACTCAGCTTCGAATAGAATCCATTAAATCAGCCATAGACAAAATAAACAATGAAATAGGAGAGCTTGCTGGAGAAATTGTGCGATTAGAATCCATTTTAACGAGACGTTCAGAATTAGTGATACGTCGTATTCCTGAGAGTTATAAACGGGCACAAACACCGCAATTTGGAAATGTACTATTAAGTGAAAATTTTTCAGATATGCTTCATCGAATAAAATATATCAGCAATGTTCAAGAAGACGATGCGCAATTATTATTTCAACTAAAAGCAACACAAAATAATTTCTCAGAAAGAAAAGATTTAAGAGAAACTAAAAAACAACAGCAAGAACAGCTGCAAATAGATTTAGAAAAAGAAAGTAAAGAATTAGAATTAAAAAAAAGAGCAAAACAAACACTACTTACACAAACCAAAAATGACGCTGCAACCTATCAACGATTGCTCGCTCAAGCATTGGCACAACAAAATGCCTTTCGGGCGTTCGTTACAGGAAAAGGTAAAGGTGGAATTATACCTGCTCAGCCTCAGCCAGACGGTTGGTATTTTAATCAGCGCGATGAACGATGGGGAAGTCAATGTATTGGATCTTCTTGTTGGAGTAACAGTCCAAGTTTTATGTGGCAATATGGATGTTTAGTAACTTCAGTAGCTATGTTACATAAAAAAAATGGTTCTGATACAAATCCAGGCGTAATAGCTCAACAACCCCAATATTTTTTTAGATCTTGGATGTTAATTCCTTGGCCTGCACAATCAGGGTTCAAATGGACGAAATATGGTAGAAATATAAGTAAAATTGATAGTGAACTATCTGAAGGAAGACCTGTCGTTGTAGAAATAATTGTAACTAATAATTCAGAAGGAAAACATTTTTTAGTACTCACCTCTAAAGGTTCTAATGGCTATATTATGAACGATCCTTGGGAAGGATATAATCTAAATTATTTAGATTACTACTCTATTGGAAATATCATTGATGTTGTAACGTATACGAGAGTGTAAATCAAAACTCTGCGTCCTTTCTCATAGAAAGAATAATTATTTAATATTTTTTTAATCTTTCATTATTACACTTATAGTAATGATGAAATGGTTTGTCGTTATCTTAGTATTATTTGTACAACCCTTAGTCATTTACGCAAAATCGATGACGTTTACTCTTTCAACTGATCTACTTGAAGGGGAACAAGAATTGATCGTTATAGCTTCACCATCTGGATTTACTCCAGAGGAAATTCTGTATATCAAAGGTGCATTCTTTAAAGAAGGATCGAGTAATTATTTTGGCTATACAAAATATGGAGATACCTGGATAAAAAATAGTATTGCAACAAAAAATCAGCGTAAGGTAATAATAGGAGAGTGGGACGGAACATTAGTTGTAAAATCAGATTATAGTGATTCTGGATTTACAGATAATGGCAGTTATAAATTCAAAATAGGATTTTATACACTTGCATCAGATGGAGATATATCGAGTGTGCGTTGGTCAGAAACAGTGGCATCTATAGATTTAGAAAAACCCTTACCAACACCTACAAATGTTCCCACAAATACTCCTGTACCTACTCTATCTCCAAGTAAAACACCCACACTAATACCAACTGCCGTAAATACACAAATTCCAATTCCATCCAGAACACAAAGTACCACACTACCATTAAAAGTATCCGTAACTGATAAAAATAATGAAAAAACAGTATTGGGCGAATATATTCAACAGTATGCTACTCCAAGTAGTGTATTATTTACAGAAGCATCCCCTTCAGTCCAGGTGCAACAGAAAGCATATATGATCATTCCGTTTGGATTGGTTGGCTTAGGTGCAGGGATACTTTCATTATTTTCAGTTTTACAAATCAGTAACAGAAAACACGAAGATGTATAAAGATAAATGCTTTACGAACTTGAGAGAAAAAGGAATAATAGTATCGCATGAATAAAATTAAGTATTGGATTCCTGTATTACTGTTGATTTCAGTTATTTTTCTTTTATCAACCAGACAACGGATTTCTGTATCAGAAACATACGCCTGGAATTTTGTATTTTTTAAAACACTGCATGTCATAGAATACGCAACCCTTTTTGTACTTACGTATAGAGCATTTTCATACGGAAGTACGGTTAATAAAGCCCGGATAGGTATATATAGTTTTTTAATCTGTGTATTATATGGTCTCTCTGATGAATTACATCAAACATTTGTTCCAACACGTGAAGGTCATATAAGAGATGTTATAATTGATGGAATTGGAGCAGGATTTGCATGGATTTCCCTCAATCTTTTATTACCGAGAATCCCGAAGAAACTCAAAGCTTGGGTTACGAAATAGGAACATACATTCAAAAACAGCAGGTAGATGGTGCCCGAATCGTAGCTTTATATGGAGAGTTAGGGAGCGGAAAAACTACATTATTGCAAGGATTCGCCAGAAGTTTAGGATTGAACGATAGACTATTATCTCCTACATTTGTGCTAATGCGTTTATATGAATTAGCTCAAAATCGTATGTTTTACCACATGGATTTATATAAAATCACTTCACTAGAAGAACTCAGATCTATTTCTTTTCAAGAATTAATAACAGATGCAAATAATATTATTGCCATAGAATGGGCAGATAGATTGGGATTTTCTTTACCTTCAAACCGAATAGATATTCAGATGCAGATTACCGAAAAGGGACATACTATTGGAATTACTAAAATACCAAGAATGTAAAAATAATATGCTTACATTGTATATAGATTCCTCAAAATCAACAGAATTGCTTCTTCGTCTCGATGACGGAGTAAATAAAAGTGAAAAAAAGATAGATGGAGTCCAAAATCGAGCTCAAATGATACTTCCAGAACTAGAAGATTTTTTAACTGAACAACAAAAAACAGTAAATGATATTACGGAAATATCAATTCATACTGGTCCAGGTTCTTTTACAGGGCTTAGAGTCGGAGCTGCAATTGCAAGAACACTCTCTGCATTACTCAACATTCCTATCAATGCAATGCCTCCTGGGAGTTTACCTCAAATAGAGTATGGTGAAGATAAATGGAAATTAAGCACAAAACCTTGACAAAGAATGACTTATAGTAGTATTATTTCTTAAATGTCTAATACAATAGAACAAAAAAGTTTGCCGGGTTTTGGGGTGCCTAACGGACAATCAATTGTAGATGTTTATGAGTCATTCTATGTACCATCACCAGAACCTCGTACTTTGGAAGCTAATCCTCATACTCGTACTCCTGTGAGAGATTTAGCAACAATTTTAGAGGATTATGAAGATTTAAAAAGTAATTTTCGACGTTGATAAATTATTCCAGAATCTCATTAACCTTTGCTGCAAGAATAAAATCATTCTCTGATAACCCTCCAATGGCATGAGTAGAAAGAGTTAACGTTACTGTATTCCAGTTTTGAAGGTTAATATCTGGGTGATGCCCTTCACTTTCGGCTAATTCTCCCACAATATTCACAAATTCTAGGGCTTCTTTAAAGTTTTTGAAGCGAAACTGTCGTTCGATAGCCATACTATTATTAATACTCGTCCACCCTGGTGTTTGAGGTAAAAACGTTTGTATCTCGTCTTCTTTTAGCGGGGCAGTTCCACCCTCACATGGAACACAATGTTTCTGAGTAAGCATAACGATAGTATCCCTTATTTTTTAACATATGTCACTCTTCGTATAAATTTGACGTACTGCAATATTGTGATATAGTAGTCATCTGCTTATGGATATTAATCTAATAAGTACTGTTTTTTGTGAAAAAAAGCAGGTAACGCTAGTTTTTTACGGTGGGTACTTGCGAAATCGTCATTTAATGATGATTAAGCAAGCGCTGGAGCAGTCTCCTGACGTTATCGTCAACCGTATTATTAACGTATCTTCACGTTCACCAGAAGCCAAAGTCAGGGTGTATGATCGACCATATTCTCAACCAGATAAGTTCACACGATTAAGTCTTAAAGAATGTTCAGCCTCAAAATGGTTATATAAAACAGATGCTTTCGCAATAATGCCTGTTTCTTTAAGCCGAATTAGCACAGAAGGCTTAAACTCATTGGTTCATCCCTTATTTGAGAGAAAAGATATAGGCATGGTATTAGGAAGATGTGAAGCAGAAGATCCAACTACAATACTCGGAAGTTTGGTCGCAGGCAGATTAAGTGCCTTTAAAGTAATTGGAAAATACTATGATATTACACAAATTCCCTTATGTATGGTTAGTGGCGTTTATTCAATAAAAAACAGCAATTTTGTACATAAACTTTCTTTAAATAGGCTTGTCTCATCAATGTTTATGTTTAAACGAATTAAAAAAACACAGAGTAAAATAAAGTATACGACCAGCCTTTTCGGATATATTCGTCCAGATTGTTCATTTACTCAGTTTTATCAGCAATATAAAGATATTCGTAAACTAGAACATCATTCAAGAAGGTATTATATTTACACGCGGTTATTCCTGGAATTTATTGCAAATCCTTTATCTGTAGTGGTGTATTCTCTCCTTAGATCAATTCACCTATTCGAATTCGCACTATTAAAAGCGAATAAAGCAACAAAACCACAACATATCTCTTCCCGAAGAAGACTATCTTTCCAGGTGTAAAAGATTTACAAAGGTTGTGACTAATAATAAGTATTATTGTCTAAATTCTCCAATTTACTTACTTAATTTTGTTTATTTTATTGATACTAATTCCTATATCGTGATTGACATCACACGTACAAATTGGTATATTATAAACCTATAAAAAATATTATACAGATAAAAATTTCTCCATGTCTCAACCTTTAATTTCTATTGTCATTCCTGCGTTTAATGAAGAAAATAACATCGAACCACTAGTCGTTCGTATTGATAATTCATGCAAAAAAGCTAATCTGAGTTATGAAATAATATTCGTTAACGACCATTCAACAGATAATACGAAAGTTATAATACAACGACTTGCAAAAACATATCCGATAAAAATTATTGATAACTTAGGAAACAGTGGCAAGGCAGAATCGTTACTTATCGGTTTTTCTAAGGTGAACAACGGGATAATTGCAATGATTGATGCTGACTTACAATATCCCCCTGAAGCTATTCCTGCAATGGTCAAAACACTCATACATGATCAAGTCGATATAGTAATAGCAGAACGCAAAGAGAGAAATACTACAATTCTTCGTTCGATCATTAGTAAATCGTATCGTATCTTTTTTGTAAAAAAGTTACTTAATATTTCGCTTGATGCTCAATCTGGATTAAAAGTATTTAGGAAAAGTGTACTTGAACATATTAAACCTCAAGGTAAGGGATGGAAATTTGATTTAGATTTTTTATATAGAGCAAAAAATGCAGGGTATATATTAACGTCTCATCCAATATTATTTGAAAAGCGTTTTTCAGGTAAACCAAAGATTAATATACTGAAGGCAAGTATATCAATGGCTATTGATGCCATACTCATTAAGTTATTAGGTAATCACATAATTCCTTTTCATCCCGAAAAGCAAAAGAAATATGGGAAAGGATTTACACACAAAGGAAAAGAATATATTCATCATACAGAGTTAGATTTTACCGAATCAGCGTTTCTGCGTTTAACATTTAATCAAGGAGTAATACTAATAGGTCTTATACTCCTTCTTACGATCGGGTTTATTATTTCTTGGCACTCAACACTTGTAATATTGATTGCAGTACTCACTTTTTTTTATTTTGCAGATGTGCTTTTTCAAGCATTTCTTGTATCACGAAGTTTTTCTACACAGCATGAGTATCATATTAAAGATCAAGAAATAATTTCACAACCAGATAATATTTGGCCTACGTATACAATTTTTTGTCCTCTCTATAAAGAATGGAGAGTTCTGCCTCAATTTATTAGGGCAATGAGTCAAATGAATTATCCTAAAGATAAACTTCAAGTACTACTGTTATTAGAGGAAGATGATTCTGAATCAATCGAGAATATAAAAAAAATGACAATTCCAAAATACATGGAAGTATTACTCGTTCCTGATAGTAAACCAAAAACTAAACCAAAAGCTCTTAATTATGGTCTATCACGCGCAAAAGGAACCTATGCAGTGATATATGATGCAGAAGATATTCCAGATCCATTACAGTTAAAAAAATCAGTAATAACCTTTAATAAAGTTTCAAGTGATGTTGTATGTTTGCAAGCAAAACTAAATTTTTATAATCCACAGCAAAATATTATTACACGCATGTTCACTGCCGAATATTCGTTGTGGTTTGATTTAATATTGCCAGGTCTTCAATCGATAGGCGCTCCAATCCCTTTAGGAGGGACTTCAAATCATTTTAGAGTTAGTGATTTACATGATCTAAAAGGCTGGGATGCATTTAATGTAACAGAAGATTGTGATTTGGGAATGCGTTTATCAAAGCGAAAATTGAAAACTGCAGTAATCGATTCTACAACTATGGAAGAAGCAACGAGTAAAGCCTGGAACTGGTATGGTCAGCGAAGTCGTTGGATAAAAGGATATATTCAAACCTATTTAGTGCATGTTAGAGATTCTCATAAGTTTACAAGTACCGTAACACAACCTGATGGAATTCTCTTTCATTTAATAGTTGGCGGAAAAGTATTATCAATGTTAATTAATCCATTTATGTGGTTAATTACAATTTCTTATTTTGCTTTTAGATCCGTTATAGGTCCTACTATTGAGTCATTTTACCCTGGTCCTGTTTTGTATTTAGGAGTGTTTTCTCTAGTATTCGGAAATTTTATGTATATGTATATATATATGATTGGTTGTGTAAAGCGTGGATACTATGAACTCATTAAATATGCATTATTAACACCTATATATTGGCTAGCTATGAGTATTGCTGCATGGCGATCTCTCTTTGAAATGATATACCGCCCATTTTATTGGAGCAAAACAGTTCATGGATTTCATTTACAGCATAAACAACGTATTAAAAAAACACATAAATTTAAAAAAGAGAATCAGTCAGATGGATTTAAACATGTATTAGAACAATATACCTTTACAAATAAAAATAACAAAAATATATCTCACCTGCCATCATATTGCGACATACTTCAAGTTACGCAATAGGTGGTATGATCGTATTACTTCAATCATTAATTCTAAATATAAAATCTTCAAAAAGTTGGAAAAGCGGCATATTTCTTGTTTTTGCTTCAATGTTTGCAAACATCTGTAATTTGCTATATAGCGTTTACCTTGTTCGATCAGATGTTATTTCAGTAGCAGAATTTGGAGTAATTGGATTAATAGGTAGTTTGTTAAATATCGCTCAAATTCCATTATCAGCCTATTCACGATCAATTGTTCATGCAACTGCATATCAATTAGGCAAACATGGGTTTCCTCCAGTAGATTTTTGGAGACAATTACGAAGAAAAAGTATTACTCCAGCGATTGCAATAAGTATAGTATGGCTAGTATCTATACCTTTTTTAGCAGCATTTTTTCAAACAGATAGGTTATTACCCTTTATTCTGTTAACACCTTTATGGCTCATAGGTATTACTGCTGCAGTTGATTCTGGATTCTTATCAGGAGTATTAGCATTTAGAGCAATTGCAATTTCATTAATTGTAGAAGTACTAGTTAAGTTACTGCTTACGGTAATCCTTATAGAAATGCGTTTATCTGCATGGTTTTATATAGCAATTCCAATATCATCAATTACTTCATTTCTTTTTTGTTGGTACATCGCACTCGGTATTTCAAGAAAAATCAAGAAAAATAAAGTATCTAATAAGGCTGCATTGTCAAAAACATTTATAGCTAGTTCGTTATTAAGTAAATTTTCTTCTGTTATTTTTTTAAACCTCGATGTGTTATTAGCAAAACATTTTTTGTCTCCTGAACAAGCAGGTCAATACGTTTTCTTGTCGTTTATAGGTAAAATTGTTTATTTTCTCGGGGTGTTATTTACTCAATTTTTAAATCCATTAATTAGTAAAAGAAAAGGCGAAGGAAGAAACGATAAAGACATTATTTTCCCAATAATGATTATTACATTTGTAATTAATATCTTTGGCTGGATTACATTTGGAGTATTTAGTCAAACAACACTCTTTTTTATGGATAAAGAAGGTTTGCTATCGATCGTAGCTCCCTATACAAGTCTGTATACATTTGCGATGGGATGTCTTGCACTTGCTAGCGGGATAGTTGCGTATTATCAGTCAAAAGATCAGCATTTATTTTCTATAGTTGGATTTTTGTTTTCAATGCTAATGCTTATTGGTATTAGTTTTAGACATAATACTATGGGTGATGTTGTCTTAGTTGTTTCAATAACCGCAATTCTTTATCTATTAGGAATTATATTTACACATAAATATAAACAATTTGGAGATACTGTATTACGAAACTTACGAGATGCTGTTGAGGGCTTTTTAACCCCCTTAACTAGAGAAGAAAAGACTAAACCATCAGTATTAATTTTAAACTGGAGAGATACAAAACATGTGTGGGCAGGAGGGTCAGAAGTTTATTTGCATGAAATTGCAAAACGGTTAGTAGATCGAGGATATAAAGTAACGATGTTTTGTGGAAATGATCAACGATCAGTACGTAATCAAGTAATTGATGGGGTGCAAATGGTTCGAAGAGGTGGTTTTTATACCGTATATATATGGGCATCTATATATTATTTATTTGCTTTTCGAGGTCAATTTGACATGATTATTGACTGTGAAAATGGGATTCCTTTCTTTTCTCCCATTTATGCAAGAATTCCTGTTGTATTAGTTGTGCATCATGTTCATCAAGACGTATTTCAAAAACATTTATGGTTTCCTTTTTCATATGTTGCAATGTTTCTTGAGAAGAAGCTAATGCCCTGGATCTATAAAGATTCTTTATTAGTAACTGTTTCTCAGTCATCAAAAAAAGAAATTGTGAAGCATAAATTTGCTGAATCTAAAAGAGTAACTGTTATTGAGCCAGGGATCATAAACCCTTCAGAACAACTAATTTCTGAAAAGTCTCAATTTCCAAGCATTCTCTATTTTGGAAGATTAAAAGCATATAAAAGAGTAGATGTGATTATAAAAGCATTTGCCAAGGTTCATCCATTAATTCCCACTTCACGGCTAGTAATAGCAGGACACGGAGAATATGGCAGACATCTAAAACAACTTGCAAAAAAATTAAACATTCAGGAATATGTTGAGTTTTTAGGTCATATCCCAGAAGACAAAAAATCAGAATTGTTTTCTTCAGCTTGGGTTGCTGTCCATCCATCTTCAATAGAAGGGTGGGGAATAACCGTAATTGAAGCAAATTCATTTGGTACACCGGTCATTGGCAGTAATGTAAACGGGTTAAAAGATTCAATTGTGCAAGGTAAAACAGGAATGCTTGTATCTTCTGGAAATGTAAATGCTTTTGCCAGAGCAATAATGAAACTCATTCGAAATTCGAAAGAGCGCAATCGTATGTCTAAAGAAGCAAAACAATGGGCTTCAACTTTTGACTGGAATGAACGTGTAGATACGTTAATAAATGTTATGAGAACAACATACGAACTAGCTTTAGAAAAAAAGAGAAAGAGATCAATGGTAATTCAAGGAGGATGGAATGACTGATCCAATATTCCCTGAAAAAATTGATAATTCTTATTTTGTGAATCGGTTTTCATATATAAATCAAACAGCATATGTCTATGCAATTTATAAAGATAAACATGGTAAAAAATTTTTTGCTAAAGGGTATTCTGGAAGTCAGCGATCTAAAAAAAGATTACTGCTAGAACGAGAGGTTGCAATTTTACAGCTGCTAGAAAAACACAAATTCTCCTTTGTGTTACCTGTTGTAGGTGTGGTTAAACAAAAATGGAGATTTATCGTTTTGTTTCCATATATATCTTCAAAAGAACTTATTCATTTTTCACAAAAAACTAAAATAACTACTGTATTACGAATGCTTACAAATATTTCTTCTTTAACAAAAAAGTTAGAAAATAAAAAAAATTCTGTAATACCTTCAAGGCCAGGTTGGTTATTAGTATTGAGTTATCCATATATCTTAATCAAAGCACTTATAGCTTTTCCAGAATTATTTTTTCTTTACTTTCACAGTTTAAAGATATTTATTAATGGTGCAATTCAATTATTTCAAGAACAAGCTTCATACTTTGCCCACAGAGATATACACCTCAAAAACATACTAAAGCATGGAAAAAAAGAAGTAATTGTTGATTGGCCATATGCCGCTTTTACTGTAAAAGATTGGGATTTCCTTATGCTCTTAATTAACCGATGGGATGACGCAAAAATGAGAAAGGTTTTATTAAAATATAAAACTCTATCGAATTATCATATTTCTTTAGGAATATTTATTGCAACACTTTTTTTAACCGATAGAAATCTAAAAATCAGAATGAGAAAGAGTGTTATAAAGTTTTTATTGGAGATAGATAAAATTCCGACTGAATACAAGTATATACCGCAGGTATCTATTATGAAAAAAATTTGTATTGCGCTAAGGGAAGTCATCTTCGGAATTAATCAAGAACACCTATCAAGATTACCAAAACGAATATCTGGTTATGCACTAGTTGATGTACTTTCATCAAACAAACAAACAAATATATCAGTAGGTGTATACCAGAATAAAAAACATGAACGAGTTATTGTTAAACTATGGGAAGGCAAACGAAAAACACTCTCTTATATTAATTTGCGACATGAAATTGCTGTATATCAAGTGTTAACAAAAGCTATTAGACGTGTTACAAGTTCATTAAAAAATAGCAAAGTATTGTTGCCGTCATTTATTTCTTATAATGAACAACAAAATAGACTTATCTTAATGCGTTCATATATTGAAGGCAGAGAAACACTATCATTTAGTAGTCCCAAAGCACAGTTAACAAGTGTAAAGACTGTAATTGATTTTCTACAGGAATTAACCAACCATCTAACACAGGAAGAAAAATATATTATTGGACAAAGAACGCTAAAACATTTTCTTTTGTTCTTGCCATTGGTAATAGTTGTTTTAATCAAAAAGAGTCCTAAGAAAATCTTTTTGTTTATTCGGGTAATTGGATTGTTGCTGCGTGGTGTTCCTTCATTGCTCAATGAAAAAGAATATGTACTTACCCATGGGGATTTACATGGTGAAAATATATTTTTAGGAAAAGGATATATTGGCATTATTGATTGTGAACAAATGAGAATAACCTATCCTCACTATGATGTAATTGCATCAATATCAAGCCGAAAAACAAATCTGACTGTGGCTTCAATGTTGCTCAAATCATTATTAGCCAAGAGTTATAAAAGAAACTTACAACTACCAATTGCCAGTCTTATGATTAACTGTTCACTACAAAATTTGATGACTAATTCACATCCCAAAAGTAGATTGAGATATCAGTCAGTATTAGATATTGGATCACAATTAGGTGCCTTTCAATCCTTTAGCACAAAAGGAGTTTCATTATGAAAGACAAGTTATTAATATTACTTTCTAACATTCGCGCAGTTATTTTATTAAGAATCAATCCAGCTAATAAATACCCCTTAGTTACCAAAAAATTAAAACCTTTAAGTACAAAATTTGGATACGATAGAGGGACTCCTATTGATCGATATTGGATTGAGTCATTCATACGAAAACACAAAAATGTTATTAAAGGTGTTTGTCTTGAAATTGGAGACGATCGATACACCAAACAGTTCGGTAATGAACACGTAACAAAAAGAGAAATTCTTGACATTAATCGTGATAATAAAAAAGCTACGATATACGGCGATTTACAAAGTTTAGTAGATATTAAAGATAATACATTTGACACAATTATTTTAACTCATGTATTGGGTCTAATTAATGATTTACCTGCAGCCGTAAAAGAAATTCATAGAATATTAAAACCCGGTGGAGTAGCGTTAGTAACGAACGCCTGCTTTGCTCCTATTTTTGAAGGAAACTCTGGTAACTGGAGAATTATGCCAGGTGGTGCAAAAATATTATTCGAAAAAATATTTAAGAATGAAAATGTTACTATTCAGACTTTTGGGAATGTATATAGCGGACAATGTTTTTGGGTAGGAATGAGTCAAGAAGAACTTACGAAAGAAGAATTAGATTTTAATGATCCAAATTTTCCCTGTGTTACTTGTGTAAAGGCAATAAAAAAAGTATGAGAAAATTTACTGTTACGATTGGAATACCTGCCTACAATGAAGCTAAGTCTATTAGACTTCTTATACAAGATATCCTTAATCAAGAATTAGATTCAGTAGACATAAGATCTATTTTAATAATTTCTGACGGGAGTACAGATAATACAGTAAAAGAAGCAAAAGCAGTTAAAGATCCAAGAATACATATAGTTGAACGATCAATAAGATTAGGAAAAGCTATTAGACAAAATGAATTGTTTTCAATGAGTTCAACAGATGCACTCGTGTTACTTGATGGAGATGTTCGTATTATTGACAAAAAAACGATAGAAAAAATTGTTTTACCTGTAAAGAAACGCCAAGCAGATCTTACTTCTGGTGCAATTCTTGAGTCGCAACCAAGAACAGTATTAGAAAATATTTTAAGTGTGAGCATGAAATTAAAAGCAATTCTTTTTGCAACTCATAATGAGGGAAGTAATGTGTATCACTGTCACGGACCTATCAGAGCCTTTTCAAAAAAACTGTATTCACAATTTAGATTTGAAATGAATGAAGGTGAAGATATGTATTCATATTTTTCATGTATTTCAAGGAGAATGCGTTTTTCGTATGTAGTAGATGCGTCAGTAATTTATCGTTTACCTAGTACTATGAGTGATCATACAAAACAAAGTATTCGATATGCAGAAGCAAAGCAATTAATGACTACTGTGTTTGATTCTGATTTAGTTAACAAAGAATTCAATATTTCAATAATTACGGTAATTAAAGCTGCCTTTAGAGCAGGTATGCTGATAATTACACATCCTCTAGAAACATTCTTGTATATATTTATTTTTTCATGGCTTCGGATAGTAACCGTGAATATAAAAAAACAGGTAGATACTTGGAGTGCTGTCAGCACTAAAAACATATGAACGCAAAACCAATAGATATTATTCGTAATACAGTGTATCAGGGAGCATCATTTATTGATTCAGTGTTAAATAGACAAGCAAGAATTGCTGTTTTGTGTTATCACAGTATTTCTAATGACAACTGGCGCTATTCAGTTTCTTTAAAATCATTTGAGCAACAGATGAAAGTATTAGTACATTGGGGTAATCCTATTTCATATAAAGATATATATGAATATGTTACTGGGAAAAAAGAATTAAAAGAAAAATCTTTTCTTATTACGTTTGATGATGGATATGAAAATATATATTCTACAAAACCTTTACTTAATAAATTAGGTATTAAACCATTGGTATTTGTATTATCAGATCCTAATAACGCAAATAGATCAGTATTAAATACAAACCTTACCTTGCTGTCACCTCAAAAGTTAAAAGCATTAGGAGAACTATGGGATATAGGCTGTCATTCAGCAACACATCCAGTATTAACACAGTGCAATAAAGAATCATTAAATAAAGAAATTATTGGCGCAAAAGTACAACTTGAAAAAATCATTGGGAAACCTGTCAGTGCTTTCTGTTATCCAAAGGGTATGTATAACAACCAGATTCTTGAGTTAGTTGCGAAATCAGGATATAAAGTAGCTTTTTCTATGGATGATGGCTCCATCACGAATAACACAAATAAATTTGCAATCCCAAGAATTGGTGTAGATGGAAGTCACACACTTAAAGAATTCAAAGTTCTTGCATCTCCAACAGTTACAGCCGTAAGAGGGACAATCAAGAAAATTGTAGGAGAAATATATGCGTAGCAAAAAAACAGTACATGCTATAGTTAAATATTTTTATCCTGTGGCAGCAGGCATAGAAACAAATATGTTAGAAACATATAGTGTATTAGCAGAAAAAAATTGGAATGTTGTAATACATACATCAACAAATACTTTAACTGAGATAAATATTCTAAAAAGAAAAGAACAATTAAGAAACCTTTCAATTAAACGCTATTTGTGGAAGTGGTATGGTTTTTGGCCAAGTATTTCCTGGGGTGGTGCTGATATTGTTGCACTTCATAATTTTAATATTGTTCCTCATGCATTTCTTATGGCATATGTTGGAATAAGAAGATTATTTCATTTACCCACACCCAAACTGATTCTAATTCCTCATGGTGGATTTACTCCAGACTGGGAAATTTTTTCACCAATAACCAAGTTGTTTAAGAAGATATACCACTATACAGTTGGCACAGTATTGATTAATTCAACAGTAAATAGTGTGAGAGCAGTTTCTGAATGGGAAAGACATGAAATTATTAAACATGGTGTACGTAAATCTAACGTTATAACTATTCCTAATGGTATAGAAGATGAAGGATATATTGAAAAAGATAGTATCGTAAACAATAAGTTAATAAAAGATGTTGCTTCCTGGAAACCATATATCATCCAAATTGGAAGAATTTATACCATTAAAAATTACGAAACAACAATAAAAGCTTTAGCAGCACTTCCTCAACATATTCATTATGTAATAGCCGGTCCCATAGGTGATTATTATTATTTAGAAAAATTAAAAAGAATGATTGCCTCTTTAAGATTAACTAATAGAGTTCACTTCGTAGGTGTAGTAAGAGGGGATGATAAATTTTATCTTATTCGCAACAGTGAAATGATGGTGCATATGGCACGATGGGAAAGTTTTTGCAATGTAGTACATGAAGCAATGAGTCAAGGAAAAGTAGTAATTGTAGCAAACAATACAGCACTAAAATATTTAGTGAAAGATGCAGTGAATGGATATTTAGTAGATACCAACGATAGCAAAACCCTTGCAGACAAAATTAAGTATGTAATGAATACATCGAATAAAAAAGAAATGGATGTAATTCAGAAAAATAACATTGAGTACACAAAACATCACACATGGCGAAGTGTAGCTGAGTCATTAAATAATTGGATGAATAAATATGAAAAAAATAAATAGAGTTACATTATCAATTGGCATACCTGCATATAACGAAGAGAACAATATTGGAAATATTATTTCAGCCATTTTAAATCAAAAAACTGGTAATTATGTACTTGATAAGATTATTATTGCATCAGATGGATGCACTGATAAAACAGTTAACATAATCAAATCATTCAAAAGCAATAAAATTCATTTAATTAACGGAAAAGAAAGAAAAGGAAAATATTATAGACTGAATCAAATATTTAAAAAAAGTAAATCTGACTTTGTTATTCTAGTTGATGCTGATTGTTTTCTTAGGAAGGATACGCTCTTTAAAATTATTGATAAATTGAACTATAACAATAGTATTTCATTGTTATCAGTTCAAGCAATGCCAGTCAAACCTAACAGTTTTTTTGAAAAGATGCTTTCTACAAGTGTAGAAATTAAAGAATTCGTCATAAGAAATTTTAGAAAAGGTAAAAATGTTTACGCGTTTAGAGGGGCGCTTCTAGTGATGAAAAAAAATCTATATAAACAAATAAATATACCAAATACTGTTGGAACTGATGCATACATTTATTTTTTCGCAAAAAGAAAAAAAATGGATGTTGAATATTTTACTGGGACGAAAATATATTACAGACTTCCAGATAATTTTTTAGATCATCTAAAACAAAGTAGTAGATTTAAGAGTTCTGTTAATGGAATGAAAAAGTTTTTCGGAAACGATATTGAAAAGGAATATAATATGCCACTAGTCCCAATAGGTAAAATGTTAGTAAAATATTCTTTTTTAAAACCTATTCATTTAATAAGCTATATAATTATTTTAATTTACACAAAGTTTTATAAGAGAATAAATAGAAATAATGATGGGATTTGGCATATATCTAGTTCCACCAAAAAACCTGTAGTAAGTATTGAAAGAAAAAGTACTAAAAAGCTCTCTCTAACTGTTGGAATACCAACTTATAATAATCAAGACAATATAGAAAATTTAGTCCATTCTCTTATAAACCAGTCAACTACTTTATTTAAATATAAATCAATTATTGTTTATTGTGATAAAAGTACTGACTCAACGCTTGAATTTTTGAGAAAAATTAAAAAAAATAAATTAAGAATTATCGAAGGTAAAGAACGCTTAGGTTTTCAGGGAGCTTTTAAACAATTAATTATAAATAATAAGTCTGATGTTTTTGTATTGATCAATGATGACGTCCTAATAAAAGACAAAAATTTTTTAAACAAACTTATAAAACCTTTTAGATCAGAATCAAATGTAGGACTTGTAAGTGGAAATCCTCAGCCTTTAGGTACAAAAAATTTTATTCAAAGAGCGTGTCTTGCTTCATTTAATGCATATGAGCGAGCAAGATATCTCTATCGCAATGGTGATAATAAATATACTTGCGATGGCAAAATTCTAGTATTATCTAACGATTTTATAAAAAAATCTGGAATAGTAAGCAAAGAAGAATTAGGTAATGTTGATAGTTATTTATATCTATCCTGTATAAAGTTCGGATTCACATATAAGCATGTTCGTGCAGCTGTTGGTTATTTCATTTTCCCAAGCACGTTATTTGAGTATATTCAATGGAATTCTCGTAACAATATGAATAAACATTTATTAAAGAAAAATTTTGGCAATTTGGTTAATGAAGAATATGAATTACCAATTTTTTATTTGTATACTTCACAGCTTATTGAATTAATAAAAAAGCCATTACCCAGTCTCTTAAGTTTTATTGTCGGAGTATATTCAAAGTATAAAGCTAGAAAAGAATATAATAATTTTCCTCTTAAGTGGCAAGTTATTAATTCTACAAAAAAAAGTTTATTTTAAACATGAAACTATTAATTTCTACATACGACAGTATAAAAAACCCATATTATAGTGGTGGCGGTGCTGTTGTTATGAATAAAGTTTCTTCTGTGTTAAGCAAAAATAACGATGTTATAGTAATTACTGGTTCTTATCCGGGTGTTCAATCATCAAGAATAATAAATGGTGTTAAGTATAAATTCATTTCTACAAGCATATTTGGACCTAAAATTGGACAATTAATTTATTCTGTAATACTTCCTTTTTATGTATTAATTGAAAAACATGATATTTGGATTGAGAGTTTTACACCGCCTTTTACCACTTCCTTTTTACCTATTTTTACAAAAAAACCGGTAATTGGAGTGACTCATTTTCTAGATGCAGAACAGAAATCAAAACAATATAAACTACCATTTACATGGATTGAGAGGCTAGGTATAAGACAATATAAATACATAATTGCACTTACAGAAAACCAGAAAGAAAAAATACTGAAAATAAATAAGTCATGTAATGTAAAAGTAATTTCCAATGCAACGGATCTAGTACCCATAAAAAAGATTTCAAAGTCTAAAGAAAATTATGTTTTATTTATGGGTAGATTGGAAATAGCACAAAAAGGATTAGATTTGTTGATTCCTGCTTTTTCTAATGTAGTAAAAAAATGTAAAACGATGTTGTATATAGCTGGAACAGGTTCAGAGCAAGATACCGAAATAATAAAAAAACTAGTAAAAAAATATGATTTAGAATCAAATGTAAAATTACTTGGCTATGTAAAAGGAAAGAATAAACAACAATTGCTGAGTAATGCAATCTGTTTACTAATGCCCTCTAGATTTGAAGGACAAAGTCTAACAGCTATAGAATCTATCGTTTCAGCTACGCCAATAATTTGTTTTGATATTGATGGCCTTAAGTGGCTTAGTAATAAAGTCTCTATAAAGACAAAGCCCTTTGATGAATTTAAACTGGGCCATAATATTGTAGAAATAATTAAAAACAAAAAATTAAGAGACGTATTGAAAAGAAATTGTATGGGGATTTCAAGTCAATTTTCTTGGGATACGGTAACAGAACAATATTCTTCCTATCTCCAGTTTGTGAAAGGTAATTAATATGGATGTATTAATTACTAACTATTATTCTAATAAAAATAAAGGAGACGCTGCAATCCTCATCAGTCTAATCGCACAGTTAAGGAAAGTATATCCAAATGTAAATGTATCGATATCTTCAATGGCAGGTTTAGAAGAATCTAAAATAGATAAAGAAGTCTTATTATTGACTTCTATTTTTTATGAAGCGATTTATAAGCATAGTAATAGTATTTTAAGATTTATAAAAACATGCTATCTAATCTCAAACACACTCATTTGGGCTTTGCTTAATAAGTTTATTGGTATAAATATTTATTTTCTTTTTTCAGCAGAATTAAATACATTTTTATTAAAGTTAAAAAAATCTAATTTAGTTATTGGAACAGGTGGAGGATATTTAGTAGGTGATAAATCGATAAATACCTATATAACTCTCATACTTCATCTACATGTATTTTTACTTGCAAAAATACTCAGAAAACCTGTATGTTTATACTCACAATCTATTGGTTCATTTAAATCAAAATTACAAGAATGGTATGTATCATATATCTTAAATTTTACTCAAGCAATTCTAGTCAGAGAAGATATATCTATGTCGTATCTAAAAAAAATCGGAGTTAAACCAAATATTATTTATCGATCTGTAGATGCGGCATTTCTTTTTAAATCCACTATAAAATTTTCATCTTTAATGTTATTTAATAGATTTGGAATAAATACAAAAAAAACTGTTGTAATGATTACTGTTAAGCGTTTAAAAGAACCAATTTATTCATATTATTTAAAATCTATACAGTTATTTATCGAAAAGCTTTTGTTAAATAACAATATCCAGGTAGTATTAGTACCTCAATGTACATCTACTTTACATAATGATGATGACAGCAAAGTAATTAATACATTAATTAATAAGCTAAAATCACCAGACAAAGTTATTGTTATTAAAGAAGAACTATCGACATATGAAATTAAATCTCTATATGAATCTGCAAATTATTTAGTTGCTACTCGTATGCATTCAGCTATTCTTGCACTAACCGGGTATGTCCCTACAATTGCAATAGCCTATGAGAATAAAACTATTGGAATTATGAAAGATTTAAATTTAAGTGAGTGGGTTATTCCAATAAATCAAGTGTCACTAGATACGTTAGACTATACTTTTAACAATTTAGTAAATGGGAGAAAGTTATATAGAGAAGTACTAAAAAAATCACTCCCTGCATATCTCCATAAAGCAAAAAACAACATAGAAGTATTAAGAACAGTATTTAGCTCACCAAAATCTTCACTAAATCATACAAATGCATAATCAATATACTAAATTAGTCATGGTACACTTTCTAAACTGAAAATTATTAGCTTAAAGATAGAGTAATAAATGCAAATTAGACTTTTTAAGCAGTAAGTAAGCATTGCCGAGAAACTATTTATAGTATATAATTATAGGTTATATATTACGATTATGCGGACTTTATTTTCCTTTGTTAGTTTAGTTTTTATTGTAATAATTTCAATAGTGCTCTATAGCGCTACAGTTCGTGGTGTCAGGGGTGATATTGATCATACATCAGGTAAGCGTTTTACATCTATTGGTATGCCTTTTGAATCATCACATGAGCGTGCTCCATATGCTTTATTACTATCAATTGTTAATAATAAACAAATAAATTTAAGTGAAGAATTGGCAGAATTCGGCTCACCAGATGTTGGTATTACTAATGGTAAATATTTTATTCTTTTTCCACCTGGAGTGTCATTTATACTATATCCATTTTATACTATTGGAAAATATTATGAGCTTTCACAAGTAATTTCATATGCCTCAATTTCTTTGTATGCAATAGGTAGTATTGTTATTCTATACTTCATTAGTAGACAAATATTGAATTTATCTATAGCGATATCTGCTATCGTGCCAATTATTTGGGCATTTGCAACAACGTCTTGGAGTTATGCTGTTACTATATATCAACATATTCCAATAACTTTCTTTTTGTTGTTATCTTTTTATGCCGCGTGGAGATTTAGACAAAAAAAATTCTTATCTTTTTTTTGGGCAGCATTGGTTTGGTTTTCATATGGTGTCGGTTTGTTTATAGATTTTCCGAGTGTTTTTTTAGGATTACCAATAATGTTTTACTTTTTTCTTTCTTCATTGAATATTGAAGATAACAATAAAAAACAATTTCTCACAATTAGGCCAGCTTTTATTTTCACTTCAGTATTTTTTATCGTTTTGGTAGCAGCTCATGGATATTATAATCATATAGCTTTTGGGGATTATAAAAAAATTGGTCAATCATTTTCTCGCTACGAAGGGAAAGAAAAATATGAAGCAAAATTAGCATTGAAAGAAGCTGAGGCAACAATTTCGGGTACTTTACAAACAAGTCGAAATACATCAAATCCTTTTAGTGTATTCGATGAAGAGCGAGTTGTGAGGGGATTGGAGTCACTTACATACGCTAATGATCGTGGTTTATTCTTTTATTCACCTGTTCTAATACTTGGAATTATTGCTTGGTTTTTCAAAAAGAAATATAACCCTTTTGAACAAAATATTCTTATTTCATTATGTATAGTTAATATTTTATTGTATGCCAGTTTTGGAGATCCTTGGGGGGGATGGGCATATGGACCAAGATATTTAATTCCGGGGATGGCATTTATTTCACTATTTGTTGGAATATTTCTTCACAAATTTTTTCTGCCTTGGGTAGGGAGATTCGTATTTATTCCACTTTTTATTTTTTCAACTGCTATTTCTGTGTTAGGAGTATTGACGACAAATGTTATTCCACCAAAAGTTGAAGGTATACCTTTAGGATTACAGTATAACTACATTGCTAATTTATTCTATTTATTTGAAGGGAAAACGGGAGTTTTCGCGTATAAAGAATGGTTCAGCAATAGTATTACGTTGTCTCAATATGGAGCTGTATTATTAGCAATAATCAATACAACTGTATTCATTTTACTGTTAATAGAAAGTATCACGCAAAGACCAGAAGGGTACCATTTTCCAGAATTTTTTTATCTTCGAAAAGGTTTACGGTTTGTGAGCAAAAAATTAAGGATTAAAATATGATTCGTATTACAATACCAACACAAAAAATAAAAGAAATAATAGAATGGTTTACCAATGTGCCTTGGGTATATTTAGTGATAGTTCCATCAATAGCTTTTGCAATTATTGCTACTGGAATATTTTTTAGTAAGGGTGAATTAGTTGCTTATGGAGATACTGAATCTCATTTAAACATTGCTAAACGTGTAGTAACAAGTCTTACTCCGGGGGCAGCACAATTGGGTGGAATATGGCTTCCAGTTCCACATATTATGATGCTTCCTTTTATTTGGTCTGATTTTTTGTGGAGAACAGGACTTGCAGGTTCTATTGTTTCTGGGTTTTGTTACGTAATTACGACTATTACACTTTACAAATTAGTAATGTTAATTACGAAAAACAGAACAGCATCTGTTGTTTCTTCTTGGATTTTCATGTTAAATCCTAATATTTTGTATCTACAGTCAACTGCAATGACAGAATTACCATTGATTGCTTTTTTCATCTTATCAAGTTACTTTTTTATCCGTTACATAAAAAATATTCAAGCAATGCAGTCTCTAATATTATCTGCAGGATTTGGATTTTTGGCAGTATTAAGTCGATACGATGGATGGTTCTTGGTAATGATGCAGGCGGCTATTATTGTTATATTAGGTCTCCTTAAGAAGTCACCCTGGAAAAAAATTGAAGGATCTGTAGTTATATTTTGTACATTTGCTTTTTTTGGAATATTTCTGTGGTTATTGTGGGGACAACTTATATTAGGAAATGCATTCTATTTTACCCAAAGTGAATTTAGTGCTCGAACACAGCAGCAAGCTTGGCTTGCTAAAGGCCAACTTCCCGCATATAAAGATATCTGGCTTTCATTTTTATACTACTTTACGACTTCTATGAGCAACAGTGGATTTCTCCTTTTTTTCTTAAGTATTGTTGGTTTTTTCCGTTTTGCCTTTAAAAGAGAAAACCGTATTGAAAGACTCATGATAGGTGGATTGATGGTTGCTCCATTTTTGTTCTATGTCATTACATTATACGTCGGTCAATCGGTAATATTTATTCCTCACATTACACCAAAAGATTTTGAATGGAGATTATTCAATGTAAGATATGGTGTGATGATGATTCCAGTAGTTGCTGTGTTTGTAGGTTATTTGTTTTTTAAAGTACAGCGGTTAGGTAAACTAATGATAATCAGTTTATTTTGTCTGCAATACTTTTTTTATGGAGTAGGATACTCCAAAGCAATTAGCTATATCGATGGAATACAAGGTTTATCTCATGCTAAAAAGCCAGATGCTGAACAATGGATGTATCATAATTATGACGGTGGATTAGTACTGTTTGATGATTATGCACGCACTGTTAGTGTCGTTCGAAGTGGAATACCCATGAAAAAAATTATTTATATTGGTACTAAGCCATATTGGGAAGAATCACTGGTTACTCCGGAAAAACATGCTCGATGGATTGTTTTGCAGAAAAGTGATGCGATATGGAATGCAATGCTAGAAAAACCTGAAATTGAAGCCAGACTATATGCTCATTTTGATAAAGTGTATACCTCTCCAGACATTTTAGTGTTTAAGAGAAGGGATTAATTATGAGAAATGGAGTTATTCTCATTATTGGATGGATATTATTATGTATACCTACCACTAGCATATCTGCTGTAGCATTTTGGCCAATTCAGTCTATAGATACAATGAAATATTCTCGGGATATTTCTAGAGAACCGGATGTAAACGAGCGAATTCCAACGTGGGTAAACTTAGTAGCAAGTATGGATCCAACGCATATTGTCGTGGCAACACCGTACAACGAAGAATTTTATTCAGTCTTATCAACTTGGGTAAATGAGGCAAGAAAATATGGGATGAATATTTGGTATCGAGGAAATTGGTCAGAATGGGAAGGTTGGTTTGGATATGAAACATTTAAAGATCCCAAAGATCATCATCGTAAAACGTTTGAATTTATAACTACTCATCCAGAGTTATTTAAAGATGGGGATATTTTTACACCAGTGCCAGAAGCAGAAAATGGTGGACCAGGCGATCCAAGAGGAAGTTCTGTTAAAGCACAAGCATTCAGAGAATTTCTTATTGAGTCATACGATACGTGTTTAAAAGCAGCAGAAATAATAAATATAAAAATAATATGTGGATACTACTCTGTTAATGGGGATATCGCTCGCGAGATATTTACGAAAGAGATGGTTAAGAAAACAGGTAATGTGGTTGTTATAGATCACTTTGTAAAAACATCAGATCAATTAATTGCTGATATCAAATCACTACACGAAAAATACGATGCACCCATAGTATTAGGAGAATTTGGGGCTCCAATTCCAGATATTCATGGAACATTCACAGAAACCCAGCAATCTTCATACATTCAAGAAAATCTGGCAAAAGTTGTCGCATTAGGAGATATTGTTCAAGGTGTTAATTATTGGACTGCATTCGGTGGCAGTACAACCTTATTTGATGAGAAAACATTACAGCCTAAAAGAGCTGTAGATGTAATTCATTCATTTTTCAATAGTCCAGAGCTTAAAGGTGTGGTGTCAGATCAATTTGGTAATAGAATTAGCAATGCAAAAATTTCTGCACTAGAAGGATCAATAGTTCGATACACAGATAAAGAAGGAAGATATTCTCTTCCATTGCCTGGGACATTGACAAAAATTGAAGTATCTAAAAATGATGAATTTCAAGCACATACTTTTGAATTAGGACTCTCTAAAGAAATAGAGATTAGAAATATTACAGTTATAAGACCAACCAAGAATATTATTGAAAAAATACTATATTCTATACAAGGATTACTTTCAAAGTTAAAGTCATTTACAGTACAACATTAATTCTATATATGACTATGAAAATACAATTTGTTGTCTGGAGCTCATCAAATTGAACCTAGTGGTATAATGCATCAATGAAATCTTTAAGGAAACAGTTGTTTCTGATTGTAGTGTTAATAATTAGTCTCTGGGGATTATTGAGAATAATGCCTCAGAGTAGTAATTCTTCTGAAGAATTTTTGCCTGTTTCTGTCGTACAAATAATAGATAGTGGAGAGTTAACAGTTTTAGAACAAAAACAACCATATCAGAGATTAAAAGTACGAGTTATGCAAGGTGAGCGGAAAGATAATGAATTTATTGTAGATTATGGTACAGATCAAACATTACGTTCCGATCAATTATTAACAGTAAATGACAGTGTTGTTTTGCAAAGAGATATAAGTCAAGAAAATAAAGAGCAACTTCGAATTATCGATAGATATAGATTACCTGGTCTTAGAGTATTTACAATCTTATTTATTATTTTGGTTATTATTATAGCTGGAAAGCAAGGATTAGGATCATTAATTGGGTTACTTGTTAGTGCGATTGTTATTTTGCAATTTGTAGTTCCTCAGATTTTAAATGGAGCAAACCCTGTAACGGTATCTATTCTTGGAGCTATAGTCATGTTAGTAGTCACTATGTTTTTAGCACATGGATTTAAATGGCAGACAGCTGTTTCATTAGTGGCAACGGCTTTCACTCTTCTTATTGCAGGATGTATTTCATATATTGCTGTATCGGTATTAATGCTCTCAGGGACAGGATCAGAAGAAGCGTATTTGTTACAAGTAGGACAATTGCCTGATTTAAATTTACGCGGACTATTATTAGGAGGAATGATTTTAGGTATTTTGGGTATATTGGATGATGTAACCACAAGTCAAGTTGCAGCACTATTTGCTTTATATAAAGAAAACCGACAACTTTCAGTAAAAGATTTAATTGTGAGAGGCTTTTCACTTGGACGAGAACACATTGCTTCTTTGGTAAATACGTTAGTCTTAGCTTATGCAGGTGTTTCTTTTCCCTTATTTATTTTCTTTGTGCTTAATCCGCAAAATCAACCAGCATGGGTAATTTTCAATAGTGAGTTTATAGCTGAAGAAGTAGTCAGAACGTTATCTGGTAGTTTTGGATTAGTATTAGGTGTTCCTATATCCACAATATTGTCTTCAATCGCAGTAAAGTATATAAAAACTACTTGATTATATATCCCTTTAATACGGGATATTTTAGTGCTTGTTTCTTGAAGGTATCTTCCTATATATATAAGGTATGAATAAACTACTGCCCAAGTTAACATTGCTCTCTGTTGTGGGAGCGTTCGTATTCTTTTGTTCTTCCAGTGCTTACGCAGCAGCGCCAGATGGATTAGGCCCATGGGCTGATAGTGTTGTTAGTTCTTCTCAAGGTCTCATGAAAAATGGTGTTTCAGTTCCTGGAATACGTAGCGATGCAAGTCAAGCATTGGGTGTTGCAGAAGATACAACTATTGAGGGAACATTCTATTCTTTAGGATTTGGAGGATCAATTACTTTATCTTTTGATAATACGGTTTCCGGCGGAGTCATAGCAGTTGAGGCAACCAATCCTGGATATCCCAACGAAACTGCACAAGTTGAGGTATCTGCAGATGGATCAACTTGGGTTACAGCAGGGAGTGTAACAACTGATGGTCAAGTATCTATGCCATCTCAAGTTCCTTGTGCTAAATATGTGAGAATTACAGATACGAGTAATCCAGAACAATTCGCTGAAGATACTGCTGATGGATATGATGTAGATGGTGTAAAAACGGTAGATGGAACACCATGCTCACCTCCCGAAGGTGGAGGGAATAGTGGCTCTAGTACAGTAATAATTAACAAAAGTTCTACATGTACTGTTTCACAAGCGTCTGTAACAAATGTGGGAAATAGTATAGTAAATAAAGCTAAAACTGGAAAAAATAAAATAAAAAATACAGTAGGAGGTACAAATAGTTTTGTTACAGGAAATGCGAAAGCAAAAACTAACGTTACTGTGTTGGGTGGCAATAATGCCTTAACAGGTTGTGGCTGTTGCGATAGTGGAAATATACAGGTTGTTATTGGAGGGAACTAAATCTAGAGGAATACATGCCTTCAGTCTTCTCAATAAGGGGTTATACTAGAGCGCTTGTTAATAATTATGAGATATTGTATAATATCCCATAGATATATTATAAATCTATAAAAATTATGAAATTATATACGGGATTTTTAACCTTTGTTCTTTTTGTTATTTGTTCTTTGTCGGCAACAACTGCTTTAGCAGCAGCCCCTGATGGATCAGGTCCATGGGCTGATAGTGTTGTAAGTTCTTCTCAAGGACTCATGAAAAATGGGAGTCCAGTTCCAGGAATACGCAGTGATGCAAGTCAGGCAGTTGGCGTTGCAGAAGAAACGATTGTCGATGGAACATTTTTTTCTTTAGGATTTGGTGGGACGATTAAACTTCAATTTAATAATCCAGTTATGGGTGGAGTTGTTGTCGTAGAATCAACCAACCCTGGCTATCCTTCAGAAGAAGCTCAAGTTGAGGTATCTTCAGATAATGCAACATGGACCAATTTAGGTTCAGTTACCCAAACTGGAGAATTATCTCAGGGTGAATCATCCGTTTGTGTTCGATACGTACGCATTACAGATATCAGCAGTCCAGATAATTTCGTTGATGATACTGCAGACGGCTATGATGTTGACGGAGTACGTATAACCCAAGGAGAATCTTGTCCGGAAGTGACGGTAACACCAACACCAACTGGAATTATTACTCCAACTCCAACACCGGGAAATAATAACAACAATGGTGGTGGCAGCTCAAGTACTGTAAACAATAGTCAACCAACACCATGTACCGCATCAAAACCGGGTACTCCAAGCATTACCTCAGTGCAAAGAACAAGTGGTTCTACTGTTCAACTAACCTGGACACAAGCAAGCAATGCTACAAGTTATGCTATTTCCTACGGAACGAGTTCAGGAAATTATCAATACGGCGTACCTTCTACAGGAAACGTAACTATCTATACTGTTGGAGGACTTGATCCTAACGCTAACTACTTTTTTATTGTCAGAGCAGTTAATGACTGTACTCCTGGAGATGCTTCTTCAGAGAGTTCAACCAGTGGAGGACAGGTACTTGGCGTTTCAACAAGTCAAGGTCAGGTGCTCGGTGCTTCAACTGATGTATTAGCAGCAACGGGTAGTTATAATCGAAATGTATTTATAGCCTGGATGACTGCAATTATTGCAGCCTTTATATCAGGAGTTGTGTATTTCCGCAGAGCAACTCATGGTTCCTAATGCTTCATTAATAATTAAGAGTATCAAAACGTTGGTAGTTTCTGTTGTTGTTGGTTTTGTTGTACTAGCGGGATTTTATATTTTCAGAGAAAAAAAGAATGAAATGCCGGTTATAGATCCGGCTGGAACTTCAGCAGTAAGTATACGTGTAACTCCTGTAACAAAACAGCAGCCTACCAGTATTTATATTCCGAAAATTAATAAAAATTTACCTATCCAAGCCGCCCTCGTGCATGATAATCAGTGGGATATGTTTGATGCTTCAGTCGCTTGGCTTTCAACATCATCTGTTCCAGGAGAAGGTAATGTTATATTGTATGCTCATAACAGAAAACAATTATGGGCAGATTTATACAAGCTGACTCCTGGAGATGTCATTGAAGTAGATCAAAACAACAATAAACATACCTACATCGTTACAGAATCAAGAACGGTTAAACCCACGGATGTTGACGTGATTTTATCCAAAGAGGATCAATTAACATTGTATACGTGTGAAGGTAGTTTTGATCAGAAACGTCGGGTTGTTTTTGCAAAGCCAGTATAATTTGACTCTGGTTTTTTTCACTTTACTTCTTTAGTATGAAATATAGAGTATGTTTCATACACTTAAACATTGGTTCGTACCGCATCATTCAAATAATCACAGAGCAAAAGCATTACATATCGATGCGATGTTTGTCTATGCATTTGCCTTTGTTATTTTTAATGTAGCAACAAGAGTTATTAGCATTAATCATCCAGATATTTTAGGGTACGCAACGAATATTCATGTTCAGCAATTACTTGCCGAAACCAATGCAAAAAGGGCAGAGGCAGGTTTGCCTGCATTAAGTCTTAATCCTCAGCTTTCTCAGGCAGCTGCCGGAAAAGCTTCTGATATGTTTGGTAAAAATTATTGGGCGCATGTTTCTCCAGACGGTAAAACACCATGGGATTTTATTAATGGTGCTGGATATAAGTACAGTGTCGCTGGTGAAAATCTGGCCAAAAATTTTCAAGATAGTAACGGTGTTGTAAATGCCTGGATGAATTCTCCAAGTCACAAAGAAAATCTTTTAAAACCAAATTATAAAGAAGTCGGATTTGCTGTAGTAAATGGCACACTTCAAGGTGAAGAAACGACCTTAGTTGTGCAGATGTTTGGATCGCAACCGAATGGAAGAGTTGTTGTTGCTGCAGAACCATCACCTGCAACAGAAGTTTCCCAACAACCAATTGCCCAAGAGGTTATACCACCAGTGCTAGCTCAAGCACCAGAAATATCACCAATAGTAACGCAAGCACCTGTAGTTATTCCAGAAGTTGCTTCTGTAACAGAAGTACAGCCTAATTCTGGAATATTCCCTGCATTTAGCTCGGTTTTGATTGCACCTAAATTTGATATTGTAGCATTGAGGCGCGATATTAGTATGGCTTTTGCTGGAGTCTTAATAGGAATTATGTTAGTAGATATGTATGTTGCTATGAAAAAAAGAACAATCCGTGCTGTAGGATCATCTGTTGCCCATATGTTGTTCTTTGGAATAATGATAGTAAGTATGAATGTTGTATTGCGAGGTAGTATCTTATGACACATAAAAAAGAACATATTGTCTCCCATAAGCATCTTCATATGATTGTGTTGGGGATAATATTGGGATTGAGTCTCGTAACGTTTGTTGTGTTAAATGGAAAACGAGATTTGCAATTCTTAATTGGATTTGTCTGTGCATTATCATATGTGTTATGGGGAATAATTTTTCATGTGATAGAACGTGACTTATACCCCCGAGTCATAGTAGAATATGTATCCGTAGCAGCTGTAGGGCTTGTGTTGCTTTATACAGTGCTCTTCGTTTAATTATGAAAGGTGTAATACTCGCAGGAGGGCTTGCAACTCGACTTAGACCTCTAACATTGGTTACAAATAAGCATTTATTGCCAATTTATAACAAACCGATGATTTATTATTCATTGGAAGCAATGGTAAAGGCTGGTATTAAAGAAGTGCTTGTAACCACTACACCAGAATCTGTAGGTCAATTTGCAGGTTTATTAAAAGGTGGAGAAGATTTTGATTTAACGCTTTATTATGCTATTCAAAAAAATCCCAAAGGTGGGATTCCTGATGCTATTTTGTTATCCGAAGACTTTGCAAAAAATGAAAGTGTTTTAGTCTTATTAGGAGATAATATATTTTCTTTTCCTTTAAGTGAATCTGTTAAACGGTTTAATGAACGGGTAGAAGGAGCAATGATTTTTGGTGTTCATAAAGATACTGATTCTCGTCAGTATGGAGTGATAGAAATGGATAATGACGGAAAAGTACGTTCAATTGAAGAAAAACCTGAATCGCCTAAATCAGACATCGCTCAAACGGGTATATATATGTATGATTCAAACGTATTTCAATATATTCACCAATTAAAGCCTTCACAGCGCGGAGAGCTCGAAGTTACAGATTTAAACAATACATATTTGTCACAAGGTACTCTGTATTGTGAATTAATAGATTGGTGGGTTGATGCTGGAACATCATATGATGAGCTTCTTAGGGCTAATATTGATGTGGCTCAAATGGCAAAAGATGGAAGGATATAACACTATTGGATAGCTGGAGAAGTACTATTCACTCGGTCCAATAAACATGCTGCTTGGGGCAGTATACTATTATTATGAAACTATTAGTTACTGGTGGTGCTGGTTTTATTGGTTCTAACTTTATTAGGTATTGGTTAACAAATCATGGTGAAGATAGTGTCATTAATTATGATGTGCTTACTTATGCCGGTAATTTAGAAAATGTAAAAGAGGTATCCAACAACCCATCCTATTCATTTATCAAAGGTGATATTACCGATGCCGCTCAGGTTAATGAAGCTATGGAGGGAGTTGATGTTATCGTTCATTTTGCTGCTGAAAGTCATGTAGATCGTTCTATCCATGAACCATCACCTTTTATCAAAACGAATGTATTAGGGACTCAGGTATTGCTTGAAGCTGCTAAAAGTCATGCCGTAAAACGGTTTCATCACATATCAACCGACGAAGTGTTTGGATCATTGTCACTTGATGAAAAACATATCTTTAATGAAAAAACTCCCTATAATCCTAGAAGTCCATATTCAGCTAGCAAAGCGGCTTCAGATCATGTAGTACGTGCCTATTATTATACCTATAATCTGCCCATAACAATTACTAATTGTTCAAATAATTATGGACCCTACATGTTTCCAGAAAAGTTAATACCGTTAGCTATAACCAATATCTTAGAAGGGAAAAAAGTTCCGGTATATGGTGATGGATTATATGTGCGTGACTGGTTATACGTAGAAGATCATTGCAGGGCAATTGATGCAGTACTAACTAAAGGTACAATCGGAGAAACATATTGCGTTGGTGGTGTAACAGAAGACATTAACAACATTACCATTGTCAAGAAAATAGTATCGTTAATGGGAAAAAGTATAGATGAGATAGAATATATAAAAGATCGACCTGGTCATGATAGAAGATATGCTATTGATTGGTCAAAAATCCATACAGAGTTGGGTTGGCAACCACTTCATACGTTTGATGAATGGCTTGAGAAAACAGTGCAATGGTATATAGAAAATCAAGATTGGTGGAAGCGGGTAAAATCAGGAGAATATAAAGAATTTTATGAAGAACAATATGGGAAGAAGGAATAAATAGTTATGAAACCAATACTTGGAACAGGTCTATCAGGAATGGTAGGAAGTATACTAGTTGATACGTTAAAAAATGAGTATATATTTGAGAATTTGAGTTTAGAAGTTGGTGTGGATATAACTAAACCAGATACAGTGCATACATATGTTTCAAAAAGTGAAGCTAATTGGATTATTCACCTTGCAGCAAAAACAGATGTTGATGAGGCAGAAAAAGAACGTTCAGAAGGTGAAAATAGTAGTACGTGGAAGGTAAACGTTGGAGCTACAAAAATTTTAGTAGACGCATGTAAAATATATAATAAAAAATTACTATATATTTCTACTGATTTCGTTTTTCCTGGAGGTGACCGCATCTACACAGAAGATGATACTCCTTCACCTATAGGTTGGTATGCGATTACAAAATATGAAGGAGAAAAATGTGTTCAAACGCTAAAAGACCAGGGTGTCATTGTTCGATTATCGTTTCCTTACGGACACACCACAGGTGCCAAGAAAGATTTTGTAGGGAAACTTCGAGAACGTTTTGAAGCAAATCAGCCCATTTCAGCTCCAACAGATCAAGTGTTCACTCCTACATATATGCCAGACATTGCAATAGGAATAAAAAAGATAATAGAAAAGAATGCCTCTGGAATATATCACTTAGTGGGTAGTCAACCTCTAACGTCTTTTGAAGCATCCCTAATTATTGCTCAAACATTTGGATATGATTCTACACTAGTGCGATCTACAACAGCGAGTGATTATTATAAGGATAAAGCTCCGCGCGCTCTAAAATTACGTATTTCCAATGCTAAGATTCAACACTTAGGAATAATACCCCGATCATTTTCAGAAGGGTTATCACTCTTGAAAGCGAATGAAATCTGAGGTAGGCTATATCAATCTATGACAATATCATTTATCGGACACGGGTATGTTGGTTTAGTAACAGCAGCAGTATTTGCTGATTTGGGAAATACTGTTTGGGTAGTTGGTAGAACGAAGGAAAAAATTGACACCTTAAAAAAAGGAATCGCTACGTTTTATGAGCCAGGATTATCTGAGTTAGTAAAACGAAATGTAGATGCAGGTCGATTACTTTTTACACTTGATTATAAAGAAGCTGTAGTACCTTCTGAAATCATCTTTATTGCTGTTGGTACACCACCCAAATCAAATGGAGAAGCGGATTTAACAAATGTTTTTGCAGCAACAGAAGAAATTGCTAAAAATTTAACAGGATATAAAGTAGTCGTTACGAAAAGTACAGTTCCGCCAGGTACTAATCAAAAAGTCGGAGAATTATTAAATAAACATAAACCAGCTGGTTCTTCGTTTGCGATTGCCTCTTGTCCAGAATTTTTAAGAGAAGGTTCGGCTATTTCCGATACAATGAGGCCAGATCGTGTCGTTATTGGTACGACTTCTGATCGTGCAAGAAATTTATTAGTTGAGCTTCATAAACCAATTAATACTGAACTAGTATTATGTAATGTAGAAACAGCAGAATTAATTAAATATGCTTCCAATTCTCTTTTATCCACGAAAATATCGTTTGCAAATGCTATTGCTATAGTGGCAGAAAAAGTTGGTGCAGATGCGGAAAAAGTACTAGAAGGAGTAGGTCTTGATAACAGATTAGGTAGAAGTTTCTTATATGCAGGAGTAGGATACGGTGGAAGTTGTTTCCCTAAAGATGTAAAAGCGTTAATTGCCCTTTCCGATAGAGCAGGATATGATTTTACATTGCTGAAAGCTGTAGATGAAATAAATGCTTCTATGAGAAAACGGTTTGTGTCTAAGATTTCAAACCACTTCAATGGAAATCTCAAAGGGAAACAAATTGCAATTCTCGGTTTATCGTTTAAACCTGATACCGATGATATGAGAGAAGCACCGTCAATTACGATTATCTTAGAATTATTAAAACAAGGGGCAACAGTAAGTGTATATGATCCAATAGCTGTTGAAAACGCAAAACCAATTCTTCCAAAAGATATTCGATATGCAAAAGACGCATATGATGCTGCACAAGATGCAGATGCAATTGCAGTCATTACAGAATGGAATGAATTTAGACAGATAGACTTGGTGAAACTAGCAAAAGCGCTTAAAGAACGAGTGCTTTTTGATGGACGAAATATTTATGATCCAGAACAGGTAAAAAAACTTGGATACACGTATTATGGTGTAGGTAGAATGTAATCGTAAAAGTTAATAGTATATATTGTCCCGATGTTTTTGATACAATAGATGGACGATATTAATTTGCAAACGCATATTAATTAACAATTTTGGAATTAAGGGGGTATATGGCAAATAAAGTTGTATTGATCACTGGTATAGCAGGTTTCGTAGGAAGCCACATGGCGGAATTGCTTCTTAAAGAAGGATACGAAGTGTATGGATTAACAAGACCGAGAACTAAAATGGATCATTTAGAAGGTATTGTTAACAAGCTTCATCTAGAAGATGCAGATTTATTAGATTCACATAGTTTATATTCAACGATCACTAAGATAAAGCCAGACTACATATTTCATTTAGCTGCGCAATCATTCGTTCCTACATCCTGGGTATCGCCTGCTGTTACATTAGATGTAAATATCGTTGGATCAGCTAATCTTTTTGAAGCAGTAAAACAGGCAAAATTAAATACAGTTATACAAATTGCCTGCTCCTCAGAAGAATATGGAATGGTATATGAAGATGAACTTCCAATCCGTGAAACAAATCCACTAAGACCTCTTTCTCCGTATGCAGTTTCAAAGTTAGCAATGGATTTTCTGGGATATCAGTATCATCAATCCTATGGTCTAAAAATTATCAGAACAAGAGGTTTTAATCACACTGGACCGAGAAGAGGTGATACATTCGCAGAATCTAATTTTGCAAAACAGGTCGCGCTCATTGAAAAAGGGAAACAAGAACCAATTATTAGAGTCGGTAACCTAGAAGCAAAACGTGATTATACTGATGTTCGAGATATGGTAAGAGGATATTTATTATCGGTAGAAAAATGTACTCCAGGTGAGGTTTATAACATTTGTACTGGCCATGCAGAAAAAATTGGTGATGTTTTGAATATGTTTATTTCATTGGCAAAAGTAAAAGTTACTATTCAAGAAGATCCAGCCAGAATGAGACCTTCTGATGTTCCAGTATTAATTGGGGATAATACAAAATTTGTAGAAGCTACAGGTTGGAAACCAGAAATATCTTTCGAAAAAACGATGAATGATCTCTTAAATTACTGGCGTGAGCGGGTATAAAAGAGTATAATAACTGCTCAAAGTATGAATGTTGTACTAATACTGCCCACATACAATGAGCGGGATACAATTCTCGTTCTTCTAGACCAAGCTCGTGAGGTTTTATCTTCATTCTCTCAACATACAGTGCATTACCTTGTTGTAGATGATAATTCTCCGGATGGAACGGGAGAGGCTGTAAAGGAATATGCATCTAGTCATAAAAGAGTTCATGTTTTAACAGGGAAAAAAGAAGGTCTAGGAAGAGCTTTACTAAGGGGAATGAATTATAGTGTAGAAAATCTGGATGCAGAAATATTAATACAAATGGATGCTGATCTCTCACATGATCCTTTTGTACTTCACAAGTTTGTAAAAGCTATAGATGATGGATACGACTTTGTTGTTGGTAGTCGTTATATTAAAGGTGGTGCAATACCCGATAATTGGGGTGTACGGAGAAAACTTTATAGTATAGTAGGAAATAGTATTGTGCGATTTGGACTAGGCTATCTTCAGGTTCATGATTGGACTGGAGGATATCGAGCGTTAAAAAAAGAATACTTTTTACAAAATAAAGATAGACTCATGCAATATACCGGGTATGTGTTTCAAATTGCATTTTTATATAATGCAATAAGACAAGGTGCAAAAGTGCATGAAGTTCCAATTCATTTTACTGATCGTCGATTTGGAAAATCAAAAATTGCTGTAGGAGAATATATAAAAGACATTTTTGAATTTATTATTACGAATAGAGTTCACAGACTAATGCATGGACCTTTTAAGAAGTTTGCACTTGTGGGATTACTGGGATTTATTATAAATACACTCGTATTAGAGTTGTTTGTTCATGGAATTGGGACAATCCCAGAAATTGGAAGTATTATTGGAGCGGAGTGTGCGATAATATCGAACTATTTTTTCAATAATAGATGGACATTCAGGGATCGTCGAATAGGACGAGAACAACGAATATATAAGTTTTTACAATTTAATATGACCTCTGTCGGTGCAATAATTATTCAAGCAAGTACGATTTGGGTTGGTACGCACTTAGCAGGAGATCAAACATATAGAGTGTTTTATCTCTTAGGTGTGAGTATTGGGTTAATGTGGAATTATATTATGTATTCAAGGGTGATATGGAAGTGACACTTCAAGGTATACTATAACTACTCCATGAATCGAAAATGGTTTATTACAATATCAATAATACTCATTCTAATACTCGCTTCATATTTGCGTTTATATAGGATAGCTGAATACCAAACTTTTTTAGGTGATGAAGGAAGAGATGTACTACGAATTAAGCGAATGCTGGTAGATGGGGATATTATATTACTTGGACCTACTGCTTCTGTCGGAGGATTTTTCTTGGGACCGATGTATTACTATTTTATGACTCCTTTTTTGTGGTTGTGGCAATATGATCCTGTGGGACCCGCAATTATGGTTGCGTTATTTGGAATTGCAACAGTATATTTAGTCTACTACGTTGGTTCAAAATGGTTTCATCCAATAGTGGGTTTAACGGGATCATTATTATATGCGGTATCACCTGTCGTTATTGCATACTCTCGTTCCTCGTGGAACCCTAATATCGTACCATTTTTTAGTTTGTTATTAATGTTTATTTTGTGGCGCAGCGCTCTGCACAAGAAACTTCTTGATTATTTTTTTATTGGTATTATTTGGGGACTAGGAATACAGTTTCATTATTTATTTTCCTTCCTCATCATTATAAGCGGTATTTGGTTAATTACATTTGCAAGACCTTTACAGTTAATAAAACACTACGCTGCTGTTGTAGTTGGGTTTATTATTTCCTTTAGTCCGTTTATTTTGTTTGAATTAATTCATAATTTTCAAAATATTAAAGCTATGTTCAGCTTTATAGCTACAGGGAATGAAACTGGTTTCACCCCTCAAGGATTTGTAAGTACTGTTGCTGATGTATTATTTAGAAGTTTTGGAAGACTATTATTTCGAATGCCAAATTATGAAGTGTGGAATCAATATTCAGATACATTTATTACGACTCTGGTCATAATCATTAGAACTGTTCTGTTAGTATCAAGTGCATTGTTAGTATCATTTATCTTGAGTAATAGCACACGGAAAAAAAAGATACTCTTTATGCAATTACATCAGCGATTTTCTCTTTCAAAAGAACAATGGAAAGCCTCAATATTACTGTTTATATGGATGGGTGTTTCTATCTTATTATTCGGATTTTATCGAAGAGGTATATACGATTATTATTTTGGAATTTTTAACACCGCTCCATTTATACTTGTAGGATTAATTTTGTGGCAATCAATGAGATCAAAAGCAGGAACAGTGATGGCAAGTGCAATGTTTCTAGGTTTAGTATTTTATAATTGGCAAGGTAGACCATTTGTATATCAGCCAAACAATCAAGTACAGCAAACTCGTAATGTTGCCAAAGAAGTTATAAAAATGGCTGGCGAAGAACCATTTAATTTCGCTTTTATAACTGCGACGAATTCTGATCATGCATACAGATATTTTCTTGAAATAAAAGATAGAGCTCCAGTAACGATTGAACAAATTGCCGCTGATCCAGAGCGAAAAACAGTAACAGATCAACTCATTGTAATGTGTGAGAATCCTTCTTGTGAGCCGCTTGGAAACTCACTTTGGGAGGTAGCAGGATTTGGAAGAGCCGAAATAGTAGAGCAAAAATATGTTTTCCCAGTTATGCTCTATAAGCTTGTCCATTATGATGAGAAAGACGCTACAGTAAGTGGATTAATCGAGAATAAACTATAATAGTAGATACATTTATGGATATTTCTATTGTCATACCTGCATATAATGAAGAAATAAATATTCGCCTCGGGGCGCTTGATAAGGTTGCTCGATATTTAGAAAAGCAACAATTTTCCTGGGAGGTTATCATCGTTGATGATGGCTCAACAGATTCAACAAAGCAATTACTTGAACAATTTTCTAAAAAAAATACTCAATATCATATTCAGTTTAATCCGCATTTAGGAAAAGCAGGTACAGTCATCAGTGGAATAATGAAAGCGAAAGGTGACATCATACTGTTCAGTGATCTTGACCAGGCAACTCCTTTAAGTGAGCTGGAAAAAATAATTCCATGGTTTAAAAAAGGATATGATGTAGTAATTGGTTCAAGAAACAAAAAAAGAGAAGGTGCACCATTCACACGAAAGTTAATGGCCCAGGGTTTTATGTTCTTAAGAAGCACCGTATTGGGTTTGGAAGGAATTACAGATACACAATGTGGTTTTAAAGCTTTTAAAAAAGAAGTAGGTCATATTATTTTTAATACCTTAAAAGATCATTGGAATAAAAAAATAGTATCTGGTGCAAGTGTCAATGCGGGATTTGATATTGAAGTATTATTTATTGCAAAAAGATTAGGTTACTCTATAAAAGAGGTACCAGTTGAATGGCATTATGTAGAAACGAGAAGAGTAAATCCGATTAAAGATTCTATTGCCGGTTTAATGGATATAGTACGGATTAGACTTAACGCATGGAAAGGAACATATAAGAGAAGTGGGTAGTGGTACCTATGTATGAATTATTTTCGAACAAGTATAGTTTTTTCAATCTTAATATCTCTTTCCCTATTGTTTTTTTCTTACACACAAGTTGATTTAAATCTCACGTTATCACAACAAAGTATTGCTAAAGATATACAATCAGTGTTTCAGCATGTTGGATTTTATCAGAGACCCATTGCGACAGTCTGGTTTTTAGGAAATGTGCTTGGATTATGCATTCAGTTTTTTTTACTTCTGTATGCTGTGTACAACAATAAAATAAATCGAAAACAACTTTATATCATTATTGGTATAACGACGTTTGTAGTATTCTTTTCTTTTCCAGCAGCTTTCTCATATGATATTTTTAATTACATTTTTACCGCAAAGACAGTTGTGTTGTACAAAACGAATCCGTATGCAATGACACCACTCCATTTCCAAGGTATAGATTCAATGCTTTCTTTTATGCGATGGACACATTTGCCGAGTGCATATCCGCCCTTATGGATAATACTTACCATTCCGTTGTATCTATTCAGTTTTAACAGTTTATTGTTATCTCTTTTCACAATTAAAATGATTGCTGTAAGTTCGTACATCGTATCTATTCATGTCATTAACAGTATCTTGATGATAAAAGATAAGAAACACGCTTTATTAGGAACGGTATTATTCGCACTAAATCCATTAATAATTATTGAATGTGTAGTGAGTGGTCATAACGATATCGTTATGATGATGTTTGCACTCCTTTCTTATCATTTCTATTTGTTACATAAAAAATATACTGCTTTATTTTTCCTTGCTCTTTCTGTTGCAATAAAATTGATGACATTTCCTTTGATTTTCTTACTTTTTATCGGATGGAAAAGATGGTTAGCTGTTGGAGCTTTGCTTACAGGTCTTGGAGCCGTATTACTGCGGAGAGAATTTTTACCATGGTATTTCGTATGGATTATTCCATTTTCAAGTTTAATTCCTAATGCAAGAGTATTACAAATAATCATATTTTTTGTTTCAGTAGGATTGGTACTGAGTTACTCGCCACTACTGTATATAGGTACATATACAGCAAGAGGTTTGAGTATTCAACAAAGCTTGATATATGGATTTTTTACACTCGGTATCGTAATAAGTCTGGGTATTTTATTGAGAAAAAGAGTAATATCATGAAATACAAATCTCATAAACAAAATTACGATATAATTCGACTATGAATTCTCTACTTAAGCACTGGAAGCTAATACTCATAGGTTTGTTATTGATTATTGGGTATGGATTTACAAGGCTGATTAATCTTGATATTCTTCCAATTTTTACCGATGAAGCTATATATATTCGATGGTCACAAATAGGGGGTAATGATGCTTCCTGGAGGTTTATTTCATTAACAGATGGAAAACAACCTTTATATACCTGGTTTACAATGGTGTCTTTACGTATTTTTTCAGATCCGCTTATTGCAGGGAGAATGGTATCAGTCGGCGCTGGTTTTGCTACTCTTATTGGACTTATTTTCTTAACCAGATTACTTTTTAAATCTCAACGGATTACTGTCATTACTTCTATTTTGTATATTATTTCGCCATTTACACTCATGTATGACCGTTTAGCTTTATATGATTCTTTATCTACAACATTTTCGGTTTGGTCACTTTACTTTGCAATTCGGTTAGTAAGAGAAGTTAAGCTTGATATAGCATTGTTATTAGGAATGGTACTGGGATTTGGGATGATAAATAAAACATCCGGTTTTTTGAGTCTTTACCTCCTTCCCTTAACATTAATTCTTTTTAATTGGAAAGATTCTCAAAGGATTCGAAAGTTAACAAAATGGACTGGGTATGTAATTATTGCAGCGATTGTATCTCAAGTTATCTATGGCGTATTACGACTCTCACCATATTTTCACATGATTGCGCAAAAAGATTCTGTATTTGTGTATCCGTTTAGTCAAGTATTTTACACCTGGAGATTTTTTAAAGGAAATATGAACGGAATCTTGGATTGGTTTATAACGTACCTTACTATTCCAATTGTTCTTTCTATGATAGTTGGCTTGGTAAGCGGGAAGAATAAATGGAGAGAAAAATTGCTTATTAGTTTTTGGTGTATTTTCCCAATGATTGGATTGGCATACTTTGGGAAAGTGTTGTATCCTCGATATATTTTGTTTATGATAGTGCCCCTTTTTACACTGAGTGCTTATGCTATACATGCTATCCTAAATCATTGGGGAAAACAGATCCGGAGTATATTATTAATAGCAGCAATTGTAATTTCTTCAATCCGATCTTCATACTACATACTATTTCAACCAATATATGCTCCGCTTCCGTATGCTGATAAAGGGCAACTAATTAGTGATTGGCCATCTGGTTACGGAATAAACGAAGTAAATGAGATTATTCGTCAAGAATTAGAAAAAGGAAGTATTGCTGTATTTACCGATGGAACTTTTGGCTTACTACCTTATGCAATAGAAATCTATCACGGGAATAATCCAAATTTGTATGTAAAAGGAGTATGGCCTATGCCACAAGTACCATCTGAAGATATGATGGAGCAGTTAAATCAAAAACCAACCTTTTTACTTATGAATGTAAACGGAATAACATCTAAAGAATGGAAAACAGAACTCATTGCCGAATATCCTAAACCAAATAATCCAACAATTAGTCTACGATTGTATAAATTATTAGGATATGAACCTGCTCAGTAGCTTATGAAGTTATCCAAACAACTGGTTTTATATATATTATTAATAGTATGTTTTAGTCTCTTACTAGTATGGCCTTTTTTCCGTTCAGGTTTCATCGAAACAGATGATGGTGATTGGATGATTATACGTCTATCTGCATTTTATCAGAGTTTTAGAGAAGGTCAGTTTCCAGTACGGTTATTAGGAAGGTTAAATTATAGTTACGGATATCCTGTAGCGAATTTTTTGTATCCAGGATTTTTATACATTGGTTCATTTATTCATGTGCTGGGGATTCCTTTTATTGAAACAATAAAAATAATCTTGATCGGATCTGTCCTTATAGCAAGTATTGCTTTGTTTTTGTGGTTAAAACGATTTACGACAAGTGTTGCAAGTTTAGTAGGTGTGTTGACTTTTTTATTATCACCCTATTTAGGTTTTGATTTATTTCGCAGAGGATCTGTAGGTGAGGTGCTTGCAATCGCAATGGCATCTATGTCTTTGTATGCAATAGAAAGTCGAAAACAACATTTATTTACTCTGGCTCTTTCTATATTAATTCTAAGTCATAACTCTGTAGCAATAATATCAATGCCTTTTATTTTTTTATATGGATTAGTACGAGGAAGAATTCACGTTTTTATATCAACAATACTTGCACTAGGTATAACAAGTTTTTTCTGGATTCCAGCATTAATTGAGCGAAGATATGTTCGTTTTGATACCATTAGCGTTTCTGATCCATTTCAGTATTTTTCTATAAATTCACAGTGGATACTCATAACTATCTCACATGTAATAGCGGCTATTGTGTTATTGTTCAACTGGAAAAAAGAAACTATTACATACCGTTTTTTAATTGTCTCTTTTGTCTTTTTACTATTTCTTAGTTTACCTGTTACTTCAGTTCTATGGTCAGTTGATTCTTTTACTAGACTTTTTCAGTTCCCATATAGATTCTTAAGTCTTCTTATACTAATTGGGTCATTACTAACGGCTATTACTATTGATAAACTTCAAAAACCGTTTAAACAATTATTTATTGTTGTATGTATTGTCTTACTCATACCATCACTTGTTAATACATATAGAAATATCAAAAGAACAAATCAGCCAGAAACATTTTATACTACGAATGAAGCATCAACTACGGTTGCGAATGAATATATGCCTAGATGGGTAAGGGAATTTCCTAGTCAAAGAGCGTCGTCAGAAATCGAGTTTTTTAGTGGTAAAGGAGTGATAAAAGATGCTGTAATAACGACGAATAAAGTGATAGCAAATATCGAAACAATTGAAGATAGTGTGATTCAGATCAATAGTATTTATTATCCTGGATGGGGTGTATTTTTAAACGGAGTACCAGTAACAATTACTTATGATAATCCTAAAGGCGTTGTTATGTTTCCGGTTCCTAAAGGACAATTTAGACTTATTACAGAGTTTAGAGAAACAGTTCCACGCTTTATTGCAACGATGATATCGATAGTTAGTGGATTATTATATGTTTCAGCAATGCTAATCCCATTGTCTATTAAAATGAAGATTCGTAAAGAAGTAGTTATGTTAATGCATGAATCTCCTCATGAGCGTACAAAAAAAGTAAGAAAAGTATTTAAAAATAGAAGAGCATGAAGACACATATTATTGCGTTTATTCTTATTTGTTTCACAATAATGACGCAAATTAGAATACTAACAACACCAGGATTTTTTCCTATGCACGATGATACACAGGTAGGAAGGGTAGTTGCTATGGGGAAAGCGTTAAGAAACGGACAATTTCCTGTGCGTTGGGTAAGTGATTTAGGTTATGGATACGGTTACCCTTTATTTAATTTTTATGGTCCTCTTCCTTATTATGTTGGTGGACTTCTTTATTCCTTCGGATTTTCAGGACTTATTGCTACTAAAATTATGATTGGAATTGGAATACTATCTGCAGCATATATCATGTATTGGTGTGCATCTCGAATATTTGGGAAAATGGGTGGATTAATATCAGGTGTGTTTTATGTATATATGCCCTATCATTCTGTGCAATTATACGTAAGAGGGGCAATAGGAGAATATTGGGCTAGTATTTTTTTACCATTAATATGTTTAGGAATATATGAATCCTTTAAGCATAAAAATTGGTTAAGCAGATTGCTCATAGGCGTAGGTTTAGCAGGTACGATTTTGTCTCATACCTTACTTGGATATGTAACGTTAATCATTCTGTTGTTGTATTTGCTAGGTGTTTTTCTTTTCTCTATCTATAAATCATCTAAACTAACACATTTTAGTTTTACGATTTTATGGGGCATCGTTATTGGTTTAGGAATATCTTCATTTTTTTGGATGCCTGCATTATTTGAAATGCACTATACATCAGTAAGTGGGCAAGTAAGTAGTACTGCAGATTTTCGTGATCATTTTGTATGTTTATCTCAATTATGGTATTCACAATGGGGATTTGGAGGTTCTCAATTAGGCTGTCAAGATGGTTTATCATTTGCTTTAGGAAAAGCATTTATCATTATAAGCTTACTAGGGGGAGTTATATTATTTAGTAAAGCAACTCTCTCACAACATAAGCAGTTTCTTTTTATTGCTGGAGGAATTTGGATTATTTCATTATTCCTAATGACTTCAATATCACTACCTGTATGGGAAATAATACCGAGGTTTGAATATCTTCAGTATCCTTGGAGGTTTTTGACATTAATGATGATACCAATGGCGTTTATTGCAGGTGGAATAGTGATGCTGTCTGAAAAGAAACTAATTAAACTGTTGTTGTTAGTGATTGTTTTAGCGTTAATCTACTGGAAAGGTAATGAATTAGCTCGTCCACAATATATATATGATAGAAATGTTTCGGAATTTGAAACTCAAGAAGAATTAAAATTTAGAGTTTCAAAAATATCAGATGAGTATTTACCGCCTGATTTTATGAAGCCAACGAGAGTTGAGGATATTGCAAACACAACGATTATTGAGAACCCAATATTTACTCATAAACAAATAACAGAAAAGGAAACGTTTAAGAAGTATGAATTTAGGGCCCAGAACGAAACACAAATTACGTTGCAGATGGTTCATTTTCCGGGATGGATTTATATTGTAAATGGAAAAGAGCAGCCTATTATACTTAATGGTGGTAAACCAGTGATTACTATCCCAAGGGATTTTAGCACCTTGGAAGCAAAATTTACCAACACTCCAATTCGAACAATAGGTAATTTGATCAGCTTCGTCTTCGTGGTAGTATTAATATACATTTATGGCAAAAAAACCATCTCTTAACATTGTTATCCCTGTATATAATGAAGAACTAGAGCTTGAAGATAGTGTGAAAACTCTTGCTGAGTATTTGCGGTTACATCTAGAGGATTTTAACTGGACAATTAGTATTGCAGATAATGCCTCTACCGATCAAACTTTGGCAATAGCAAAAAGATTAAGTAAAAATTTAGCAAATGTTGAGGCTATTCATATTGATAAAAAAGGTAGAGGAAGAGCTGTAAAGAAAGTCTGGACTAACTGCAATCATGATATTTTAGCCTATATGGATGTTGATTTGTCTACAGATTTAAAGCACTTTCCCTCATTAGTAAGATCGTTATTAAGAGGCTATGATATAGCTATAGGAACAAGAAACGCATCAGGAAGCAGAGTGTATAAACGTGGATTATTAAGGACTATTACTTCAAAGGGATATATTTTCCTGATTAAGTTATTTTTCTTTGTACATTTTTCTGATGCACAATGTGGATTTAAGGCAGTAACCCGCAAAGTAGTAACAAATATTATACCCTCTGTAAAAGATAACGAATGGTTTTTTGATACTGAGTTGTTAATGGTTGCTGAAAAGTCAGGATATCGAATTTATGAAGAGCCAGTAACGTGGATCGATAATCCCGGTTCTACTGTTCGTGTGATAAAAACAGCACAAGGAGATTTAGAAGGTCTCTGGCGCCTTTTTTTCACTCGACCTTGGCAACAGCTTCATAAATCATGAGTGAATTAGATGTTACTCAAATAATAAGCCGATCAACAAGAGGCATGATTGCTCTTGTTCAACGTAGTTTTTTACTTCAGATAATAAGTGCCATTTCCACGTTTGTTTTAGCCTATTATTTAGAGTCTTCAATATTTGGTGTATTTGGTGTTGTAAACGCAGTTATTGGATTTTTTGCGTATTTTTCTGATATTGGTTTAGCAGCAGCGCTGATTCAGAAAAAAGAATCATTAACAGGAGAAGATTTAAAAACAACCTTTACTATTCAACAAATACTAGTCGTATGTCTCATATGTATAGGATTGATCCTTACTCCTGTTATTCAGAGGTTCTATGGATTAGACAGCACAAGCACAGGGCTATATTGGGCGCTCTTAGTCTCTTTTGTGTTTTCATCTTTAAAGACGATCCCCTCAATATTGTTGGAAAGAAAACTAGAATTTCAAAAACTCATAATTCCACAAATTCTAGAGACAGTAGTGTTTAATCTTGTAGCCGTAGTGCTTGCAATACAAGGATACGGCATAATGAGTTTTGCTTGGGCTGTTTTACTCAGAGGAGTAGTAGGTTTTATCTGTTTGTATGTTATTGCACCTTGGAGATTCCAAATCGGTATTTCATTGTCAGTTGCAAAATCACTGTTTCGATTTGGTATACCCTTTCAATCAAACTCTTTATTAGCCTTAATTAAAGATGATTTACTGTTTCTTGTGTTAGGAAGGTTATTAACATTAGATCAAATGGGATTTATTTTTCTGGCAAAGCGTTTAGCTGAGTTGCCTTTACGGACTGTAATGGATAATGTTATGCGTGTGACGTTTCCGGCGTTTTCCCGTTTACAACATGACACCGCATTATTAGTAAAAGCCCTAGAAAAAGCAACATTCGGTATTGCTTTAATAGTTTTTCCTCTGTATATCAATATGATATTTTTTATACGTCCGTTTATGGAAGTGGTACCAAAATATCAAAAGTGGGAAGGTGCTTTATTGTCATTTTATTTTTTATGTATTACATCAATTGCAGCTAGTTTATCTACTCCCTTAACAAATGCTTTAAATGCTATTGGAAAAGTAAAAATCACACTAGGGTTAATGCTAATGTGGATAGTGTTTACATGGGTTTTAGTACTGACATTCGTTCAGCTAATTGGCTATCATGGATTTGCTATGGCATTAATGGTAATATCCTGGACTGTAATTGTTGTAGTAGCAGTTATAAAAAGATATATACCTATTTCATTTCTCCCTCAAATTTCTGTACAGTCTATTGCTGCTTTAACACAAGCTATCGTATTGGTTCTCTTAATAAATCGTGTTCCCCATACCATACTACCACTGATTTTAGTTGGTATGTTAGGAATGGCTATTTATTCAGGTATTGTTTGGTATGTTCGTAAGGATCAAATCAAAGCATTACTATTTGCATTTAGAAAGAGATGAACTATGAGTAAATTATCAGTTGTTATATCTGCTTATAATGAAGAACACATGATTGGTGAGTGTTTACGCTCTGTAGATTGGGCTGATGAAATCATAGTTGTTGATAATCAATCTACAGATAAAACAAAAGAAATAGCGCGTTCACTTGGAGCAAAAGTCATAACAAAACCTAATAAGGCAATGCTAAACATAAATAAGAATGTTGGATTTACCCATGCTAGTCACGATTGGATTTTAAATCTTGATGCAGATGAACGCATACCCGTCAATCTTAAAGAAGAAATACTTAACACTATTCGTTCAGAATCTGCTTCTGAAGGATACAGAATTCCAAGAAAAAATATTATTTTTGGCAAGTGGATTAAAAACGGTTTATGGTGGCCAGATTATCAAATACGGTTATTTAAAAAAAATAAGGGCAAGTTCCCATGTATACACGTACATGAATATATTCAAATTGAAGGTACGATTAGTGAATTAAAAACACCTTTTGTCCACGAAAATTATCAGTCAGTTTCTCAATATTTAACAAAATTAAATACACTATATACTGAAAATGAAGTAGAACTAAAATTTCGAAATGGATACAAGCTGCATTGGCATGATGCAATTCGTTATCCTCTTGCTGATTTTTTCTCTATATATTTTTCCAAGAAGGGTTATGAAGATGGACTTCATGGATTAGTCCTTGCACTTTTTCAAAGTATGTATTCATTTGTTGTATTTGCAAAACTGTGGGAAAAACACAAGTTTATTGAAAAAGAGATATCTTCTCATATGCTTGAGGAAGAATTTAAATACGCTTCAAAACAACTATCATATTGGAGATTGACTAGAATGATAATAGCATCCACTAACCCCTTCATGAAAATGATGTTAAAGCTGAAAAGAAAATTAATATAATGGTATATGAATAATTTGGTTCAAACTGGTATGTTTTTTCTTACGTTATTGTTAGTACTAAACGTAACAATTATTAATTTGTTTGTACTTAAAGCATCAAGTAGGGCAGAAGAAGAATCAAGGGTAATAATTACAAACGATTCTGGAATAGATGTGTGTGATGATACCTGTCAGAATATACTAACTGAAGATTTTTCAGATCGCACACCAACACAGATGGTTGTAAGTACACCATTCTATGAGAAAAAAGCAACTCCAAAAGAATTTATTTTAACTCTCGGTTCTGGATCTACAATTTCAGTTGACTGGAAAGAAATTCCTGGAGCAGAAATTACGATCGATACAGGGAATTATCCTAACATCAAAAAAGTAGTATTTGAAGTATTTCTTTCAATTCCCACTGCCAACGGGTTTGCGTACGCAAAGCTTGTGAATGCAACAGATAAGCGAGATGTATGGTTTAGTGAAGTAAAAATGGAAACAAATACCGTAACAAAGAGAGAAGCTATAATTAATTTAGAAGAAGGAAAAAAAACATATAGAGTTATGATGAAATCAACGATGGGGTATGAAGCCGTGCTTCATAATGCTCGAATAATCCTCACTACTGAATAAATATATGAAAACGACAAAAATATCAATTATATTGGTTAATTGGAATAGTTATCACGATACACTGAAATGTCTGCAATCAATCTCAGTCTTGGAACATCCGCAAGTAGATTTAGATATTATCGTTGTGGATAATGCATCAAAAGACAATTCAGTTGTACAAATAAAAAAGCATTTTCCTGGAGTTAGTATTATTTCTTTAGTTGAAAATGAAGGATTTACAGGTGCAAATAATATAGGGGTATTAGAGGCTTTTAAAAACGAGTCTGAGTACGTGTGGTTTTTAAATAATGATACGATAGTCGATTCTAAGTCCTTAATGTTTTTGTTGCAAACGTTTCATGATCCATCTGTTGGTGTTGCAGGTTCAAAAATATATTTTATGAAGCATCATGAGTATCATAAATCACGTTATGCTTCACATGAATTAGGCAAAGTGCTTTGGTATGCAGGAGGAATAATAGATTGGAAGAATATTTATGGAAGTCATAGGGGTGTTGATGAAGTTGATACGGGTCAGTATGACACTGAAGAAGAAACAGCATTTGTTACTGGATGTTCAATGATGATTACTCGTCAATGTTTAGAGTTAACTGGTGGATTTGATAACAAGTATTTTGCATATTTAGAAGATATGGATATTTGTCAAAAAGTAACACATGCTGGTTACAAAGTAATATATGTACCTGCTTCAAAGATATGGCATAAAAATGCAGGATCAACAGGTGGACCAGGAAACAAAGTTCATGAATATTACATGACGAGAAATAGATTGCTATTTGGATATAGGTATGGATCAACGAGAACAGTGATTGCATTATGCAAAGAAGCATTGAGAATGTTTGGTAGTGGTTCTGATACTCAAAAAAAAGCAATTACAGATGCTTTATTAGGTAGGTGGGGAAAGAAAAAGGAGTAATAGAGAATATGTTGTCAGCTATTGTTATCATTAAAAATGAAGAACAGCGATTAATGAAATGTCTGCAGCAATTAGAATGGGCCGATGAAATTATTGTTGTAGATAATGAATCAACGGATAGTAGTGTTAACATCGCAAGGCAATTTGGGGCTACAGTTGTATCTATTCCGGATAAAGATTTTTCTAAATTAAGAATGGCAGGAGCTCAAAAAGCAACAAATGATTGGATTTTATACATTGACATAGATGAAGTAATAACAGATCAATTAAAAACAGAAATAGAAAAAATAACCTCACACAGCAATCCGCAACAAACACAAGCATATGTATTAAAAAGAACAAATTATTATTTGGGAGTTAAATGGCCAACACAAGATGGAATGATTCGATTAATATATAAGCCATCATTAATACGGTGGTATGGACAACTCCATGAAACAGCGGAAATTAAAGGAGATGTAGGTGAGTTACAGAACAGATTAGAACATTATACACATCAATCCTTGGAACATATGGTTAATAAGACTAATGAATGGTCTACGATCGAAGCACAATTAAGATATGATGCAAATCATCCTCAAATAGTACAGTGGCGGATATTACGAGTGATGATATCTGGATTTTGGAATTCATATATTAACGAGGGAGGTTGGAGGCTGAAAACAGCAGGTTTAATTGAGAGCATATATCAGGGGTTTAGTATGTTTATTACATACAGTAAATTATGGGAAATGCAATCAAAGTCTTCCCAAATTAAAAAAAGTAAATAAAAGAAACTATATGAAATTATTTCGACTCTTACTTCCGCTTAGTATTATCGTATGTATTTGGTTACTATTTGCATCCCCTTACGTTATCAAAAATAAGGCACCCTTTCCTTCAAGATATCTCGTAACTTTTTTTCAGCCTTGGCAGCCATTTTATGGAATGCCCTCTAAAAATAATGCAATGCCAGATATTATTACTCAAATTTATCCATGGCGTTTTCTGTCTGTAGATTCAATTGCTAACGGTGGTTGGGGTTTGTGGAATCCATACAGCTTTTCCGGAACAGTTCATGCTGCTAATTATCAATCAGCACCTTTTTTCCCGTTGAATATCCTATTTCGTTTTTTACCATTTATAGATGGATGGAGCATTATTGTTTTACTTCAACCATTAAGCGCTGCTTTTTTCATGTATATATTTTTGCGATCCATATCGCGAACCACAATAGCTTCTTTAATCGGAAGTATATCGTTTATGTTTTGTGGTTTTATTACTGTATGGATGGCATATGGGACACTAGTATGGTCGGTAGCGTTTCTACCGTTACTTTTATGGGCAATAAATAATATTGCTCTCAGAAAAAAACTTAATTCAAATAAAGTATCATTGTTCGAACATATACTTAATGGAGGCTGGTATGGTATCGTTCTTAGTCTTGGTGTTGGAAGCTCTTTTCTGGCAGGACATTTTCAGATAAGTCTCTATGTTTTATTAGTGACGTTGCTGTATGCCTTGACGAAACCTAAAAAAATAATAACAACCAGTTTATTTTATATTGCTATTGGAATATTACTTGCGTTTCCTCAACTACTAGTATCCTTACAAGCATTTTCTAGTTCCAATAGAAGTGAAAATTTTATAACTACTGCTGGAATTCCTTTTTACTATTTAATTACATTATTTGCACCTGATTTTTTTGGTAATCCAGTTACAAGAAATGACTGGTTTGGGCAATACGCAGAATGGTCTTCATATATAGGGATATTGCCATTATTTTTTGCATCTTTTGCTTTTTTTGTAGATAGATTTAAATCGTATCGTTTTTTTCTATTAGTATTAGTAAGTAGTTTATTGCTGGCTATTGCTTCTCCTGTAAGTCAGCTTTTCTATCAACTACGAATACCTGTATTATCGACAAGTGTTGCAACAAGAATGATAGTTTTTAGTAGTTTTTCGTTAATAGTATTTGCGACATTAGGTATAGATCTTTTTAGAGCAATAGTAGTCAAAAAAAAACGTATAGTGATTTTAGGGTTTGTGTTGTTTTGGGTTATAATAGTGGGTTCTATATGGGGATCCGTTGTGTTTGGATCTTCCTTTACTCATGATCAACTAAATACAGCCACGAGAAATTTAGTGTTATCTACAATGTTTATTCTATTTGGCCTATCGCTATTATTAGTATCACTTCGCTTTAGTAATCTTAAAAAAGTTGCATTAGTCTGTATTATTGTAATAACTGCATTAGATTTACTCCGATTTTCAAGCAAATGGATGCCTTTTGAAGAAAAAGAATATGTATTTCCACAAATTCCCATTATTACTGAAATAACAAAAACAATTGGTTATAACAGAGTATTTAGTAATATAGGTAATGAAATGTCTACATTATTCAAAATACCCTCAATAGAAGGATACGACGCTTTGTATCAATCAAGATATGGAGAATTTATTTCAGCTGCTGGGGATGGCGTCATAAAACCACTTGAGCGATCAGTTGTACGTTTAGATAGGGGAGGATTATTTACGCAACAGTGGCTAGATTTGTTAGGTGCAAAATATCTGTTATACCGAAAAAGTGATGGAAGAAATGTATGGGTCTTTCCACATTGGGAGTATCCGTTTTATCAATCTGTATATGAAGATGAACAATATCAATTATTTGAAAACACAAATGCTTTACCACGAGCGTTTCTAGTTTCATCATATGCTTTGATTGAACAAAAACAAGATATTATTAATACAATTACATCAACAGATTTTAATATTAGAGATCAGATTGTATTAGAAGAACGTCCTGAATATGAGCCCCAAAACGGAGATGGATTGGTAGATATAATCAAATATACTCCAGAAAACGTTGTAATAAAAACAAAAACAACCTCACCTCAGCTTTTGTATCTCTCTGATGTATATGATAAAGGGTGGAAGGTGACGATAAATGGAATCCCTTCGGATATATATCGAGCAAATTACGCATTTAGAGCAGTATTAGTACCCAATGGCGAAGCTACAGTTGTATTTCGCTATAAACCATTATCATTTCAATTTGGTCTATTAAGTTCTTTAATTGCAATTTTTGTGCTTATTGGTGTAAGTATGAGACAATTTATTTATGATCGTCGGCTTTTATAATCCATATAATAATACCCTTGGAGGTGGTGAATATTATCTTTTTTTAATGATGCAACAATTCATTAACAAGGATAATACAGTTATTTATTATTCTAGCGATAAAGATATTCTTAAGAAAGCTCAAAAGCAATTTGATATAGATTTAAAAGGTATCATTGTAGAGGATCCTATTTTTGAACATGGAACATTATTACAAAGATTAAGAGCAACATATAGATTAGATAGACTATTTTGGTATAGCGATGGGAGTATACCTTTATCATTAGCAAGAAGAACGTATCTAATTTTTCAATTTCCAGTCCCTTGGGTAAAAGGGCAGTCGTTCTTAAACAAGATTAAACTATTATTGATAAAAAAAATAATTGTAAATTCCGATTTTACAAAATCATATATTGATCATACTTTTAAAGTAGATTCCAAGGTATTATATCCTGCAGTAAAATTATCTTCATATAAATTAGATCAAATAAAAGATCGATTGATTCTGTCAGTAGGAAGATTTACTCAAGGAATGAATATGAAAAGGCACGATGTAATTATTAAGGCTTTTAAAAAATTACTTGACGCAGGAGTAACTGGTTATCACTTAGTGATAGCTGGAGGAATGTTGCCAAAAGACAAAAAATATGTTGATTCATTGAAAAGGTCAAGTGATTCATATCCAATATACATTATTGAAAATTGTGACAGAAAAAAATTATTAACACTATATAGCAAAGCAACTTATTATTGGCATGGAGCGGGCTTTGGAATAGATAGTAAAAGTGAACCTGAAAAAGTGGAGCATTTTGGAATATCCGTTATAGAGGCTATGGCCTCAGGCGCAGTTCCACTTGTATATAACGCGGGAGGTCCGCCAGAGATAATAAGTGATGGTTCTGGTTATCCATGGAATACTCTCGATGATTTAATTGAATATACAATCTTGTTAATTAATGATTTTGAAAAAAGAGCACAATTTCAGAAACGTGCTATTTCTAGAGCTAAAATGTTTGACATTTCAAAATTTAAAGTTGCATTTATCAAACTTGTCTCATGAACATAATAAAGTCTTATAGAGTAGTTTTTTTCCTCTTTTTTTTTATAGTAGTACTATTTTATTCTGATACCTTTTTAAACGGAAAATTGCCAGTACCAAGTGATGCACTCGTTGGTTTATATCATCCTTGGCGCGATTATTATAATAATGATTATCCAAGAGGAATTCCATACAAAAATTTTTTAATAACTGATCCCATACGTCAACAGATACCCTGGCGTAAAGAAGCTATTTCAATGTTGCAACAAGGATCACTGCCCTTATGGAGCAGCAATTCTTTTAGTGGAATACCTTTGTTGGGAAATATTCAAAGTGGTTCATTGTATCCATTTAATATTATATTCTTCTTTTTTTCGTTTAGTACTAGTTGGACATTACTTATCATACTACAAAGTATCTGTTCAGGTGTATTTCTCGTTATTTTTTTACGACGTTTAAAACTACATCCTATCGCAAGTCTTATTGCTGCAATTGCATGGTGTTTTTCTGGCTTTAGTATTGCTTGGTTAACTTGGGGAACCATTGTGCAGACGGCTATGTGGCTTCCTTTGTGTTTATATGCAATAGATAGTTGGAGAGAAGAGAGAAGATATATTTATGTACTGCTTTACACAATAAGTTTATCCATGTCTTTTTTAGCTGGACATGTTCAAATTTTTCTCTATATCTGGATTACTACTATAGTATATGCGTGTTATAGAGCTGTAAGCCCATCGAATATCACAGCGTTTAATGAATATAAGCAGTATTTATTCGGATTATGTATTGGTCTTTTTTCTTTTGTTGTCTTAACTAGTATTCAATGGATTCCACTGGCCCATTCACTCGATGTATCATCAAGAATTCAAGAGAATAACTTGATTACTAAAGAAGGGTGGTTTTTACCGTGGAAACATAGTATTGCTTTAATAATACCTGATTTTTTTGGTAATCCAGCCACACTGAATTATTGGGGAAGTTGGAATTATGGGGAATTAAGTTCATATATTGGAATTATTCCATGGATATTTTTAATTTTTGGAATATTATTTAGTAGACGAGATAAATATTTTTGGATTGGACTGGCTGGTTTAACGCTGTTTTTTCTGTTCCCTACACCAATAGCATATTTGCCATTCACTTATTCAATTCCTATATTTTCAACACTTCAACCAACACGTCTATTAGTGATCGTTATTTTTTCTTTTGTGATATTGGCGGCTTACGGTATAGACTCATTACTTAACCAATATTCACTGAAGCGAGTACTTATTACATTCTTTATTGGATCTGTTTGTTTTAGTATCCCTTGGATACTTTTTATTGGTTCAAACACTAGTACGATAATGTTTATTCCTCACGAATCTCTATTAGTAGTCAAACGTAATTTAGTGTTACCATCAGTTTTTTTTGGCTTGGGAATCCTACTAATACTTATGTTGAATCTTCGTCGCCTTCGAGTAATATCCTTAATACTTATCATTGCCGTAACTTCTTTTGATCTTTTGCGATTTGGCTGGAAATTTACACCATTTACACCACGTTCATTATTTTTCCCTACAACAAAAGTTATTGAATTTTTGAAACAAGAACAACAGCCGCTTCGAGTAATAACAATTGATGATAGAATAATGCCTCCTGCATCAAATAATTATTATAGTATCGAGTCGGTTGGTGGATATGATCCCTTATCACCAAAACGATACGAAGCATTTATCGCTGCGATGGAAAGAGGGAGACCAGATATTTCAGAGCCATTTGGGTTTAATAGAATAGTAACACCTAAATATATCGATTCTCTCTTATTTCCACATTTATCTGCAGAATATGTGCTTTCTTTACAGGAAATGAATACAATGAATCTCGTTTTTTCTGAAGGAGAAACTAAGGTATATAAAACAGAAAATGCATTACCGCGTGCTTATTTCGCAACAAATATTATAACACAACAAAACGACGAAGATATAATAAAGACAATGTATGACAGTTCTTTTATACCAGGTAATGATGCTATTGTTGAACAAAACATTAATGTTGAAAAAGGTAATGTAAAAGGGGAAGTGATAGATTTTGCGCAAAATAATTCAAGCATACAATTACGAGTTGTGAATAATGGCCCAATGTTATTGGTTATTAATATTCCGTATGACCCTTGGTGGAATGCGTATGTGAATAATGAAAAAGCGCTAATTTATCGAACAAATTTTGCATTTATGGGTGTAGTTGTCCCATCAGGACAACATACAATTACTTTACAATATGAGTTACGATTTAACTAATGTATCGATAGTTATACCCAATTGGAACGGTAAAATGATTTTAGAAAAACACCTTCCTGTTGTCTTAAAACATGCTGAAAAAGCAGAAATAATTATTGTAGATGATGCCTCTACGGATGATTCAGTTTCTTATCTAGAGAATGAATTTCCTTCAGTAATACTTATTAAAATGAAAAAACAAAAAGGCTTTTCGAGCAGTGTAAATGCTGGTGTAAAAAAAGCCAGTCGTTCCTTAATATTGTTGCTCAATTCTGATATTGAACCAGAACCGGATTTTCTTACATCAGTATTCCCATTGTTTAAAGACGCAACATTATTTGCTGTAGGTTTAAATGACAAAAGTATTGAGGGGCACAAAACAATTATGAGAGGAAGAGGTATAGCCTCGTTTAAACGCGGTTTTTATGTCCATAAAAGAGGTGAGACGAATCAATCTGACACTGCATGGGTTTCTGGGGGTAGTGGTGTGTTCAGAAAAGAAATTTGGGAAAAATTGGGTGGGTTAGACGAACTGTTTAATCCTTTCTATTGGGAAGATATCGATTTATCTTATAGAGCATTAAAATCAGGTTATACTATACGGTTCGAATCAAAGGCAATTGTTGTTCACCACCATGATAAAGGAGCAATAAAAAGTAATTATTCAAGTAATTATATCCGAAGAATTTCGTTCCGCAATCAATTAATATTTATGTGGAAAAACATATCTGATAAAACATTCTTGCTGCAACACAGTTATTGGTTACCATATACAATATTTCATTCTTTAGTACATGGTGATATACAGTTGGCATTTGGTTTTCTTTTGGCATTATCAAACATAGGTAGAATAATACAAAAAAGAAGAAAAGTTCAATCAATGAGTACTGTATTTGATGCTCAAATACTATTAAAAGATTAATATTATATGACTATAAAGACACTAGCAGATAAAATGCTGCTTTTTTTAGTTTTTATTATAAGTGCATGGTATATAGTGGACATTATAAATACTGTTATAGTTGGAAATTTTCCATTTTGGTATGATCCTGCAAGAGATCTCATATCTGGATTAAAAAATCTTTCTGATATTACCCTTATTGGTCAGCCTTCTGGTATTCCAGGATTATTTTATGGTCCTTATTGGATTTGGCTGTTAAGTATTGGGTTATTTCTATCTAAAGATCCTCGAATAGTAGTATTTATAGCTGCAGTATTACCTTGTATCGTTCTTATTCCCTACGTATTGTTTAAATTAAAACAGTATTTAGGCAAGTATGCCGTGTTATCAGTCTGGTTATTATTTATGTATCATAGTATCCAAACCTATGCGACGAATCTCTGGAACCCACATGTATCAATTCCATTGTTTTTTTTACTTGCGTATGCAGTTTCAATTTTTGCAGACACAAAAAGTGCTAAGGGATCTTTCTTAATTGGTGTTTTAGTAGGATTAATTCTAAATGTACATATTTCATTAGGTCTTGGTGTTTTTGTAGGTACTACTATTTTTTTATTAGTCATTTCATTTATTAATAATCTTGCTTCTTTAAAAACATTGTTGAGTAAAACAAGTATTACAATACTTTCTTTCTTTTCAGGGATAGGTTTACTTTTTTTACCATTCATTATTTTCGAATTAAGACATGATTTCCTTCAAACGAAGGCTATACTAAACATGTTTGATGCAGCTATCCATGATATAGCTGTAGTAGGGGTAGTTGGTTTTGATAAAGAATTTATATTAAACAGATTTATTAATATACCGAGTGATCTGTTTTTTATACCAGAAATTTATGGAGTAATGCTAGTTGTTTTGGTGTTTATTTTTAGATTATTTTATGTCTATTTCAATAGAAAACATAAAATTGATCAGTTTCAATACACAGTTGCAAATAATCTAATATTCTTTCTCATTTGTATATTAGGGTCTCTCATTACAATATATATGAACTCAAGAAATCCTGTATGGGAATATCATTTTATTGGCATTGAAGTCATAGTAATGTTATTAATAAGTGCATTAGTTAGTAGAATAAGGATAATAGAGAGCATTTTTATTTTCACTGTCTGTTTATTAATTTTAAATAATTATGGAGAGTATGTGCGTATTGCAAAAGACTGGACAAAGCCAAATTATGCAGTTTCATCGTTAGTAACGAAAGAACAGATCGTAGATAAAATTATATTAGACGCACAAGAAAAGGACTATGAAGTATTTATTTACAATCCTTCAATTTATGTATTTGATTATGATTATTTATTTGAATGGAAAGCAAAAAAGCAAGTCTACTTTAAACCAACTGATGTAACAAGTTCATTAAGGTATGTAGTCATTCCTGAAGTAGAAGAAGCTATTGAGAAGGATTTCATCGAATATATTACCCCCGAAAAAGAATTTATTACAACAGATAGATTAATATTAGGGGATAAAACACGAGTTCTTAAACGAGAACAATTATAATTTTACTCCACCATCGTTTTTACCTGATTTAAGAATATGATAAGCTGGCGTAAAATCAGGGTTATAAATAGTCTCAAGTAACTCTCCAGTATTAGGCACTTTACAATCCGCTTTATTTACATAAATAGTTTGCTCAGCCGACATATTATCGACAAACGGACATTTTGCGAATGTAAACGTTACATTATTTATTACTAATCCATCTTTTTCTCTAGGTGATCCAAGATCATGAAATGTTTTAGGGTCAAATTTTGTATAAAAAAGGTATTGGTTTACATTATTATTTCCATCGGTTGTCATTATTATTTGTTGATCTTTTGGAAAATTCTCTATGCTTTTTATCAAGGCAGGAGATGCGGCACTTCTATGCCAAGGTTCATTAGTTTTAAGATGATGAAAATATTGATGAAGAAAGAGAAGAATGTTATGTGTATAAAAAAGTATAAAAATTCCCGCTATGGTTATACGAATACTTTTTTTCTTACTCAAGCTGATAAACTCATAAAAGCCGACAGCTGAAAAAACTGAGAATCCATAAATCATCATACTTGAACGTTGAATGTTTGGAATATCTTCCCAGGTCAATCCTGCAGGTACAGCTGCTAATGCAAGCCAAACTAAAGGAATTAAGTACTGATATTTTTTTTGTTTTAATCCTGTATAGAGTAGTGTAGAGAAACCTAATAAAAGAAGGGGTAACTCAACCAGATATAAATTCCCTGCCCACAAGACTTTATAACGAACTGGTAATCCATTATTAACAAACAAAAAATCTCCATTAAAATGTTGAAAGTAAGAACTTAAAAAAAGTCTTCCATAAAAATAGAGTTTATTATGATAAAATCTGGTTATTAAAGGATGTTGAGTGCCATCTTCATCAATAAGTTGTTGTAATTGTCTATCACCGCCAGGAATGTTAAATATACTTACACTGAGAGGTCTATTAGTACCCTTAGTACTATAAAATATAATTCCTAACGAAATTAAAATTGAAAGAAATACTACACCTGTACTAATAAGTATTTTTTTTGAAGGTTTCCAAACAAGAATACAAATAGCCAGAAAAGGAATAAAAAAAGCAGGAAGAAAAAATCTTGCAGAATGATAAAAGAAAAAACTTATTGTTGCACTTAATATTGATACTATAGCCCATGTATAAATGCGCTTTTTATGTTTTATAATTCTTACGATGCTATATGTACATAACAGAATAAAAAAAGCAGCGATAACTCCTTCAGAAGTTGCGCGCGAAATATTAATATGCCAAGGAGAAAATGTTAATAAAAGACTTCCCATAAGTGCGATATGAGAGTTATCAAAAAGATCACGCAAGAGGAAATAGATGAGAATTATTGTGAATGCACCAAACAATGCTGCAGGTAACCGTACAGAAAAACCATTTAAATCTAATAATGCAACAAATGGTATTGCCAGATAATGATACCCAGGTGGACGAAAATCACCAAATTGATCTATTGTTAACGGTAAAAAATTTCCATCTTGATCTTTGGCTGTTTTTAACAACGAAAATGCATTATAGCCGATACTTACTTCATCACCATGGATCCCAACCGGTATATTGGAAAGTTGATATATCCTTAATGCTAAACCTATAATAAAGATTAAGATAAGAAAAACAGTAATAAACGATACTTTCTTCATATAGAATTATGGTAATTTTTCACTCAGGTTTTCAACTGCAACATAGACTGATTCACTAACCGGAAATTGTAATAGTTCTTGTTTTAACGCAATAACTACAGGTCTTTGGGGAAGGTATGCTGTAAAAACCGCTGGAATTTCTTTTGGTTTAGAAGATTCTAAAGTTATGTAAAGAGTTCTTGGTTTTAAAAGATCTTCTTGCCAGTTAATTGAACGATAACGATATTTTCCAAAAGCGGTAACTTCTGTAAATCCTTCAGAATCAGGAGGTGTTCGCTGCACAGTCTCAAGAAATGAAGTTGGTGTAATTTGTAAATAATAAAGGATTGATGTGTAGATTAATCCACTATCTGGGTCAATAATGATTTGATCATATTTATATTCGTTATCTTTAAGCCATAACAATAATTCACGATCAGCTGCTCTCCATTCTTTTGCATATGCAATTGGGAAGCGAACAAAATAGGATGTAAAAAACGAGATAATACTAAATCCACAAATCCCAATCCCTAATAGTAATGCACTCCATTGAATTATCCGATTTTTTTGTTTAATCCATGCTATACATGATAAAAGTCCAATAGCAGAAAAAACAGGAAGGACCATTAAAAGTGTATAACTTCGTGTTGCATGGGGAGATTCTCTTGTGAGTGCAGCAATTAATACAGTTAAACTACCAATGATTGCCAGTGGCCACAACCATTGTTTGTGTTTATTGTAAAGTCTGAAAACACCAACTGTTATAAATAACAGATCAAATAGATAAAATAAACCATGAGTAGCAATACCATGATTACCATGTGAAGAACCTGAAATAAAAAAGAAATCTAAAGAAAAGTAATGAATAATATTTTTAATATATTGAGCAAATGTCAGCGTGTAATAATTAAACAGTTTATTGAGTATCGGAATATGAACAACATAGCTTCTAAATTCAATAAGTGGAGCTTGTACTTGTGCACTGGATGTAATGAGTGTTCCACTCGCGGATTGGAACCCACCTGCATTAAGAATAGTCATCAAAACAGGCATTAATCCTATTATGAATAATATTATTGCTGTGATTAACTCCCATAAATGGATATGTTTTAACTGTTTTCGAAAAAGTATAATGAGCGAAATGAATACTACGGGTGAAAGTATTCTCGTTACATTATAAGAATAGAGAGCAATAATGAAACATATAGTACTTAACACTAATAATCCGGGTGTTTTTTTTTCAAAGGCTCTTAATAAAACCGTTGTTCCAGCTATAAAAAGAAATAGAACAATACTAACTTCAAATGTAGCTCTACTATAATGAATATGCCATGGATTAATCGATAATATAAAAGCAGATAGTAGTGAAATATCTATTTTTTTCGTTAGTTGTAACACAAAGAGAAACAAAGCTGCTATCGTAAATATTCCAAAAAGCGTGCTGGGAAATCTGACCGCAAATTCATTTACTCCAAATAGTTGTTGTGAAAAAGCAACAGAATAAATATAAACAGGTAGTTTTTGATCACCAAATGATTCAAAATAGAATGGATAATATCTGTTATGTTCATCCTTACCTGTAGTTGCTATCGAATGTGCATTAAAAGAAATAGCAGTTTCATCCTGATATAATCCATTTGGTATAGCACCTAATTTATAGAGTCGAAATATACTTCCAAGAAGAAGTATGCAACACAATATTCCTAAACTCTTAAAATAGTTATTCATTTGCGGAATTGTAGAATAATCAGTAATACCAGTATAGATAGTATACTTATTGCAGACCCGTAAATGATAGAGTTTGGTTTATAGTTCATTGTTATTATTGAATTACCTTGTGGTACATTTATACCTCGTAATGAATGATAGGCTTTTTGTATAGAAACCTGTTGATTGTTGACAGTTGCTACCCATCCCGGAAAGTATGTGTCTGATAATACTAGATAACCTGATTGAGTAGTTTCTGCATGAATTTCTATATACGTAGGCAAGTATGTTTTGATAGCGGCATTACCAGTTCTTTCAGTAAAATCATTGATTAGCGACAGTGTTTCTGGCAAAGAATCAACAATAAAAGCTCTTGGCAGGACTTGATTATCTTCATATATGCTAAATGGTCCATCGTTGAGTACTAGTGAATATCGAGCTGGTGGTAAAGCTTCTTCATCAAGTGTATTTTCAGTATGATTTACGATATATTTAACATTTAATAATCGTAATAGATAATCTCTATACGGATTTTTTATAAAGCCTTCTTTCTGAAACCCCTGAATTATAGTTGCATCCGATCTTGTCTGTTCATTAAATTGTTGACGTACGTTGCCTTGTTCCGAGAAAGAAATAAATTCACCATATGTTTTTGGATACAGTGGATCATATCCGTTTGGGGAGTATAGACCAAAAAGAGTTGCTAGATTGGACTGAATATCAGCAGAACCATACCCCCAAAAACGGTTATAGTTGGAAATATCAGTTAACTCTTCAATTAATTGGATTCGGGGGTATACCATTGAAGATGGAACGAATGGATTAAATTTTAAGAAAAAATATCCCAATTCTAAAGTTAAAATAGAAATACAAAAAAAACTGATAACAACGTTAGGTATTCGCCTTTTTGTAGCAATAATACCTATAATTACAGTAGTAACGATAATTCCGAGAGTCAAAAGAACTTGAGATCTAACAAACATAAAATGTGCAGAAAAAATAAGTAACAATGCTCCGCTGAAACTCAAAAAGATAATGGAGGATATAGGAAAAGTTCTGTTTTTAAGTAAGGAATCTAGTCCATTTCCAGCCATCATTGCCAGACAAAAAGATAAGAGAAAAAGAAAATTAGTTGGTGCGCTTGACGAAACAAAAGGAATCGAAATACTATAAATTAAGTCTGTCATTGGATGTCTTAGAAGTAAAAATAATAAAATACCAGAAGTAAACATAAAAAAAGAAAGTGGTTTGCGTTTATTACGAATACTAAGCAATGCTAAAAAGAGAGAAATTACTCCAACGTACATCGCTTTACTTGGATAACTGTCAGTGAATGAATAGTTACGAGTAACAGGATTTCCAAAAACGTCTGGTGACAAGAACATAAAAAGTTGTTTCGGTTGTATGAGAAATCTGTTGATTAATTCCGAAGATGTGTGGGATACACGAGAAGAATGTATTGTAAGTTCAAGTGTTGGGATTAATTGAATAGCACTAATACCGATACCTAACCCTAAAAAAAGTAATACCATTAACCTTCTTAAAGAGAGAATTGATTCACCATAGGTTCTGTACAATATATATCCAACTGAGAATAGAACAATACCGCCAAATAACTGGAGATGTCCAGCGAATAGAGAAAATGCAGTAGACAAAGCTATACCGATTAAATAACGATTCTTTTTAAATTGAAAATAACTTTCGATACAGAAAAGAATCGCAGGAAGCCATAAAATGACGTGACCAATAGTATTATATTCAAGAAATACAGTCATATATAAAGAAAATCCATATGCGATACTAGAGTAAAGTGAAGCTGATTTAGAAAACTGTAACCTTCTCGCAAAAACATAGGTAAACAGTGCGGCAATTAACGGTTGAAGAATAACAGATAGAGTCCAACTGAGGTTAAATGGAAATACTAAAAATAGTAGGGTTGTTGGATAGAGAAGAGCCGATTGAAGATTTGCAAATAATGGGGCACCAGAAAAATTATGAGGATTCCAAAGTGGTAACCTACCAGCTTTAAGTTCTTCAATGCTAAAAAATTTCCAGGGATATAATTGACGAATTGTATCAAAATATTGTGCTTTATGGGGAAAACTTCCTGGATTGTATCCTTCAAACTGAAATGACTTCCAAGGCTGATATTCTGCAATGAGTAGGTCACCAGGAAAAGGTATATAGCCTTTAAAAAACGATTTATAAAAAAAGAGGATCGTAATGCATACAAGTACGAATATTGGAAAGTATCGCATAAATACATTTTTTAGTTTCATACATTTTTCCTCGTGAGACGTTTTAATCGAGTAGACGCAAGAAGTGAGATTCCCATAATGACTATTGTTCCAAGCGTAATGCAATCAGCAAGGATTCTAATTTTACTTTCTTTAAATAGTATCTTAACTTGATGAATACCTTGTGGAACTGCAAAGGTAATAAGTCCTCTCCAATTCTGATCTTGAAATTCTATGGGAACAAGTTGATCGTCTACATATACTTTCCATCCTGGAAAGTATTGTGTGTTGCTAACGATAGTTGAAGGAATTATTGCTTCTACAGTAAAAAATTGTTGATGTGTTTTTTTTGAAAAGTTACTGATTTGGGCGTTTCCATCTACTATTTGAATACGAGAAGGCGGGTATGATGTTGCAGGACCAGCTGACCAAATTACATCTGTTTCACCGAAATAGGTAGTATTTAGTGGATAGTTCCAAAATTTTTCGTCAGTTGCACCATAGGTGTATCCTTGCGGTGGACGCCAATAATAGAGCGTTGGAACGATTGTTAAAAGTAATAAAAGAACAAAAATATAGCGTTGTCTAAATAAACGAATACTCATGACAAACGAGCCCATGAGTGAAGTTGAAAATACAGTGAGCGCAAGAAATCGCCATGGAAATTGAAATTGTCTTAGAAACGAAATATGTTGCCAGAATAATACTGAAAATCGTGACATAAAGAATATACTCAAAAAAAATATACTTATTGAATAAACCAATAGTCTATTGCGAGGTTCCTTAATAAAATTTCGTAGAGATAACATTTGTTTTGTTGTTATCAATACGAGGCACGCAATTATAAACACAACTGTATGTATTATTCCTATGTGTATATTTATTTCAGCAACTCGAAGATTTTGAGCATTGATAAGATTTGGAATAAAAAATTTAACTATTTCAGGAAAATGTGAAAGATATAAATCTTTCATAAATAAATCACCATAGGTGTATTTGTGTTCAAAAAGTGCAGGAATCCAATAATATGAAGATAAACCCAAGCTACCCAATACTCCGAACAAAGAATAATACTTAGATGGTTTATTTGGTCCCATTAATAATATAAACAGCACTACACAAAAAAAGAACAATAGTGCTAAAGCGTTGTGTGAAAGAATAAGCAAACCACCTGCTATTATAATACCCAATATTCGATAAATAGTTGCTTTATTCCAGACTAATACAATACACCACAACATGAGTGGTAAAAATGTATACGCATATATACCTCCAATGCTTCCTCTGGTTAATATCTCTACTAATCTATATGGTGCAAATTGATAGAGCATCGTTACAAACAATGCAGTTTTTGTATCTTTGAAAAAAACAGAAGAGAAAAGAAACATAAATATACCAGAAAGAAGAAAGCTGATAAGTAAAAGTAATTTAAAGGAATCTATTAACCCGATTCCCAGCCAAATTAGAAATGAAGAAATAAAAAAAGGAGTGTGATAGATAAAATTAAATAGGGGCAATCCGTATCCATAATTGAGATCGCCTGCCCATCTAACAGGAATATGTCCATCTTTGAGCGCTGTGTAGAATGCTGCCATACGCGGTATTTGAACTCCACCATCACTCGTATGAGGTAGTTGATTTGTGGTAAAAATGCTTACAAAAGGCAGAAGAGAGAGTATGATAATAAAAAAAAGTAAATATAATGATTTCATGAGAATCCTATTCTATAGTATCTCTTTCATGTATGCTGTTCAATTTTAGTACAATACACCTATGACGTTTTCTGCAATACCGGCAATTCTACTTTTTGCATTATCTATACCTGTGATTATGCACTTTAGAATATGGCCTGTTGAAACAACTCCATACACATTATTTGGCATAGTTTTTTTTACTTTAATTGGAAAAGTATTCATTGATATTTACCCACGTACTTTTGGTATGTGGAATAGACGAATATCCTTTGTATTATTAATTATCGTATTAAGTATAGTGATAGGAGGAACTACGTACACTGCAATTATTGATCGGCATAAAATTGCACCGCAATGGGGTACTCATGACATTGTACTTCAGCTTGAAGCAGCTATGCGTTATCTGCATCAAAGTAAAAATCCCTATAAAGAAACCTATTTTAATACACCTGTTGAATTATTTAGATACTCAGAATTAGGTAAAGATGCAGTAAATCCTGCGTTATACCATTTTGTAATGCCTCCGTGGTATCTATTATTTCCATTTCCTGTTTATTGGATAGCTAATCGAACATTGGGATTCTTTGATGTGAGATTAGTATCGCTCATAGCTTTAACTGGAATTATTGTAGTTTTATGGAGGTGGTTTAAAGATCCAGTGTTAAAAGAGATATCTATTATTCTAGTAGCACTGTCTCCAGCAGTTACTCATTATTTTATAGAAGGAAGAAGTGATACATTTGCTTTATTGTGGTTAGTTTATGCAGTTTATTTATTACACAATAAAAGAATTGTATTATCAGCAATATCAATCGGTTTGGGTTTGATGTCAAAACAGACACTTTGGTTTGCTTTTCCATTTTGGATTTACTATGTTTGGTTGGCTTTAGGAATTCCTCATTACTCTAATAAAAAACTTTTAATAAAAAGGTTAAAGTTTCATAATAGCAGAACAATACAATTTGTTTTTTATGTATGTATCGCCGTGAGTACTGCAGTAGTAATAATGTTGCCTTTTTTACTATGGGATGCTCAAGCTTTTATTAATAGTGTGATTTTGTACTTGAGTGCTGGTGGAGAAACAGGATATCCTGTTTCTGGATATGGTTTTAGTATGATACTGTTTGAACACGGATTTATAGGCAACATTAAAGACTACTTTCCGTTTACAATATTTCAGTTAGGTCTGGGATTACCCGTATTAGGCTTATTACTACTCTGGATACGAAAAAAACCATCAATTTCTAAACTCTTCTTATCCTACGGTGTGTTTCTTTTTATTATTTGGTATTTCAGTAGGTATTTTAATAATAGTCATATTGCGTTTTTATCGACAATTTTTATTCTTGGTGTGTTATTTCATTATGAAGAACAGATAATACGTTCTGATCAAATATCATGAAAGATTTATCAAAAACAAGGTTTCTACTCATAATAATAATCTGTGTCGCTTTTTTATTACGTTTTTATAAAATTACAGATATCCCGCCAGCATTGACATGGGATGAGGTTTCTATTGGTTATAATGCTTGGAGCATTTGGAATACTGGAAAAGATGAACATGGAAGGTTTTTACCACTAGATACATTTATTGCTTATGGTGACTATAAACCACCAGTTTCTATCTATCTAACTGCTCCTTTTGTAGGTTTATTGGGACTTAATGAATTATCTGTACGTTTACCAGTAGTGATAGTAAGTACTCTTACAGTTTTATTGACGTACGCATTGGTTATGGTACTGTTCAGTTCATATAAGTTTCCTCATAGATTTGCTTTATTATCTGCAGCAGTGTTAGCTGTATCACCCTGGCATATTAATCTATCAAGGGCGGGTTTTGAAGCTGTTATAGCGCTTTTTTTTGTTGTTTTGGGTGTATTGATCATCCTTAGTTCAAAGAATAAACCAAAATTACAGTTACTGATGTGGCTTCCATTTGTGGCCGCTATGTATACATTTAATAGTGCTCGGTATTTTCTACCTTTTTTTGCATTACTTCTGCTGTGGTTTACATATGGTAAAGAGCTTCAGATGTTTTTTTCGGCGATACGTAAATCGGTTTTTAAAAGTAAATCAAAATCACTAAATACTTCGATGAACATTACAGTTATGAGATTAGTGGTAAGTATTTTTATTGCAAGTATATTTATGTTGCCTTTGTTACCACATTTATTATCGCCCGAGGCAAGACTTCGTTTTAAAGAGGTAAATATTTTTTCTGATCCACTTATTGTAACTACAGCAAATGCCAGGATAGAGCATGCCGGAAACAGTTGGTGGGCAAACGTACTTAATAATAGAAGAGTAGGGTATGGTATTTCGTATTTGAAACACTATTTAGATCATTTTGATCCATCATTTCTATTTATTAAAGGAGACGGTAATCCAAAATTTTCGATTCAGGATACTGGTCAATTCTACATCATAGAAGTTGTATTTTTGGCGATTGGATGGTATGTGATTTTTTCAATGAATGTAAAAATAGGTATACTCTTATTGGGATGGTTATTATTAGCTATCGTACCAGCTGGTGTTGCTAGAGAAACTCCGCATGCATTACGAATATTGAATACACTTCCAACATGGCATATAGCTATTGGTGTAGGTATTATTTCTGTATGGGACATCTTAAAAAGAAAGAGTGTTAAATATTTCTATGGTCTGAATCTTGTATTAATGTATGCAGCACTTATAGTTTTCTATCTTCATAATTATTATGCTCATTATCCGTATGAATTCTCTGGTGAATGGCAATATGGATACAAGCAGGCCCTGGAAGTTACAGAATCATTGAAAGATAGATATGATCATATAGTTGTTTCAGAGACAATCGGTAGACCATATATGTATGCATTATTTTATGGCAAGTATTCACCACAGGAATTTTGGGAGTCAAAAATATCTTTCTTTGATGCGGCAGGATTTTATAAAGTAAAAGGTTTTGGAAAATATACATTTGTAGATGGTGAAGTGCCAGTATTAGAAGGACGTGTTTTGTATGTGCTGCCACCTCATTTAAAACCAATGGATGCCACAGTGATCAAACATATTACATTATTAAATGGAACAGAAGTGTTAACAGTGTTTGAATAATATATGAAGAATTATATTGTATTAGGTTTTATTATTTTACTCGCTACAATTTTAAGATTATGGAATCTTGGGATCGTTCCCCCCGGACCTAATTGGGATGAAGCTGCTTTAGGGTATAATGCCTATTCGATACTGAAAACTGGAAGAGATGAATATGGTAATTGGTTTCCACTTTCACTTCGCTCTTATGATGATTATAAACCACCGTTATATATGTATTTAACGGTTCCTAGTATGTGGATGTTTGGATTAGATATTTGGTCTGTTCGATTACCTGCTGTCGTCATGGGTGTATTAGCAGTAATTGGAACGTATTTTCTTACGAAAGAACTTGTTAGCTATTTTTCAAAGAGCACTAAATTTCAGTATTTACCATTTATTGTTTCATTGCTACTTGCAATATCCCCGTGGCATTTACAATTTTCGCGTATGGCATTTGAGGCAGGAATAGGGCTTACTGTAACTATTTGGGCAGTAGTAAGTTTTTTATGGGGTTTAAAGAAAGGAATATTTTTTTCGTTATCAGCATTTTTATTTAGTCTTTCAATATATGCCTATCACAGCCAGAGAATTTTTTCTCCACTATTAGTAATAGTATTGGGTTGTGTGTTTTTTAATATGGTAATAAAAAAATGGAAGTCAGTATTAATAGCAACTGTCGTTGGTTTGTTAACAATAGGACCATTAATTCCTGTATTAACAGATTCATCTACACTAACAAGACTTCGAGGAACCAGTGCTCTTGCTGATCAAACGAGATTATTAGAACGATCAGTAATTAAACTGGAAAGAAATCAGACTACAAATAATTTACTTGGTAAAATTTTAGATAATCGTAGAATTGTTTTCGCACAGACATTGCTTTCAGGATATTTATCTAGTTTTTCATTAAATTGGTTGTTCTTAACTGGAGATAATCCTCGTCATCATGCCCCTGGAATGGGATTGTTATATCATATCGAGTTACCATTTTTATTTATCGGATTATTTTTTTTAATAAGATACGGAAGACAAGCTGGTAAATTAGTACTTGCCTGGATGTTAATAGCTCCTATTGCGGCATCTCCTACTACAGAATTGCCTCATGCTATAAGAACGTTAGTGTTTTTGCCTACCTTTCAAATAGTAATTGGATTGGGTATCTTGCACTTTCTGGTATATATAAGTACCTTTCGAAAATATGTTACAGCTTTTGTTCTCGCAGTATTTATAGGAAGTTATCTATTTAATGTTTCCTATTATCTAGTGATGTATTTTGTTCATCAGAATAAAGAATTTTCAAATTTTTGGCAATACGGATACAAAGAGGCTATTCCTTTTGTCATGGAGCGTTATGATGATTATGACAAAATAGTTGTTTCTACAAAACTTGAACAACCACACATGTTCTTCTTATTTTATCTAAAATATGATCCAAAAAAGTATCTAGAAGAAGGTGGAACAGTTTCAGGAAGTTTTGCGGAGCGTTTTAATAAGTTTGATAAATTTGAGTTCAGGACTCTCCAGTGGGATAAAGAAAAAAGAGATAAAAAGACGCTTTATTTAGGTGCACCTATAGAAATGAATGAAGGAACATTAAAAACTGTTTATTATTTAGATGGTACAGTTGCAATGCTTATTTCTCACTAAAACGATATGCATGTAAATCGTCATAAAGTTATTATATCCGGATATTTATTACACATAGTCAATAATACTATTTTGCTTTCTCGACGATTTCAAACAGGATATGAAGATGGAAAATATAGTGTTCCTGCAGGTCATATGGAACAAGGAGAACCTATCAGGAAAGGCACCTGCAGAGAAATTAAGGAAGAAATTGGCCTTCATATACAGCCTGAAGATTTACAGTTAGTACACGTAATGCATAGAAAAAAAGATGACGAGCGAGTAGATTTTTTCTTTAGATGCTTAAAGTGGAAAGGAGAAATCATTAATGCAGAACCTAACAAATGTGATGATTTGCAGTTTTTTCAATTAAATTCTCTTCCATCTAACACAATAACTTATATTAAATACGCTATTGACTGTGTAAATAAACAGATAATCTTTTCAGAATATGGATGGTAAAGTAATGAAATATATACCAGTATTATTATTGTTGCTATTACTATTACCTATAGCGCATTTGCTTGTTCCAGGATTGCCCGTTACTCATGATGGGCAAGATCATGTAGTTCGGATTGCTAATTTTTATCAGTCTTTAAGTGAAGGAAATATAGTACCAAGATGGGCTGGTAATTTAAATTGGGGATTTGGCCATCCTGTAGTAATGTTTTTATATCCCTTACCTTCTTATGTTGCTTCATTGTTTCATGTTTTAGGATTTTCCATACTTAGCAGTACAAAATTAGTGTTTGCAGTAAGCTATTTGTTAAGTGGATTTAGTATGTATTATTGGGCAAAAGGCAGATGGGGAACTACTGCTGGTTTGATTGCAGGTTTTTTGTACACTTTTGCTCCGTATCGATTCGTGGATTTAACTGTTAGAGGAGCAATAGGAGAACATGTAGCTTTTGTGTTTATTCCATTAATATTGTTTGCTCTTGATGGGTTAATAAAAAATTCTAAAAAACATATTTGGATAAGTCTACTTGCTCTTTCAGTTGCAGGATTACTTCTTTCTCATAATGCTGTTAGTCTGATGATGATTCCTATCGGTTTCCTATATTCTATATATTTAGTTTTTTTTGAAACTAAACATCGGTATAAAAGTAGTCTCTATATAGGTATAGGAACTGTATTGGGTGTGCTTTTGTCTTCATTTTTCTTAATGCCTGCTTTTTTGGAAGGTAAGTATACGCTTAGAGATATTGTCACTCAGGGCGAGGTGATAACCCGAATGGTTAATCCGTTATCGTTTATATATTCACCCTGGAATTATGGAGGGGGAGCTCAATTTTCAAAAGAGGTAGGAATAATTCAATGGATGTTCGTAGTAAGTACTATGTACATCGTCATCACAACAAAAAAAATGAAAAAAAGAATATTTGGTTTTGCAATGTTAGGAGTTTTTGCTGGATCATTATTTCTTATGACTGAATGGTCTATTCCTGTTTGGAATACGGTAACAATCCTTCAAAAATTTCAGTTTCCCTGGCGACTTTTAACTATTACCGTTTTCGTAACATCAGCAATAGGTGGATTTGCATGTTCATTCATTTCAGAAAAAAAGCAACAATTAGTACTAGTATTTACTATTATTATGTTGATCATTACAACGTATCAAATGTGGAAACCAAAAGAATATCGACTATACGATGATTCTTTTTTTACAAATATTTATCATGGAACAACTGATACTGGAGAAAGTAGTCCTATTTGGTCTGTGCGTTTTATGGAATCAGAAGCAATCGCACCATTACAGATAATAGATGGAAATGCGACGATTGAAATGCTTTTCAGAAATTCTACAAAGAGAACATACAATATACACGTTATTGAACGAACTAGATTTGTTGAAAATACACTTTATTTTCCAGGGTGGATTATTATAGATAATGGAACTCAAATACCAATTGAATTTCAGGATCCTAATTGGAGAGGAAGAATGACATTCTGGTTAGAACCTGGTGAGCATGATATTGAAATTATTTATACAGATACAAAATTAAGAAGTGTTGCTAATAGTATGTCTTTAGTTGGTATGTTTGGATTAGTTTTATTGGTAAGTGTTCCCTTTATCAAAAAACGATTATTAAAAAAATAGTATGAAGCATTTATCTGTAGCATTAGCAGTATATAATGAAGAGTCAAATTTAAAGAGATGCTTGTTATCAATTAAAGAATTGGCAGATGAAATTGTAATAGTTGATGGGGGTTCGACTGATAACACCCTGTCTATTGCAAAAGAGTTTAATGCAATTATCCTGAATACAGATAATCCCAAAGTCTTTCATATTAATAAGAAAAAAGCAGTAGAAGCATGCTCTGGAGAATGGATACTTCAAATAGATGCTGATGAAGAAGTTACTAAAAATTTATCAAACGAGATTAAACGTGTTGTATTAGCAAAAAGCACTCAAGAATCAAATACTAGTGAGCTTTTTTTGCGTCATCAATTATTAGTTGAATCTAGAGATTCCATAAAAAGACCAGAACAAGGACCTGTTAATGGCTATTATTTACCGAGAAGAAATTTCTTTCTAGGAAAACCAATGACGTATGCAGGTATGTATCCTGATGGTGTTATTCGTCTATTCAAAAAAAATAAAGGAACAGTTCCTGCAAAAAGTGTTCATGAACAAATTATTATAGAAGGTCGAGTGGGTTGGCTGCATCATGATTTAAATCATTATTCCAATCCAACATTTAAACGATACTTTGAAGGTGCAGCGAAATATACCAGTCTATTAGCAAAGCAAATACGCACAGAAAAACAAATCGGAATATTACGATTTATCATTTATACTATAATAAAACCACTGCAAGTTTTTTTGTCTTTGTATATACGACATAAGGGAATACTAGACGGAATAAGAGGATTTATTTTTTCATTTTTCTCTGCTTTACATTATCCAGTTGCATATTTTAAATCCTTTCATATTAAAACAGTACTTTCTGCTTTAGTTTTCTGTTTCTGTTTATTAAGTATTGTAAGTCAGGTTAGGGCAGATTATGTACTGCCATATCCATCAGCAATGCCAGGAAGTAAATTTTATAAATTATCTTTGTTCATCGATACTCTTCAATCCTATTGGGTTTGGGGAAGTATTGCCCGATTTAGATTTAATTTAGCACAGGCAGATAAGTATCTTGTTCAATCAAAAACATTGTTCGAGTATAAGCAATATTTGTTAGGCTCTGAAGGGTTAAAAACCTCTATAAATTACATAGGCACTCTTCAAGCGGTTATTCTAAATGCATACAGTGAGGGAAAAGATATTAAGCCTACAATTACATTATATGCCGAGGCATTAAAGACGCATATTAAGGTTCTGGAAGAATTAAAAGGCAAAGTACCACAACAAGTTACGTGGACTCCAGAGCATGAAGCTGAGACGGTATTAAATTTGCACACATTAATTGATGAGGCCATTCTACTACACAATAGTGAATTGATGAGGCTTGATATTATAGATTTTTGTATAAATACTTCATCTAAACCAGTCGATGGAGATGGTTTAGACGAATGTTTAAAGTCACAGGAAAAGCTTAAAAAAGCAGAAGATGACTTATTACTGGAACCGGATAATTCTTCGTTTAGAGATGAAGAACCTTATTTATAGATTATGAAGATATTGTCGATTGGATTCATTATTACCTCATTAGTTTTGATAGTGTTCTCGTATTGTTTTGTAGATTTAAATCTATTCTTACTTGATAGACAAATATACCAATCGTTTCAGACTACGTTGCAATCATTACTTCAGAATAATCGTTTTATGTTTGGGATTATTTATGTGAGTATTATTATTTCGTTGTTTATACTCTACTTAAGAGTTCTTTATCTTTCGTATACTAAACGCATAAGTATTAAAGAGATACGAACGTTATTACTGATAGTCGTTTTTTTCTTGTTAATCGCTTTTCCTGCATTTTCCTATGACATTTTTAATTATATCGCGACGGCAAAAGTAACTTTTTTTTGGAAAGAAAATCCATGGATAACTATGCCTATAGATATTCCGAATGAACCTGCTTTGGCTTATACGAGAGCAGCGAATAAAGTTGCGTTATATGGACCCACCTGGATATTACTTACTGCTATACCTCATTTCTTAGGCTTAAATAATGTTTGGCTAACTATTATTTCATTTAAAGGTCTCGTTACAATTTGTTACTTACTTTTTATATTCTTACTTTATAAAAAAACGAACAATGTATTTCAAGTAAGCGTATTTGCATTTAATCCCTTAATTTTAGTAGAAGTTATTGTAGGTGGACATAACGATATTACTATGATGCTGTTTGCGGTGTGGGGATTTTTTATTTTTAAAGAACAAAAGAAAATTTATAAACTCATGGGAATATTGGTATGGCTTCTTTCAGTTTTTGTGAAAGGTGCAACAGTAGCAATGATTCCAATATTTTTTATAAAAAGAGACATGAAACAATTATTTTTTATTGGTTTTTTTTGTATGTTTTTTGCATTTTTATTAACTCCCTTGAGGGAAGAGATGTATCCGTGGTACGCTGTGTGGTTTTTAACAATGTTAAGTTTTTTGCCGTACAAAGAATATAAAATTTTATATGAATATTCTATAGCATTTAGTTTTGGACTTATATTAAGGCATAGCCCTTATATATTTATGGGGTATTATGAAGGATATGGTCCAATATTGCGTGTAATCAGTATGATTACTCCTGTAGCTATACTATTTACTTATAAAAATTGGAATTATTTTTTTAGAAAACATATGAAGGAAATGAGAGCATGAATACCTTTCAAGGTAAGAATCAATATATTGCATTTTTGGTTGGGCTAGGAATTATTTTTTCTTTTTGGGCGATTATTTCTATTCCCTATGCAGGTCGATCATATATCCCTACTCATGACGGTGAATTTCATATTATACGCTTTTATGAATTTACAAAGATGTTACAAGATGGACACTTATTTCCTCGGTGGTCTCCAGGATTAAACAGTGGATACGGTCTTCCGCTATTTATTTTTCATTATCCATTTCCCAATTATGTAGGTTCAGTAATACATTTATTAGGATTTAGTCTCATTGATAGCTATAAACTCAGCTTAGTAATCGGTTATCTTATTGCTCTCATAAGCTGCTATATCCTGATGCTAAAGTTTACAAAACTATTTATCGCAGTAGGGGCAACACTAGTATTTGCCACTGTACCGTATTGGTTTGTGGATATAGCAGTTAGAGGATCAATCGGTGAAATATGGGGAATAGCATGGTGTATGTTAGCATTAGCATCAGTTAGCTGGAACAAAAAAATAGTACTCGGTTTATCTATTTTTCTTTTATGTATAACACACAATATTATGGCAATGATTACATTGCCGATCATAGCAGTTTATATATTTCTAACAAACAAAACTGCAATAATACACTATATACTCGGGTTTCTTGGAGCGGCATATTTTTGGCTGCCAGCTTTGTTTGAAAGTAAGTATATGGTAGGTTTAAATACTTCTACCTATAGTGATCATTTTCCTCAACTTTTTCAGTTATTAATACCATCATGGGGTAGTGGATTTTCAAATCCTGGAGCTTCTGGTACTGAGATGTCACAGCAGATTGGAATAATTCCTCTATTAATATTTTTTATTACTATTATCACCTTTATAAAAATTAATAAACATCCACTATACATTAATTTGGTTCGTTTTTTTCTTGTAATAATCATAATAGTTTTCTTCTTATTGTTAGAGATAAGTATTCCTCTTTGGACTATCCTTAAGCCACTTCAGCTAGTCCAATATCCTTGGCGATTACTATCACTTATAGTAATTAGTATTCCATTTCTGGCTGTGTATAGTTTTGAATATATGCGCAAATGGATGATATTGGTTATTGTACTTGCTAGTATCGTCTTAACATTTGCATACTCACAGCCGGTTTTGTATGAACCAAGGTCTGATGAATATTATACGTCAGAAAAAAATTATACTGATGGTACATCTTCTATGGGAAATAGTTTCTCAACTAAGTGGACAACATGGAAAAAAGAACGACCCACTTCTAGGATATCAATTCTATCGGGAGACGGCGTTGTTACTTCCTTATCTTCAACGACTACAACCGACAGATTTACCATACAAGGCGAGAAAGAAAGCACCGTTTTAATTAACAGACTATATTATCCAGGTTGGTATGTATACTCGGATAACAAAAGTATTCCTATTAACAACAACGATGGAATTATTGAAGTAACGATCCCACCAGGAGCGCATACTATAACTGCAGTATTTAAAGATACTCCATTAAGGATGATTAGTAATATAATTTCTATTACAGCTATGAGTTTTTTGTTGCTATCAGTATTAATTAGACCTAAGCGATTTACTCTTGGGAGCAGGAAATTATGAATATTGGTTTAGATATTTCACCATTAACTTCTTCTCATGCAGGTCGCGGAACTGGAACTTATACTAAACAATTACTGGAATCATTACAAAAATATTCTGAAACATGTATCCTGATACCTTTTAAAGGTGATATTCCCTCGAATGTGGATCTAGTTCATTTCCCTTATTTTGATCCATTTTTTTTAACACTACCCAGAAACATCCATGTGCCATTTATCGTAACTGTACATGACTTAATTCCTATAGTTTATAAAAAACATTTCCCAGTTGGTCTGCGTGGAAATATTAAATGGTTCATTCAAAAGAAAACTCTACAGAAAGCAACGGCGATTATTACTGATTCATATGCATCAAAAAAAGACATAGTACAAGCACTACACGTACCAGAATCAAGAGTATTTGTCAGCTATTTAGCACCTGGAGCAGAATTTATCCTAGCAGATAACGACAAAAAAAAATTTATTCGTGATAAATATTCGTTACCTGAAAAATTCCTGCTTTATGTTGGAGACGTTAATTGGAATAAGAATATTCCTAATCTAATTAAAGCAATTTCTCAAAGTGATATTCCACTAGTACTGGTTGGTAAAGCTTTTCTCAATGACGGATTACAAGAAGTGAAGATAATCAACTCACTTATTAAAGAATGCAAAGCTGAGAATACCATTATTAAACTGGGGTTTGTTCCTCAGGAGGATTTGCCTTTAGTGTATAGTGTAGCAACTGTATGTGTACAAGTTTCTATTGCAGAAGGGTTTGGATTACCCATATTAGAAGCTATGGCCTGTGGAATTCCTTGTGTGGTATCCTCAAGTTCTAGTTTAGTAGAAATTGCAGGTCCATCTGTATTAGTTGATCCATTTAATGTAAACAGTATTGTTAATGGTATTAAGGAAGCAGTACATAAAAAATGGAATCAAAAAGAATTAATGTCGTATGCCCGGCAGTTTTCGTGGGAGAAAACAGCACAAGAAACACTAACTATATATAAGAAATGTTTATCTTAACATATGAAACTTGTATCAATTATCATTCCTGTATTTAACGAAAAGAATACTATACTTAAGTTATTAAAATTAGTGGAAAATCAGCAGATAAAAGGATGGAAAAAAGAAATTATTATTGTTGATGATGGTTCAACCGATGGTACTCAAGAATTATTAAGAAAAGTAAAAAATAAATATAACGTAATTTTGCAGCGATATAACCGAGGTAAAGGTGCAGCCTTAATTGAAGGTTTTAAACATGCAAAAGGTGAAATTATTCTTATTCAAGATGCTGACTTTGAATACACACCAAATGACTATGAACAACTTATTAGTCCTTTTACTCATGAACGTGTTCAAGTGGTATATGGTTCAAGGTTTTTAGGATCACACTTATCTACTATGTATCTTTATACAATAGGAAACAAATTTGTAACCTTTTTAACCAACATTTTGTACAACACGAATATTACTGATATGGAAACCGGGTACAAAGCATTTCGAAAAAGCGTACTTAATTCGTTTACCTTACAAAGCAACAGATTTGATTTTGAACCAGAATTTACAGCAAAAGTACTGAAAGCTGGCTATCAAATATATGAAGTCCCAATATCGTATTTTGGGAGAAAGTTTGAAGAAGGAAAAAAATTAACATGGAGAGATGGAATTATGGCAGTTTGGACTCTTATTAAATTTAAATTTATATGAAAAAATATGTCTTGTTGCTTGCAAATAATACAGTCTTAATAAACAGCGGAATAATGTTTGTCGGTACAATGGTCGTAAATATTGGTGCATATTTATACCATGTTATTGTTGGAAGAATTATGGGACCAGAGCGATATGGTGAATTTGCAGCACTATTTTCACTTTTATTCATTTTAAGTGTTCCAGCCAATGTAGTTCAAATATCACTAACAAAGTTTTATTCAGAAATAAAAGCAAAAGGAAATACAGGACAAGCTAAAAGTTTGTTGCTGCGTATAGTAAAGTATTTAACCATAGGTAGTATAGTCGGTGGGTTATTGTTTCTTCCATTTATTCCGTTTCTGCAAAAAATGCTAAGAATTCAAGATTTTATGAGTTTTATTTGGCTATTTGGAATTGTAGCATCTTCATTTTATATAACCGCTGGCAATGGAATTCTCAATGGTTATCAAAAGTTTTTATCATCCAGCATTTATCAAATCATAAATATCGCAACCCGGCTCATTACAGGTCTTTTACTCGCGCCTTTTGGAGCAGCTACTACCTTATTGGGGATGATTATTAGTAATGTTATTACCCTAATATATGGAATGTTTCCTTTACGTTTTGTTCTAAAAGCAAAACCGGTAAATCATTCTCTCCTTAAAAAAGATGCTATACAATTTGCTTTTCCTACACTAATGACAACGCTTGCAATAACTATGCTCTATAACATTGATGTAGTGTTAGTAAAGATGTTTTTTCAAGCACAAGATGCTGGAATATATGCATCTCTCAATATATTTGGGAAAATTATATTTTTTGCTTCATCAGCCTTACTTATTGTGTTGTTTCCAATGGCAGCTGAGAGAAAAGTATCAGGTAAAGAATATACATCAATCATACGAGTCGGACTACTTGGTGTGGGAGGTATAAGTATAGGAATATCAGTTATCTATTTATTGTTATCTTCAGTAATTCCTGCATTATTATTTGGTAGTGCTTATGCTAATGCTGGACAATATTTAGGAATATATGGATTATTTTTAGCATGTATTACAACTATAAATTATCTTTCTATGATGTGCCTTGCTATAAATAGAACAAGAGTATGGAGGTTATTATGTATTGGAGTTTGTATTCAAATAGCAGGAATGTTCCTTTTTCACTCAACACTCTTTTCCCTAATCGTTTCAAATGCATTAGTAACGCTTTTTTTGTTTATTTCTATTTTAGTATACTACATCCATGAATCGTGATTTCCCAAAACTTCTCTCAGTTATAGTTCCAGTATACAATCAGGGATCAACTATACGAAAAAATATTCAAGGAATCGTACAAGAATTAGAATTATTTAACACTCCTTATGAATTAATTGTGGTGGATGATGGATCTTCCGACAACAGTGCGCAAGCAGTTAAAAAAATAGGAACACCCAAAATAAAAATTATTGGATATAAAACGAATAAAGGGAAAGGGTATGCAGTTAGGTATGGTATGGCGAAAGCAAAAGGAGATGTAATAGGGTTTATTGATGCAGGAGGCGAGATTAGAGAATCAGGTATTCCCATGTTAATAGAACATATGCGTTGGTATAACGCAGATATTGTAATTGGAAGTAAGCGTCATCCGGTATCAAAAATATCATACCCTTGGTACAGAAAAATATTATCCATTGGTTATCAAATACTAATTAAATTATTATTTGGTCTAAACATTCGTGATTCACAGGTTGGATTAAAGTTATATAAGAGAAGTGTTCTTGAAGATGTTCTTCCTCGATTATTAGTGAAAGAATTTGCTTTTGATATAGAAATATTAGCTGTTGCTAAGCATTTAGGATACGACCGGATATATGAATCACCCATAGAGTTAGATTTTCAACAAATTACTTCTAGTTTAAATAAGAAAAGTGTTTCCAAAGCGGTAGCGGGAATGTTGCGAGATACGCTAGCAATTTATTATCGTTTGCGTTTATTAAAATACTACGATCACGGGAATAAAAGAAAATGGGTATATGATCCTGAATTAAACTTCAGAATAAATACTGGCTAAAAATTACTATGGCATCCAAAAAATTACGAATTTTACTTCTTAATTGGCGAGATATTAGACATCCAAAAGCTGGAGGAGCAGAAATTGTCACCATAGAACATGCAAAAGGTTGGGTAAAAAAAGGTCATTCAGTTACCTGGCTTACCTCTCGTTACAAAGGAGCAATAAAAGATGAGATGGTAGAGGGAGTATATATAATGAGAAGATCAGGATCCTTAATTATATATATATGGGGGTTTTTTTATACTCTATTATTTGGGAATAAGTATGATGTAATAATAGATGAAATTCATGCAATACCATTCTTAACGCCTCTCGCAACTAGAACACCAAAGATTGCATTTATTCATGAAGTAGCAGGAACAATTTGGGATTATATGGCTCCTTTCCCAATAAGCACTATAGGTAAAATATTTGAAAAAGTTTATTTTCACTTCTATAAATCGGTTACATTTTGGACTGATTCAAATTCTACGATTGAAGAGTTAGAACAAATGGGAATTCCTAAAAGCAATTGTGTTGCAATACCTTGTCCTATTTATAAAAAAGAAATAAAGAATATCACTAAAAAAGAAAAAAATCCAACCTTTATTTTTGTTAGTAGAGTAGTTGCAATGAAAGGTATCAAGGATGTCATCACTTCATTTTGGTATATCTTAAACGAATTGCCGAGTTCACAACTATATATTGTAGGGAGTGGAGAAACACGATATATCAATTATTTAAAAAAATATATTCATAATCTACATATTGAACAACACATTCGTTTTATGGGAAAGCTAGACGAGAATTCCAAATTAGCATTAATGAAAAAATCACATATATTGTTACATGCGTCTGTAAAAGAAGGGTGGGGTTTAGTAGTGTTAGAAGCAGCAAGTCAGGGTACTCCATCAGTTGTATACAATGTGCCTGGATTAAAAGACGTTGTTAAACATGATAAAACAGGTTACTTAGTAAAAGAAAATACTCCAAAACAGCTTGCTACAGCAGCGTTTGAATTGTATAAAGATGCAGATAGATATAAGAACTATCAAGCTGAAGGTAAAAAATGGGTAGATTTTCTCAATTGGGAAGAAGTTATAAACAAAAGTGAAACTTTACTACTATCTGTAGCATCTAGTAAATAGAAATTATTGTTATGAATTTAGTAGTTAGATACAAAGTTATTATTGTTTTTTTCATATTATTATTAGGACTTTTTTTACGTGCTTATAATTTAACAGCATTTCCTCCTCGTGGAGCAACGTTTGACGAATTTGCTTGGACCTGGTTAGGTATGAATATTCTTCAAAAAGGTGTCCCAATATCTTGGTCACCTCATTCTCAATACAATCAGCGGGAGCATTACATAGATCAATATGGCACTACATTTTGGTTAGTTCAACCATATTTAGAACACCCTCCATTTTTTGGTTTACTAGCTGGTTCATGGGCATTGTTAAATGGTGCGAAAGACATGTTTACTGTTGAACTAATTCATGTTCGTAGTCTTTCACTTATACTGGGTGTGCTTACTATCTATTTGGTTTTTTTACTCGCAAAAGAGATTTATGGTGATTTAGTCGGACTTATGTCTGCATTATTCTATGCAACAATTCCAACAGTAGTTATTGGATCAAGATTAGTACAAAATGAAAATTTTTTTATTCCTTTGTATGTATTAGTTACTTGGTTAACAATCCGCTACATAAAGCATAAAAGTAATAAATACTCTCTGATACATAAACCTATGTTATACATAATTCCAGCACTTATTTGTGGGCTACTAACACTTGCTAAAGTTCCTTGGTGGGGTTCTGCATTGAGTTGTATTTTCTTGTTATCCTCTGTAAAAAAATATAAAGAAGCTATATTATTTTTCGTAATAGTTGCTATAACTTTTTGCATGTTTTTTCTCTGGGGTGTGTATTGGGATAAAACTGTATTTTTTGATTTACTAAAGTTACAAACAGCTCGATATGATATTACATTTGATGGAATATTCTCATTGTTTACAACACCATATTTAGTGAATGAGATTTACATTGATGGGTGGATTTATGTTGGCTGGTTTGCTTTATTTATGTTACTTTCATCTTTTAAAGAACATAAGTTTCTTTTATTAGGTTTTTTTGGATATTTTGTTATATATATATTAGGTATTCCCAACGAACCTGGTCATGGGTGGTATAGATATCCGTTTTATCCCTTTCTTATAATCGCTTTAAGCTATATGCTTATCCAATCTATCAAAGAACGTTCGTTATTTACTTTTTTCAGTTTATCCTTGATTGGTTTACCCTTACTAAAACACACGTGGGAAGTTATTTTTGGATTTTCCTTCTATGTATATAGAATATTTTTGGTATGCTGCGGTATTCCTTCAATTATGTCTATTTTTCCTGAAAAGAGATTGCGGTTTATTTCAACGTTTGCAACATTTTTACTTTTATTATTCCTATGTTCATTAAATGTTATCTCGATTTTGATATATAAGTGAATTTATGAAAAAACCGTTAGTATCTATCACTATTCCCACATTTAATAGTAAAAAAACTATTCAGTTATGTTTAAAAGCTGTTAAAAGTCAAACATACAAACCAATAGAAATTATTCTCATGGATAGCGGATCAACAGACGGCACAAGAGATATAGCGAAACAAGAGCATGTTAGTATGATTTCTGTTAACGGTGGTTTGCTTAAATCAAGAATTATAGGGATTAATAAAACTAAAGGTGAATTTATACTCCTTCTAGATAGTGATCAGATTTTAGAAAAAGATACCATTGAAAGGGCAGTGTATAAATGTACGACTGTAAATTATGACATGTTAGCGCTAGGAGAAGATGTGTATGAAAAAAAAACGTTAATACAATATTTATTCGCTGCAGATCGAAAAATAATAGAGCAAGCGAAAGATTATAATCCGTATACAAGTGCAATTTTACCTCGTTTTTTTCGAAAATCACTCCTGCTTAAGGCAATTACTTCAATACCACATTCAATAGTTGATACCGTCGGTGGCCCTGATCATGCAATATTGTATTATGAGTCGTGGTTATTAACTAAAAAAATAACAACCCTTGGGCACGCGGTTAAACATATGGAATCAGATTCTATACGTTCAGTAATTAAAAAATGTTACCGTTGGGGATACACAGGTGAAACTGCAAAAACGGAGACGAAATATTACAAGCTTATGTCTAGCAAAGAGCGATTTCGTAAAGGATTATTTCATAAAGGTTTGTATGCTGAAAGTATAGGTTCTTTACTATTATTATTGATAAAAGGTATACCATATAAAATCGGATATTATAAGGCAATAATTGATAGGTACAAAAATAGGTCATATGTATAAAAAATATCTTCAATCATTATTTGAATATGCTGTGGAAGATAATCACAACCAAATATATTCATTGTTAGAAAAGAATGCAAACGCAGTGTTACTTGATATTGGATGCGATGATGGTGTATTAACAAAAAAATTAAAACATAAGATACATGCAAAAAAAGTATGGGGAATAGACATTGTTGATGAGCGACTTAAAATAGCAAAATCAAATGGAATACAAATAGTCAAGCATGATATTAGTAAAAAGTTTCCGTTAAGAAATAATTCGTTTGATGTAATTCATGCAAATCAAGTAATAGAACATCTTTGGAATACTGATTTATTATTGTCAGAAATTTATAGAATATTAAAACCTGGAGGGTACGCCATTATCAGTACTGAAAATGCTTCTAGTTGGTGTAATATTGCGGCCAGTATATTAGGATGGCAGATATTTTCACTAACCAATATTTCTGCAAAGAAAAGAGGTATTGGTAATCCTTTTGCTCTCCATAGAGGGGGTGAATTAGAACACCCTTCTTGGTTCCATATTCGAATTTATAATATACGAGGTTTAATCGAATATGCAGAAGCATTTAGTTTTAAAATTGAAGCAGTAAAAGGTGCAGGTTATTTTCCATTGCCATCTCTATTTGGTCATATTGATACTACACATGCTCATTTCATAACTATAAAAATAAGAAAACCTTCATGAGCACACCTCTCGTTTCAATTATTATCGTAAACTGGAATGGTAAAAAGTGGCTAACATCCTGCTTAGCATCCCTTGAAAAGCAGAATTATAAACACTTTGAAATAATACTTGTAGATAATTCTTCGACTGATGGCTCTGTAGACTACGTTAAGCGTTACTATCCCAATATTAAGCTTATTATAAACAATAAAAATGTAGGTTTTGCAGATGCCAATAATATTGGATATCGTCATGCGAAAGGTACCTACATATTATTCCTTAATAACGATACAAAAGTAACAATAAATTTTCTAACATCACTAGTTTCGTATATGGAACAAAATCCTGATGTCGGAGGAGCACAGAGTAAATTATTATTGATGGATAACCCTACAATTATTGATGCTGCGGGTGCTTATTTAACAAATACTGGTTTCTTAAATCATTATGGATTTCATGAAAAAGATGATGGAACTTTTAATCAAACAGTTGCAGTTTATACAGTCAAAGGTGCATGTATGATTTTCAGAAAAAAAGTGCTGAATGCTGTGGCAATAGATAATCACATTTTTGATCCTTCTTATTTTGCATACTTTGAAGAGACTGACTTATGTCATCGGATTTGGCTCAGTGGATATAAAATGATGTTTGTACCTGAATCAGTTGTTTATCATAAAGCTGGAGGAACAAGTACAAAGATTTGCAATCAAGTTATTCAATTTCATTCCTTTAAAAATCGTATTCATTGCTATTTAACAAATTTATCTTTTGAGTGGTTATTGTTGATGTTGCCTATTCATTTATTGGCAGTACAATTTTTCGCATTGTTTGCGTTTATTAAAGGGAATGTTTCATTATTTATTGCTGTAGAAAAATCAGTACTCTGGAATATAAAACATCTGTCTGAAATTATGCATAAACGATACATCGTACGTAATAAAATACAGTGTATTAAGGATAAGAATATTCTACCCCTTATTGTAAAAAATCGGAATGTTCAATATTATATTTCCTTAATGCAGCATATGAGTTTATATCAAAAGTAAACAATGAAAAAGAAACGCTATCAATTTCATGCAGGCGTGAATATTAGATCCGTTAAGCGTTGGATAACTCCATTGCAACTCATAGTACTGGCACTTATTATTATAGTGATTTTAAGAGCATATCATTTTTTACCTTCTGTTTATTATTTGCATGATGAGTGGCGTGCTTTATCAGATGTTTTTTTGTATGGAGTATGGACAGATATAAGAAATAATTCACTTATTGAAATTATTTTTGGTAAGGGAAGAATGCTAGGGTCATTTCTCAACAGTGTATTTTATCTTTATGCCCCATACAACACAACTCCGTTTATAATAAGTTTTTTAATAGCACATATTTTAAATTCATATTTTTTATATTTATTAGTTATAAAAGAAACGAATAGTACCTTTTGGGCAATAAGTAGTGCACTTCTTTTTGCAACTTCTTCTCGGTATGAACAAGCACTAACATGGATCGGTGCTGGCAATCAAACTTTATATTCAGCCTTATTCTCCCTCATTAGTATTATGTTTTTATTAAAAGCAGATAGGTCGAAAATATATTTTACGATATCTTTGTTATTTGCATGCATTGGATTTCTATTTAAAGATGCGAGTGCATACGTCTTTCTACTAATATTTATTTACAGCATCTATTATCTCATTAAAAGAAATAATAATTTTCACTTCAAACTTTTTTCACTTGTCTCACTTAGTACGGTCGGATTAATTTGTATATTTATAATTAGCAAAATTTATTCATCTAAGGTAGCTAATACCGATGGGTTTGGAATTGTATATATTCTTACAAAAGGTGTTTTTAACACAGTTTATTATCCAATTGTTTCTTTATCTCAATTTCTTATTCCTTTCCGTTTTATGGAAAGATTAGGATATGGATTTTTGCAGTTTAATTATAATTTTATGTTTAATGATGAGAATAGAGAAAGTATAGTACATTTTATATTAGCAGATTTTATTTCAGTGATTGGATCGATTTTATTATTACTTGTAGGATACTTGTTATTACGTAAACGATCAATTAATAAACGTTTAGTATATATATCATTATTTTGGTTTGTTGCTACGCTAATTCCTATAAGTTTTCGGTTAATAAATAGATATGATTCATATATAAATTCTTTGTATATGTATTATGGAGGGATGCCTTTTTGGATACTAATTGGTGGGATGATAACAGCAATACATCAATATATTCAAGTACGACCGTATAAAAAAATAATGACAATGTTTCTGATTATAAGTTTTACTTTTTTTATATGGAAGCAAATAGATATTACGAATAGGGAGGTAAGAGCAGAAGCGATAAGAGGTAGTGACATGAAGAAATTTACTCAAGAATTGATGAAGATTTCTTCAACACTTCCAGAAAAGCCAGTTATTCTGCTGGAAAGTAATAAAAATTACATTCGAGAATATAATAGAACACCCTTTTTATTAGGGGATGGCTTTGTGTTAAGTGTTTTGTTATACCCTACAGGTAAAATTCCAGATAAAGTAATAGCTAATAGATTATTTGAAACATTTGGTGAACATGGCTATATTGAGGAAAATGATAAAGGATATGGATTTTATACTGACATAAATAAACTAATTGTTGATCTTCAAAACGGGTTATTCCTGAAAGAACAACTTGTATATTGGTATTATGATGGCTATATCCATAAATTAGAAAACAAAACAGCAGAACTAAAGTTTAAGATATGAGACGTAAAATTAGAAATAAAAAGACTGCTACAGGATTGATTTTTAGTTTAATACATCGACTTAGCAAAAGTTTATCCTTTATTAATTTCTTTTTTTTGTTTCTATTAATAGGGTGCATATTATATTCGTATAGAATGCTTCCAAATATATATTTTCTTCATGATGAATGGAAGCAATATGGAGACTATCTTCTATATGGAATTAATTCTGACACAAGAAATTTTACTTTTTTAGAAATATTACTGGGAAAAGGTAGAATTTTAGGTTCAAGAATGAGTATTCTTTTTTTTCATTTTTTTTCTTTTAATCAGAATCCATTTGTTGTTATTTTTTTGTTTATGCATATAATTAATTCATTTGTAATATTTTTATTCGTTAAAAAAATAACTAGTAATATCCTTTGGGCTGCCGTAAGTTCTTTATTATTTGCATCATCCTCACGATATGAACAGGTGCTTACTTGGATGGGAGCTGGAAATCAAATTTTGTTTTCTAGTTTTTTTTCACTAGTTGCAATTTATTCTGCTTTTTCAAGTAAAAATAACATTTATAGAGTTGGATTGTCTTTACTATTTGCATATATAGCATTTTTATTTAAAGAGGCTAGTGCTTTTACTTTCGTATTAGTTGCTTTTATTTCCGGATATTTTAACAGAAAGAATGTCTTGCCGTGGATTTATGTGCATAAAAAAATTACTACAATATTTAGTTTATTTATTATTAGCATATCGCTATATATTGTGAAATTATATTCAATAAATATTGCAAATGTTGATGCTATAGAACCAAAATTAGTTTTCCCTAAGTTTGTATTTAATAGTTTTTTTTACCCCTTAGTATCATTATCTCAATATATTATTCCATTTAGATTCGTAAAACGTATAGCAACATTTATGTTAAATTTTAACTACGGATTGTTAAGTAATAACAATAACATTGATGTAATAATAAATTTTATTTTATCAGACACAGTTAGTATATTTTTTTCAGGAATTTTCTTATTGACCGCATATGTAATTTTAAAAAGAAATAGTAACCATTATTTATTTCTATTTATATGTTTTTTATGGTACTGGGTTACTTTTCTACCCATTAGTCTACGGTTAATCAACAGATATGATTCATATATTTATTCTATCTATATGTATTATGGAGGTATCCCTTTTTGGATGCTAGTAGGAGGACTCGTAGTTGGAATAAAAAAAATAATATTGAAATTAATAAACAATAAACTAACAATGTTCGGAGGTATTTGTCTGTTTACCATTTTTCTTTATAAACAAATGAATATTACACATCGGGAAGTTAGACACGCAGCTATAAGAGGAATAGATATGAAAATCTTCATTAGTGAAATGAACAAAAATATAGAAAAACTACCTGCTAAACCAGTAATATTACTCGACAGTGATAGAAATTATTTTATCGATAAAACTAGAATCCCTTTTTTTCTAGGAGATGGTTTTATATTGAGCGTTTTATTGTATCCTACAGGTAAAATTCCTGATGAAATACTTGCAAATAGAATATTTGAAGGGTTTGGTGAGACTGGATATATTGAGCAAGCGGATAAGGGTTTTGGATACTACAATGATAAAGCTACTTTACTCAGTAATATGAAATCAGGTAAATTTGATAAAAGTCAGATAGTCTATTGGTTTTATAAAGGTGATGAACATATATTAGAAGACAGAACAGACGAATTATAAGAAAGGACCAAATACATGATAAATTTTTGGAACAATCAGAAAGTATTAGTAACTGGAGGGACAGGATTTATAGGCAGTCATGTAGTTGAACTATTAATTAAAAAAAATGCTAAAGTAACTGTTCTGGATAGAATAAAGAACAATACTATAAAGAACATTGGTTATTTAAAAGATCAAATAAATTTTATAAATGGTGATTGTACAGATTTAAATACTGCTAAGCGAGCTTGTCAGGGGAAAAATATTGTTATGAATTTAGCAGCTCATGTAGGAGGAATAGAATATAATAGAATGCATCAAGCAACAATGTTAAGAGATAATCTTAATATAGGAATGACAATGCTTGAGGCAGCTAGAGTAGAAAAAGTTAATCGTTTTTTAGTAGTGTCTTCAGCTTGTGTTTATCCCCGTGATGCGATTATCCCTACCCCAGAAGAAGAAGGATTTAGAAGTGAACCTGAACCAACAAACGGTGGATATGGTTGGGGAAAACGAATGGCAGAAAAATTAGGTGTGTATTATGCTGAGGAGTTTGGAATGAATATTAGTATTATTAGACCGTATAATGCGTACGGTCCTCGAGATCATTTTGACTCATATTCTTCTCATGTTATTCCAGCGCTTATAAAAAGAGTATTAAGTGACGAGAATCCAGTGGTAGTTTGGGGTAGTGGAAATCAAACAAGAGCGTTTTTGTATGTGGAAGATTTGGCATCTGGTATGTTAAAAGCTATAGAAAAATATCCTAAATCTGATCCTGTGAATATTGGAACAGATGAAGAAATTTCAATTAAGGAATTAATCAATAAAATAGTAAGATATACTGGAAAAAACCCCAAAATTTTATTTGATAAAACAAAACCTGATGGTAGTCCTAGACGGAATAGTGATAACAGTAAAGCGAAAAGAGTATTAGAATTTAAAGCAAAAACTAAGTTTGATACAGGACTAAGAAAAACAATAGATTGGTATATTAATACTTATAAATCATGACATTTATTCAAAAACTTATTTCTTGGTTATATACAATATTCTATAACAATCTTATTACGTTAAATAAACCTGTATTTTTTTTCATTGGTTCAGGTATATTAGGAATTAAAAATAAAGATCAAATAATTATTAAAAAAAATGCATGTATTTTTGGATGGTTAATAGTTGAATTAAATGGAAAAATAGAAATTGATGAATTTACTAATATTGCCCGTGGAAGTGTAATTAGAGCGATGAATTCTATAAAAATAGGGAAGTATGTTATGGTTTCTGCTGATGTTTATATTCAGGATAACAATAGTCATTCACTACATAGTAAAGATCGAAGGAAAGATATTAAGTCATTTTCAATATACGGATTAGAATCAAGTAAATATAAACGAGTACCTCCTGAATCAAAACCTATAATAATTCAAGATGATGTTTGGATTGGGAGAAGAGCTATGATAATGAAAGGAGTTACTATAGGAAAGGGTGCAATAATAGGTGCAGGCAGTGTTGTAACTCATGATGTTCCAGCTTATTCAGTCGTTGCGGGAAATCCAGCTAAAGTAGTAAAGTATGTAGATTAATCGATATGTATATATTGGGTATTTATGATGGTCACAATGCAACAGCTACTCTTATAAAAGATGGTGTGGTTGTCGGATCTGTTAGTGAAGAGAGATTTAATGGTATAAAAAACTATATTGGATTTCCATATAAAAGTATTGATTGGCTATTAGAAAATGAATCAATCAGTGGTAGCGATATAGATCATGTAGCAATCCCAAGATTATGGGGTGTACCAGTTTATCAAGACAAAAAAATTAAAAATGATTCTATTTTAAATATTGTTAGTAATTTATATAGCCCTTTATTGAAATTGCGATATTATATTGGTTTCCTGGAATATAAATTTCCAATACTTCATACCATTACATGGCCGTTATACTCATTAGCTTTCAGGGTGTTTGGAAAAAGAACTTCGGATAAGATGAAGCGAGTTATTGCTGAATATCTTACAATTTCTGAGAGAAAAATTCATCAATATGAACACCACATGGCTCATGCGGCAGCAGCATATTATGGAAGTCCCTACAATAAGAAGAATGCTTTAGTTCTAACTATTGATGGAGAAGGAGATCTTTTATCAGCTACAGTAAATGTCGTAAAAGATGGAGAATGGACAAGATTGGCATCTACTCCTTCTTCTTGTTCTCTGGGATATCTTTACATGGAAGTTACCGGTTATCTTGGAATGAAGCGTAATGAACACGAATATAAAGTAATGGGTTTAGCGCCGTATGCTAAAGATTATGGTGTATTACCTATATATGAAAAAATAAAAAATATTGTTACCCTTGATCCGAATAATCCATTAGTTTTTAAAGAATTATTTGATACACATCTTTCTGGTTTTTTCCTTCAAAATGAAATGAAAGAATTACGATTTGACAATATTGCAGGTGCATTTCAAAAACTCATTGAAGAAAGAATTGTTGAATGGGTTTCTGCTGCAGTTAAGCATACAGGTATTCATACAATCTGTATGGCCGGGGGTGTAGTCATGAATGTAAAAGCTAATATGCGAGTTGCAGAGCTTGCAGGAGTAAAAGAATTTTTTCCTTGTCCTAGTGCCGGAGATGAATCAACAGCATTAGGTGCAGCGTATTTAGGATATATTGATGAATGCAGAAAATATGGTATCAAAATTAATCCTCAACAATTAAAAGAATTATATTTAGGACCGGAATTTAGTGATAAAGATATTTATTCATATATAAAGAAATACAATATTCAAAAAAAATTTGTTGTAAAACATCATAAAGAAATAGAATCAGTAATAGCGAAATTGTTGCAAAGCAATAAAGTAGTAGCTAGAATGAATAATAAAATGGAATGGGGTGCTAGAGCATTAGGTAACCGGTCTATTCTTGCTAATCCTTCTAATCCTGATAATGTGCGTATTATTAACGAACAAATGAAACTGAGAGATTTTTGGATGCCTTTTACACCTTCAATTCTTAAAGAATATGCAAATGATTATATAGTTAATCCTAAAAATATTTCTGCGCCATATATGATAGTTACGTTTAACTCTACAGAAAAAGCGAAACAAGAACTTAGAGCTGCTATGCATCCATATGATTTTACAATAAGGCCTCAACTAGTTGACTCCGAATGGAATCCTTCGTACCACAAAATAATAAGTGAATTTAAACGATTGACCGGAATAGGTGGTGTTTTAAACACATCCTTTAATCTCCATGGTTTTCCAATAGTACTAGGACCAAGAGAAGCGATACATGCATTTGAACATTCAGGCTTAGAGTATCTAGCATTAGGCAATTATCTTCTATCAAAAAGAAACATTAAATGAATTTTTCTAATAATTTTAATATTGCAATAGTTGTTCATGAGTCAATTACACCCAGTGGGCCAGGTCATAATTTGCGAGATTTCTGTCTCACCAACTATACAGGAACAGTATTATTTATTGCACATCCTTTATTGTATATAAACGAGTGCTATAGCCAATCTTCTAGAAAGGAGTTATATCTGGATAGTGTTTCTATAAAGTCATCTACTGCTCCTCATATACGATTACCGGAATCTTTTTTGTATATTAAAGATGTTTTATATTCTTTGTATTGGGTTATTAGTAGTAATAAAAAATTTGATCTATATATAGGATTGGATCCTTTAAATGCGTTGGCAGGTATTCTATTAAAATTGTTCGGGTTTACCAAAAAAAATATTTATTATTCAATAGATTATTTTCCAGAAAGGTTTAGTAATAAAATAATGAATTTTATATATCATTTATTAGATAAAATTTGCGTATTTTTATGTGATGAAACATGGAATGTTTCAAGTGCTATGAAAAAAGCAAGAGAAAAAAATGGAATGAAAAGTGATGCATTTAGAAGACAGTATCATGTACCAATAGGTATATGGTTTAATAAAGCAAAAAAAGTACCAAAACATTTGATTGATATTAATAAGTTAGTTTTTATTGGTCATTTAGTTGATTTTATGGGAGTAGATTTGCCGATTCGATCATTAACAAAACTTCGTAAAAAATTTCCTAATATTCATTTAGAAATAATAGGCGGAGGAGAAGCGGAACTTTATTTAAAAAAACTCGTTGATAAATTGAAAATAAAAGAAATTGTAACTTTTCATGGATGGATTAAGACAGAAGTGGAGAGAGAACATTTACTAAGAGATGGAGCGATAGGTCTGGCTACATTTAATACTCTTATTCTAGATGAAAAAGTACAAAATGCTGATCCTATTAAAATAAAAGAATATACACAATACGGGATGCCTGTAATTGTAACAGATGCAATATCTACAAATAAAGATATTACTAAAAAAAGGGCGGGAGTTGTAATAAACTATACGATTGAGTCCTTTATAAATGCTGTATCGATCCTATTGTCATCATCAAAACGATATAATGAATATCGTGAAAATGCCCGTTCTTATGCTAAAGAGTATGATTGGAATATCATTTTTAAAAAGAATTTGAATAGAATATTAAGTTAATATAATCGTATATGCAAATATTAGTTACTGGACATACAGGTTTTATAGGAAGGCATCTTGTTAAAAAACTAAACAAATATAATATAGCGTTTAATGTCTGTAGAATCCCAAAAAAGATAAATAAAAATTTCACAAAAGAAGTAACTAATGCAGATATTATTATTCATCTAGGAGGAAAAAATCGTGGATCTGATATAGATATTTTTAACACAAATATTAATCTTACTCTTTCATTACTGGATGTTGTAAATAATTTTAATCCAAAAGCACACATTCTGTTCTCTTCTTCATTTCAAATATTCTATGAAAATTCTATATATGGTTTATCAAAAAAAACCTGTGAAGAATTACTTGCATTATATGCAAAAAGAAACAAGATTAAATCTACAATTTTGAGGTTAAGTAATGTATATGGTCCTGGTTGTAAGCCTTTCTATAATTCTGTTATTTCTACATACCTTTATCAAATATTACATAATCAATCAATAAATTTAAATAATGATGGTGAGCAAAAAAGAGATTATATATATATTGAAGATGTAGTAAACGCTTTTTTATTAATTATTCAGTCTAAAAAGACTACTATATATAGTAGTACTTATAATATTTGTTCTGGTACACAACTATCTCTTAACGATATAATTACCGTTATTCGAAATATTACGGGAAGAAAAATTAAAATACTTAAAACGAATAATCCTGAACCAAAAGAATTACCAAAAATCGTTCCAGATACTATACAAACAAATGATGGTTGGTTTCCTAGGACGAATATTCTGGAAGGTATTCAAGAAATTTTGAATAAAGATTATGAAAGTATCTATTAGAAAATTACAAGTAAAAAGAGATGAACGTGGAATGTTGTATGAACTATTAAGAGCTGAACATGTAGGTAAATCAACATTTGGACAGATTCTAATAACAACAGCTAAACCTGGAATGAAAAAAGGAGGGCATTATCATAATCGAAAGCGTGAATGGTATTGTGTTATTAAGGGAAAAGGATTATTAACATTGAAGAATTTGAATACTAAAGACAGTGAAATAATTGAATTAAGTGCTGATAACCCAACCATAGTAGAGATGCCTATGGGCATATTTCATCAAATAGAAAATATTGGAGTAGAAGAATTAATATTATTAGTTTACATTAGTGAAGAGTATAATCCTAATGACTCTGATACTTACACAATATAATTATGAATGAATTATTTAATAAATATATAAAAAATAAAGTGTTTTTTATTTCAGGAGGTACAGGATCTTTTGGTCATGCAGTAATTAAACAATTGTTACCTAAAAATCCAAAAAAAATAGTAATTTTCAGCAGAGATGAAAAGAAACAATTTGATATGAGAAATGAGTTTCAATCACCATTATTGCAATTCATTATAGGAGATGTTAGAAATTATCAAAGTATTGAATCTGCCATGGAGAAAGTAGATTATGTGTTTCATGCAGCTGCTCTTAAACAGGTACCTTCATGTGAGTTTTTCCCTCTTGAAGCAGTACAAACAAATATCATTGGAGCAGAAAATATTTTAAGAAGTGCTATATCACACAAGGTAAAACGAGTAGTTGTATTGAGTACTGACAAAGCTGTTTATCCTATCAATGCAATGGGAATGTCTAAGGCACTTATGGAAAAAGTTATGGTAGCAAAGGCTAGAGAATTAGATGAAAAAAAACATACTACAACTATTTGCGGTGTGCGTTATGGAAATGTATTATATTCACGAGGGTCAGTAATTCCTTTTTTCGTAGAACAAATTAAAAAAGGAGAAAAACTTTCAATAACAGACCCTACGATGACTCGATTTTTATTGCCATTGCCAAATGCTGTTGGCTTAGTACTTTACGCTCTTTCAAAAGGAGAAAATGGATTTATGTACGTAAAAAAATCTCCGGCATGTACTATAGAAACCCTAGCACAAAGTATTAATAAAATTTTTTCTTATAAAAAAGGTATTCAATATGTAGGAATTAGATCGGGAGAAAAAATACATGAAACTTTAATAACCAGTGAAGAATTTTTAAGGGCATTTGATGTTGGTGATTATTATAAAATAGCTCCAGAAGGAAAGCATTTTAATTATCAAACCTATTTTAGTGAAGGAAAATCAACATATAAAGATAATCTACAAGCTTATACATCTGGAAATACTCAACAGTTAAGTGAAGAACAGACTATTTCTTTACTTTTATCACTTCCTGAGATTAAAGAGGAATTAAAATAAAAATATGCATAAATATACAGTAATGTCTATTTTAGGGACTAGACCTGAAATTATTCGCTTATCACGGATACTTCCTGCTCTTGATGTAGTATTTAAGCATGTATTTGTTTATACTAACCAAAATTATGATTTTGAATTAAGTGGGATTTTCTTTGATGAGCTTAATTTGCGGGCGCCTGATCATATTTTGGATGTAAAATCTAATATCCTTAGTAGATTAATTGGTAATATTTTATCACAAACGGAAGATATTATTAGTAGAATTAATCCAGATGCAATTTTAATTTTGGGAGATACTAATAGTTCTCTCTCAGCAATCATAGCAAGACGTATGAATATACCAATATTTCATATGGAAGCAGGTAATAGATGCTTTGATTGGCGTGTTCCTGAAGAAATTAATAGGAGAATAGTAGATCATATCAGCAACTTTAATATATGTTATACCGAACATGCACGAAGATATTTACTTGAAGAAGGTATAGACCCTGACTCTATCTTTGTGTTTGGTTCTCCTCTAAAAGAAGTAATTGATTACTATGCAGAATCTATTGAAAAATCAAATATTCTTAAAAAACTGTCATTAAATCCTAATTCATATTTTTTAGTAAGTGTTCATAGAGAAGAAAATGTTGATGATCCAAAACCTTTAAGGAAGTTGATTAACACGTTACAAGCTGTTGTAGATGAATATAAAAAACCTATAATTGTTTCACTACATCCACGCACTAAAATGCGTTTACAAGGATTCATAATGAATAATAAGAATATTATATTTCATAAACCATTTGGGTTTTTTGATTATATTAAGCTTCAAAAAAATGCCTTATGTGTATTATCTGATTCTGGCACAATTCAAGAAGAATCATCGATACTTAAATGTAATGCTATTCAGCTTCGAACATCAACGGAGCGACCTGAAGCATTTGATGCTGGTTCAATCATAGTCTGTGGGCTAGAAGCAGGAGATGTAATGCAAGCAATATCGACAACACTCTCGACACAGCATTTAGCCAATCAGTTGAATCCGTCTATTCATTATCAAGAATTAAATATTTCAACCAAAGTAATAAAATTACTCTCAGGAATGATTGCAATACAAAAACAGAAGCTTAATTAAAAATTCTTTTGTATATGGTAGAATATTTATATTGCTCTGATAGATTTAATGCATTCTTTTGATAAAAAGAATAGGATTTTAATATTGTAGTTATAGCTCTAGCTAATTCTTTTTTATCATATTCAATTAATATACCCGCTTTAAATTTCTTAATTTTTTTTGAAAAGTCGAAAACATCTGTAGTAATTACAGGAATACCTGAACTAATATATCGTTTTATCTTAGATGGGTCACTATAATAAGAAACATTGCTCTTTTCTGGAATATAAGAAGCCAACCCAATGTGTGCTTGTTTAATAGTGAGATCTACTAATTGATCATCTGCTACAAATCCAAGAAATTTCGTTTTTAATTTTGTATTTTTGGCTCTTTTTTTAAAATGCGATTCTTCAGGTCCAGATCCAATTACTGTAATAGTAATAGATGGAAAATTTTCTTTGATTTCAGATGCAGCATCGTATAACAAATCTAATCCCTGACTTTTCTTGATTACACCTAAAAAAACAAGATTAACTGATGATTTTTTCTTTATTGAGATTGTTTTTACAGGATTAGTTCCGATTTCTACAATAGAATACTTTGTATCTTTTTTTAGAATATTATGTCTTTTTCTAAGTTCTATTAAGTTTTTATTCAAAAAAACGATTTTGTCTGAATGCAATGTGGCAGGTTTATCATACAACCAATATAACCATCTCATAAACATGACAATCTTATTCGTATGAATTGGAGGGTAATAATCCCATACCCAGAAAATTGTTCTGTTAACAAAATGTAAACGTTTAAAAATAATTCCACACCAAGCAGTAAAAGCGTTTACAGTAAAATAGGTATCTATTTTACCTATAGATATATGAAGTCTTAGTATATGCCATAGTAATTGCAAAAAAATTATTGCCGATCGTAAAGGAAGAAGTACAAAAACTAATGCTTGAGGAGTAGGTATATAGTAAAGTTTATGAGTATAAGTTAGTTTTTTTAGTTTATAAATTTTTAACAAACTTGGTTCTTCTTTATTAGTTAATTTATGAAAATTAAAGCAAAAGAGTATTACTATCTCATATGTATCTAATAAATAATCAAGTATATGTCCCGCATTTTCATACGGTGCAAAATTAACATATATAATTGAAGAGTATTTATTCATATGTTCCTAAATTATTATTAGTTTTGAATAAATATTGAAAATATTCTGCTATGACTAGATAAGCAAGGACTAAAGTAGCAGGGAGGTGGTACAGCATAACTTTATCTTTATATTTAATAGAGAGTGTAATTGAATCAATAATAGGGAATACTATTGAAAGTGCATAGGGAATGAATAAAAACATTTTTACTTTTCTCATTGTACTGAAATAAATAGTTCGGTTGGAAATGCCCATACCCTTAATTTTTTTAGTAAGATTATTTCTTACTCGCCATCTGTATTTATTTATATAGTTCGAAAAGCCTGACACATGATAGTGATAAACTCCCGCTTGAGGTATATATGCGATAACACCACCATCTCTCATGAGTTTTATACCAGCCAGTAAATCATCGGCATATGCATGTTGTGAGCGTTTAAAATCTTTTACAGTACCCACGCCTTGTGAAAGTCCAAATAAAGGATAATCAAGTCCTTTAAATTTATATAATTCGTAATCTTTTGTTATTTTAATTGGTTTGTATTTTAGGTGATATGTTTGAGGGTTAGCGCTAAGCCCATAAACAAACCATGTGAAAGGATCAGTAAACAAATAACCTAAATATTTATCAAGCGGGTTTGAGTCAGGAGCTGGAATCGTTTGAGGTAGGAACCCGACAACATTTTTTTCTTTAATATAAGGTTTAATCATCATTTCTATCCAGTGTTGAGTAGATAGAATATTATCAGCATCGGTATAGAATAAAATGCCTCCAGTTGCAACCTTTGAAGCTCTAGATTTGCCTTGCTCATGGAGAACCTCAGGATTAGAAATAATCTTTGTGTTATATTTTTTTGCAATTTTTATTGTATTGTCACAAGATCCACCATCTGCAATAATAATTTCGATTTTTTTTTGTGGATACTTTTGAGATCGAATAGCATCTAAACATTTTGGCAAGTAAAAAGATGCATTTAATGTGGGTATTATGAACGTAACTTTAGGGTAGACTAACTTCTGCATAAGTGCAATAATACTTCTAAAATTAAAGAAGAGCAATTAAATAAATAGAAAACCGTCTATTATGCCTCTATCTCTATTAACCACTACTGATTTCTCACTAAAAGAAATTTATGAATTGTTTAAAACTGCTAAAAAAATAAAGCAAAAAAGATATTATTCATATTTGAAAGGAAAATCAATGGCAATGATTTTCCAAAAACCATCAACAAGAACACGAGTTAGTTTTGAAGTCGGGATGACAGAATTGGGTGGACATGCGTTGTATTTAGGTGCAAATGATCTACAACTTTCTAGAGGGGAAACAATTGCTGATACAGCCAGAGTATTAGGCAGATATGTCGATATTATTATGGCAAGAGTTTTTTCTCACGATGATGTGGTTACGATATCTAAATATTCAGGTAAGCCAGTTATTAACGGACTAAGTGATGAATTTCATCCATGTCAAGTATTAGCAGATATGTTTACTTTATGGGAAAGACAGAAAGAATTATCTAAATTTACATTAACATATGTAGGAGACGGAGATAATAATATGACAAATAGTTTAGCTATACTAGCTATGCAATTAGGTATGCACTGTCGTGTTTCATCTCCTAAAATGTATGAAATGAATAAAGAAATAGTTAAAGAAATAGAAGTATTATCTAAAAAATATAACGGAACATTTGATATGATAACAGACCCTTCTGTAGCTGTAAAAAATGCAGATGTAGTAGTTACAGATGTATGGGTAAGTATGGGAAAAACAGACAAAGAGGAGCGAGAAAAAGCGTTAAGACCTTATCAAGTAAACAAAAAACTATTGCAATATGCAAAAAAGAATGTCGTTGTTATGCATTGTTTACCAGCACATAGAAATGATGAAATTACCGATGAAATTATTGATGGGCCACAATCCATTGTTTGGGATGAAGCTGAAAATAGACTTCACATACAAAAGGCAATAATTTTAAAACTCCTTAACATAACTTTATAAATGAAAAAAAAACTGCATGTTTGTATGCTACTTCCTGTGTTAATTACGCAGAATGGGACTGCAAAACAATGTTTAGAATTATCAAAATCTTTGGTTGAAGAAGGGTATACTATTACCATTCTTACTTGTATATATATACCAGAAACAGCGGATATAGGTTATAAAAAGTTTAAGGTTAAATCTATATTACCTTTTCCCAGTATATTAATAAGAATGTTTAACATAAATATATTTTTTATTGAAACAATAATGTTATACATAGCTTTATTAAATACTCCTTTATTTCACATAATAATACGTCGGAATAAATTTGATATTTTACACGGTCATGATTGGATGACGATGTGGATTCAATCAGGAATAAAAAGTTCTTCAACAAGAAAAATTACTACAATTAATGATGTTCCACCGAGACTTAGTAAGTCTTTATTCACTCGTTTCAAATTATTTATTGATAGACATGCAGGTACTACAATTGATGCAATAACAGTATTAGATAAGCGCAATTACAGTCTAGTTACATCTTGGCTTAAGAAAGATACCTCAAAAATACATATCATACGAAGCGGTGTAGATAGAAAAAAATATTTAGAATTTATACCAACCAAGGATATACGAAAAGAATTGGGTATTTCTCCCAATTCCATAATTTCTATAGGTGCAAATATTCTTTCTCCTCATCGCAGATACGAAGATATCCTTTCAGCACTAAGCGTTTTAAATAAAAAATCATATGATCTTGTATTCATTTTACTTTCTAATTTAAATGCCGATCTAAAATATGCAAATAAACTCAAAAAGTTAATTAATACTTTGGAAATTAATCATAAAGTATACATAATTAACCGATTCGTCAATGATAATGATCGAATGGAATATATATCTGCTGCAGATATGTTAGTATTTCCTAATTCTCCGCAAACATGGGGGCTTACGGTTCTTGAATCTTTGGCTTTGGGAACGCCAGTAATAGTATCTCGAGGATCAGGAGTAGCAGAAGTTTTACATGATAAAATAGATGCACTTTTATATGATGGAGGAAATATTGAACAGTTAAGTAATGCGATAATTTATTATATTCGTTCGGAAAATAGAAAAAAGAATATTGCAAATAAAGGTAAAGATTATGTACTATCAACCTTTACTTGGAAGTCCTATGCTCAAGCAATGGAAACATTATATACCTGAGGTATTATTTCTTTTTTTACTCTCTTTACTACCTCTATGGTGGATGAGGTCGGGTGGTATAGTTTTAGGTCATGATTCTGCGTTTTCCTTACAACCTCAAAATCAGGTGATAAATCACTTTTATGCTTGGAATAATAACTTTAGTACGGGAAATGATTGGCCGTATCCCCGTGGCTTTTTTACTATGAATGTTGTTGAAACAACAGTTATGTACATATGTGGGATCGATATTGGTCAACGAATTATACTCTTAGGATGGTTTTTCTTAATGAGTATATCTATGTACATCTTCTTGAGAACGTTATTTCCTGCAATTGATTACAGAATTATACGAATCATAGGTCCAGTTTTTTATACAATAAATTTTTTTATGTTTGAATTGTGGTTTATTGCAGATAGGCCTAAGTTTTCATTATTTGTTTTATTACCATTAACGTGTCTAATTTTACATAATCTATTTATTAGAAGGTCTACTATTATTCGATCATTAGTATATTATTTTTTTGTGTTTTTTTTATTTAATAGTGCAGGATTACCTCCTTTATTAGGAGCTTATGGTATCGCAGTATTCCTATTGGTTTTTGTATTCGGATTAAGAGAAATTACCTTATTTCGTATTGCTGGATTAAGAAGAACTCTATTAATAGTCATTGGGTTACTCTTCTCAGGTATATTATCTCAAGCGTATTGGTTATTACCTTTTTTATCATATTTAACAACAGGTTATTCATCTACAGTATCAGCAGTGGGAGGTATCGAGGGTGCTATTCTTTGGGAGAAAATGGTAAGTGTTAATGCAAGCATACTGAACGTAATCAGAATAACAGGCTCACCAAATTGGATTGGTGAAAATGCATATTCATATTCAAACAACTATTCAAACATTATTTTGTATAGTATGGGATTAATTCCCATATTACTAATTTTCGCTGCATTAATTTATATTACGTTCAAGAGAAAAAGGAAATATTATACTTTTTGGTTTTATACATTATTATTATTGTTTGTCTTAGGAATTATTTTTTCTACAGGAACACATCCCCCAACAGGAATTATTTTTGAATTAATGATGCGAAAGATTCCTGGTTTTGCGATATTTCGTTCAAGTTATTACAAATTCATGCCATTAACAATTTTCTCAATGAGCATATTATTTTCATACAGTATCTATATACTTACTGATGTTAAAAATATTTTCCAAAAAAATCGATTATTAATTTCTGCGGTAATAATCTTAGGAATATTTCTGTATCACATACCAATTTTTATAAATAATCCTTTTGCGTTTACTTGGGGATTTTCGACACTTGTTAACGTTCCAACGTATGTATATCAGGTAGATGAATATATAAAATCATCTCAAGCTGTCAAAAAAATATTAATTGTTCCTGAAATTGATACAGGGTATATTAATGTACCAACTGATACTTACACATGGGGTTATTATAGTTTGGAACCTTTTCAATGGTTGTTATTTGATAAACCAGTAGTAGGTAATTCTGCAGGAACTCCAGAAATTATTCAATCATTACTAAACTCTTTAAAAAATGAAGAAATAAAAAGTGTAAATCAACTTAGTAACTTAATGGGTATATCTCATATACTCTTTAGAAAAGATATTGAAATAAAAGATACACAGTTTAAACAAAAAATGATTAGTACATGGTCTACTCTACTTGATACAACTCCTTTGATTAAAAAAGTATTAGAGAGAGGAGAATGGTCTTTGTATGAGATTAACGCTGATGTTAAGCCGTTTGTTTATAATTCATTAACGCAGGTGTTTGCTCCTAAAGATTCAATGAACCATCTTTTATCATTAAATGCCAGTAATGCTGCTGTAATGTATGATTCTTTTTTGCCAGCTCAATCTGTTTTGAAAGAAGTTAATACACAAATATGGAAAGCTAATTGTTTGTATTGCAAAGAGAATGAATTTGAAAATTTTGTGAGTAGCATCGATATAGCAGCGTATAATACATCTTCAATAAATAGTCAGGGATTACTTTCACATAAAGAAACAAAGCTATACAACAATCCAACAATAGATCCAGGTTCAAAAATTGATATGGATTTATCATTCTCTAATAGAGCACTACTAAAGATTCCTAATGAATTTCAAAAAATAGCAGTTTACAAAACCTTTATAGAAGATATTATTATCAATTTGAGTAAACTTGTTCCAGAAAGACAACAGGAATATAGATCTCGTATATATGCATTTTTATTAGCACAATTACGGTATGTAGAAGCAAACAAAAATCAATTTACTGAGATTAACCCATTCCTTAATGAAATGCTAAACAAAATTAGTAAAAAAGTTATTATCTCTGATCCAGAAAGAAATATTTACAAATATGCTGTAACGCTGCCTGAAACTGAAGAAAATCTTGAAATTATTTTTAAAGATACGGATAAGATTTTTTGGGACATCTTTATCGACGGTAATAAGGTAAATGATAATAAACCGTTGATGCTCAATGAAGGTCTACATAATATAGAATTACGCACTATTAGGAATATTGTTCATAAACATATTCCTAGTATATATGTTAAGAGGGTCATTAATGAAATAAATCAGCCCGCGCAAGAGGTAGAACGATATGTTCAAATGAGTCCTGTAGTGTTTACCGTTACCATTCCTTCATCAAAATATCCGCGTATACTTTCTATCCCTTCTACATATCATCCTGGTTGGAAAATAGTAAAGTCAAAAAATACTAATGAAAATATTTTTTCTGTCTTTTTATATGTATTAGCCTTATTTTCTAGTTCAAATGAAGAATCTACCGAAAAACATATAGAGTTGTTTGGATTTAGTAATGGTTGGGTAATCCCTGCATCTTCAGAAAGTACTAAGTATACATTTTACTTTTTACCTCAAATATTTGTAATTAGTGGTTTTCTTATAACCTTCTTAAGTTTAGGAGTATTTTCTGTCTATATATATATGGATATAAAAAAATCAAAAATATGAAACCATTTGTAACAATATTAACAGTCTCTTACAACACTGATATATATCTTGTTAAGCAATGTTTAATAAATTTAGCTCAGCAAGAGTATCCTAAAAATAGAATTCGCCATATTGTTATGGATGGTGGTTCTACAAATGGTTCTATTGAAATAGCTAAATCATTTGGGTGTGAAGTTATAGTTCAAAGACAATATAAAGATTTTGCGTTAATGAGGGCAGCGAAAGGAATTAAATTAGTAAATGGTGATTTATTATTAATACTAGAATTTGATAATTTTGTTACATCTAAAACGTGGCTTGCATATATGGTTCAACCGTTTATTGATAATCCTCATATTGTTGGAACTTTTAGCAAATATAATTATGTTGATAAACGTATGCCTTTATTGACTCGGTATTGTGGATTATTTGGCATTAATGATCCTTTTGTGTTGTTTCTTGGTAAGTCAGAAAAATTAACCCATTATGAAACCGATTATAAGAAAGGTCATATTATTTCAAAAAATTCAAAATATGAGACAGTTATGTTTAATCCTAATAATCTTCCAACATTAGGTGATAATGGTCATATGGTTCGCATAAAAGAATTAAAATCGGTAATTATTGAAGGAGAACAATTTTTACACACTGATATGTTTATGAGATTAGTAATAAAGCAATATAATCAATTCGGAGTAGTAAATAATTCCATAGTACATTTTACCGGGAAAAGTTTAAGACGTTTTATAAAGAGAAGAGTTATTTACCGAAACCAGTATATAGATACGTCTATAAAAAAAAGAGATTATATTGTTTTTGATTTTAAAAACGTTAACGATTTACTCTCATTAATGATTTTTTGTTTTTGTACAATTACACTGATTCCAAATATATTAATGAGTTTGCGCGGATATATTGTAAAACCAGATATAGCATGGTTCATGCATCCAATTGCTTGTTGGGTAACGTTATTTGGGTACACTAAATCAGAAATAGATAATTTATTTATTAAACTAAAAAAAAGTACACGAAATAAAAACATATGATTGATTGGTTTTCTCGTTATTTTGCTGGGGGAGACGCACCATTTTTTTATTCAGATCAAATACAATCAATCACATGGTATCCAGTTGTGTGGAATGATGTACATGGTTTGGGTGAATCAGTTATATATAGACTTTGGTATGATTATCCACTTCAATTGACAATTAAGGTATTAAGTTTGTTTGGGTTTGATTGGTGGTTAATTGATAAATGTATTTGGTTGGGAATTGTTGGGTTATGTTTTTATTCTGCATTTAAATTAAGTAAATATTTTTTTGCATCATCTCAGCTTTCAATAATTTCAGCAATTATTTATTCTACAAACACATATGCACTTATGATATTTGGAGGTGGTCAATTAGGTGTATTTGTAGGATATTCGTTACTTCCTCTCTTTTTTTATTATTGGATAATTCTGACTAAATCTTTGTTGGGTAGTCACTTTATTGTAAAGTATCATTGTAATAAAAATCTTCTCATATTAATAAAAACATCGTTGATTACTTCTTCATTAATAGCCAGTGATTTGAGATTCGGATATGTTGGTATGCTGTTAATTTGTATGTACTTATTGGGTTTAATTGTTTATTATAATAAACAATTATTTTCTAGCGTTATTTTATATAACAGTATTATTTCATTTAGCATAGTGGGTGTATTATTCCTGCTCATACACTCATATTGGCTTGTACCAGCAATACTAACAAACAATATTGTTTCGAGTTTAGGAAATGAAATTAATAGTGTTGGAATGGTTGATTTTTTGAGTTTTGCAGATTTTAGCCATACTATCAGTTTGTTGCACCCCAACTGGCCAGAAAATCTGTTTGGATATGTTCATTTTTTCCAATCTGGATTTTTATTGATCCCATTAATCGCTTTTTCAGTATTAGTTTTTTCATCTAACCGATTTATTCTATTTTTTGTAGTCTTGAGTCTTGTTGGATCTTTTTTAGCTAAAGGTACTAACGAACCATTTGGTGGTGTTTATAATTTCTTCTTTGAACACATTCCTGGCTTTGTCATGTTTCGAGATCCAACCAAGTTTTATAGTTTGATATCGCTATCATATTCAGTGTTAATTCCAGCATCAGTGGTAGCAATACTACAAAAATTTCGAATTGATAAAAAAAAGTATTCTAAGTTCGTATACATATTTAGTCTACTTATAATCATTTTTTGGGGAATTGTGCATAAAGAGTTATTTTTGGGTATGCTTACAGGTAATTTTTCACCTCCGAAATATTCTAACGAGTATAAAAGATACAAAGATTACATGATGAATGATCAAGAGTTTAGTAGAGTATTATGGATTCCTGAACATGATCGATTTGCATACAATAGCAGTTTGCATCCGATGGTTGATGCAAATGTGCTAATTGATTCTTTTAACGAAAATGTATTAGCAGAGCAGGCAACATCTTCATCTTTTATTGAGGCGGTAAAAAGTAAAGGAATACGTTATATAGCTGTTGCCACAGATATATCCCAAAAAGTGTATCTTACAGAATATCGGTATGATCCTACTAGACGCGAAAAATACATTACTATTTTAAACGAGATGCAAATACCGAAAATTTCAGGGTTTAATGAATTACATTTGTATGATTTAGGTTTACCACCACCACTTATCTCAGATTCAAGTGGTACAGGTTTATCCTATATTCAACATACTTCTTCACATTATTCAGTGAATATTAAAGATAAGAATATATCCGAGGTATTTTTTTTGATGAATTATCATCCACAGTGGATATTAAAAACTAAGAATAGAGAGATCGAACCTGTAAAAACCTCTTTGGGTTTCATGTCTTTTCCATTACCTAAAAATGAATTGTTACATTCTGTTGAACTGGTTTTTATACCTCAGTATTATGCGATATGGGGTGCAACTATATCGTTTATCAGCATGATTGTATTGTTATTAGTAATAAGTATCATTCAATTAAAACAACATGACTAATATTTTATTGGGTTTACTACTTTTTTTTACTCAATATTGCATCGGCAGAGCAATTGTAGAAATTGTAAAGATTAGGAGTAATAATACTCTATTTCAAACACTTATTTCTTTAATGTTTGGAATATTTTTTAGTGTTCCTTGTCTCTATATAATCGATATTCTTTCACAGAATAATTTAAAAATTACATATGGTATGTTTATTAGCATAGCTCTTCTTTCAAGTTATGTGTTTTTTCTAAAACATAAAAAAACTATTTCTATACGAGCTATATTTACTCCCCATTTCGACTATCTCGTTTTATTTCTATTATTAGTTATTTCTTCATATATTATGCATAAAACGTTTCGCACCCAGGATGAAGCTTTGGTGGTAGCCAGTAATCTTGTATTTGATTTCGGTCATAATATCTCAATTATTCGTAGTTTTTCTTGGGGTGATAATGTGCCGTATTTGTCTCCGTTCGTGTCTGGAGCAGTAGATATATATCATTTCTTTTTTTATTATTGGACTGGATTTATCGAACGACTGGGTTTATCAATAGGTTATGCGTTGAATATTACTAGTATAATCTCATTTACACTTTTATTGATGATTGTTTATTATTTTCCAATTATTTTGATGCGATCAAAAAAAATAGTTGGGCTAGTCGCAGTTATATTTGTCTTAAGTCATAGTACATTAACATGGTGGTTTTATTTACAGAAGTATTCTATTTCTTTATCTGCACTTTGGAATATTCCAACATATATGTTTGCAGCACCGTATGACGGTTCTGCTATAAGTATTTATCACACTTTAAATGTGTATGTGAATCAACGTCATTTAGCTTTTCCACTGGCTTTTGGTTTAATGCTTTTTATATGTGTGATTCTAAGTTTAAAGAATAAACAGTCAGTAACACGAATGTCGATATTGGCCGGTATATCTATTGGTTTAATGCCATACTGGCATGTCTTATTAACATTAGCATTTGGATATTCAATTGGATTAATATATTTACTTTACAGAAAATGGCAATCGTTGTCTTTATTTATATTGCTCTCCAGCTTTATTGGATTAATAGAATTATTACCATGGATTATGAACATTACGTATTCTTCAGTTTCAACAGATATCTCAACTATAAATTCTCTAAAATTTTCTTCTGAATTTAGTGTTTTTTATAGATTTTTTGTTAATTATGGAATTGCTTTAATTACTGTTCCAGTTGGAATATATTTCTTAAGAAAATCAGAAAAATTATTACTGTTACCTTTTTTATTTTTAGTTCTAGGAGCTTATGGTTTAAAAATATTGATGGGATCAGAACTTGATCAAAAATTTTTGAACCTTTTTTTAATTTTATTTGCAATAGTCTCATCACATGGTTTGGCAGTACTATGGACGAAAAGTCGTATCTTTAAGGTCATTAGTATCATTGGTTTTATATTATATATCCCATCAGGTTTTATTGATTTTATGGTTATAAAAAATGATTTTATGTACAGAATTCCATATTCAGGTAAAAACGAGTTAATTCAATGGATACACGATAGTACGCCTCCGAAATCTACATTCATTTCATATGCTGATATTTTTGACCCAGTATCATTAGCAGGACGCAGAAACTATTGGGGATTTTTTAGAAATTTTGGACAACCTGATAGAACAAAAGAAGTACCAATCTTGTTCAATGAAACTGCTATTGATAATAGGGAAATATTTCAACACAACAATATTCAATATGTCTTATTCCCCTTGAAGCCTAAAGATAATTATTCATACATAGAGTCTTTGCCATTGTTTAAAGAGAAATTTCCTATTGTATATGAGGATAAAGAAATAATAATATTTGATGTATCTGTGCGCACATGATATATATCACTATTAATTTATGATTCCACTCATCAAATCTACTTTTTATCAAGAAAAAGAAACGCAAAAAAAACTGTCACAATTTGTTCTTAACGCCAAGCAATTAAGTTTTGGACCGGAATGTAAAACATTTGAATCGCAATTTGCCTCTTGGCAGCAAAGAAAACATTGCGTTTTAGTAAATAGTGGAAGTTCTGCAAATTTAGCAATCATTCAAGCATTGTTAAATCTAAGAAAGATTAAAGTTGGGGACAAAGTCGGATTTTCTGCAGTTACCTGGTCTACAAATGTAATGCCAATAATTCAATTAGGATTAAATCCAGTGCCAATCGATGTGGAAGTAGATACATTAAATATATCTTCAAAAACTTTATTAGCAGTACTAAAAAAAACGTCATTAAAGGTACTTTTTGTCACTAATTTATTAGGATTTTGCGATGATATTGATGAAATTGAAGCAATATGTAAAAAAAGAAAAATTATCTTAATAGAAGATAATTGTGAATCATTAGGTAGCGTATATAAAGGGAAAAAATTAGGAAATTACAGTTTAGCTAGTACATTCTCTTTTTATGTAGGACATCATATGTCCACAATTGAAGGTGGAGCGATTTGTACTGATGATGAAACACTTGCAACGATGCTCCATTTAGTACGTGCTCATGGATGGGATAGAAATCTTTCTTTTCATAAACAAGAAGAAATACGAAGAAAATTTAAAGTAAACTCGACATTCTATTCTAGGTATACTTTTTATGATTTAGGATATAATCTTCGTCCTACAGAAATTACTGGTTTTACCGGACAATTACAATTACCGTACTTAGATGAGATAGTGAAGAAAAGAGAAGAAAATTTCCATCATTTTTCGACATTATACCTGCAATCTGATAGGTTTTACCCTATAAAATTTACACATTTAGATACATTATCTAACTTTGCAGTCCCAATAATCTGTAAATCTCAGAAGATTCGAGATGAATTAGTTAAAAAATGCGAAGGTGTTTTAGAAATAAGACCAATTGTGGGTGGTGATATGACCCTTCAACCATTTATGAAAAAATACTCCAAAAAAAGTAAATCTACTTATCCTAATGCAAATATGATTCATGAACAGGGTTTGTATTTTGGTAATAATCCAGATATGACAATGAAAGATATTAAAACGATTTTGAAGCTATTTAGTTAATTTTTTAAAGAATAACGATATTTTATCTGCAACATATTCTTGTTCCGTCATTGTAATGCCAGGAAATAGAGGAAGAGAAACAACTTCATTGGCAACTTTTTCTGTAATCGGAAGGTGAACGCTTGGTAATTCTTTATATGCTTTTTGTTTATGAATTGGAATAGGATAGTGAATAGAAACATGAACATCATGTTTTAACATATGGTTTATAAATTCTTTTCTTCTCTTTGTTCTGATTATATAAAGATGATAAATATGGGTACGATCTGGTTTTGCGACTGGGAGCGTAATTGGAAACTCTTGGAGTAGTTTATTGTATATTTCTGCTGTTTTTTGACGATCGGTATTCCATTTATTAAGATACTTAAGTTTAGTTAATAAAATATTGGCTTGAAGAGTGTCAAGTCTACTGTTGTATCCTTTAATTGGATGATCATACCAGCCTGTTCTTCCAATGTTGCGAAGTAGTCTTACATGTTTTTCAATAGTTTTATTGTTTGTTGTTAGTAACCCAGCATCTCCAAACGCTCCTAAGTTTTTACCTGGATAAAAGGAATATGCTTGAGCATCTCCATATTCACCCATTGGTTTACCTTTATATGTAGCACCGTGTGCCTGACAATCATCAATGAGTAATCCTAGTTTATGTTTCTTTGTAATTTGTTGTATGGATGATAAATCAACCGGTTGTCCATATAAGGATACTGGTAGAATAGCCTTTGTTTTTTTAGTTATTTTTTCTTCAATTTTTGTTGGATCTAACAGATAGGTGTCTTCTTCTATTTCTGCAAATACAGGGGTTGCGCCAGCATAACTTACTGCTAGAGCTGTTGATATAAATGTATGAGATGGAATAATAACTTCATCTCCTTTTTGAATGCCAAGTGATAAAAGTGCAAGTTGTAGTGCATCTGTTCCGTTTGCTACTCCTATGCCATATTTACTTCCAGAAAAAGAAGCAAATTTATGTTCAAATTGTTCTACTTGATCTCCAAGAATGTAATTATTCGCATCTACTACATCTTTCCATGCTTTATCCAATTTTTTTCGAATCGGATTATGCATTCGTGATAAATCTGCAAAAGGTACATTCATATAATTATATAGCGTTAAACAGAACAACACTTCCGTTTGAATCCAGTGATTGTTGTGCAGCTGTTAATAGTTTTACTATACGTAATCCCGAAATACCATCAGTAATCGGTTGTTTTTTATGTTTTATACATGAGACAAAATGTTCAGCTAAGTTATATAATGCTTCAACATTATCAACTCTTGGTGAATGAATGTCTCCGACTCGATATTGATATTTGTATAATGATTCATCAGCAGGATTTACTTTATACGTAATGCTTCTGTCATATACTTTAATTTTTTCTACAGGTTCTAAATCATTGTACGCAATCATTTTATGATAACCGGAAACAATAGTTTGTCTTAATTTAACTGGGGCTACCCAATTTACATGAATATGGCCGAGTAAATTATTCGGATATTTTACAGTAACATAAACGATATTATAGATTCCTTTCTTAATGTGACATGAACCTATTGCCGAAATTTCTACCGGTTCTTCATCGAGCAGATAATCCATAATAGATAGATCATGCGTAGCTAAATCCCACAACACATTAGTATCGTTTTGAAACAATCCTAAGTTGGCTCTCACTGAATCAAAGTAAAATAAATCCCCCAATTCCTTTTTTTTGATAATATGTTTCATCTTCACAACAGCAGGGTTATAAATAAATGTATGATCAACTGCTAATATGCATCCTTTTTTCTTTGCAATGTTGATTAGATCTTCGGCATCTTCTATAGAAGATGTCATCGGTTTTTCAACTAATACGTGTTTTCCAGCTTCAAGTGCCTTTTTAGCCAAGGAATAATGGGTTCTTACAGGGGTAGCAATAATAATTGCTTGAGTATATTGATCTTTAAGTACATCTGAAATTTGCGCAGTTGTTTCAATGGTAGGGTAAAGAGTTTTAATTTGTTGCAATTTGCTTTTATCTAAATCACATACATAGCGAACACTTGCGTGGGGAACTAAACTGAAATTCCTGATAAGGTTTGGTCCCCAATATCCTGCACCTATAATTGAAATACCTATTTTTTGTGTTGTTTTCATAAAGATACTACCAAGGTTATAATACATATCACTATGGGTAAACAAGAGTCAGCAATAGTTACAGGTGGTGCAGGTTTTATAGGTTCACATTTATGTGATGTCTTATTAGAAAGGGGTTTGAGGGTAATTTGTATAGATAATCTTAGTACTGGTTCAAAAACGAATATAGAATCTGCGCTTACAAATCCGTATTTTTTATTTTTAGAATATGATGTAAGCCAACCGCTTCCTTCCACAATAGAAGCTGATTATATATTTCATTTAGCATCTCCAGCATCAGTTATAGACTACCAACAATTACCAGAGGAAACAGCCTTAGTTAATACACAAGGCACAAGATATTTACTGCAGACTGCTCGTCAACATAACGCTCGTTTCTTATTCGCTTCTACCTCAGAAATTTATGGTGATCCATTGGTACACCCTCAAGTTGAAGACTATTGGGGAAATGTAAATCCTATTGGAGTGAGAGCTTGTTATGATGAAGCAAAACGTTTTGGAGAAATGATAACTATGCTCTATAAAAGAACATATAACATAGATACTCGAATCATTAGAATTTTTAATACGTACGGTCCAAGAATGAGACCTACAGATGGTCGAGTAATTTCTAATTTTATTAATCAAGCAATTAATAACCAGCCTATTACGATGTATGGAAATGGAGAGCAAACAAGATCATTTTGTTATGTATCTGATTTAGTTTCTGGGATAATTTCAGTAATGTTTGATGGATCTTCTGGTGAAGTGTATAACCTTGGAAATCCCGAAGAATACACAATGAATAATTTAGCTCAAAAAATAATAGAATTAACACAATCATCTTCTGGTATTCAGTCACACACACTCCCAGAAGATGATCCTCAAAAAAGAAAGCCTGATATTCATAAAGTATCTTCGTCATTGGGGTGGAAACCTCAAGTATCTATTGATGAAGGTTTGGAATTGACTATCGATTACTACAAAAAACTGCAGTCAACATAGACAATGATGGATATTAAGATTCAAGATGTTATTTTTGTTATGGTCTTATTTCTTCTTTTATGGTTAGGCAGAAGAAGGTTATTTGTAGCAGCCGGTTTGTGCTGTTTTTTTGTTGCAATACCCCTATACTCACAATGGATTTTTTTTACTGCACAGCGGCTGGTAATGTATGGGGCTTTTTTTATGTTTATATCAGTAATAGTGTCACTGATTAATAAAAAACAATAATTACTTTAACAATTCATATTCTATTGGGTTTAGGGTAGAATAAATGTATGAATCTATTAATTACTGGTGGAGCTGGATATATTGGTAGTCACATGGTCAGAATGCTTGCAAAGCGTTCTGAAAGTACTATAACCGTTCTTGATACGCTAGAACATGGACATAAAGATTCAATTCCTAATGAGATTAACTTCGTAAAAGGTTCTACAGGAGATAAAGATCTACTTACAAGTCTCTTTGAAAAAAACCGATTTGAAGGTGTAATACATTTTGCAGCGTATTTATCAGTAGAAGAATCTGTACGTAATCCTGTTAAATATTTTAACAATAATTTAATTGAACCACTTGCTTTACTTGAAACTATGGAAGCATTTGGTACGAAGTATATGATTTTTTCATCAACGGCGGCAGTGTATGGAATTCCAACCAAAGTACCTATACCTGAGGACCATATAAAAAACCCTGAATCTCCCTATGGCTTATCTAAACTATGTATGGAGCAAATGTTAAATATTTATGATAGAAGGAATGTATTTAAGTCAATTGCTTTACGGTATTTTAATGCCTCAGGTGCCTCGCAAGATGGTGAAAATGGAGAAGATCATGATCCCGAACCTCATATGATTCCACTGGCTATTAAAACTGCTTTAGGATATAGAGAGACATTCTCTTTATATGGAACAGACTATGAAACACGGGATGGTTCATGTGAAAGAGATTATATTCATTTAGATGATTTGTGTGATGCTCATCTATTAGCGCTGGATGCGTTAGTAAACGGTCATGCATCTGATGTCTACAATATAGGAACAGGTTTAGGCGTTACCAATAGAGAAGTAATTGCAGAAGTTAAAAAACAAACCGGAAGTGATTTTGCAGTAATAGAATCGCAAAGAAGGGCTGGAGATCCGAATATTTTAGTAGCCGATCCTCAGAAAATAATGAAAGATTTAGGATGGAAACCAACTCATTCAGAATTACCCTCAATTATTTCTTCTGCTCTTAAATGGCATAAGAGTCATCCTAATGGCTATAGTAGTTAGTAATAGTATGAAAATTGGTATAGATATTAGTCAAATTGTATACAACGGAACTGGTGTTGCAAGATATGTTGAAGAGTTAGTTGCAGCACTTATTAAGATAGATACTACAAATGAATATATCTTATTTGGAAGTTCATTAAGACAACAAAAACGTATTAAGGATTATGTAACTACACTTCAAAAAACTCATAAGAATATTCAGTTGCGATTATTTCCGTTTCCTCCATTGTTACTCGACATTCTTTGGAATAGGTTGCATATTCTCTCTATAGAGCGACTTATAGGAAATATAGATATATTCTGGAGTAGTGATTGGAGTCAGCCACCACTGAAAACTGCAAAAGGAATAACAACTATTCATGATTTAATAGTCTATAAACACCCTTATGAAACAGCTCAAAGAATTTCATTTAACCCTTGGTCATTTATATATAAAGCAGATATTGTTTCTACACAAAAACGAAGATTGAATCGGGCAATTGATGAATGTGGAATATTTTTATGTGATTCTGAGGCGACAAAAAGAGATATGAATACAATATTTGGAGTTTCAATCGATAAATTAAAGGTTATATATCCTGGGTTTACTGTATGAATATTGCAATAGATGGTTATGAAGCGAATGTGCGTAATCGAGTAGGCATAGGTTCTTATGCCTATGAGACACTTAATGGTCTTTATGATTTAATGAAAAAAAATCAGACATCCAACGTAACAGTATATCTTCCTACAAATCCTCTTGAAGATTTGCCATTAGAAACATCTTGGTGGAAATATATTATTTTAAAACCCCGTTCTTTGTGGACGTTTATTGGCTTGCCCATGGGAATAATGAAATCTCCTCAAAAACCAGATGTCATATTTTCTCCGACGCATTATATTCCTCGTTTTCTTACTATTCCTCGCGTGATGTCGATTATGGATATGTCATATCTTGAGTATCCGGGATTATTTAAAAAAAAGGATTTGTATCAACTTGTACACTGGACAGAATATAGCGTAAAACGAGCAAAAGCTGTATTCACTATAAGTGAATTCAGCCGCAATGCTATAATTAAAGCATATAATATTCCATCATCTCGTATAGTTGTTACATATCCGGGGTTTCGTATGACTACCACAATAAAAAAATATTCAGTTCAAGAAGTTTATAATCTTCATAAACCATATATTCTTTCTGTAGGAACACTTCAGCCGCGAAAAAATTTTAGCAAACTTATTGAAGCATTCTCTCTGATAAAACAATTGCCTGATTTTAAAGAATATGAGTTAGTCATAGTAGGAAAAAAGGGTTGGTTATATGAAGAAATATTAGATTCACCTAAAAAAAATAATGTTGAATCCTCTGTCAAATTCCTTGATTTTGTGCCAGATGAACATCTTCCTGAGCTGTACAAGCAAGGAGCATGTTTTGTATTACCTAGTTTATATGAAGGATTTGGTTTGCCAGTTCTAGAGGCTATGGCTTATGGAATTCCTATTGTCGTGAGTAATGTGTCAAGTTTACCTGAAATAGCTGGTGATGCAGGAGTGATGATTAAGCCAGAAGATACAGAAGATATTGCTGCAGGAATAAAAAAGGCGTTACTTGAAAAACAAACGCCAGCTGGAAGAAGAAGAATAGAAATTGGTCTTGAACGAGTAGATTTATTTAGCTGGGATAGTGCAGCAAAAAAAACATTGGATATATTAGAACAAGTTGGTAGAGGAGAGTTATAATCTATGAGATTTTTTATTGATTTTTGGGTTTATCTTGCAACCTTAACTGGAATTATTCCGAGTCATACTATACGTTTATTTCTTTATAGGCATATTTTTAGAATAAAGATCGGTCGTGACTCATCAATACATTGGTTGGCTCGATTTAATCTACCCAGTGGAATCGAAATTGGTTCAAATACTATTATCGGTAATGATGCGTTTCTAGATGGCAGATTTAAACGAACTTGGTCTGATAATCATACTTCCTCTTACAAAAATAAAATGGCAAGGTATTTAAAGGATTTTATTAATCCGCCACAGAGATCCATACAAATTGGAAATAACGTTTCAATAGCAGGTGAAGTAAGAATATATAGTATGGAGCATGATATTGATGATCCTTATTTTGCAGAAATTGGAGCACCAGTCAAAATTGAAGATTATGTTGTTATAGGTTCGCGTGTCACAATTTTACCTGGTGTAACTATTAAAAAAGGTGCTGTTATCGCATCCGGAGCTGTAGTAACCAAAGATGTAGATGAATATAGTGTTGTGGGAGGTGTTCCCGCTAAAGAAATAAAAAAAAGATCAACAGATTTACGATATACCCTCAAATTTTCTCGTTTGTTTCAATAGATCTATAATGAAGCTTTCTATAATTATTCTTAGCTTTAATACAAAAGCGTTATTGGATAGGTGTCTTGGATCTGTTTGTGCATCACTAAAAAATTCATCAATTAAGTATGAAATTATTGTCATAGATAACAATTCTACAGATGGGTCTGTAGAATTAATTAAAAAAAAATATCCTCAAGTAGAGTCTGTTTTTAACAAGAAAAATATAGGTTTTGGAATGGCAAATAACAAGGGAGTTCAACTAGCTAAGGGAGAATACGTGCTTTTTCTTAACTCCGACTGCGAAGTTTTAGATAAAGGTATAGAGACACTTTTTGAATACTTATCAAGAAAACCAAAATCTTTTGTTGGGGGAAAGTTATTTAATGAAGACAAAACTCCTCAGCAGTCATGTGGGCCATTTTATTCATTATTAATCATAGCTCTGATGTTGTTTTTAAAAGGAGACCAGTTACATCTTTCTCGATATTCTCCTAATAAAGAAAGGCAAGTTGATTGGATTTCGGGGGCTTGTATCATGGTCCGTAAAAGCGATTTCTTAAAAGTAGGAGGGTTTGATGAGTCGATATTTATGTACATGGAAGAGGTTGATTTACTGTATCGTGCAAAAAATATGGGCTTTCTTACATGGTTTACTCCTAAAGCCCAGTTTATTCATACGGGTGCAGCTAGTTCAGAAAATAGAAGGGAACCTGTTATAAATATTTATAAAGGTCTTCTCTATTTTTATAAGAAACATAAGTCTATACTGGAAACTAAGCTTTTAGTATACATGTTAAAGCTTAAAGCGTGGTTTGTATTGGGTATTTGTGGCATAATAAGAGACCGAGACCTCTCGGCAGTTTATGGAAAAGCTCTGGCAATTCTTGATTAAGTGGCTTGTCCCCGGAATGCTGATATTCTTCTTAGCATTTATACCGTTGTACCCAAAACTTCCTATTTTAGATATTGTTGGCACATGGGTATATATCCGGTTAGAAGATTTTTTGGTGTTTTTAGCAGCAGCTATTTTGGGGATGTTAGTTATTTTTAAGAAACAATCATTAAAAACTCCTCTAAGTATTCCTATTGTAACTTTCTGGGGAGTAGGTTTAATTTCAGTAATACTTGCTATTTTATTTATTTTCCCTCAGTTACCTAATGTATTGCCTCATATAGCAATACTTCATTATCTCCGGCGTATTGAGTATATGCTGTTGTTTTTTCTTGCCTTTGCTGCAGTTTCAAGAAATAGAAAACTATTACCAATACTTGTTTGTGTAATTGCTGTTACTGGAATTTTTATTGTCATATATGGATTAGGTCAAAAATATTATGGCTTGCCGGCCTTTTCGACAATGAATGAAGAGTTTGCAAAAGGTGTTCCATTGCGTCTCCCGCCTACTGCACGAATAATGTCAACATTTGCTGGGCATTATGATTTAGCAGCATATTTGGTGTTAACCATTCCAATATTGGGCAGCTTAATATTTGGTACTAAACGATTGATGTTCAAGGTTTTATTGTTGGCAATTACAATTGCGTCATTTATATTGTTGTTGCTTACAGCATCACGAGTTTCTTTTGGGGTATATTTGGTAACTATTTCGGTCATGCTGTGGTGGCAAAAAAAACGCTGGCTAATCGTTCCAGTGATAATAGCTAGTATTATAATGGTTAATTTTGTTAGTGGTGCTTCAGAACGGTTTTTAAAAACATTGAGATTTAATGATGTAGTCGTAGATTTATCAACTGGAAAACCTATTGGTACATTAGAAAAAGTTGAAGGCGGGAAAGCAGTATTAGAACCAATCAGTGAACCTGATGTAGAAAATTTACCTAAGGGTAGTGGATTTATTAATGTACCTTCTCAAGGGGTGACACCATCAACTGCTCCAATTGATGAAGTAGAATTTATAAACAAAAAAGAATTAGTTGCAGGAAAAGGTGAAGTTGCAACTATTTCTGGTAGTTATTTAATCCAAAAAGCATTTGTACTTGACATTTCTATAACTACGCGTTTTCAAGGCCAATGGCCTAGAGCAATAGCTGCGTTTAAACGCAACATTTTTACAGGAAGTGGATATTCAAGTCTCAATTTAGCAGCAGATGGAAACTATCACCGAATGTTAGGAGAAACTGGTATTTTGGGTACAATATCATTTTTAGGGATATTATTGTATGCGTTTGTATGGTTTTGGAGAAAAAAAGATTTACTCGAACCATTTGAAAAATCGTTTGTTATCGGTTTATTTGCAGGTATTGTTGGCTTAAGTGCAAATGCTATCTTAATCGATGTTTTTGAAGCTTCAAAAGTAGCCTTTCCGTTATGGATGATGCTTGGTATCGCCATGGCACTATTGTCAAAACATGAAATGAAACAGGGATACTTTTCGGTACTGTATAAATTTTTTACAAATAAATTTGTAGTTGCTTCATATTTGGCAATCGGAATGTTTTTATTCTTTGGAACAATATTGAATTATTACTTTATAGGTGATGATTTTACCTGGTTGAGATGGGCAGCTGAAACTTCAACTGCAGATATTGGGGCTTACTTTACAAATGCTCAAGGTTTCTTCTATAGACCCATACCTAAATTATGGTATTTTTCATTATTTTCTGTTTTTTGGTTAATGCCTCAAGCCTATCATTTAGCATCAATTTTCTTATTCTTTGTTATTTCTGTTTTAACCTTTTTATTCATGAGGAAAGTTGGGGTAAATCGATTCATTGCAGGGTTACTTACTATTTGTTTTGCAGTGCTCGCAGTCCATCATGAAAATATCATTTGGATATCAGGTCAAAGCAGTCTGCTTGCGGTTATGTTTTTATTACTATCTATGAACATATTTTTAATAGATCGGAGTGCAAAATGGGAGAAATATAAATTGGGACTGGGTACATTTACTCTATTATTGGCAATGGGTTCATGGGAAACGGTAATAATAGGCCCAGCATTAATTGTGTTATTTGATTGGCTTATTTATCAAAGGAAAACTAAATGGCCGTTATTATTATTAATTCCTGCCTATTGGATAATACGTATGTATAGTGGAGCAGTAGCACCGAGTGGAGATTACGGTTACAACCTGAGTAAATTATTGGTAAATGGTATTGGAAATATAGGGACTTATCTCTTGGCAATTATTGTCGGACCCAGAGCAATAGAGATTGGATTTAGTGCAAGAGAAATGATGAGACAATACGTTCAAACACTCACGTTTATCGGGCTGGGAGCAGTAGCATTTCTGTCGTTTACTGTATGGAAATATAAAGTCTATTTGCTTAAAAGGCGTATGGTATGGGGCTTAGTGGCAAGTATTTTTATCTCACTTATACCGTTCATTGGATTAGGTGCTGCCTCTGAAAGATATGCACTGCTGCCTTCAGTATTTATTGTTATGTTGGCAGGCTTAGTTGTTACTCGATTGTTTCAGTCGCGTATGTCATGGGTATTAAAGATAGGTTCAATTATTCTTATAGTGAGTTGTATATGGTGGAATACTATTGAATTCAAACGAATTGAAAAAGAATGGGAATTTGCAGGATATGTAACAGAACAAACATTAAAATCAATACGAACAGGATTTTTCCCTCCAAATTTTACAAGAACGTTTGTATTTATCGATGTACCTATTCGGATTGGACGGGCCTGGATTTTTCCTACTGGATTAAATGATGCCTTATGGCATATGTTTCGCCAATCACCGTATAATGTCGCTCAAGTAAATTCAATAGAAGCAGCTTTCGGCTACCCAGAACCATATGGTACAGAAAAGACGTTATTACTTTTTGAAGATTTTAAATTACAACAATTGGAAGGGAAAGTTAATCCCAAATAATTTAATTACCATTGTTATCTTGAATTGCTATCTATGATGAAATTTCTAAAAAAACATGTATTTATATTATTCTTAGGTGTTATCGTTGCATTAGGAGTTAGTGTGCGTAGTTATAAGTTTAGTAATCCTATTGCCGATTGGCATAGTTGGAGACAGGCTGATACAGCAGCAGTTGCGAGAAATTTTAGAGATCTTGGGTTTGATCCTTTCAGACCCAGATATGATGATTTGTCGAACATTCAATCGGGTAAAAACAACCTAGAAGGATGGAGAATGGTTGAGTTTCCGTTGTACCAAAGTATAGCGTACGGGTTATATACTATGTTGCCTCAAGTTAGTATTGAGCAGGCACTCAGACTTACAAGTATCGCTGCAAGTATAGGTACAATAATATTGTTGGCTTACATAGGGAAACAATTAAAGAATTCAATTGTGGGATTAGGAAGTGCATTCATGTATGCCGTATTGCCATATAGTTTTTTTTATGGCCGATCTATATTACCGGAGCCATTAATGGTCTTTTTGAGTCTGCTTGCTCTATTTGCTTCTTTAAAATCTACAAAAAGTAATGGTGTCAGTGCACTTTTTTTACTCATAGTCAGTACGTTTAGTGCAGCATTTGCATTATTAGTAAAGCCTTTTGCAGTATTTTTATTAATTCCTCTTCCTTTGCTTTTTATAACGAGTGTATGGAATATTGTTTCAGCTTTTCCATTGTTAAATCGTTCTTTTACAAGAAAAGTATTAACATCTACAGTGTTATTAGGAATCTTTTTTGTCATAGCTATAGTGCCTCTTTATGTATGGAGACAGTGGATAGTATTCTTTCCAGAAGGAATTCCGGTTTCAAATTGGTTATACAATGAAGGAAATCTTCGCTTTAAAGGTGCATGGTTTCATTGGCTGTTTGCTGAACGAGTTTCAAAATTAATATTAGGGTATTGGGGGATAGCACTATTTATTTTGGGAATACTATCAATTCAAAAAAAATGGGTGATAGTATATTCGTTATTATTTGGTAGTCTATTGTTTTTTATCGTAATAGCAAGAGGAAATGTGCAACATGATTATTACCAGCAGTTAATTTTACCTGTAATTAGTTTATGTTTAGGATTTGGTATTGAACATCTTATAAGTCCAAGATCATTCATAGCTAAACTCCGCAACTCAATAGTGTTACTTTTCATAGTGCTCTTTACTGTGGCATTTTCCTGGTTTGAAATTCGAGGATTTTATTGGATAAACCGACCTGAAATAGTTGAAGCAGGAAAGGTTGCAGATTCTTTATTACCTCCGGATGCAAAAGTAATAGCTCCGTACAATGGTGACACAACATTTCTTTATCAAACTAAACGTCAAGGTTGGCCTATTGGATTTGATATTGAAGAAAAAATTAAACTGGGAGCAACCCATTATGTTACCGTATCTCCTACTGATGCAGATGGAGAAACTAAGGCTTTAAGTGAAGAGTACGAAGTTATTGTTCGAAATGATACATTTGCGATTATTGATTTAACAAAACCAAATAGTGCTTCAAATTAATGTACCTATGAATATTCTTGTTGTTTCAGCAGTACTACCCTTCCCGTTGTATTCGGGAGGTCAGGTACGTCTTTATAATCTCTTAAAAAGGCTATCAGAACATCATAACATTACCCTAATATCGTATATTCGGACAGAGGAAGAAACTAAATTCTGTAAAGAATTATCTTTCTGCCATCGGATTGAAACGATTCTGAGAGGAACAGCATGGCAACCTGGTTATATAACAAAATCGTTATTTACCAATAAATCACTCTTACACGCAACATATCATCATACTATGGCCCAAAAACGTATTGCTCAGATAATCAGTGAGGAATCGATTAATGTAGTACATATTGAACCTGGATATGTATTTACTGGATTACCCCAATTAGATCTTCCTCTTATTGTTAGTGAACATAATATTGAACATAGGATTTATGAAGGTTATATTCAACGATTTAAGTTACCTTTAATGAAGTCTTTTCTTCGAAATGATGTGCATAAAATAAAAAAATGGGAACAAACCATTTGGGAAAATGCAGATCAAATAATTACTGTATCGTTATCAGATAAAGCATATATTAACAGTAAAGGATTTAATAATGTAACTGTTGTTCCCAATGGGGTAGATGATATTTGGTTTGAATTTTTGCCTAATAATGTCATACCGAAAGATTTTCATGCAGTATTTATTGGCAATTTCAGATGGATTCAAAATCAAGACGCTGTTAAATCGTTATTACGATTATATTGGCCGGTTATTTCAAAAAATTATCCAAAAGCTTCACTTGAGTTAGTTGGTCAACATTTTCCACAAGCGTTCAAAAAATATCTCTCATCATCTGTTACGTTAACAGAAAATGTAGATGATATTCGTGATGTATTGAGAAAAGCACATATGTCATTTGCTCCAATAGCAATAGGTGGTGGTACTAAATATAAAATTTTAGAAGCAATGGCAGCAGGAGTTCCAGTTATTTCGACTACAAAAGGAATTGAAGGATTAGATGTTAAGCATAATCATTCAATTTTAATTGGAGATACAACAAATGAGTGGATAGGTAATATACAAACATTATGTAATGATTCGGTGAATGTCAAAAAAATAACACGAAACGCTAGGCAAATAGTAGAAAAAAAATATAGTTGGTCACATATAGCAGATATACAAGAAGCTATTTGGAAAAAATATGAGTCAAAAAAATCTTGAGTTGTCGATTATTATTGTAAATTATAATACTAAAGAGTTAACTCTGGAGTGTTTAAAGAGTGTTATTCATTCAAAAAAAAACACTGATTTATGGGAAATAATAATTGTAGATAATGGATCTTCTGATGACAGTGTAGAATTTTTGACTTCAGTTAATGAATACACTGCCAATAAGAGTTGGATAAGGATTCTTGCACTTGATAATAATTATGGATTTTCGGCAGGCAATAATAAAGGTTTAGCTATTGCTTTAGGAAAGACAGTGTTATTACTCAATTCTGATACAGAAATACAATCTGATGCAATACAAGTTTGCCTTAAAAAGTTATATTCTTCATCAAAGATTGGGGTGGTGGGGAGTAAGTTATTTCTTCCTAATGGAAATATAGATCCAGCCTGTCATCGTGGTTTTCCAACTCCATGGGCATCTTTCAGTTACTTTGTGGGTATGGAGTCTTTATTTCCTCATAGCAGTATGTTTAGTCAGTATCACCAGTGGTATAAACAAATGAATTCAGCTCATCAAGTTGATGCGATTAGTGGTGGATTTTTTATGGTTAGAAAAGAAGTAATAGATCAGGTGGGAGTACTAGATGAAGCGTTTTTTATGTATGGTGAAGACTTAGATTGGGCATTTAGAATAAAAGAAAATGGATGGGAGATATGGTATGAGCCTTTAGCTAAGGTACTTCATAAAAAAAAGCAAAGTGGCAGAAATAATAGTAACCTCGAAACAAGAAAAAAAACAAAAGAATATTTTTATTCAACGATGAAATTATTTTATAAGAAACATTATCAAAATAAATATTCTGCGTTGTTAACAATATTTGTAATAACAATCATTAATATGAGACTTTTTATAGTAAAAAAGTTCGGCTTATAAACGTTTGTATGAAAATTGGAATTGATGCACGACTTATAAATGAAACAGGTGTAGGTCGTTATATTCGTCATCTTATTGTTGAGCTAATCAATATAGATAAAAAGAACGAATATATATTGTATGTACTTAACGATACAGTTTTTCCATTTGAATTGCCCAAATCAAATTGGCGTGTTCATTATGTTTGTGCTCGCTGGCATACACTGCGAGAACAACTTGAACTGCCAATAATTTACTACCGTGAAAAACTGGATATATTGCATGTACCATATTTTACCGTGCCACTGTTTTATTCCCATTCAATAATCACAACAATCCATGATCTAACTATATTAAGAATTAATACAGGCAAGGCGACTACGTTGCCCTACCCGTTGTACTGGTTAAAAAAAATAGGATATCAAATTGTATTAAAGAATGGTTTAAAAAAGTCTAAACATATTATTGCGGTTTCTGAAACAACAAAACATGATGTAATTCAAACCTGGAATATTAAAAATCCGATTAGTGTTACATTAGAGGGAGTTGATGAGGTTTTTTTTAATGTTTCAACTAATAACGAATTAATTCATGTTCCATATATCTTATATGTGGGCAACACGTATCCTCATAAAAACGTAAAATTATTAATTGATATTGCCATATTATTTAAAAAAGAAATACCAGTTCAAAGCATTGCTCCTTTGAAAATCATGATGATAGGTCCTCATGATTACTTTTTCAGGAAGTTTGTTAGCGAAGTACACTCAAAAGATCTCGACGACCTCTTTTTGTTTCCAGAAAATGTTACTGATATTCAGCTGGCTCAATATTTTAGTAAAGCATTAATAACACTTTCTCCTTCAAAAGCAGAAGGATTCGCACTTCCTTTACTGGAAGCTCTTGCTGCAGATTGTGAGATATTGGTTTCAGATATCCCAGTGTTTAGAGAGCTTTTACCTTCTTCTACCGCATTTTTCGATCCGGATAGTGCTCATGATTGGTTTGAAAAAATTAAAGATGTTATTAAAAAAGGTAAAAAAACTCCATGGAAAGATGCAAAGGAAAAACAATTGTATTTTCAAAAATTTTCTTGGAAATCCATGGCTCAAAAGACATTGGATATTTATAACAAAGTTGGTGAGTTGAAAAACAGCTTTCTATGAAAATAGCGCTTGTATATGATCGAGTAAATAAGTTTGGAGGTGCAGAACAAGTATTACTGGCATTGCATGAAGTATGGCCAAATGCTCCACTATATACAGCTGTTTATGATAAACAAAAAGCTACATGGGCAAAAGTATTTAAAGTCCACACCTCCTTTCTTCAAAGAATACCTAGTGCAAAACGGCATCATGAGTTATTTCCATGGTTAACTCCACTTGGATTTGAATTGTTTAATTTTGATATGTTTGATGTGGTTATAAGCATTACTTCTGCAGAAGCAAAAACGATTATTACGAAACCACATACGTTACATATTTGTTATTGTTTAACACCAACCAGATATTTGTGGAGTGGATATACCTCATATCAACAAGAACCCGGGCTTGGTAGGTTTAGTTGGTTATCAAAAATAGTATTATCTTTATCACACAGCATTTTAAAAAAGTGGGATTTTTATGCTGCGCAAAAGCCTGATTACTTTATAGCTATATCAAACTTAGTGTCTCATCGAATTGAGTCATTTTACAAGCGTACAGTCGATGCAGTTATCTATCCACCTGTAACTATGTCAGCATTTCCTTTAGCAGAAAAAACAAATACTGAACATGCACCGTTTTTAGTTGTATCTCGCCTTGTGTCTTATAAACGAATTGATATAGTAATTGATGCCTGTACAAAACTTAACCTTCCCTTAGTTGTCATTGGAGATGGAAAAGATGCTCAGCGGCTAATTAAGAGAGCTGGCAAAAATGTAACATTTATACGGAATAAATTGACAACAGAAGAATTAGCTCGATATTATCAACAGTGCAGAGCGTTTTTGTTTGCTGGGGAAGAGGATTTTGGAATAGTTGCTGCAGAAGCTCAAGCCTCCGGGAAACCAGTATTGTGTTACAAAAAAAGTGGCATAGCAGAAATTATCATTCCAGGTAAGACAGGGGAAGTATTTGAAGAGCAGACTGTGGAGTGTTTAGTTAACGCGTTATCTCAATTTCACCTTGAAACATATGATCCAGTTGCGTGTAGAAAACAGGCGAGTCAGTTTGATATAGTGAGATTTAAGAAACAAATTTCATTATTTGTTGCAAATGTATTAAAAGAATATAACACTGAAAACATACAAGAACGTAGATAAATACTATCTATATTGTTTGTATCGTGATTAGATATCGTTAATTCTAAATTAATTATGAATTGTATAATTTTTGCAGGTGGTGCAGGAACTAGGCTATGGCCTTTATCGCGAAAGAATTCTCCGAAACAATTTGAGAAAATTTTTGGAAATAAATCTACACTTCAATTAGCAGCTGAACGTCTTCAGCCTGATTTTAATTGGGATCATATGTTTGTATCTACCGGGGCTCAGTATGTGGATCTGGTTAAAGAGCAACTTGAAAAATTACCTTCAGCACATATTATCGGAGAACCTGCAATGAGAGATGTAGGACCTGCAGTTGGATTATTAACTGCTATTCTTAATAAAATTGCTCCTTCTGAACCAATGGCAATTTTATGGAGTGATCATTTAGTAAAAAAAGAATCATTATTTAGAGAATTACTTACTAGAGCAGGTGAAATAGTTACAAAATCTCCTAATACAATAGTATTTATTGGTCAAAAACCGCGCTTTGCCAGTGAAAATTTGGGATGGATAGAATATGGAGAAGTTAAAAAAACATTAAATAATATTTCATTTCATTCATTTAAGAATTTTCAATATCGTCCTGACAAAGAAACTGCAAAAAGATATCTGGAAAGTGGAAAACATGCATGGAATTTAGGATATTTTGTAACAACACCATCATTTTTGTGGAAGCAGTATAAGCATTTTGCACCCAATTTACACAGCGATATTGGTCATATTGCAGACACGTGGGGTACTTCCCGTTTTCAACAAACATTACACGAAATATATCCTCAAGTAGAAAAAATAAGTTTTGACAACGCAGTACTAGAAAAACTGGATACATCATGCGGGTTGGTAATATCTGAAAATATTGAATGGAGTGATATTGGAGCCTGGGAGGCACTTAAAGAATCATTAGCAGATTCAAAAGATCAAAATGTTACACAAGGCAAAGTTATGTTAACAGATACAAATGATTCATTAGTTTATAACTATACTGATCAGTTAGTTGTAACAATAGATCTTGATGATATGTTAGTGGTCAATACTGGTGATGTCCTTTTGGTTAGTAAAAAAACTTCTGTTCCTAAAATTAAAAAAGTTGTGGAAGAATTATCTGGAACAGAACATGAGCATTTAACATAACCCTTGTATGTGGTATCTAGTCATTAAACGCTGTATTGATGTAATTGGAGGATTAATATTGTTAATCTTTTTTTTCCCTATAGCCGTATTGGCTGCAATTGCAATAGTAATAGATAGTAAAGGTCCTGTCTTTGCAGATACACCGAAAAGAGTAGGTAAAAACGGAAAATTATTTAAACTATATAAGTTTCGATCGATGATAGCTAATGCACACGATATACTCCGTAAAGACACAAAAATGGCTCAATTATTTGATGAATATAAACATAATAGTTATAAACTTAAAAACGATCCTCGAGTAACAAAAGTAGGAAAATTTATACGTAAACACTCAATAGATGAAATACCTCAATTATTAAATGTTCTGCAAGGTGATATGAGTTTAGTGGGTCCAAGACCGTATTATCCAGATGAATTGACTGAACAGCAACGGAAGTATCCTCAGACAAAAGAGCTTGTTAAAATCGTGTTATCTGCTAAACCCGGTATGACAGGATACTGGCAGGTTTCAGGTAGAAGTGAGGTTAATTTTGATAAAAGAATTCAAATGGATGCGGATTATGTACAAAAAAAATCGGTGTTTCTTGATGTAATGATTATGTTAAAAAGTCCATGGGCAATGATATCAGGAAAAGGAGCTGTATAAAGTGTTAGTAAAGAGTTTTTATACTTGTATATCTTCAAATTGACTTCTTTGAGAGTCCATGGAAAAATAGTCTTTATGGTTGATCAAGAAGACACAGAATTTAAAAAAATAAACCTTGAAACGACAGATAAATCTGAAACGCCAAAGGAAAATCTTATGAAAGAACGTAAGGGCTTAAATGTACTTAAAAAGGCATTTGTGGGAGTATCTGTAACATTTATTGTTTTAGTCCTCCTTTTGGCAGGAAGTGGAGGACTATTGTATATGCGTATTGGTGGTCCTGTGAGAAAATTATATGCTCAATCTCAGGAACTTCAACAAACTGGAAGAGAGTTAGTTGTAGCAGCTCGAGATCAGAATATTGATCAGGCAAAACAGAAACTAGGAGAAGTTCGAAGCAGACTAACAGATATGCGTGCTACCTATGAGGAATTAATGTGGTTAAAATCAATTCCCTTGGTAAAAGAGTATATTAAAGATGGAGAGCATGGTTTTAACGCAGGATTTGCAGGTCTTGATGCTGGAGATAAAGCTATTGCAGCAATAGAACCTAATGCAGATTTATTAGGTCTTAAGGGTGGAAATAATTTCGTTGCAGGATCTGCTGATGAAAGAATACAAATTGCTGTAAAGACGATGCGAGCATTAACTCCGCAGGTAAATGAAATGGCAAAAGACATTGAAACACTGCGAAATGAAATAGATCAGATTGATCCAAATAGATATCCTGAAGAATTTAGAGGACAAAAAATAAGAGAATCATTAGTATCCATAAAAGGGACGATTGATTCTGCAGCAAACCTATTTGTAAATGCTCAACCTCTGCTCGTTCGCATTCCTGATATTTTGGGTGATCCTAAAGAGAGAAGATATCTTGTCTTGTTTCAAAATGATAAAGAATTAAGACCCACTGGGGGATTCTTAACTGCATATGCACAGTTTAGATTTGTTAAAGGTAAAGCGATATTAGAACGATCAGACGATATTTATAAATTAGATGCAGCGTTGCGTAAAACCTATCCAGCACCTAAAGAAATCTTGACTTATCACAAGAATGTAAATCAACTGCATATTCGAGATAGTAATTTGTCACCAGATTTTAAAATATCGATGGATCAGTTTTATGAAATGTACCAAAATACCAGTGGAAGTGAAAAAATCGATGGTATTATTGCAATGGATACAAATGTAGTTGTTGAAATATTAAAAGTTATTGGGCCTTTATACATGAGCGGAAGAGAATTTAGTGCAGAAAATGACCCTCGTTGTGATTGCCCCAAAGCAGTATATGAATTAGAAGATTATGCAACACGACCAGTTAATTATGTTCGTACGGACAGAAAAGATATTATTGGTGATTTAATGGAAACGATGCTTCGTATGATATTGGGTACTTCTCCTTCACAATATTGGGGTAAATTATTTCAAGTAGGTATCGATCAAATTAATCAAAAACACATAATGGCGTATTTCTTTGATCCAGAAGAACAAAAAGCAGTAGAGGCATTTAATATGGGCGGAAGAATAATGACAGCAGAAAATACTGCTCCGACTCTAAAGTACAAAGAAAATGAAGGATGGGATTATTTACATGTGAGTAATGCAAATATGGCAGGACAAAAAGCAAATCTTTTTGTTAAAGAAAAATTTACAAAAGATACAACAATAAATAACGATGGTACTATAACAACGAAACTAACCGTTGATTATCGAAATCCATTTCCTGGTTCCGATTGTAATCTAGAACGTGGAGGGCTTTGTTTAAACGCACCACTAAGAAATTGGGTGCGGGTATATGTACCGAAGGGAAGTACTTTAGTTGAAAGTAAAGGAACACAAAATCCACAGACAAATGATCCAAAGGAAATGATTAGTTATGAATCATTAGACAAAACTGTTTTTGAAGGATTTTTAATAGTGAATCCTCAAGGTTTAGCAAAATTAGAATTATCGTATACGTCACCAGTTAAAGTAGATGGTAGTTATAAAGTTCTGATACAAAAACAGCCTGGTACTAAAGAACAGGAGTTTTTACTTAAGCTCAATGGACAAGATCGTCAATCCTTTACACTTGATACTGATACAGAAATCATCTTGTAATACCTGTTTATTCGCTCATGTCTCGTCTATATAAAACAGAAGGCATTATTATCAAACGCAAAAATTTTGGTGAGGCAGACAGATTTATCACCATAATGACAAAAGAGTATGGAAAACTTCGTGTTATTGCAAAAGGTGTTAGAAAAATTACGAGTAGAAGAAGTGGTCATTTAGAAGTATTTGGTCAAGCAAAATTCACGTTATATCAAGGTAAAACATTTGATTCTATTTCAGAAGTGGTCGGTATTAATAGGTATAGATTCCCTCGAGAACAATTACCCAAGATTAGTTTTGCATATTATTTATGTGAACTAATAGATGTTTTGTTACCAGATAAACAGGAACATGAAGACGCTTATCAGTTGCTTGAAACTGCTTTTGTAAACATTACGTTGTGCAAAAGTGACAAAGATTGTGATGAATGTGTTTCTATGTTTGCTTTAGATCTCTTAAGAGTATTGGGATTTCTTCCTTTTGATAAGACAGTGCCCAAAGGGAATATTCATCATTATATAGAGTCGATAACAGAACGAACACTCAAGACTCCAAAGTTTATTCAAAAAGTAAGTTAATATTGACACTGTATTATTTAATATAGATCGGTGCGAGAGTATCAATGGTATTTACAAAGCATTACAAATCGATGTATTAGCCGAGAGCTTGTAGTAGTAGAGCATGATTGATATTGATAGTAATCGATTGGAATAGTTGTAGAATTTGTAATAGATAGTTATAATGACATTACACGATGATCTTAGGTGGCGCTAAGGGAGTGTATAATTATTTTTGAGAGTCTTGATTTTCTCAAGGAACTAGGGTGGAACCGCCCAATATGGGTCCCTAACACTATGTGTGTTGGGGATTTTTTTGTAGGAGGAATATATGACAATAGATACTATTGTTTCATTATGTAAACGGAGAGGATTTATTTTTCCGGGTTCAGATATATATGGTGGTTTAGCAAATTCATGGGACTATGGTCCTGTGGGAGTTGAATTGAAGCATAACATTCGAAATTTATGGTGGAAAACGTTTGTGCAGGGAAGAGACGATGTAGTCGGTATAGAAGCCGCTTTAATTATGAATCCTAAAGTGTGGGAAGCATCTGGACATGTTGCGAATTTTGCTGATCCTCTTGTCGAATGTAAACATTGTCACGAACGATTTAGAGTTGATCATTTGCTATTGAATGAAGAATATTTAAAAAATCAAGATAACTATAAAATTCAGCAAACCCTGTTAAATAAAAAAGCTGTATGTCCTTCATGTGGTAAACAAGAGTGGGATATACCCAAAAAATTTAATTTATTGTTTCCAGTCCATTTAGGTTCTGCAGAGGGTAATAAGACAATGTCTTACTTAAGAGGTGAGACTGCACAAGCAATGTTTGTAGATTTTCCATTAGTACAACAAATGACATCAAGAACATTACCATTTGGTATAGCCCAGATTGGTAAGGCATTTCGTAATGAAATAACTCCAGGTAATTTTATTTTTCGTACTAGAGAGTTTGAACAGATGGAAATTGAATATTTTATTAAGGAACCAAAAACAGATAGTGATTGGCAGGAAATGTTTGAATTATGGCGTAAAGAAATGCATCGTTGGTTTAACATTTCGGGTATAGATGAATCAAAAATTCATGAAGTTGATATTCCAGATGGAGAACGATCACATTATTCTAAAAGAACGATAGATTTTGAATACGAATTTCCTTTTGGTCAAAAAGAATTATATGGATTAGCTTATAGAACTAACTACGACTTAACACAACATGAGACATATAGTGGTAAGAATATGAAGTATAAAGATTTAGTAACCAATGAAGAATTTATACCACATGTAATAGAACCAACATGGGGTGTTGATCGGACAGTGTTAGCAATATTGTGTAGTAACTATTATGAAGAAGAAAAGAATGGTCAAAAACGTGTAGTATTAAAATTTAAACCATATTTAGCACCATATAAGGTTGCAGTTTTTCCTTTAGTACGAAACAAACCGGAAATTACCAATAAAGCAAAAGAAATATATACAGAACTAAAACAGAATTTTTCTGTTGTGTGGGATGATCGAGGAAATATTGGAAAACGATATTTTTCACAAGATGAAATTGGTACTCCCTGGTGCTTAACAGTTGACTATACGACCTTAGAAGATGGATCGGTAACATTAAGGGATAGAGATACAACTGAACAAATTCGTATTCCAGCAAATGAAGTCTCTGAATATGTTGCAAAAAGATTAGTTGTATAGTCATCATTTTGATATATTTGATATAGTAGTTATATGAAGCGGTTACTAATTGTTTTAATCTTAATGATTGTATTGCTTATTGGAGGTGCTGTTGCTGTAGTGCGTTTTATTAACGGTCCATCAAGTCCAAGTGAAACTACTAATAATCCTACTAACAGTGGTGGCGGGGTTGTTGAAACAAACACAGAAGTAGAAGCAACAATAGAAAAAAGCAGTAAAGCAAATACAATTGTGTTAACCGTAGAAAAATTATCCAAGAAATATACAGGAATAGAGTATGAGATTACATACGATAGTGAGGGCTTAATTAAAGGTGTTAATTCTGGAAGTCAGCCAATCGATATAACAAATCAAGAAACGTTTGAAAAAGAAGTGTATTTAGGTACTTGTTCTAGAAATGTATGTAAAGCAGATGTAGGGGTTACTGCTGTATCTGTGGTAATACAGTTTATAGATTCTGAAGGTAGAAAAAGTCAGTTTGCTCAAGATTATCCCCTAGAATAAGCTCTTCTATTAGTAGTATTCACCTAAGAGTATAGGTCTAGATGTCCTATTATGTGTATAAACTTCGTGAAATCCCTCTTGACTATCCGTGAAAAATGGGTAACTATGGATATAGATGGGAAGAAATGGTAAATTAGGAGTATGACATTATTCCTTGGGGAGTTCGATCATAGTTTAGATGACAGGGGGAGAGTTACACTGCCACGTAAGATTAGGCAAGAGTTGACACGAGATGAAGTAATAGTATCTCGAGGATTTGATCAGTGTATTTTTGGATTTGATAGAGAACAGTGGGAAAGAGAATCTCAAAAACATCTGGAAACGAATTTAACAGACCCGAAGGGAAGAGAGGTACGAAGATATCTGTTTTCTTCAGCCGAAAGGGTGGAAATAGATAAACTTGGTCGATTACTCTTGCCTGCCCAGCTCAAGGAATATGCAAACATTGGAAAAGACATTGTAGTAGTAGGTGCGGGTGATCATTTTGAACTGTGGAATATAGACGCGTGGATGAAATATAGTGCTACAATGAAAAATCCATGAAATTCTCCCACATACCCGTTCTTTCCTCAGAGGCAGTAGCAGCTTTGTCAGTGATACCAAATGCTTGGTATGTCGATGCAACACTTGGTGGGGGTGGATATACAGTTGAGTTACTAAAAAAAGATGCGTTCGTTTTGGGAATTGATGCAGATAAAGATGCTATTGAATGTACCCGAGAGAGAATACAAAACGAGTTACCAGACAAAAAAGAAGGTAAGCATTGGTTGTTACATCATGGTAATAACCGACACATAGCCGAAATTTGTAAAGAGCATAAGATAATGCCAAGAGGAATCGTGTTTGATTTGGGAGTATCCAGTTTTCAATTGGATACACCACAAAAAGGATTTAGTTTTCGGTTTAAGGATGCACCTTTGGATTTAAGACTCGATCAGACTCAAGGGAATAACGCCTCAAACATAATACAAACTTATTCTAGAGAGGATTTATATGAAATCTTTACAACGTATGGTGAAGAAGAGCGTTCTCGGGCAATTGCTGATGCTATTGTCAGCACCCGTCGTATAAAACCTATAAAAACTACGGGACAATTGCTAGCTCTTATTGAAGAAGCAGTCCCAAAAGGACTTGTTGACGAAATTAGTGCGAGAATATTTCAAGCGTTACGGATTGAAGTCAATGATGAGTTAGGATCGCTTAAACAAGCACTTGAGGGTAGCTTTAAGGTGTTACCCGAGGGTGGTCGTTTGGCAGTAGTAAGTTTTCACTCATTAGAAGATAGAATCGTAAAACGAATACTAAAAACAAGAGGATGGAAAGTAATGAATAAAGAACCAATAAGGCCAAGTAGTGATGAATTAGAAAAAAATCGGAGATCTCGAAGCGCAAAGCTTCGAATTGGAGAAAAATAACAATATGAAACAATCACTAAGACTTTTATTTATTCTAATACCAGTAGGGATTTTTGCATGTGTATTAATACAAATGGTTGTTGCAAATGAAATGATCGTTTTAAGTAATAAATTACATCGAATTGATAAACGAATCGTAGAACTAGAAGAACAAAATACCTATTTAAAACAGAAAGTAGTTACCTTATCTTCAATAAAACGAGTGTCAGAGAATGCAGAATCATTAGGATTTGTTCATCCCTCTCAAGTAATAGCATTTACGGAAGACTCCTTTCCTGTTGCTATTAAGCGCTAATAGTACAGTGTTATGTATTAGTAGTTTTATTTTATGCATAGAATCCACGTTGTCTTTATTGCAATAGTGTTGTTATATGTAGGTATATTTACTCGGTTGTTTTATTGGCAAATTCTGTTAGGAGATGGATTACGAGTATCTGCTGCAGCACAACACGCAACTCATATGAGTATTGCTCCAAAGCGGGGAGAAATATTAACGAGTGATGGATCTGCATTAGTCGTTAATCAGCCTTCATATTACATATTTGCTGAACCGGATTTGATAACCCAAAAAGATGTTTTCGCAAATCGAGTTGCACCCTTAATTGGGAAGTCTTCACAAGAATTATTTACTGAGATTACTACTCCAGGTAAAAAATGGGTAAGTTTAAAACGGAATGCTGATCAAACGTTAAAAAAATCATTAGAAGATTTGGACGTATCAGGGTTAGGATTTCAGCCTACTTCAATGAGATATTATCCCGAAGCTTCTATGGCAGCTCATTTATTAGGTTTTGTTGGTCAAGATGACCAAAGTAGTGATAAAGGCTATTTTGGTTTAGAAGGGTATTACAACCGGGAATTAGCAGGGAAAGACGGAAGCATGTTGATGGAGAGGGATGCAAAAGGAGGACAAATATTAATTGGAGAAGCAAGTAGAGTAGAACCTGAAGATGGTAGAAGTTTGGTGCTTTGGATAGATAGATCAATCCAATATATAGTTGAACAAAAACTTAAAGAAAGCATGTATAAGTATGGGGCAAAAGAAGGTAGCGTGGTCGTAATGGATCCTAAAACTGGTGGCATTTTAGCAATGGCTTCGTATCCTAATTATGATCCAAGTAAATACCAAGAATTCGATAAAGAACTTTATAAAAATCCAATAGTTGCAGAAAGTTATGAACCAGGATCTACGTTTAAACCATTGATTGTAAGTGCAGGAGTAAATGAAAAAGTGATTCAAGGAAGCACAACTTTTGTTGAAGGTGGTCCAGTTCAAATAGGTGAATATTCTATCAAAACATGGAATGAAGAATACCACGGTACAATTACTATGACTGAAGTACTAAAGTATTCATCCAACGTAGGGATGGTATTTATTCAACGCTTACTAGGAAATGAGCGAATTGTTGATTACCTTAAAAATTTTGGATTTGGGGAAAAAACAGGAATAGATTTAGAAGATGATTCTTCTCCGTTATTAAGACAAAAAGGATCCTGGTCAGAAATTGACTATGCAACTGCATCTTTTGGACAAGGTATTGCTGTTACACCTCTACAATTAGTTCGAGCTGTGGGTGTTATTGCAAATGATGGATGGCTTATGGAACCTCAAGTTGTAAAAGAATTCAAAGATAAAGATGGAAAGATAGTTCGAAAAAAAGAAAAAAGAATAAAACAAGTAATTTCTGCAGAAGCAGCACGACATACAAAAGACATGATGGTAACTGCAGCAAAATATGGTGAAGCGAAGTGGGCTGCACCTCAAGGATATAAAGTTGCTGGTAAAACAGGAACAGCTCAGATACCTGTAGAAGGTCACTATGATAAAGATAAAACAATAGCATCTTTTGTGGGATTTGCTCCTGCTGATGATCCCAAATTTGTAATGCTCGTTGTATTAACAGAGCCTAAGTCTTCACAATGGGGATCAGAAACTGCTGCCCCGTTATTTTTCTCGATTGCAAAAGAAATATTTAATTATTTAGGAATTGCTCCAAAAGAATAGAAGTTTTCATTTAATAGAAAGAACGACATATAATAGCTTCATGATTATTTATAATAGAAAGAAAAAATTTACTATACGTACAGATTTTTCTTCTAGAAATAACGGAGATATGAGGGATAAAAAAAATATCTCAATATGGTTAAAAAGTAATAAATATAATCCTGATGACCTTATCTATGGTAAACAAATACATGGTAATGCGGTTTTAATAGTTAACGAAAGACAAAAAGGGAAAAAATTATTGCAGGTAGATGGATTTGTAACATCTATTGAATTGATAACTAAGTCACTCATGTTAGGTATTCATACAGCTGATTGTGTACCGATTTTACTATGGGACGAAAAGAATGGTATTATTGGAGCAGCTCATGCAGGCTGGAGGGGACTTAAGCTAAATATGGTTCATTCTATCTTGAGTAAAATGATTCAACTTGGTGCTAACTTGAAGGACTTAAAAGTTCTTATAGGACCACATATACAAGCATGTTGCTATACAGTATCGGATGATCTAGCTTTAGAATTTAGTAGCATAACCGATGAATGTGTTTCTCGTGTGAAACATAATCGTTACTTAAGTCTAGAACAGGTAGCAAGATATCAATTGCATAAAGAGAGAGTATCTAACAATAACATAATAACTGTGAATAAATGTACATCATGCATAAATGATCAGTATTTTAGTTATCGAAAAGATTACCCTGATACGTTTGGTGAACAAATGAGTATTATTTCATTAGATGTTTATGAAAAATAACCTTGATTGGACAAAGATTCGTTCTATACATTTTGTAGGCATAAAAGGTGTTGCTATGGCTGCTCTGGCTGTTTGGGCTGTTGAGAAAGGGTATAGTGTTAGTGGGTCTGATCTTCCAGAAGAGTTTCCTACTGATGAAGTTCTTTCAAAGGCAAATATTCAGCTGCAAGTAGGATTTGATAAGAAACATATTTTGAATGCGGATATTGTTATATACACAGGTGCTCATAGAGGAAGGGATAATGTAGAAGTTCAAACTGCAATAGAAAAAAAGATTCCCGTTTTACCTCATGGTATTGCATTAGGTGAAGTAACCAAAGATAAAAAAGTTATTGCCATTGCTGGTTGTCATGGAAAAACTACTACAACAGCGATGGTTGCTACAATATTAAAAGAATCAGGATTAGATCCATCATATGCGATAGGGAGCGGAATGATTCAAGGTTTAGGATTGCCAGGTCATGCTGGGAATGGTGATTATTTTGTAGTTGAAGCAGATGAATATGTAACTGATCCGATTCATGACAAAACTCCCCGGTTTTTGTGGTTAAATCCGTCTATATTAGTTATTACCACCATTGATTTTGATCATCCGGATGTATACAAAGATATTGATAATATCGGAATCCAATATAGACATTTGGTACGTAAGTTAAAAGATCAGGCAATTCTTATTTGGAATAAAGATGATAATTACAGCAAGAGATATATTGGATCTGAATCTGTAACACAAAAAACATATGGTTTTAATGATGCAGATTTGAGTGTAATTAATTCAGTGACACAAGATAAAAGCAATAAATTTTCCCTTCTAGATAACAATAAAACTATCGACTATGCATTAGCTGTTCCGGGTAAACATAACATACTGAATGCAACAGCGGCAATTGTAGTTTCAAAAACTATAGGGATATCAGATGAACAGTGTCAGAAAGCATTATATTCATTTCGGGGAGCCTCAAGACGATTTGAAATAATCGGAGAACACAAAGGAATTACAATTATTGATGATTATGCGCACCATCCCAAAGAAATACGAGCTACTATTGATTCTGCAAAGGATTGGTACGCAAAAAGAAGAATTGTTGCAGTATTTCAACCACATACCTATTCACGAACAGAAGCGTTACTTCATGAGTTTTCAGGTTCTTTTGATAAAGCAGATACTATAATAATTACAGATATTTACCCTTCTGCTAGAGAAAAGATAGGTAATATAACGAGTAAATTGTTGATAGACAACATGAATGTTAATAATAACTCGATTTATTATACACCTACAAAACATGATATATTTGCTTGTCTTAATAGGATAATTCAAGAAGGAGACGTTATACTCTTTATGGGTGCTGGAGATATTGGGGTATGGGGAAGAGAGTATGTACAAGAATATTGTTAATAATATGAACGATAAAATAAAAGATTTATGTAAGAAACTAGGTGATAAAGCACAGATAGATGTGCCCATAGCACCATATACTACTTTTAAAGTGGGGGGTCCTGCTGATGTATTTATCGTGGTATTAACCAAAGAAGAGTTAGTATTTGCCTATAATGAGGCTCGAACTCGAAATATTCCTGTAACAATACTTGGGGGAGGCTCAAATATATTAGTCGGTGATAAAGGTATTCGTGGATTAGTCATAAAAAATATGACAAAGGAAATAACAGTAAAAGGCATGAAAGGAAAATATTTACAAGGTGAAAATATCGGTACTGTATATGTTGAAGCAGACTCTGGAGTTATTTTTAATTCATTTGTCAGGTGGAGTATTGAAGAAGGGTACAAAGGCATAGAAATGCATTTGGGACTTCCAGGGACAGTTGGTGGAGCAATCTACATGAATTCGAAATGGACTAATCCACCAGGAGCCGTAGGTGATGTAGTTCACCAGGCAGAAATTATTTCACAAAAGGGAGAAATAATCACTGTTCCAAAGGGTTATTTCAAATTTGCCTATGATAGTAGTGTTCTTCAACAGACAAAAGAAATAGTATTATCAGTCACGTTTGAATTTATAAGAGAATCTAAGGAACAATTATGGAATACCGCAAATAGAAGCATTGGGTATAGAAGGTCTAGTCAACCTCAAGGTGTATTTACTCCAGGATGTACATTCCGAAATCTTAGCAAGTCAACGGCTTTGATGCTCCCTACTCCAGGTAACACAACCTCAGCTGGATATCTTATTGATGCTGCTGGTCTTAAAGGCCATACTGTAGGTAAGGCACAAATTTCACCAGTCCATGCAAATTTTATCGTAAACACTGGTGGAGCAACAGCAAAGGACATATTAACGTTGATTGAAATAGTAAAAGAGACCGTAAATAAAAAATTTGGAGTTGTATTAGAAGAAGAAATCGTAAAAATTGGAGAACAGTAACATATTATGGAAAAATTTATTATTCGTGGAGGTAAACCTTTAAAAGGTGAAGTGCGTTTACAAGGAGCAAAAAACGTTGCTCTAAAAATGTTTGTTGCTTCATTATTAACACATGAGTCATTAGTTCTTCATAACGTGCCTAAAATAAAAGACGTTTTTAGCATGTTAGAGATTTTAAATTTATTGGGTGTTCATACAGAATGGTCTGATCACACAGTAACTTTGACTTACACATCTAACGGAGTCACAACAGTGCCGTTGGATGTTGGTGCAAGACTAAGAACATCTTCTCTTGTGCTGGGTCCACTGTTACTAATGTATGGAAAAGCTGATATTCCAAATCCAGGCGGATGTCGATTAGGCGTACGTCCAATTGACAGGCATATAAAAGCTATTGAGGATATGGGTGCAAGTATTACTTATGATTCTTCTGACGGGTTTTTTCATGCAACTAGTGAACAACTCCTTGGAACAACTGTTACATTTGATAAAGTAACTCATACAGGTACCGAAGCCGTTATGTTAGCAGCTGTTAAAGCAAAAGGTACTACAGTAATAAATAATGCTGCACAAGAAATTGAAATTGATGATTTAATGATAGTACTAAATTTGATGGGTGGTAATGTAAAAAGATCTAAACCAGATCAAATAATCATTGAGGGTGTTACAGAATTGTCGGGAGCAACATATTCAATTATGCCAGACAGAAATGAAGAAGTGACTTGGGCTGTTGCTGCAGCAGTGACACAAGGAGAAATTACTGTTCATAATTCTGAACGATCTTCTTTAACTTCATTTCTCAACCCGTTTATTGCAGCAGGGGGAGAGGTAATAGAAGTTGATAAAAATACAACGACGTACAAGGCCTCATTACCACTAAGATGTATAGATATTGTTACCGCTCCGCATCCTGGTTTTATGACAGACTGGCAGGCTCCTTGGGCTTTATTAATGACACAAGCACAGGGCACTTCTACGGTTCATGAAACAGTATTCGAAAGTCGTTTTTCTTATGTTACTCATCTTCAAAAAATGGGTGCAGAAATTGAATTCTATGAACCTGCTGTTGATGAGCCAGATAAAACGTATAATTTTAATTGGGGTGATAGAATAGACGGAACATATCAAGGCATACGAATAACAGGTCCAGTCAAATTGCATAATGCAGTTGTAGAAATTGATGATATTAGAGCAGGTGCAACACTGATTTTATCCGCATTAGCTGCCCAAGGAGAAAGTTATGTTTATCGCGTGGAAACCGTTGATAGAGGATATGAAGAAATAGAAGTCAGACTTCGTGCGTTAGGTGCAGATATTGTACGTGAGGTTGAAGAATAACTATGAAAGACTTAGCTGTATTAATTTTAGCTGGAGGAAGCGGGTCTCGCTTTTGGCCTTTTTATACAGATAAATTGTTGTTTCCGTTTTTTGGTAGACCACTTATAGAACATACTGTAATGAATTCATTGCCTGCTCAAGCAAAAAAAGTAATAGTTGTAACGAATAATAATAACCACGCTTTTTTTGAGAGACTTTCTTACCCTGTTACTCATGAATTAATAAAACAACCAACATCTTTAGGAATGGCGAATGCAATAGTACATGCAGCAAATAGTATTAAAGGATATTCATTACTGATTCTTATAGCAGATGACATTATAAATACTTCCTTTCCAACAAGAGTAATACAATCAGGTATTGATTCAAATGCCTTTGGGGTTATATCTGGCTTTAAACCTCAAGTTTACTTTCCGGGTGGTTATTTAGTACTCGAGAATAATCGAGTTGTATCTATTATAGAAAAACCTGGCGAAGGGAATGAACCAAGCCCATTTGTTACGTGCTCAGGTCATTATATTGCTGATGCAGACGAATTATTACATGCAATTCAGTTAGTAAAATCTGAGAGTGACGATGTATATGAAAAAGCACTTGCTGAGTTAATGAAAAAACATGAATTTATATTTTGTGAACATGACGGGAATGTTTCATCTCTTAAATACCCATGGCATGTACTTTCTGTAATGGATGAATTATTACCTAATCTAACATATCATGAAGGTACCGGACTTGATATTAAACCTAATGTTGTTATAGAGGGCCCAGTATATTTTGGTAACAATGTAAAAGTCATGGAGTTTACAAAAATAGTCGGTCCAGCCTACATTGGTGACAATACTATTATTGGAAATAATAACGTTATACGATTTAGCATGATTGGAAATAATTGTGTCACAGGATTTAGTACCGATATTACGAGAAGTTACATTGGTGATAATTGTTGGTTTCATACAAATTATATAGGTGATAGTGTGCTTGAATCGAATATTAGTATGGGCTCGGGAAGCGTACTTGCAAATTTAAAACTAAACGAAGGATTAATTTATTCTGCTATTAAACAACAAAAAGTTAGTACTCAAAGGAATAAATTGGGAGCTATGATAGGAAGCAATGTTCGAATCGGTGTAAATACGAGCATTATGCCGGGTATGAAAATAGGATCGGGATCATTCATAAGTGCAGGTATAACAATTTCTCAAGATATTCCTGAACAAAGTTTTGTCAGGTCGCAGACTTCTGTAACTATACAACCAAATGAAAAACAGATAGAGGGGAATAGAGAACAATTTAAACAAAAAATATAGAACAATGATTGTAAAACCTACTATAGTCATTCTCCACGGTTGGGGACTTTCAAAAAAACGTTTTTCTCCTCTCATAAGTGAGCTTGAAAATCATGGCTATATCGTTTGTGCGCCGGATTTTCCGGGTTTTGGAGAGTCAGCTCCACCAGATAAACCATTCTATCTAAACGATTATGCGAAATTTTTATCGAATTATCTTGAACAAAAAAAAATTAAAAACCCAATGTTTATTGCACATTCGTTTGGAGGCAGGGTTGCTCTAAGATATTGTCGAAAGAATCCAAATAGTGTTCGAACACTTATTTTAACCGGAACTCCTGGTTTTAGCCCTGTTTTAAGTATAAAACGTATAATTCTTATAAAGATTGCTAAAATTGGAAAATTATTGTTTTCAATTCCTATGTTATCTGGCTTTATGACAGTATTTAGAAGTAAATATTATAGTTTAGTGGGGGCAAAAGAATATAATACTGCCAGAGGAACCATGAAAGAGACATTTAAGAATATTGTTAGTGAATCACTCCTTGATGATATGAAGCATATTACTATTCCTACGTATCTCGTATGGGGAGAACATGATCGGATGGTTCCAATAGATATTGCAAAGCGAATGATTGCAACCATACCAAATTCTCAGTTATTAACAATTCAGAATGCTGATCACGGTGTGCCATATAAACAGCCCAAAATATTTGTAGAAGCTATTACAAGGATTCTTAATGAATAACATGTATGTTTTTTAAACCAATTACCATTTCATTATCTCCTAATACTGAAAGAGATGATGTGATTATTGCACTCAAAGAGTTATTAACTCCATGGCATTGGTATTCTGGCGAAGCGAAAGATAGCATGAGGAAGTTTTTTGAACAAACTTTTAAGACTTCTAATATATTTTTTTATAATAGTGGAAGATCTGCACTTGTTGAATTATTATCTTCATTTGGTATTGGAGATGGTGATGAAGTAGTAGTGCAAGCATTTACGTGTGTTGCAGTTCCGAATGCTGTGTTATGGACTGGTGCTCAACCAATTTATGCAGATATTGACAAATCATACAATTTAAATGAAACAACTATTCAAAAAGTTATTACAAAAAAAACTAAAGCAATAATAGTTCAACATACATTCGGAATTCCGGCTGAAATTGATTCTATTATGTCTTTGGCGAAAAAATATGACCTTTTTGTTATTGAAGATTGTGCACATGCATTTGGAGCATCTTATAAAGGAAAACTATTAGGAACTTATGGAGATGCAGCTTTTTTTAGTTTCGGAAGAGACAAAGTATTATCAAGTGTGTTTGGAGGAGTAGCTATTGTTCATAAACAAACCCTAATAGCCCAAAAATTGGAACGTAGACTTCAGCAACTAACATATCCAGGATATCACTGGACATTTCAACAGTTATTACATCCTATAGTAATGAATGTTATACTGCCACTCTATTCTATTGGTATTGGAAAAATGTTATTGGTTATATTGCAAAAGCTGAGTTTGCTTTCGTTTCCGGTATATAAAGAAGAAAAATGTGGTATACAGCCGTTGGATTTTCCACGTAAGTACCCACCAACACTTATGCGATTAGCAATAAATCAACTTAAAAAATTACACAGATATAATACTCAAAGGCAGCGAATAGCTAATTACTATCGATCAGCACTAACATATAAAAAAAATACTAAAATTGTTCCTGAAGTAAATGGAGCAATCTATTTAAGATTTCCAATACTTGTAGACAATCCTGAAGCTGTAATACAAAAAGCGAAAGAAATGAATATCTTACTTGGGAATTGGTATCATAATGTCGTTGATCCAAAAGGTGTAGATTTAAAACATGCACAATATAATTCTTCAAGATGTCCAGAAGCTGAGTTTTCTTCAAAACATATTGTTAATTTACCAACGCGAATTTCATTGTCAGAAGCAAAAAAAGTAGTATCAGTGCTACAATAAGGTATATGATATCAACAATCGCTCAGTGGATTATTAATGCTATAGCTTTGTATTTAACGTCACTTCTCATTAAGGGAGTTGTTATTGATGATTTTTTTTCAGCGTTAATTGCTGTGGTTGTGATGGGTCTGGTTAATACATTTATTAAGCCGATATTAGTATTTTTCACATTACCTATTACATTACTTACCTTAGGTTTATTCACATTTGTGTTAAATGCTTTATTATTTCTTCTAGTAGGTAGCGTTACTCCAGGATTTTATGTTTCTGGTTTTATGAGTGCTTTATTAGGCTCCTTGCTTTTTACAATTTTTAAAATGATATTAAACAGTTTAGCAAGAACATAACAATGTATATATGAGTTTTACCACCCGTGAAATAACAGATCGTTCGGAATGGGATTTATTTTTTTTAAAGTATAATCCAACATCTTTATTTCATTCATGGGTTTGGGGGGAAGTCCAGAAGAAAATTGGAAATAAAATAACACGTTTTGGTGTATATAATAGTACGAAATTAGTAGCAATTCTTCAGCTTACTATAGTGCAAGCAAAAAGAGGATCGTTTATTCATTTACGTCATGGACCAATACTTGCAAGAAATGATATTCCATTATGGAAATATATAACTGATGAACTAGTACATATATCAAAAAAAGAGGGAGTAATATTTTTTCGAATTAGTCCACTTGTAGATTCTTCGTTTGAAGAAAAATTACAGGGTTTGGGTTATAAGCCAGCTGCAATTCATGCTATGGATGCTGAGCTATGTTGGATTTTACCTCTCGATAAATCTGAAGATGATTTATTGAAAGAGATGAGAAAAACAACACGGTATGAAATTCGCAGAGCTCAACATCTTGGTGTGACGATAACATCAACAGATAGCATTTCACAGTTAAATACTTTTTTTCGTTTATACAATGAGACATCAAAACGGCAAGGATTTGTTCCGCATAAAGGAATCAGCGAAGAGTTTGAATTGTTTGCAAAGGAAAAAGAAGTGTTGTTGTTTACCGCTGATTTTGAAGGTGAATGTATAGCTGCCGCTATAATTTTATTTACAGGAGGCCAAGCTATCTATCACCATGGAGCTTCAATTTCACATAAGATTCCTGGTTCATATCTTATACAATGGGAAGCTATTAAAGAAGCCAAAAAAAGAGGAATGAATTACTATAATTTTTGGGGAATAGCACCTCAAAATCAACCAAATCATCCATGGCAAGGAATTACACTTTTTAAAAAAGGATTTGGAGGGCATGAATTGTCCTTCTTACATGCACATGATTATCCTGTTTCTGCTTTTTATATACTACCCAAAGCTATAGAAACATTTAGACGAATAAAGAAAGGATATTGAGTTTAGCATTAATTTGTTTTCTTCACATGCTGGCTTTATACTTTAACAAGACAGATATGAAAAAAATGATTCATCAACACACAATTTCATTTAAAAACGCATTTGCAGGGTTATGGTGGGCATTTGGAAGTCAACCTAATTTTCGAGTTCATTTTATATTATCGTTAATTGCGGTATTTCTTGCCTTTTGGTTAGAAATAAACAGAACTGAGTGGATATTGGTAATATTCACAATCATATTAGGTATCACAGGTGAGTTGTTAAATACAGCTGTAGAAGCAGTTACTGATTTAATAACAACAGAATGGCGTAAAGAAGCAAAAATTGCTAAAGACGTTGCAGCAGGAATGATGTTATTTATTGCTTTTGGATCAGTTGTTGTAGCGGGATTTGTTTTTCTGCCGTATTTGATATAAATTCGAAATTCACATACTAATAATAAAATTATTACGATGTGAACAGACGACTCTTCGAATTTACATAACTAATTATGGAACTATTATTAGGTGTTTTATTGTTTTCTTGGATATGCACAAGTGCCCTATATGTACCTTTTATACGGTTGTTATATAAATGGAAATTTCGAAGACAACATCAGAAAACACTAGATGCGTTTAATAAACGAACTCCTATATATGATAGGTTTCACGAATCTAAAGCTGGAACACCAGTAGGTGGAGGTTTATTAATTGTTGTTTTTGTCACATTAATGCTTCCAATTCTTCTGATATTAATGAGGTATTTTTGGATACCTATAACTGCAGTCTATCCATTGTTCTCTGAAATAAAAATTTTATTAGTTACCTTCGTTTCTTTTGGTGTTTTGGGTTTGTTGGATGATTTTAAGAAAACATTCGGTTGGAAACAAAATCAGTTTTTTGGCTTGCGACTGAGACACAAACTTATTTTAGAAATAATTCTTGCTTCAATTATTAGTTATTGGATTGTAATGGAGTTAAAAATTGATGTATTTCATATTCCATTTTTAGGTGTATTTGATCTAGGTTACTTTTTTATTCCTTTTTCAGTGTTTACAATAATATCTTTTGCTAATGCATTTAATATTACAGATGGACTAGATGGTTTGGCATCAGGAATGCTTGTTATTGCTTTAACGGCATTTTGGACTATATCAAGTTCCATATTAGATGCGCCCTTATCAATATTTATCGCTCTATGGTTAGGTTCACTACTTGCTTTTTTGTATTTTAATATCCACCCAGCACGTATATTTTTAGGTGATACCGGTGCATTATCTTTCGGTGCTACTTTTGCCGTTGTTGGAATACTTTTAGGGAAAATTCCAGTGTTAATCGTAATAGGTGGAATTTTTGTCCTTGAAGTTGCTTTTTCATTGTTGCAGTTATTATGGAAGAGATTTTTTGGAAAAAAATTATTTACCGCTGCCCCGCTTCATTTGTGGTTTCAGGCAAAGGGCTGGCCTGAAACGAAAATAGTTATGCGTTTTTGGATAATTACAGTAGTTTTATCTATCTTTGGTTTGTGGCTAGCACAACTAACTAGCTAACTACTTCTTCATATAGGTTGTTTATTAGCAACAACGGCTCATTTTTCTGTTATTCTTAATTAGATATGAAAGATATATTCGCTTTTATTGGATTAGTCATTTCTGAAATTCCAAAAGCATTAAAAAAATCCCAAGGGAAAACCATGGATAGGTTGCTGATGAGTGCTGTTGTTTCAATAGCGCTATTTGGAGTGTTAATGGTGTACAACACGTCTGTTCCAATTGCGATAAGGGATTTTGGTGATGCTCATTTTTTTATAAAAGATCAAATGTTGTGGTTAGTTATTGGAATAATATCACTTATATTTTTTTCGAATATTGAGTATAAATTTTGGTATTTATTTGCAGTGCCCATATTGTTAGTAACATTAGGACTTCTTATTGCAGTATTTTTCCCTATTATTGGTATGAATTTATATGGCGCCAGTAGATGGCTTAATTTTGGTTTTTTTACAGTTCAACCATCAGAATTGGCAAAACTAGCTGTATGTATTTACCTGGCTGCGTGGCTATCCAATCGTGAAAAGGGAAGATTTCAAGCATTTGTGATGTTTCTTGGTGCAACGGTAGGGTTAGTATTACTTCAGCCAGATATGGGCACGAGTATTATCTTATTAGTTATATCTCTTAGTGTTTATTTTGTTTCAGGAGCTCCTCTTAAACAATTAGCTACCTTCATTCCAATAGCAGTGGGATTATTTGTTATATTGGCTGTTATAACACCGTATCGTTTAGAACGATTAACAACATTTATTAATCCTAATAGTGACCCCCTTGGATCATCTTACCAGATTAGACAAGCGCTTTTAGCAATAGGATCAGGCGGATGGACAGGTGTTGGATTTGGGAAATCTCGACAAAAGTATGAATATCTACCCGAAGCAAATACTGATGCTATATTTGCGATTATCTCCGAGGAAACAGGTTTTATTGGTGCTTTGTTA